>NZ_JBPVIS010000007.1:0-314643 GCF_051660965.1 Vibrio glycogenivorans | reverse complement strand
ATGTAAGAATCTAGAGCTTCTGCTAGCTCAACGATCTTGTCTTCCCACTGCTTCTCACCGTTTAGTGCACCAAGAGCTGAACCTTGGATTACTGGTAGGTCGTCACCTGGGAATTCGTATTCAGATAGAAGTTCACGAACTTCCATTTCTACTAGTTCTAGTAGCTCTTCATCGTCAACCATGTCACATTTGTTCATGAATACGATGATGTATGGGATACCAACCTGACGGCCTAGTAGGATGTGCTCACGAGTCTGAGGCATTGGGCCGTCAGTTGCAGCAACAACTAGGATACCACCGTCCATCTGTGCAGCACCTGTGATCATGTTCTTAACATAATCCGCGTGTCCTGGACAGTCTACGTGTGCGTAGTGACGAGTTGGAGTGTCGTACTCAACGTGAGAAGTTGCGATTGTGATACCGCGCTCACGCTCTTCTGGAGCGTTATCGATAGATGCGAAGTCTTTCGCTTCACCGCCGTATACTTTAGCTAGAGTAGTACAGATAGCTGCAGTTAGAGTTGTTTTACCGTGGTCAACGTGGCCGATAGTACCAACGTTTACGTGCGGTTTCGTACGTTCAAATTTTTCTTTAGACATGAGTTGTCCCTCATAGGTACGGATTTAAGTGGCTTTGATGACCACGCAACCA
Organism: Vibrio glycogenivorans; assembly: GCF_051660965.1. Taxonomy (NCBI): domain Bacteria; kingdom Pseudomonadati; phylum Pseudomonadota; class Gammaproteobacteria; order Vibrionales; family Vibrionaceae; genus Vibrio; species Vibrio glycogenivorans. The sequence continues at coordinate 313,992 of NZ_JBPVIS010000007.1, read as the reverse complement.
AAATAGTTTGGTAATAGACTTCCTCTTAAAGACTAAACGTAGTTTAGTTAAAAGAAAGGATCAAAAGGAAATGCATGCATGAAGCTGGTGCTGATAGGCAGACTCGAACTGCCGACCTCATCCTTACCAAGGATGCGCTCTACCACCTGAGCTATATCAGCACTCGTAAAGAGTGGAGCGGGCAGCGGGAATCGAACCCGCATCATCAGCTTGGAAGGCTGAGGTAATAGCCATTATACGATGCCCGCAACACGTAACTCTTGAACGCTATTTCCTAAAGAAAATGGTGGGGGGGGACGGATTCGAACCATCGAAGGCAGTGCCGGCAGATTTACAGTCTGCTCCCTTTGGCCACTCGGGAACCCCCCCACAAAACTTGTCCACTTTCGTCATCATTGCCCGAGGCAAAGTGAAAGTGGTGCCGACTACCGGAATCGAACTGGTGACCTACTGATTACAAGTCAGTTGCTCTACCTACTGAGCTAAGTCGGCACAAGTGGGGCGCATTTTATTGAAGGATTTCTCCTCTGGCAAGACCAAATCACAAAAAAAAACGCTTTTTCGGCACATTTTTTCTAAATGGCGTGATTTTGGACAAAAGTTGCGCTAAGTGCGCAGAAATCCTAGCGCATTATTTGCATTCTGTGTTGACTGGAGTATGTTCCTCGCAGGAGGTTAATGAAAATAATTAACAATCCTCCTTATAAATAACACCTTCAATACAACAACCTGGACGAATGACATGACCCCATACCTAACTTTCGACCGTCATCAATGGGCCGAATTGCGCAATTCCGTCCCCATGACCCTCACTGAGGATGATCTTGTCGAGCTACAAGGGGTAAACGAGAGTCTGACCATGAAAGAGGCGGTCGAGATCTACCTGCCGCTCGCGCGTCTGATTAATCTGTATATAAAGTCACGCCAGGGTCGCAACACGGTGTTAAACAACTTCCTTGGTCACAAGATTAGCAAGCAGCCCTTCATTATTGGTGTTGCTGGCAGCGTCGCGGTAGGCAAAAGTACCACAGCTCGTCTGCTGCAAGCTCTTCTTTCCCGCTGGGATAACCATGCTAAAGTCGATTTGGTCACTACCGATGGTTTCCTCTACTCGAAACGCGAGTTAGAGCAGCGCAACATTATGCATCGCAAGGGCTTTCCCGAGTCGTACAACATTCGCCGCCTACTTGCTTTTGTCGCACGTGCTAAAGCGGGCCAGTTCCCACTCAAGGTACCGGTCTATTCGCACTTAACCTATGACATTACTGAAGAAAAGCAGGTGATTGACTCACCCGACGTGATCATTATTGAGGGTCTGAATGTCCTACAAAGCGGCATGGACTATCCACACGAGCCACACCGCACGTTTATCTCTGATTTCTTAGACTTCTCTCTTTACGTTGACGCCGAGCCAGAAGTGATTGAGCAGTGGTATGTCGAGCGCTTCCTCAACTTTCGCAGCGGCGCCTTCATGGACAAGAACTCCTACTTCCACCACTACACCCGCCTAAGCGAAAACCAGGCAATAGAAAAAGCCAAGTCCATCTGGCAAGAGATCAACGGCAAAAACCTCCAAGACAACATCCTCCCGACTAAGGAGCGCGCTCGACTTATATTGAAGAAAGGGCCTAATCACTTGGTGGAACAGATTTTACTCCGGAAATAAAGGTTCGAGGTGCGGGGACGGGCGTTGCCCTGCGAGGTGCGAGGTGTCCGACGCGCGTGAATAAATCACCGTCCCCTAAAAAGCTGGTTCTAGGTATGAGGAATTTAACACGCGTGACTACCTCCTCGCTCCTCGGAACGAAGTGTAACCCGCTCCTCGCCCCCTGTTATCAGAGCGTGATGCGCTTACAAAATCCCACAGGATCCATATCCCGCACATCCACACTCAGCGACCCCACTTGGCTTGCTTGAGTTTGAAGCACCGTCATTAACTGTTCGGAAAGGGTCTGCTTTTGAACGTCGCTGCGGCCGGCTAATAGTTCGAAGCGCAGGTGAATAAAGTCGGCATCGTCTTGATGCTCGCCGATTAACCAGTGGTGATAACGCAAGGCGCGTGAGCGCACATCATTGAGCTCAAACAGGCCACTGTCGAGCACCACTTGATGCAAATCTTCCAACAGCCCTTGAACATTGACTCGCTCTTCAAGCGTATTGGTGTACTCCATGATCAAATTCGGCATCTACCTTTCTCCTTAACTAAAGGTTCGAGGAGCGGGTACGGGCATAGCCCTTCGAGGTGCGAGGGGGTTAACGCACTTGGTCGGTTCCTCACTCCTTGGAACACTGCGTGCTTAAACTGTATATAAAGACGCTTGGGTTGCAACGAGTCTAACACACGCGACATACCCCTGGCCCCTGGGAGCGAACCGAAAACCAATCCTCGATCCAAAAACGTGAGTCTCGATGAACTTAACTCACGCGCTTAACTCCTCGCAACCCGGAACGAAGTGATACCCGCACCTCGGAGCGAAGCGAAACCCGAACCTCGGAACGAAGTGATACTGTGCTCCCGAGCACGAAAACGTTTGACCGATCACACTTTGTAGGCGTAGTGGGCGAGAAAGGTTTGTCGGGAGTCATGATCTGGAAAAATTAATCTGTTATATTCGAAACACTTAAACGGGATGGCTTTGCGGGGGCAAGTACTGGTCATCCTCGATTATTATTTTTATTTTTTTATTTATTTGAAATGGAGATACTCCTATGCGTCGTCCTGTAGTGATGGGAAACTGGAAACTGAATGGTAGCAAGGCAATGGTAACTGAGCTGCTAAACGGTCTAAACAAAGAGCTTGAAGGTGTAACGGGCGTTGATGTTGCCGTTGCTCCACCAGCACTGTACCTAGATATGGCTGAGCGCCTAATCGCAGAAGGTGGTAACAAAATCATCTTGGGTGCACAAAACACTGACGTAAACAACAGCGGCGCCTTCACTGGCGACATGTCTCCAGAAATGTTGAAAGATTTCGGTGCAACTCACATCATCATCGGCCACTCTGAGCGTCGTGAGTACCACAACGAATCAGACGAGTTTGTAGCTAAGAAATTCGCTTTCCTAAAAGAGAACGGCCTAAAACCAGTTTTCTGTATCGGTGAGTCTGAAGCGCAAAACGAAGCAGGCGAAACTGAAGCAGTTTGTGCTCGTCAAATCAACGCAGTGATCGACGCATACGGCGTTGAAGCACTAAATGGCGCAATCATCGCATACGAGCCAATCTGGGCAATCGGTACTGGTAAAGCAGCAACTGCAGAAGATGCACAGCGAATCCACGCTTCTATCCGCGCACTGATCGCAGAAAAAGACGCAGCAGTCGCTGAGCAAGTTATCATCCAATACGGCGGCTCTGTTAAGCCAGAGAACGCTGAGTCTTACTTCGCACAACCAGACATCGACGGTGCTCTAGTTGGCGGCGCAGCGCTAAACGCGGCTGGTTTTGCAGCTATCGCTAAAGCAGCGGCTGCAGCTAAAGCTTAATTAATATCTAAAAGCGATTTTACGTATGATGGTCAGCGGTTAGCTGGCCATTTTCGCTTTTAGAGAGGCGAGAATCGAGATCGTTGCACTGCGAGTACGCTGCGCTCGAGGGGGCGCTAGACTCGACAGCATCAAATACACTTGAACGCTCTTTCTCGCTTCTCGCCTCTTCGCAAGAACCTTTGACCTATCCGCAAGCACCCAAATCAAGTAGTCTTAATCACTCACTACTCCAGAGAAAAAACAATTGCGAAAAAAAACAGATAAACACGGCCTATTGACCGACCCTGTCGCGCAAGTATTGCGTCAGATGACGGTGCCGATGACTTTTGGCATGGTGGCGGTGTTGTTGTTTAATCTGGTTGATACCTTCTTTATCTCCTTGCTGGGGACTGAATCCTTGGCGGCGATCAGTTATACCTTTCCGGTTACTTTTGCGATTAACTGCATCACCATGGGGCTGGGTGTTGGGCTGTCTAGTCAGCTGGGACGACTGCTTGGCCAAGGGCAGGCTCGGCAAGCGGCGTCTTTTTCTACCCATGCAGTATTGCTTGCTACCACCCTGGTGACGCTGGCCTCGACGCTGGGGTATTTTGCTATTGAGCCGCTGTTTCTTGCCTTAGGGGCAACGCCTTCGCTTGTGCCACTGATCCATGATTATATGGTGGTGTGGTATCTCGCGGTTCCACTACTCGCTATACCGATGACAGGCAACAGTGCGATCCGTGCCAGTGGTGATACCAAGACCCCAGCGATGATCATGATGTTGGCAGGTCTCATCAATGGTCTGCTTGATCCACTGCTGATCTTTGGTCTGGGCCCTGTGCCGGCTTTAGGTATCCAAGGCGCTGCGATTGCCAGTGCGATAAGTTGGTCTGTGGCTGCGTGCGCTTCACTATATGTGCTTGCTAAGCGTGAACACCTATTGGCACTACCTGACTTAAATCAGCTATTTGCTGATTGGCGTGCAACCTTGACGATAGGCCTGCCTGCCGCCTTATCGAGCGCAATGATGCCGCTTGCAGGCGCTGTGATCATGCGTCTGCTTTCCCAGTATGGTCACCCGGCAGTGGCCGCCTATGGGGCGGCCCAACGGGTTGAGTCATTACTGATCTTGGTCTTGATGGCGCTGACGTCTGCACTGACTCCATTTATGGCGCAAAACTTTGGCGCAGAAAAGCCACAGCGCAGCTTCGAAGGACTATTTGCCAGCATGCGCTTTTCCATCGTCTTTCAGCTGCTGATCTTTATCGTGATGGTGCCGCTGAGTATGCCGATTGCCGCGCTGTTTTCCCAAGAGGCCGCGGTCGATGACTTACTGTGGCGCTATCTGCTCTTGGTGCCGCTAAGCTACGGGTTTCAGGGGATTATGATGATGCTCAGCTCAGCACTGAATGCGATGCACAAACCGCTAACGGCTTTTTACTGTAATGCGCTGCGACTATTCGTGTTTACTCTACCGTGTGCCTGGCTTGGCGGGTATTGGTATGGTGCTGAAGGGGTGTTTATTGGCATTGCAGCCGGAAACGTCTTAGGAGGGTGCCTGGGCTATCTGTATGCATTGCGCCTACGCAGCCAGTATACTCTGGCCAATCAATAATACACTGACCAAGCAATAATTGATGCCGAGTGCGGATCAGCACTCGGCGTGTCAAACAAGCATTACTGCTCGCTGCCCTCTTGTTCCTCATCGATTTCAAGCTCGATGTCTAGGGGCTCTTGAGAGAGGATAATGCCGGTGTTATCGGCATACAGGTAATCTTCAGGTAGATAAGTCACACCGCCAAAGTTGACTGCAACGTCAACCTCACCGATACCCTGAACCACTGAGCCCACCGGAATAGAAGCGAGGGCATGAATACCGATATTCATATCTTCCAGCTCATCAACCTCACGAACGCAGCCGTAGATGACAATCCCTTCCCACTCATTCTCCTCGGCTAACGTCGCGATTTCGGCATCCACCAAGGCTCTGCGCAGTGAGCCGCCGCCATCAACCAACAGCACGCGCCCGAGGCCATCTTGCTCGAGCACCTCACGGATCAGACCATTGTCCTCAAAGCACTTAACCGTGGTGATCTGACCGGCAAACGAGGCCCGACCGCCAAAGTTGGTAAACATGGGCTCCACCACATCGACTTGGTCTTGGTAGATATCACAAAGAGCTGAAGTGTTGTATTCCATTGCAGTTCTCTCCTCTCAAAAAGGCTACATTCGAGTATATCGTCTCAACAAGTCATTGCAATGACAGGGCTAATTCGAGCTCACAATTAGGCTTAAAATAGTCACAAGGACAAAAACTAGGTTAGCAATCAAGGCGCACTTAACCATCTGTGGTAGTTGCGGGGCAAGTTCCTTTGGCTGCACAGCTCGCTTAACCGTCAGCAAGTGCCCACGAACGACAAGTAACGCGACCAGCCACAACAGCATCAACCACAATGGAGCGCCAAGCAGTTGGTTGGTGATCATCAAACAGGCAAAGCCAATCAGGACGACTTGATAGTGATAGCGCTTGGCACCCGCAAGCCCTAATCTGACTGCTAGGGTGCGTTTGCCACACACCGCATCATTTTCTATATCACGCATATTGTTAACGTTGAGCACCCCAACCGAGAGCAAACCGCAACCAATCGCTGGCAGTAGCGTGATTAAAGCTAGCTCGCCAGTATGGAGAAAGTATGTGCCTAGCACACCAAGCAGCCCAAAGAAGATAAACACGGCCATATCACCCAGGCCGAGATAACCATAGGGCTTCGCCCCAACCGTATAGGCAATCGCGGCAGCAATGGCCAGCCCACCTAAGGTCAAAAACAGCAAGACATTTTGTAAAGACTCTAACGACACCGCGACCAAGGCGCTGCCGCTAATGATAGTCAGAATCACGTTGATGATGATGGCTTTGCGCATTGCACTAAGGCTCACGGCACCAGACTGAATCGCACGCATCGGTCCAATGCGTTGTTCATTATCCGTGCCCTTCTCGGCATCGCCGTAGTCATTGGCAAGGTTTGACAAGATCTGTAGCAAGGTGGCAGTCAATAGCGCAAGCAGCGCCACCGACCATGAAAAGGATCCATGACTCCAGGCCAACATACTGGCAGTAATAATGGCCGTCAAAGCCAACGGCAAGGTCTTTGGCCGCGCAGCACTGAGCCATACAGAGAGAGTTTTAGGTGACGATGTTTGAGTCATGTATCTATCCATAAATTAGGAGGCGAGTATCGAGGAGCGGGGAGCGAGGAGTTCGACGCACGTGGTGAATTCATCACTCCTCGATACAAAGCATATTTCGCTCTCCGAGCCTAAAAAAAAGGCCGCTAAAAAGCGACCTTTTTTTAAAACTTTTATTAGAGCAAGAACTTACCAAGCCAGAGAAACACCTCGCTCCTCGGAACGCAGTGAAACCCGCAGTGCAACGTCCTCGCCCCTGGGCTCCCCGCCCCTGCGTTAAGTTACTTAACGCGGCCTACGTATTCACCCGTACGCGTGTCTACTTTGATCACTTCACCGATCTGGATAAATAGAGGAACACGAACAACAGCGCCAGTGGTTAGTGTTGCAGGTTTACCGCCAGTACCTTGCGTATCACCTTTTAGACCTGGGTCTGTTTCAGTAACTTCAAGCTCTACGAAGTTTGGTGGTGTTACAACGATTGGGTTACCGTTCCAAAGAGTTAGCATACAAGTGTTGTTCTCAACCAACCACTTCGCGTTCTCACCAACCGCTTTTGCGTCAGCCGCGATCTGCTCAAAGGTTTCCGCGTTCATGAAATGGAAGAACTCACCATCGTTGTATAGGTAGTCAAGATCAGTATCTAGAACGTCAGCCACTTCAACTGTCTCACCAGACTTGAAGGTTTTCTCTAGAGTTTTACCAGAAAGCAGCTTACGGATTTTAACGCGGTTGAATGCCTGACCTTTACCTGGTTTTACATACTCGTTTTCGAGAATGACACAAGGCTCATTATCAAGCATAATTTTAAGACCGCCTTTGAATTCATTCGTGCTAACAGTAGCCATTTTTTCCTCTTTACCATTCTTCGAGTTAAATTTAATGCCGCACATCATAACCCGAAAAGTCGATTCTGTTGAGCAAAACTGGCTCAAACAGCTAGCTAATGGGATCTCGGATCCTCATAAACTGCTTGAACACCTCGAAATTGATCAACAAGACTGGCAGTCAGGCTTTGCCGCACGGTCGCTGTTTGCTCAGCGCGTGCCTTTGAGTTTTGTTGAAAGAATGGAAAAAGGCAACGTCAACGACCCGCTTTTACGCCAAGTCTTGCCTGTCTTAGAGGAGTTTGAGCAACCGCTCGGCTACGTGACCGATCCGCTTGGCGAACAAGACAACCAGCAGCCTGGCCTGCTGCATAAATACCGCAATCGCGTGCTGATGATCGTTAAGGGCGGCTGCGCGGTCAACTGCCGCTACTGTTTTCGCCGCCACTTCCCCTATGAAGATAACAAAGGCAGCAAGTTAGTTTGGCAGCAGAGCCTGGACTATATCCAAGCGCACAGCGAGCTCAATGAGGTGATCCTCTCTGGCGGCGACCCACTGATGGCCAAGGATCATGAGCTGGAGTGGTTGATCGAACAGATCAGCCAGCTCCCCCATATCAAGCGTCTGCGCATTCACACGAGACTGCCTATCGTGCTGCCTGCTCGAGTGACTCAAGCGCTGTGCAAGCTGCTCGCCACCAGTCGCCTGCAGGTGGTACTCGTGACCCATATTAACCATGCCAACGAGATTGATAGTAAGGTGATCGATGCCATGGCAGCGCTCAAACACAGTGGTGTGACGCTACTTAATCAAGGCGTGCTTCTCAAAGGGATCAACGATGATGTTGCAAGCCAAATAGCCCTGAGTAATCGCCTGTTCGAAGCTGGAATCTTACCCTATTACCTGCACGTGCTCGATAAGGTGCAGGGCGCGGCGCACTTCTACGTCAGCGATGAGCGTGCACGTGAGATCATTGCCGGACTGATTGAGCAGGTATCGGGTTATTTGGTGCCAAGGCTCACGCGAGAGCAGAGTGGTAAGAAGAGTAAGACCCCACTCGATCTTCACCTTGAGTAGCTTTTTGAGCTTTGGGTTACCGTAGCCCAAAAGCCCTTATCGCTGTACACAAACACCAATCTTTGTCTTTCTAATACCTAATTTTTCGCTCATTGAGCTATCGCGAGCAGCTTTTTGAGCTTTGGGTTACCATAGCCCAAAAGCCCTTATCGCTGTACACAAACGCTAATCTTGGTGTTTCTAACACCAAATCTAGCCCTCATTAAGCTATCTCGAGCAGCTTTTTGAGCTTTGGGTTACCATAGCCCAAAAGCCCTTATCGCTGTACACAAACGCTAATCTTGGTGTTTCTAACATCAAATCTAGCCTCATTAAGCTATCTCGAGCAGCTTTTTGAGCTTTGGGTTACCATAGCCCAAAAGCCCTTATCGCTGTACACAAACGCTAACCTTGGTGTTTCTAACACCAAATGTAGCCCTCATTAAGCTATCTCGAGCAGCTTTTTGAGCTTTGGGTTACCATAGCCCAAAAGCCCTTATCGCTGTACACAAACGCTAATCTTGGTCTTTCTAACACCAAATGTAGCCCTCATTAAGCTAACTTGAGCAGCTTTTTTAGCTTTGGGTTGTCGTAGCCCAAAAGCCCATATCGCTGTACACCAAACGCAAGCGTACAGCTTAAACACCTTTTTACCACCCATGTCCCAAAAGCTCTGCAAGTGGCACACCTCACAAATACTGCCGATTTTTTAACCCTTAGAGAGCAACTTTGACCCAACACAATGAAGCAGTCTGTAGACAAAAAGCGAATATAAATAAGGCATTTAGCTCACATTAGCAGCACATCAAATTCGTTACGATAGATCTTTCCCTTATATACCCAAGTAACCTCATTGGAGATACGATTATGTTTTACGTACACATGTTGTTGTTGCTTACCGTGATATTTATCGGTATCCGACATGGTGGGATCGCGTTTGGCCTTCTCGGTGGCCTAGGCGTCTCTATTCTAGCCTTTGTTTTTGGTATTGCTCCGGGCACCCCACCAATCAGCGTTATGCTGATCATCCTTGCGGTTGTTGCCGCCTCGGCAACCCTCGAGGCCACTGGGGGTCTTAAACTCTTGGTACGCTTTGCTGAGCGTCTGCTGCGCAAGCACCCAAGCCAGATTGTCTTCCTTGGCCCTTTGTGTACCTACTCACTGACTGTGCTGGTTGGTACGGGACACTCAGTGTATCCCCTACTACCAGTGATCTACGATGTGGCGTATAAAAAAGGCATTCGCCCCGAGCGCCCGATGGCGATGGCTACCATTGCCTCGCAAATGGGTATCACAGCCAGCCCAATTGCAGCCGCAGCGGCAGTAGTAATGGCCACAGCGGCGGATAACAACCTTGATATCAGCCTAGTGAACGTATTGATGGTGACCATTCCGGCTACCTTGATTGGGGTGCTAACCGGCTGCTTGTGGAGCCTTAAACGCGGTAAAGAGCTTGAGCAAGATCCTGAGTTTCTAGAGCGCTGCAAAGATCCTGAGTTCAAGGCACAGTTGATCGATATTGAAGAAAATGAAGAGGGTAATGACGGCATTACGCCAACCGCAAAACGCGGCTTGATGATCTTCCTCGCGGGTATCGCCACGGTGATCTTTGTCGCGATGTTTGGTAAGGATCTGTCACTGCTGCCCGATGGCGTCAATATGTCGGTCGCGATCCAGTTCTTGATGCTGTCAGTCGGTGCGATCATCTTGCTAGTCACTAAGGTCGAGCCGAAGAAAATCGTCCACAGCAACGTGTTTATCGCCGGGATGACCGCCGTGATCATCATCTTCGGTATCGCCTGGATGAGTGACACCATTATCGGCTTCCACAAGCCTTATCTAATCAGCTTGGTGAGCGACTTAGTCGCGGCGTACCCATGGACCTTCGCCATCGCCATGTTCGTGGTCTCTGTCTTCCTCAAAAGCCAAGCCGCAGTACTGACCATCATGCTGCCTCTCGGCTTTGCCATGGGCATCCCTGCCCCTGTCCTTATCGGTGTGCTTCCAGCCTGTTACGCCTACTTCTTCTTCCCGTTCTACCCAAGTGACCTAGCAGCAATCTCCTTCGACCGCTCAGGCACCACCCAGATCGGCAAATACGTCCTCAACCACAGCTTCTTGTTGCCTGGGTTTATTGGGGTGGTTACGGCGACTACGGTTGGGTATCTGATTTCCATGACTATAAATTAGAGAGTCGAGAGGCGAGATCGGGCGTTGCCCTGCGAGAGGCGAGGAAAAAAGCACTCGTTATTCGCCCAAACGAAAAAAGCGCCGGAATACGGCGCTTTTGATTTTCAGAACGATAAGCTAACAATGCAATCTACAGATACACATCAAAACATCAGCGTACAGCGGTCTCTTCTCGCTTCTCGCCTCTCGCCTCTCGCCTCTTCTCCACCCGGACAGCGGCAACCTTAAACTCAGGGATCTTCGCATGCGGATCCTTAGCCGTGTTGGTCAAACGGTTAACCGGCGATTCAGCGAAGTGGAATGGGATGAAGACCACGCCTGGCTGGATGCGCTTGGTGACGAAGGCGGCGATGTCGATTGAGCCACGGCGGGTAGTTACAGTGAGCATCTCGCCGTTGCCGATGTCCATGGCTTCAGCATCGGTGACGCTGAGCATCACGCGTGGGCCGGCAAGCTTGTCTAAGCCCTTGGTTTTGCGCGTCATGGTGCCGGTGTGGAACTGCTCAAGCATACGACCTGTGGTCAAGATCAACGGGTACTCTTCATCAGGCAACTCAGCCGCGTATCTAAACGGGATGGCCTCCATCTGACCGCGCCCACGAGTAAACTGGGTGCGGTGCATGATGCGGGTGCCTTCTGGGTTGTTCTTGTTGCTTGGCCACTGCATGCCATCGGTTGGGATCGCCTCCCAGCGCAGACCTGCGTACTGTGGCGTCACTCGCGTGATCTCATTGGTGATCTCACTGACGTGCTGATAATCCCAGTCGCCGCCCATCGCCTTGGCGATATCTTGGATGATCACCCAGTCCTCACGCGCCTGCCCTGGCGGGTTTACCACAGGGTTGAGACGCTGCACGCGGCGCTCGGTATTGGTAAAGTGACCGGCTTTCTCAGCAAACGAGCAAGACGGCAGAACCACGTCTGCGTATTGCGCCGTTTCGGTGAGGAAGATGTCCTGCACTACCAAGAAATCAAGCGCCTCAATCCCCTCAATCACGTGGGTTTGGTCAGGGTCACTCAGTACAGGGTTCTCGCCCATCACATACAAACCACGCACTTCACGCTTGCACGCTGAGTCGATGATCTCCGTCAGGGTCAAGCCCGGCTCGGTTGGCAGATTCGGCGCGTCCCACTCATAGGCAAACTTTTGCTGCACTAGCGGGTTATACACCTTCTGATAACCAGGGTAGTTGTTTGGCAGCGCGCCCATATCACACGCACCTTGTACGTTTGATTGACCGCGTAGCGGGTTAATACCACCGCCCTCAACACCAATGTTGCCACACAAAAGCTGCAGGTTAGCAATCGAGCGCACGTTATCGTGGCCTGTGGTGTGCTGAGTAATGCCCATCGCGTAGTAAACTGCGGTACGCTCAGCAGTACCAATCAAGCGCGCCATTGCATAGATATCATCGGCTTTCACGCCAGTGACCAGCTCAACCTTATCCAGTGCGTAGTTTGGTGACATCACCTCTTGCAGCAGCGTATCAAAGCCATCGACACGATCCTCGATGTACTCCATATCATGCCAGCCGTTCTTGATGATCTGCTGCATGATACCGTTGATCAGCATCACGTCCGTGCCCGGTCGCTGCGACATATACAGCTCGGCGTGATCCGCCAGCTCAATACGCTTAGGATCAGCCACCACCAGACGCGCACCACCATGGCGGATCGCTTGCTTGATGTGTGAGGCAATGATCGGGTGCGCAGCCGTGGTATCGGAGCCAATCACAAAGATCACATCTGAGTGCTTGATACTCGGGATATCGTTAGTCATCGCGCCACTACCAATCGAGGCCTCAAGGCCAGTCACAGTGGACGAGTGACACAGACGCGCACAGTGGTCGATATTATTGGTGCCCAGCTCACGACGCATAAACTTCTGGAACACATAGTTGTCTTCGTTGGTGGTCTTAGCCGATGAGAAACCCGCTAAAGCGCCACTGCCAAAGTTTTGTTTGATCGACGTGAACTTGGTCGCGATCAGATTGATCGCCTCTTCCCAGCTCGCCGGCTGCAACCAGCCATCCTTGCGGATCAGCGGGGTGGTCAGACGTTCATCGCTGCCGACAAAATCAAAGCCAAAGCGGCCTTTAACACACAGCATGCCCTCGTTCACCGGCGAGTCACCACCTTTGACGTAACGGATCGCATTTGCCGCCTCATCCACGTGCATGCTGAGCTTACAGCCCACGCCACAGTAGGTACAAATGGTATCGACTACCTTAAGCTCTTCAACGCGCCCTTGCGCGCGGTCACGGCCATCCATCATCGCGCCCGTTGGACACACCTGGATACACGCACCACACTGAACACACGCCGAGTCGCCCATCAGGGTCTGATTCGGGCCAAAGTTCGGACGGCACTCTGGGCGTGACGCCGGACGACCGTCTTGGTTGGTCATAAAGCTCAGCACGCCATGCACGGACTTCTCGCGACACGCCTGCACACACTGACCACAGCTGATACAGCGGTTGGCATCAAAGACGATAAACTCTGAGCTGGTATCCACAGCAAACTTCTGACGCGCGTCACTGCTGCGCACCGCTTGCCAGTCGGCATCGGATTGGATAGTTACAGCACCTTCAAAGGATTGCTGCGCGCCATACTCGGTCGAGTAATCACGCAGCTCACAGGCGGTGTTCGCCTGACAGCCACACTCAAGGCAGCGCGCCGCCTCGGCCATGGCTTCGGCATTATCAAAACCAAGCTCAACCTCAGCAAAACTCTGCTCACGCTGCGCGCTGGTCAGCTCCGGCATGATCTTGCGTGCGACTTTCTGTAGATGCTCGAACTGCTGCGGATCGACCTGCTTAACACTCTCGCCTTTGCGCGCGTTAAATGGCGTCACCGGGATCTGCTCCATATCGCCATTAAAGAAGCGATCAATCGCTTGAGCGACCACGCGACCATCAGCCACCGCTTCAACGGCCGTGGCGGGGCCACGACGAAAATCACCGATACTGAAGATATTTCCCGTGCCTGTGTGCAGGGTATCTGGGTTAACATCCGCGGTGTTCCAGCGCGTTAGAGGGATCTGCAGCGCTTCATCATCCATAAAGCTCAAATCTGGCTTTTGCGAGACCGCCGCAATCACAGTATCAAACGCTTCAGTAAAGAACTCACCGGTGGCCTTCGGGCTGCGACGACCAGAAGCATCCGCCGGTCCCAGCTCCATCTTCTCCAGACGAATAGCGTTAACGCGGCCATCCTCGTCAGCAAGGTTCTCAGCAGGGTTGGTCAAGAAGTGGAACTTCACCCCTTCATGCTCAGCTTCTTCAATCTCGTAATCTTCCGCTGGCATCTCAGCACGGGTACGACGATAGATAAGCGTGGTCTCCGCGCCGTCGCGCACCGCGGTACGCGCACAGTCAATCGCGGTGTTACCGCCACCAATTACCGCAACTTTCTTGCCAGTGGTGTAGTTTTTCTCGGTAACGTAGTCTTTAAGGTAATCAACCCCAAGGTAGCAACCATCGAGATCACTACCGGTGTAATTCATCTCGACCGCCTTCGAGGCGCCAACCGCCAGACATACCGCATCAAACTCATCACTGAGCGATGACAGAGTAAAGTCTTCACCAAGCTTTTTATCACACTCGATGGTCATGCCATTGCGACACATTAGCTCAATTTCTTTGTCGAGAATGCTCTTTGGCAGACGGTACTCTGGGATACCGTAGCGCAGCCAACCGCCCGCTTTCGGCATCGATTCAAACACCGTGACCTCATAGCCTTCATTCGACAGATAGTAACCCGCCGTTAGACCGCCAGGACCACCACCGACCACCGCCACACGCTTGCCTTTTTCGGCTTTCTTGGCAGGAACATAGGCTTCTTGAGCATCGAGGTCCGCATCGGCAGCGTGGCGCTTAAGCTGGCGAATCGCAATCGAGTCGTCCACCACACCACGGCGACATTCGGTCTCACAGAACGCCGGACAAACGCGTCCAATCGACAACGGCATCGGCAAGGTGCGCTTAATCACCTCGATGGCTTTTTGATGATCGTTTTGAGCAATATGATACAGGTAGGATTGTATATCGACCCCCGCCGGACACGCAGTCTTACACGGCGCCTCACAATCAGCGTAGTGGTCGGTCATAATGCGATTAAGCGCCTTACGGCGATGTTCACGCAAGTAATCTGAGTGTGTCACGACACTCAAACCATCATAAACATTCAGTTCACAAGAGCGCTTAACGCCCCCGCTTTCTACTTCGACAACACACAGGTCACAAGGGACTTTCTCATTGCTCTTATTCAATCCACACAATGAAGGAATATCGACTCCACATACCCTTGCAGCTTCCAGCAGTGTAAGTCCGTCTTCTACTACTCGATATTTGCCATCGATGACAATTTGGATCATAGGTGCCTCCTAAGCACTCTAACGCTCTGTTCAACAAGCTTTTTTATTATTCGCGCGGACAAACCGTGACATGGGGGGAGGTTTATCCAATTCCACAATCTTACTACGGATTTATCAATAATGCTCAATTGTCAGACAATTAATTGAACTGGTTGGAGCTATCTATCTCACATAGACCATAAAAGACGATAACTTCCATAAAAACCACGACAGGATAGCGGCATAATCGCAGATGACAAATTTGCTGTGCCTGTTGGTTTGATAGGTAAAAACTATCTTGTGCCTTGGGGCAGAGGCGAGAATCGAGAGACGAGAGGCGAGGTGGTTTCGAGCGCGCTGAAAGGATTGGTACTCGAATAGCAGCTTACTGACTCTCTGTTCCTTAAAACACAAAAGAGCCCCAATGCCATAAGGCATTGGGGCTCTTAATATCATGTAATAATGCTTAATAGTGCGATGAAGTCGTAACGCACTCGAAACACTCGCCTCTCGAGCGCAGCGTCCTCGCTTCTCGCCTCTAGCCGCCCCTAAGGGCGTGCTACGAATCCTACTGCAGCATACGCTTTCTTCAGCGTCTCTGCCGCGCGAGCCGATGCCTTCTCAGCGCCTTCTTTCATCACTGCGTCTAGGTATGCGCGGTCTTCACGCACACGACGGTACTCAGCTTGGATAGGCTCTAGCATTTCAACTAGGGCTTGGCCGACGTCTTTTTTGAATGGACCGTACATCTCAACGCCTTGGTACTTGGCTTCGATTTCGTCGAAGCTCATGCCTGTTGCGGCTGAGTACAGACCCATTAGGTTTGAGATGCCCGCTTTGTTTTCCCAATCGTTGGCAATACGTGGTGGGGTCTCAGTGTCGGTTTGCGCCTTGTTGATCTTCTTGATGATCGACTTTGGCTCTTCCAGCAGGGTAATCACGTTCTTACGGTTATCATCCGACTTTGACATCTTCTTGGTTGCGTCTTGCAGGCTCATCACGCGCGCATTCACGGTTGGAATGTACGGCTCTGGCACCTCGAAGATTGGCGCTTCTGGGCTGTAGATGTTGTTAAAACGGGTCGCGATATCACGCGCTAGCTCAAGGTGCTGCTTCTGGTCGCTGCCCACAGGCACTTGGTGTGCGCCGTACAGCAGAATGTCTGCTGCCATCAGTACAGGGTAGTCATACAGACCGACGTTGACGTCGTTCGCGTAGCGCTGAGACTTGTCTTTGAACTGCGTCATGCGGTTTAGTTCACCCATCTGGGTGTAGCAGTTAAGAAGCCAACCTAGTTGAGCGTGCTCTGGTACATGTGACTGAACAAATAGCGTGCTCTTTTTAGGATCAACACCAACCGCAAGACAGATAGCAAGTGCGTCGAGAGTCGCTTCATGCAGGGCTTTCGGGTCTTGACGAACCGTTACCGCGTGAAGGTCGACGACACAGTATTGGCAATCGTAATCATCTTGCATCTGTTGCCATTGACGAAGAGCACCCAAGTAGTTACCGATACTTAGTTCACCTGATGGTTGAACACCACTCAATACAATGGGTTTGCTCATGGGAATAATTCCTTTGACTTCTTAATCTAATAAAATGAAAAAACCGCGTGAGTTTTACCCACACGGTTATGCCAGTGTACTTATTAACGAGTATTTTGCTAGTCGTTTTTTCGACATTACGCCGAAACTAAAACCAAGTCGACAATCTCCGCCACTGAGTCCGCCACATAGTGCGGGTTATTGTTGCTGATCGGCTCGCCATGGTTGTAGCCATACGTCAGGCCAAACGAGTAACAGCCAGCGTTCTGCGCAGCAAGAATATCGTTTTTCGAATCGCCGACCATCAGCATCTGCTCTGGCGTCACTTGGTGCTTGTCCATCAGCCAGTTAAGCGCAATTGGGTTAGGCTTTTTCTCAGCAAAGGTGTCACCGCCAATCACATCGCTAAAGTACTTATCGATGCCGTGCTTGGCTAGCACATCCGGGACAAACTTGGATGGCTTGTTGGTCACCAGCGCCAGGGTTATCCCCGCTTGATGCAAGACTTCCAGCGTCTCGGTCACCGCAGCGTATAGGTGGCTCAGCTTATGTCCCGTTTGCTGATAGAAATCATCAAACAGGGTGCGCGCTTTGGCGCGCAGCTCAGGGCTAAGCTCAGGATTGACCGTCAAGCTCTGGCTCAGTGCACGGCCAATGAGCACGTCAGCGCCATTGCCCACATAATCACGCACCTGCGCCTCGCTTACCGCGGGAAACCCCAACGCCTGCACGGCTTGGTCTGCCGCCACCGCCAAGTCTGGCACGCTGTCGAGCAGGGTGCCATCGAGATCAAAAGCAATCAGCTTGATGTTATTCATTCACAGTCCTTGAATGTTAGGCGTCTCTGGCGCAAGCCAGAGACAGGCAATTAGTTAACTTGTGCTAGCTCGCTGCGCATCTGGTCGATCACTTGCTTGTAATCAGGCTGGCTGAAGATCGCCGAGCCAGCAACAAACATATCCGCGCCCGCTTCTGCGATCTCTTTGATGTTATCCACTTTCACGCCGCCATCAATCTCAAGGCGAATATCGCGACCCGACTCATCGATCAACTTACGCACTGCGCGCAGCTTATCTAGCGTATTCGGGATAAATGACTGACCACCAAAACCTGGGTTCACTGACATCAGCAGGATCATATCAACTTTATCCATAATGTATTCAAGGTGGCTCAGTGGCGTTGCAGGATTGAGTACCACACCCGCTTTACAGCCTTGCTCTTTGATCAGCTGCAGGGTGCGATCAACGTGCTCAGAGGCCTCGATATGGAAGGTGATCATCGACGCGCCTGCTTTGGCAAAATCAGGGATGATGCGATCGACTGGCTTCACCATCAGGTGCACATCGATAGGCGCGGTAATGCCGTAGTCGCGCAACGCTTTGCACACTGGCGCACCGAAGGTCAGGTTAGGCACATAGTGGTTGTCCATCACATCGAAGTGAACAACGTCAGCGCCCGCGGCCAGTACTTTCTCAACGTCTTCGCCCAAACGAGCAAAGTCAGCAGATAGGATGGAAGGGGCAATAAGGAAATCTTTCATTTCGGACCTCGGTGAAGTGACGGCGGTTATGAGTTGCGCGCCATTCTACCTAACCCAGATCCGGTTACGCAAACGTTTAATTGACTGGTTTGGCGGGATCGTACAAGGCGAGCAGCTCATCAACCTTATTACGGCCCGCGCCATTACGGCTGATGGTGCGCTTTACTTTGACTACGTTGAGGTTTGCCCCATGGTACAAACGGCGCGTCAGCGTGGTGTCGTGGTTGGAGATCAGCACGGGAATATCGCGTTCAAAGGCGGTACGCTCAGAGATATCCGCCAGCGCGGCTTGGTCATCTAAGCTAAAACCATTGCCGGCGTAAGAGGTAAAATTCGCTGTGGTCGATAGCGGCGCATAGGGAGGATCACAATACACCACGCAGCCTTTACGCGCGCGCTTAAAGGTATCCACGTAGCCCTCACAGACAAAGGTCGCTTTCTTGGCCTTTTCAGCAAAGAACTCCAGCTCTTGCTCAGGGAAGTACGGTTTTTTGTACGAGCCAAACGGCACATTAAAGCCGCCTTTTTTGTTATAACGGCACAAGCCATTAAAACCAAAACGGTTCATGTAGAGAAACGCCAGCGAGCGATACATCACATCGTCAGTCTGGTTAAACTGCGCGCGGATATCAAGGTAAACCTCTTTGCGATTGTGCTCTGGAGTAAACCAGCGCTTAGCCTCAGAGATATACTCCTCGGCATCATCTTTGAGCAGGTTATACAGATTGATGAGGTCGGGGTTGATATCCGCCAGCAGGTACTGATCGTAATCAGTATTGAGAAACACAGAGCCTGCGCCAACAAACGGCTCCACCAGCTTGCGCGCCTCTGGCAAGTGACGTTGAATGTCTTCAACCAAACCGTATTTTCCACCAGCCCATTTCAAAAAGGCACGCTGCTTTTTCATCTACTGCTCTGCTGTTTTCTTGACTCGAAAAATTAGGCTGCGGAATGTATCACATTTACCCGTGCAAGTAACTTAGTTTGCGGCCTCGATTTCACGATGCACCTGAGTCATCGCTTTGGCCCACGGGCCCAGCTCTTTGATATCGCCTGGTAGCGTTGCAATCGCCTCGCGCGCGGCTTGAATCGAAGGGTAATTCTCGTAGGTGACGATATACCAAGTGACCTGGCTGCGCTCGGTTGGGTAAACACGCACTTCGCCATCGACCTGATGCTCATCGAGAAACGCCTGCACGTCTTCAAGGCTAGTCAATGCGGCAATCTGCACCGTGTAACTGCGCGGCGAGAAAGCCAATAACTCTTCACGGGCAAAAGAGAAGTTAATCTGAGTGGGTGGCGTTGGCGGCGCTGTCTCGGTGAGTTCGCGCATCTCGACGGTTGGCGGCGGCGCGATATCTTGGATCACCAATTGCTCAAGTTGTTGCATCTGCGGTATTGACTCAGCAGTCGCACTCTCATCGAGCAACGCATCCACCACGTCAGCGGTGATCACCACACGGCGATCGCTATCATCCACCCCCACGGTCGCGGTTTGGCTGGTGATCTCCGGCGGCAGCGCCGAGCTGTCATCCGTGGCCTGGGCGTAGAGCGGATCTTCGGTTGGCTCGCTGGTTGGGGCAGTACTCGTTCTTGGTAGGGTTGGGATCACCGTCTGCTCAAGCATAGACTCGATCCGCTGGCGGTTCTCATCCGGCGTTGCTTGCTGGTTGAGCCACCAGTAGCCCCCACCAATCAAGAGTAAGACGAACAGTACGATCAGTGCTAGCCACATCGGTGAGCCGACGATAGAACGCACGATCACCCTTCTCTCTTTTTTCTGCTCTGCGAGTGCCATAATCTCTCCTGGATATCGTGTCACTGTTGCAAATGACCGTCGAACCTGCTTTTCCATATCCGGCTCAACGTAGCGCATAACCAAAAATTCAAAAAAACGCTCCGCCTCGTGCTCATCAAGCGGCTCAATATCCATCTCTACAGGTTTGAGCTCTTGCCCAAAACTCAGCCTTCTGAGCAGTGGGTTGACGCTGCCCTCGGTGACCATCAAGACGATATTGACTGACCACGCGTAGCGCTGATTGGCCGCGACATTGAGCAGCCATAACTCGCTAAGCAGTTGGTCTGACAGCAGATGTGCATCATCCACCACTAAGAGTAGCTGACACGGCTCCCCATCGAGTATACGCTCAAGGTTTTCAGTCAGGCTTTGATTAGTATACAAGTCCTGACCTGGAAACCACTGCTCAACTAAGGTGGTGCGGTGCTGCTGCTCGGTTTGATTGGGATGGCATAGCAGCAGCGATTGATTTTGCTCATCGGCATACTGCTCCAAAAAGCGCTGACTTAACCACGACTTACCAGAGCCGGCATGCCCGCCAACCACCACCAAGTTTGAACCGAAGCGGGTTAATAGTGACAGGCGTTCGAGCAGTTCTTGCTGCGAGTCCAACTCCAATACTCGGGCATTGCTCATCGCCGTGTCACCTCACGATCACTATAACGGGTATTACTACACCTGACGACAGAAATCTATCGCCTCGCGCAGCACGTCTTCAGGGGTGCCTTTGACCACTTGCGCGCTACCCACCGAGGTTGGCAGCACCAGACGCAACTGCCCTGCAAGGACCTTTTTATCGCGCATCATATGGGTCATAAAATCCGCAAAAGTCATTGAATCTGGCGTTTGCACCGGAAGCTGAGCACGCTTGAGTAGCGCCAGCATACGATCAAAGTCTGCCGGCTCAATCATGCCTTGCATCAGCGCCGTTTTTGCCGCCATCACAGTGCCAGCAGAGACTGCTTCACCGTGCAGCCACTCACCGTAACCGAGCTCGGCCTCAATCGCGTGACCAAAGGTATGACCAAGATTGAGCAGCGCGCGAATGCCCGACTCTTTCTCATCTTGCGCCACGACCTCGGCTTTGATCTGACAGCAGCGAGCTATCGCATAAGTCAGTGCTTGCTCATCTAAGGCATACAGCGCATCAAGGTTGTCTTCCAGCCAAGTGAAAAACTCACCATCGTAGATGATGCCGTATTTGATCACCTCAGCCATACCGGCGGCAAACTCACGCGCTGGCAGGGTTTTGAGACAATTGGTATCGATGATCACCGCTTGCGGTTGATAAAAGGCGCCGATCATGTTCTTACCCAGCGGATGGTTCACGGCGGTTTTACCGCCCACCGAAGAGTCCACTTGCGAGAGCAAGGTGGTTGGGATCTGGACAAAGTCCACCCCACGCTGGTAACACGCTGAGGCAAAGCCAACCAAATCACCGATCACACCGCCACCGAGCGCGACAACCACCACATCGCGGGCATAGTTGCCCTCGATAAAGAAGTCCATCACCTGGTTAAAGGTCTCGAGATTTTTGTATTGCTCGCCATCGGGCAGGGTCAGCAATGCGGCATCGCAGCCTTGCTGTTTAAGATTGGCCAAAATGGTCTCTGCATAGAGAGGCGCAACCGTGACGTTGCTGATCACCACCACTTTCTGCGCTGATGGTTTTTGACCTGAAAGGAAAGAGAAGTGAGCCGGATCATCAAATAATCCGGCACCAATAGAGATTGGGTAGCTTCGTTCGCCCAACTCGACCGTAATCCGTTCCATGGTTTATCTCCGCTAAAAATAAAACGTATTAACGTTCTTCTAGCATTTTTACGATCTGGTTGGCTACCACTTTTGCACTTTGATCATCAGTACGCACGGTGTAATCGGCGACTTCTTCATAAAGTGGGTTGCGCTCGTCCGCTAGCGATACAAGTACTTCACGCGGGTCATCCGTTTGAAGCAGTGGACGCTTCTTGTCGCGGTTAGTACGGGCTAGCTGCTTTTCGATCGTCGTTTCTAGGTAAACAACCAGACCGCGAGCAGAAAGACGATTACGGTTCTCTTTGCTAAGTACAGAGCCGCCACCAGTCGCAAGTACGATGCCTTGCTCTTGAGTCAGATCGTTGATCACTGTTTCTTCGCGCTTGCGGAAACCGTCTTCGCCTTCAACATCAAAAACCCATGCGATGTCCGCACCGGTGCGTTCTTCGATAACCGTGTCGGAGTCAATAAACTCCATGTGTAATTGTTGAGCTAGGTGGCGGCCAATTGTGCTTTTGCCCGCGCCCATAGGACCAACAAGAAAAATGTTTCGTTTTTCAGCCATGTTAGCAGTAACTTACAACTTTTAAATCAATGACATCGCTACAAGAACCCCAAAAATTGCTGGGTCGCAAAACGCCCTCTTGTAGCACCAATTCCTCACAGACAGACGTGATAAGACCCGAAATTATCTAGATAAGGTGCCAGTAATGCAAATTTATTTTTGATGTGATGATAAATAATCACCGGCGGAGTCTAGTTGCATGACGATTATTTGGCTTGCGGCACCACTTTCGGCGTGACAAAGATCAGCAATTCACTTTTGCCCAATTGCTGATAGGTGCGCCGAAACAGAGCCCCGAACAAGGGGATATCGCCGAGCAGCGGCACTTTCTCTGTCGCATCAGAGACACTGTGTTGATAGATGCCACCCAGCACCACGGTTTCGCCATCTTCGACCAAAACCTGAGTCCCGATGCGCTGGGTGTTGATCGCCACCGCCTCGCCGGTGCCGGTTTTGACCACCTCACCGGGACGGTCTTGGGTGACGCTTAAATCCAGCACCAGACGATTATCCGGCGTGATCTGCGGCGTCACCTCAAGGCTGAGTACCGCTTTTTTAAACGACACGCTGGTCGCGCCGCTGGATGCGGCCTCTACCTCTAAATAGGGGATTTCTGTCCCTTGCTCAATATACGCTGGCGTCTTGTTGGTGGTGAGCAATCTCGGGCTGGAGATGATCTCTGCCTTCGACTCGCGCTGCAAAGCAGAAAGCTCTAAATCAAGCAAGGTGTCTGAGCCAAGCTTGGCGACCTGAAAAGCAATCGATGAGGCGCTTGCCGCACTCACCGCCAGGTTGACGTTCAATAGCTCATCCAAGGCGCGGTCAACATCCAAAATACTGTCCTGATTGCCCTCAATTGTCGCCCCGACTTTATAGTTATCACCCACTGAGCGCAGCCCCCATCTTACACCAAGCTCATCAAGGTTCCCCTCACTGATGGACACAATGCGCGCCTCAATTTGCACCTGCTTAACCGGTATATCCAGCGCGGTGACGATAGCTTCTATCTCATCCAGATTTACCGCCACATCACGCACTAGTAGCGAGTTGGTGCGCTGATCGACTGTCACGGAGCCGCGCGGTGACAGCAGCCCCTGCTCACCTTGCGCAGAGATCACCTGCGCCACATCCGCAGCGCTGGCAAAGTTGATCGCAAACACCCGCGAGACCAACGCACCCATCGCCCTCGCCTGACGCGTCTCGGCCAGCTCAGCGACAGGCGCCACCAGCATCACATTGCCCTCCAGGCGCTTATCGAGCCCTTTGGCCTGCAAGACAATATCCAACACCTGCTGCCAAGGCACGCCTTCGAGTCGCAGGGTTAAATGCCCCTCAACCGCATCCGATACCACTAGGTTGAAATTGTTGTAGTCAGCGATCATCTGCAGTAAATCACGCACCGCAATGTGCTGAAAGTTGAGTGAGATTTCCTGATTCCCTAGACGCTGTATCGCATTGACTGGCGCGCGCCATAAGACCACCTCAAGTCCGGACTCCGCCAATTGGTGCTCAAACTCAAACGGCTCGCTGACCTTAATCACCAGCTGCGTCTGACGTTCAAGGCGCATCACCTCGATACTCTCAACCAAGGTCGCAAAGTCCGTCACATCAAACAGATTAAGCATCGAATCCGCCACACTGGTGTCAAACAAGGTAATCGTGAGTTCTCGCTCACTCGGTGAAACATCGAGCGCCACATTAGGGCTTGCTAGTGCCACCTTTACCAGGGCCTGGCGCTGAGCCGTCAGTTGAAAGTCGACGCCCAACAATTGATTAGCCGAGACTGGATTGCTCTGGGGGTTAGCATTCGCCACACGCCCCCAA
Organism: Vibrio glycogenivorans; assembly: GCF_051660965.1. Classification (NCBI taxonomy): domain Bacteria; kingdom Pseudomonadati; phylum Pseudomonadota; class Gammaproteobacteria; order Vibrionales; family Vibrionaceae; genus Vibrio; species Vibrio glycogenivorans. Next base: position 289,887 of record NZ_JBPVIS010000007.1, on the reverse strand, counting down.
GCAATGCAACTGACTACCGCCAATAGCACGACCAACAAAAACCGAGAAAACCTATTCCTACTCATCTTTGGTCCAGGGTCAAAGTTAACGTACGTGTCTGAATGCAGCCATTCTGATCTCGGCCCACCTGCGCAATCTCGACTCGATTAGACATAACCCTTGCTACCTTGCTGCCCTGTGCGTCCAGCCGATCGCCCTCTGTGACTTGTAAGCTCTGTCCATCCGAGGTTTGTAGCAATGCAATCCGGCGCTGGGGGGTTCCAAGCACGCCACGCAGTATGAGACCAGTGGACTGGCCCAGTCCGTTAACTTGCTTGCTATCACTTGGTGAACAGGTTTGGGTGACACTCTCAGTGGGTGACTGCTTTGGCGTCATCTGACTTGGCAGCGCGAACGGCTGGCGCAAATTCGAGGCTAGATAACCTACTCCAAAATAACCTAGTCGACTTGGTTTTACTGTCGGCTCCTGCTGCCTTAACTGGCTCGTCATAGGCTCAGTTTGAGATTGAACGTTGAAGCTAGCAGTGAATACAGGCAGCAGCCCCAACCACGGTAACAACGAGCTCACTGGCACCAACAAGCGCCCGAGATTAATTTGCATCATCGGCCTCCTGCTGTCCTTGGTAGCTAGGTCCTCGGTAAATAGGCCCTTGGTAATTAGGCGCCTGATAGGTAAAGGCTTGCAGCTGCAGCTCCACCAAGTCGCTGTCAGGAGCTAGGCGCTGCCAACTGACCTGCTCAACGCTGATCACATAGGGCAGGTGTGCCAACGCCTCACTGAATTGACCAATGGCATGATACGCCCCAGATAAGCGAATATTTACCGGCACTCGCGTCATCCCCTCACTGGTTTGCCTATCTCCCCACTCCAAGTGAGTGAAGCTCAAGGCAAGGCGCTGACCGTGGGAATGGATATCGGCCACAATAGTCGCCAGCTCAACCGGTTGGCTGAGCAAGTCAAACAACTGGCGATAACGCTGCTGCGCTTGCTGATTCACGGCTTGCTGCTGCGCTAGCGCTGACAAGCGAGCGCCTTTAACCCTGACCGTATGCTCTAGTGACTGCTGACGCAGCTTAAGCGCCGACCACTGCTGATAGTGCGCGTGTTGAACCCAAATCGAGCCAATCACCTGAATCAGTAGCATCACCCCTACCACCACACCAAGCTGGGCGCGAAACGACCAATCGAGGATATCTTCTAGCTCCCACTCTTGCAGATCAGACATCTGGCTGACTCTCTGGATAAGATGAGTGAAACGGGGCTAACTGAATCGATAATTGAAAGCGCTGCCCCTCAAGGCCATAGCGCCTTTGATGAACGATAGTGTGCACCTTGACCGAGGTGCATGCCTCACTGCGCTCGATATTCTCGAGCATCGAAGTGATCGCCGTGGTGCTGTCACTAAAGCCACTGAGGGTAATTTGATTACCCTTAAGGCGCACCGTATCCAAATACACGGCATCAGGCACCAATTGAGGTAATAGATTCATCCACTGAATGACGATAACTCGCCGCACTACCTTGCGCTCAAGCTGATTAGACTCGCTCATCAGCTCAGCGTGCTGCTGTTTGAGCTCAGCTAACTGGTTGAGCTGCCCATCCATCGCAATGCTGCGCTGCTCGAGACTGCTCACCCGAGCCTGCTGCGCATCCACGAGCGAGATAAGATAGCCACTGATCGCCCACTGCAGTGCAATCGCCGCCAGCACGCCAAACACCAGCACTATCCAAAAGCGCTGTTGATGGGCTCGGCGGCGCTGTTCTCGCCAGGGTAATAGATTAATCGTACTCATCAGCATGCGCCTCCAGCCATTGCCAAGCGCCCAGCGCTGCTCCCAAAGCGGTCGCGTAATGACTTGCGGGCGGCTGACAGCGCGTCTTGACAAGGCCGCCAAGATCCAAGCTCTCAACAGGTAGTTTGATACGCACTTGAATCGCTTGAATCAACTCAGCGGCATTGCCCCCCGTCAACCAAAGCCCCTCAATCTGCTCCGGCGCACTGGAGGCAATCCGTACCATCAGAGACTCCAGCTTATCCAGGAACTCGGCAAAGTGCGTATCAACGTGGTTAGAGCTATGTGCAGAGGTTGGTGGCTGGGGATTTTGTGGCAGAACAGTTTGTTGCTGAGCTGTTTGTTGCTGAGCAATAGAGAAGTGCACCACCTGTACTATCTGTTGTCCCTGCTCTGGTGCGGCGCAAACAATCGCTTGGCTAACGCCGATGTCCACCAGTAACCAGTGCTTGTTTCTGTGCATGGCGGCGGCAAGATGCCAGATTTGTAACAAGGCATGCGCTTGGGTATCCACCACCAGCGGGCGAAGCCCTGCCGCCTTTACGATCTCGGTGCGGTTGTCGACTAGATGTCGCTTGGTGGCATAAACCTGATAAGACTCTTTGACCTCAAGCCCGCTTGGCTGAGCGACATAGTCGAGGTAAAGCTCACTAATATGACACGGCGATTGGGCCGCAAACTGGTCAGCTATCAAGGCCTCACGCCCAGCGCTGTCGGTGGCGATATCCAAGCTGACCGGCTTACAAATCACCGCATGGCTAGGCAATGGGATCGCCGCATAACGCCGAAAACCTGGTAGTTTTTTGTTCAGTTGTTTGAGTTTATTGACACTGTCTTGATACTTCAGCTCGTGGTTAGCGCAAAATAACGCCTCCTCCACGGTCAACTCATGGCACGCTAGAATGGTGCAGTGTTGTTTTGCGGGCTTTACAACCACTGCCTTGATACTATAGCGACCAAAATCGATGCCCGTGAGCTGTGGAATACCCATAGTAGAAAGCTCCCTCGATAAAAGCAGCAATCTTTTTTTTCATTTGCTGCAGATTTAAGCGATAATTAGCCATGAGCTTTTTTTAGCTTAGAGTACAAGGGTTTGCTAATTGGCAACCTTAACCAATCAAGGATTTTTCGGTGAAATTCATAAAGCGATTATTCATTTTCACATTGGTTTGCATGATTCTTGGAGTCAGTGCAATTTTTGCTTTGTATTTATATGTGGAGAAAGATCTGCCTAATGTTGATGAGCTACGTCAAGTTGAGCTCGAAACGCCAATGCAGATTTTCAGCCAAGACGGCAAGTTGATCGCCCAATTTGGCGAGAAAAAACGCATCCCAGTTCAGTTTGAGGACATCCCTCAAGAGCTGATCGATGCCCTGATCGCCACAGAAGATAGTCGTTTCTATTCCCACTATGGTTTTGACCCGATTGGTATCACCCGTGCGGCCGTGGTTGTGGTCATGTCAGGCAGCGCTCAGCAGGGTGCGAGTACTATTACCCAGCAGCTAGCGCGTAACTTCTTTCTCTCTAACGAGAAGAAGATCATGCGTAAGGTGCAAGAGATCTTCCTTGCGATGAAGATCGAGCAACTGCTGACCAAAGAAGAGATCCTTGAGCTGTACATCAACAAGATCTTCCTTGGCTATCGTTCCTACGGTTTTGGCGCCGCCGCGCAAACCTACTTTGGCAATGATCTGGAAGATTTGACCCTAAGCCAGATTGCAACTCTGGCGGGCATGCCAAAAGCCCCATCAACCATGAACCCAATCTACTCACCACAACGCGCCATCAGTCGTCGTAATGTGGTGCTAATGCGCATGCTTGAAGAAGGCTATATCACGCAACAGCAGCATGATGATGCGCGCGCGGAAGAGGTAGTATCGAAATACCACGGCGCTGAGATTGAACTCAGCGCACCTTATGTTGCGGAACTGGCGCGCGCTTGGATGGTTGAGCGCTATGGTGAAGATGCCTACACCTCGGGTATGAGCATCTACACCACGGTTGACTCTAAGCTTCAACAAGCCGCGAACACCGCAGCGATCGATAACCTGTTAGCTTACGACGAGCGACACGGCTACCGCGGTGCACGTGAAGCAGCATGGCAGGAAGGCGACACGCCTCTCTCAAGCGATGAGATCAACCGCTTCCTGCGTCCACATCCTATCTACGGCCAGCTACGACCAGCGGTAGTGACCGCTGTCGATGCCACTGGTGCACAGGTGCAGGTTAAGAGCCGTGGCCTGCAGATCGTCGAGTGGGACAACATGAAATGGGCACGCCCATTTATCAATGATGACCGCCAAGGTGCTGCGCCAAAATCACCAAGTGAGGTGGTTAGCGTTGGTGAGATGATCTGGGTACGTGAGCTTGCAACCTTAGTTGAAAACCAACCGTCAGTTGAAAGCGAACTAGTCGCTGAAGGCGAGCAAATAGCTGATAGTGAAGAAGGTCAAGAAAACCAAGTAGTGAGCACATGGCGTCTTAGCCAAGTGCCGGAAGCGAACACGGCCTTTGTGGCAATGAATCCTGAAAATGGCGCAGTGATCTCACTGGTGGGTGGCTTTAACTTCGTCCACAACAAGTTCAATCGCGCAACCCAATCAGTGCGTCAGGTTGGTTCAAGCATCAAGCCGTTTATCTACTCGGCAGCCATCGATAATGGCATGACGCTAGCAACCCTAATTAATGATGCGCCAATCAACCAGTGGGACAAGAGCCAAGGCACCGCGTGGCGTCCAAAGAACTCACCACCGACATACACCGGTCCAACGCGCGTGCGTATCGGCTTGGCGACCTCTAAGAACGTGATGGCTGTGCGTGTACTGCGTGAAGTGGGTCTGGATGAAACCCGTGACTACCTGACTCGCTTTGGCTTTGATAAATCAGACCTTCCTCGCTCTGAGACGATCGCGCTTGGCGCAGGCAGCCTGACACCAATGCAGATGGCACAGGGCTACTCGGTATTTGTTAACGGCGGTTACTATGTTGAGCCGTTTTATATCGAGCGCGTTGAAGACCCATTTGGCAAGCTAGAGTTCGAGGCGCAGCCGAAAACGATTTGCGCTCAAGACTGCACCACCGCCGCGATTGATGAGTTCCAAGAGCAAGATCTCGAATCGTCTCACGCGCCGCAAGTGATCTCTGAGCAAACCGCGTTTTTGATGCGCGAGATGATGTACAGCAACGTATGGGGCGGCGGCAACTGGCGCGAAGGCACCGGCTGGAACGGTACTGGCTGGCGCGCTCAGGCACTCAAACGTCGTGATATCGGTGGCAAAACCGGTACCACCAACGACTCTAAAGACGCCTGGTATAACGGCTTCGGCCCTGGTGTTGTGGCCACCGCTTGGGTCGGCTTTGACACCCACACGCGCAAACTTGGCCGCACCACCACCAACCAAAACTTGGGTAAAAATCAGGTTACCGGCGCTGAAGCAGGCGCACGAACCGCGCTACCAGCATGGGTAGACTTTATGTCAGTCGCCCTTGATGGCGTCCCACAACAAGGCAAGGATGTACCAAAAGATATCATCCGCGTACGCATCGACCGCGACAGCGGCCTGCTCACCAACAAGTTTGATGGTTCAACCATGTTTGAGTACTTCTCTGAAGGCACCGAGCCAACGGATTATGTGACTAGCTCGAGTGTGGGTGGCGGGCTTTCTGATGGGGATGAACTGTTTTAGGGGGCGGGGTTCGGGGACGGACTTTGTCCTTCGAGGAGCGAGGGGTTTGCACTCGCTTGACGCTCTAATGATTAAAGCGCCTTTCGAGGCGCTTTAATCGTTTTAGGGGCGAGCTTTAGAGCTAACTTTGTCTTTCATAGCTTAATGCTTTTACTCGCTTCCCGTAGCGTAGCGTCCCCGCTCCTCGCACCCTCTATTCGTCAGTAAGACGAGTCCGAATAGACTCAGCCAATTGCTCAAATCTCCCCCGCAATGGCGAGCCTGGTCGATACGCGAGGGTGATCTTGCGTGAAGGGGTTGGATTTTGGGCGCTGATGTAGCAGACGCCGTCTTTTTGCTTTTCTTTGGGTAGGGCGAGATCGGGCAATAGGGTGATGCCTGCGCCCGCTGCGACCATGTTGCGCAGGGTCTCTAGGCTGGTGGCTTTGAAGCGATCGTCGTCTTTAGCGCCCGCTGCGAAACAAAAGCCTAGGGCTTGGTCGCGCAGGCAGTGGCCGTCGCCGAGCATCAGGACTGTTTTGCCATTCAAGTGCTGCATGTCGATGCTGTCGTGCTGTGACCATTCATGATCGCATGGGACGGCGAGGCTCATTGGCTCATCGTAGAGGGTGATCTCTTTGAACTGTTCGGTTTCGGAAACGGCCGCGAGCACCAGACAATCGAGCTTGCCATCTTGCAGCATTCTTACCAGCTCATGGGTTTGCGCCTCATGGAGGAACAGCTCAAGCTGAGGGAATTGCTCTTTAAGGCTTGGGATGATCTTTGGCAGCACATAAGGCCCGACTGTCGGAATAAATCCGATGTGCATTGGGCCGACCATTTCGCCACTTTGGCCGCTGGCCATCTCTCGAAATAGCTTAATCTCCGCTAGGATTCGTTTAGCTTGATCGACCAATTGCAAACCAGCATCAGTAAACAGCACCTTACGACTGCTGCGCTCAAGGAGCGCTGTACCGAGCTCGTCCTCGAGCTTGCGGATCTGACCACTGAGTGTTGGCTGGCTGACAAAACACGCCTCGGCCGCTTTGCGGAAATGATTGTGTTCTGCGAGTGCAACTAGATACTCAAAGTCACGAATATTCATTGATTTATCACCATTTGATAGAACTTACCTATCGAAACGATAACACCAAACGATTATCCCTATCAAAAGTTTTTGCCGATAATGAACCCATCAAAGCAGAGAGCAACAGAAAATCATTATAAGAATCGCTCTTAAACAATGCTCAACAACCGAATTCAAAAATATAACTTTTAGGGGTATCAACATGTTCGCATCAAAAGAAGGTCAGGCAGTACCACAAGTCACTTTTCCAACTCGCCAAGGTGATGAGTGGGTTAACATAACAACAGATGAGCTATTTAAAGACAAAACCGTCATCGTATTCAGCCTACCAGGCGCGTTTACACCAACCTGTTCATCAAGCCACTTGCCACGCTACAACGAGCTATTCTCGGTATTTAAGCAGCACGGCGTCGACGAAATCCTGTGTGTATCAGTGAACGATACCTTCGTGATGAACGCTTGGAAGCAAGACCAAGAAGCAGAAAACATCACCTTCATTCCTGATGGCAACGGCGAGTTCACAGATGGCATGGGCATGCTGGTTGATAAAAATGACCTAGGCTTTGGTAAGCGTTCATGGCGCTACAGCATGCTGGTGAAAAACGGTGTAGTGGCGAAGATGTTTATTGAGCCAAACGAGCCGGGCGACCCGTTCAAGGTATCGGATGCAGACACTATGCTGAGCTATGTTGCGCCAGAGCATAAAGTACAAGAGTCGATCACCGTATTCTCAAAACCTGGCTGTCCTTTCTGTGCCAAGGCGAAACAAAATCTAATCGACAGCGGTCTAGAGTATGAAGAGGTTGTGCTGGGTAAAGATGCCACCACCGTGAGTCTTCGTGCGGTAACGGGTAAGTCGACAGTGCCACAAGTGTTTATCGGTGGTAAGCACATCGGCGGCAGCGAAGAGCTTGAAGCTTACCTAGGTTAATCCTTTCCCTATCCAGTTACCTATCCTCAGGGATAGGTAACTTTCTACTTCTAAACCCTTTATGTCTTCTCCTTTGCTTCCACCGCTTGGAACAAAGAACACCTAAGAGAGTCCATTATGAAACAGTTAAACGTTGATGTTGCCGTTATTGGTGGAGGCACCGCAGGTCTTGGTGCTTACCGCGCTGCCAAAGCGCACACCCCAAGCGTGGTTTTGATTGAGGGCGGCCCTTACGGCACTACTTGTGCGCGTGTCGGCTGTATGCCTTCTAAGCTCTTGATTGCGGCAGCGGAAAGCGTGCACCAAATCGAGAAAGCACCAGGCTTTGGCGTGCACCCGCAAGGTGAGATTGTAATTAATGGCCCAGAGGTGATGGATAGAGTGAAACGCGAGCGTGACCGCTTTGTCGGCTTTGTGCTTGAAGGAGTCGATGAGATCCCAGCGCAAGACAAGATTGCTGGTTATGCTCAATTTGTCGATGATACAACCCTGATTGTCGATGACCATACTCAAATTAATGCTAAGCGTATTGTGATTGCGACAGGCTCACGCCCGGCTTATCCAGCGGTATGGAATGAGCTTGGTGATCGTCTAGTGATCAATGATGATGTGTTTGATTGGGATGACTTGCCAGAAACTGTGGCTGTGTTCGGTCCAGGCGTGATCGGCCTCGAGTTAGGTCAAGCCCTGCACCGCTTAGGGGTTAAGGTCAAACTGTTTGGGCTTGGTGGGCAGGTGGGCCCACTGACTGACCCAGAGATCATGGCCTACGCCGATAAAGCATTCAAGCAAGAGTTCTATCTGGATGCTGATGTCAAAGTCGAGTCGATGAAGCGCCTTGAGGGGCAAGATAAGGTTGAGATCCAGTTTATCAATCACGATGGTGAGCTAGAGAGCTTTATCGTTGACTACGTGCTTGCCGCAACGGGGCGTCGTCCCAATGTTGATAAGCTGGCGCTTGAAAACACCAGTGTTGAACTTGATGATCGCGGCGTACCGACGGCAGATCACTACACGCTGCAAACCAGCGCCGAGAGCATCTTTATCGCTGGTGATGCCAGCAATCAGATCCCGCTGCTTCACGAGGCCGCCGACCAAGGCCGCATCGCAGGCGACAACGCCGGACGCTTCCCAGACATCCGCGCTGGCTTGCGCCGCTCGCCGATATCCGCGGTGTTCTCCGACCCACAAATCGCCATGGTCGGTGAAACCTTCCGCCAACTTGAAACGCGCCTTGGCAACTGCGGCTGCTTTGCCACCGGCGAAGTCTCCTTCGAGGGCCAAGGCCGCTCACGCGTCATGCTACGCAACAAGGGCCTACTCCACGTCTACGGCGAACAAGGCACCGGCCGTTTCCTAGGCGCAGAGATGATCGGCCCCAACGCCGAGCACTTAGCACACCTGCTTGCGTGGGCGCATCAAAACAAGATGACGGTATCAGAGATGTTAGATATGCCGTTCTACCACCCTGTGATTGAGGAAGGCGTACGCACTGCACTGCGTGATTTGAATGCCAAGCTGCATTTAGGACCAGAGATGATCAAACACTGTTTAGACTGCGGACCTGGCTGTTAAAACACAGGAGCGGGGACGTTTCACTACGAGTTACACTGCGTTCCGGGTGACGAGTAATTTATCGCGAGCACTCCCCTCCTCGATCCCCGTAGGACAAAGTCCGTACCCGCACCTCGAACCTCTCTTCTAGAGTCAGGAAAGAAAAAAGCCCCGACATCAATGTAGATATCGGGGCTCTCTTAGATTCTTCTAAGAAAAAGCAGTGGTACTTTAATAGACCGGGCTTTTTCTTAATGGTTCCATACGGTAACGATCTTTTTGATCTTTTTTTGTGCACGCTGCACAAACGTTAGGCAACACTCTGTTTTGCAATCAATTGTTCGGCGAAATTAATCTCTAGTGCCACCTCATCACAAGCGTGTTGGCGCGGGCACTGGTCGCAGTCTTTGAGGACTTTCTCAGGCAACAAGCTCTTCGAGGTTGGAATAAAGTCGTGGTTCATAAAGAACTCTGGGGTACGAGTCAGCACGAACACCTTCTTGATGGCCATCTGCTTGGCTTTTTCCACCAAGTGCTGAACAATCGCCGTACCATGGCCTTGTCCATGCCAGCCAGCTTCTACGCCGAGTGAGCGGATCTCCGCAAGGCCAGAGTCGTAGACGTACAAGGATGCACAACCGGTTACCTCGCCATGGTGCTCGGAGACAGAGAAGGAGCCAATATCGCGCACCAACTCGTTTCTCGAGCGTGGTAGGTTCTCGCCCATGTTCGCCCAGTAGGTCACCATACCCTCGAGTGATTCGATATCGGTTAGACGCGCAGGGCGTACCTTCACCGCTGACGTATCACGTGCCGTCAGGCGCTTCTCTGCTTGCTCAACCGCAAACGAGACTTGCGCTGGTGAGACGCCGCCAAGCGCACTACGTTTCTCAAGACAAGATTCGATGGTCAGGATGTTATACACATCCTCATCGATAACCTCAGAGAAGACCTTAAGCTCTTCAATCGACAGCTCTTCCAGTGCGCAGCCTTTGGCAATCGCGCCGACGACTGCGACACCAACAATATGGTGCGCCTCACGGAATGGAATGCCTTTCGCGACTAGGTAATCAGCCAGCTCAGTCGCATTCGCGTAACCCTGTTTGGCCGCTTCTAATGTGCGCTCGCCATTGACCTTGATGCCATCAAAACACAGCGCCGCCATTTCCATACAATCATTCCAGGTATCCAGAGCGTCAAACAGACCCTCTTTGTCTTCCTGCATATCCTTGTTGTACGCCAGTGGCAGCGCTTTAACCGTCATCATCATGCCCGCCAGTGAGCCATAAACGCGACCGGTTTTACCACGGATAAGCTCCAGCGCATCCGGGTTTTTCTTCTGTGGCATCAAAGATGAACCAGAGGTCACCGTATCCGCCAGCTCAATAAAGTTCGACTCGCCTGAGTTATAGAAAATCATATCTTCAGCCAGACGAGAGAGGTGCAGCATAGAGATAGAGGCAATCGACATCAGCTCCATCACGTGGTCGCGATCAGATACTGAATCGAGCGAGTTACGCGTCGCACGTCTAAAGCCAAGATTATGCGCCAGCTTTTCACGATCCATTGGGTAAGCCGTGCCCGCCAGAGCGCCCGAGCCTAGAGGACAGGTATCCAGACGCTTAATCGCATCGCTCAAACGCGAGTAATCACGCTCAAACATCTCAACATAAGCTAGGCACCAGTGTGCAAAAGTGACTGGCTGCGCGCGCTGCAGGTGGGTATAGCCAGGGAGAACCGTGCCTTGGTGCTGACGCGCCACCGACACCATCTGAGATTGGAGGCGATCCAGCGCCAGCAGCAACTGCTGCCCTTGCTGACGACACCATAGCTTAAGGTCTGTCGCCACCTGATCATTACGCGAGCGTCCAGTGTGCAATTTCTTGCCCAGATCGCCCACTTTACCGATCAGTTGCTGCTCAACCCAAGAGTGAATATCCTCTGCATCCGATGCCAAGATCTGATGCGGGTCTTCCATCACCTCAAGCTTAAGCTCATTCAGCGCCAACTCGAGCTTTTGCTGCTCATCTTCAGTTAACACATCAACCGACAGCAGTGCCTTCGACCAAGCAATCGAGCCAACAATATCTTGCTCAGCCAATCGATAATCAAAGCGCAACGAATCGTTAAAGTCTTTGAATCTCGTGTCTGCCGCTTGGGTGAATCTTCCGCCCCATAATGCCATTGCTGTTCTCCTAATGCTTCCCTGGTCGGTTTTGTTTATCCGTCTATAGGATTATAAGGTACGGTAATTTTGGGTGGAAATAAAGTAATAATTCACATTTTTTACATAAATATTCAAAACCAAAGGTGCGAGGTGCGGGTACGGACTTTGTCCTTCGGGGAACGAGGAGTTTGTCGAGTGGGATAAGGTCTGCGATATCCTGAACAATATCATTTAAATGATGTTGATAAAAAGACTCATGGGGATAAACGAGATCTTGGGGAGCTCATCAGCTCCCCCAACAATAAAGCGAGCTGGAAACTAAATAGTTCCAGCTCGCTTCTCACATCAAACACTCGTAGCGTAGCGAACCCGAAGAGCGAAGCTCGTCCCCGCTCCTCGCCCCTGCTCATAGAGCATTATTTCTTGGCTTCATTAAGAGCACGGATGCGGCTAGATAGTGAGTAAAGGCGAATAAACCCGCCAGCGTGGCTTTGGTCGTAAACCTCGTCTTCACCGAATGTCGCGAACTCTTCTGAGTATAGGCTATTGTCAGAGCGTTTCTGCGTCACAACGGCTTGGCCTTTGTAGAGCTTAACCACAACCTCACCGTTCACATCCTGCGCTAGCTCTTCAGAAGCGGCTAGGATTGACTTACACAGTGGCGTGAACCAGCGGCCGTCGTAAACTAGGTGCGAGGCTTTTACGCCCAGCTCTTCGCGGAACTCGAACGAAGCTTTATCCAGTACCAACTGCTCAACCGCACGCAGGGCTTCCATCATGATGGTGCCACCCGGAGTTTCATAGCAGCCGCGTGACTTCATGCCGACTAGGCGGTTTTCAACGATATCGATGCGGCCAACGCCATGCTTAGCACCTTTCTCGTTGAGGTAGACAAGCGCGTTGTATGGCGTCATTGCTTCGCCATCAACTGCGACGACTTCACCTTGTTCTACTTTCAAAGTAACAGTTTCTGCTTCATTTGGTGCTTGCTCAGGGGCAACGGTCCATACCCAACAGTCATCGTTTGGTGCGTTCCAAGTATCTTCCAGTACGCCGCCCTCGGTTGAGATGTGCCAAGCGTTAGCATCGCGCGAGTAGATCTTAGTTAGAGATGCAGAACATGGGATGTTGCGCTCTGCTAGGTAATCCAGACACTCTTCACGGCTGACTAGGTCCCACTCACGCCATGGGGCAATTACGTGCAAATCTGGGGCAAGGGCTGCAAACGCGCCTTCAAAGCGTACTTGGTCGTTACCTTTACCGGTACAGCCGTGACACAAGGCATCTGCACCGACTTTACGCGCAACTTCAACTTGTGCTTTCGCAATGATTGGGCGCGCCATTGACGTACCAAGTAAGTACTTACCTTCGTAGTAAGCGCCGGTTTTTAGCGTTGGGTAGATGTAGTCAGCGACCATCTCTTCTTTTAGGTCAACCACGAAGCACTCAGAGGCGCCAGATGCTTTTGCCTTCTCTTCGATGCCTTCTAGCTCTTCTGCACCTTGGCCAACATCGGCGACAAACGCCACGACTTCACAATCGTAGTTCTCTTTTAGCCACGGGATGATCACGGACGTATCCAGACCGCCAGAATAGGCTACGACGACTTTATTTACTTGAACGTTACTCATTTTATTTCTCCATGTTCTCCAACACTGAGCTTGGCGGTCAGGTGGAATCGTTGTTCTTTAAATCCATTAATTACAAATTCATTCAGTACAAAACCGATAGCTACAAATTCGTATTTTCAATTCTTTATGCCTAAGAAATTAGGCATTAGTGAGGCAAAAACTGGGTACCGATGTTTTTACCTGCAAAAAGTTCTTTCAGCTGATCAGGGTAGCGCCAGCTTGCGACCTCAATAGAGCGCCCTAGCTCTTGCGCGGCCTGCAGCGCGGCCTCGACCTTAACAATCATGCCATCGGTGATCACTTGACCTTCAATCAAAGCGTGCGCCTGCTTCTCATCGAGTGAGTGCAGCAGGTGCCCCTTGCCATCGAGTACGCCGCTCACATCAGACAGCAATACCAAGTCAGCATCCAACGCGCCAGCCACCGCAACAGCCGCTTGATCAGCGTTCACATTCATCAACTGACCACCCGCTGTTAGGCCGATAGAGCTGATGATAGCCAAAGCACCTGCAGCCAGAATCGCTTGCAGCACTGAAGAGTCGCCCGGGGTAGCTTGGCCTACCGCACCAAGCTCAGGGTCGAGCTCAGTCACCTGACACAGACCGCCATCGGCAAGGCTCAAACCAACCGTATTGAGCTTGGCGGCCACAGCTTGGCCTTGTAGCAGCTTATTGGCTGTGCCCGCTAGCGCTCCAGCAATCACCGAGATCTGATCATAAGGCGTCACGCGCAGACCATTTTTCTTCACCGTCTCTAGGTTGAGCTTGCTCATTAGCTCATCGACTAAGTAGCCGCCGCCATGCACAATCACAATCGCACGCCCAGCTTGTTGCTGGTAATCGGCAATCGCGCCGAACAGTTGTTGCAGTGTATCTTGGCACGATAGTGCTGCGCCGCCTAGCTTAATCACTAATGGAGTGGTCATCGTTGCTCTCCCTATACCAGTGCAGTAAGTGGTTCAAAACCATAATGAATATTCAAACATTGCATTGCCTGACTCGATGCGCCCTTAAGCAGGTTATCGATAGCAGACACCACAATCACATGCTCGCCTTGCACCTGCCAGCCAATATCACAAAACGGGGTGTACTGAACATCTTGCAGGCGTGGAATGCCTGCTTTCAAGCGCACTGCAGCCTGACCTTGATAGGCAGATTGGAAGGCCTCGGCCACCTGCTCAGCGCTCACGCCAGTTTTCAGCTTCATGGTGATGGTAGCGAGAATGCCACGCTTAAAATTACCCAGGTGCGGGGTAAAGATCACCTCTTGTCCAAGGTGGGTGGCGATTTCAGGCTGATGACGGTGATTAAACACCCCATACGGCTGCAAGCTCACCTCACAAAAGCTGTTGGTCATGCTGGCCTTGCGCCCAGCGCCCGATACGCCGCTGGTTGCGTTGATCACAGGCCACTGCTGAGCGTCCAAAAGATTGCTTTCAATCAGCGGCTTGATGGCCAGCTGAGAAGCCGTTGGGTAACAGCCTGCCACAGCGACAAGCTTGGCCTGCTTGATCGCCTCTTGATTCCATTCTGCTAGGCCATAAGCCGCGCTCTCAAGCTGCTGCGAGAATTGATGCTCAAAGCCATAAAACTCTTGGTAGAAGGCTTGGCTTCTGACGCGATATGCTCCGGAAAGGTCAAACACCTGACAGCCGTGCTCAAGAAACACCGGCGCTAAGTCATGGCTGACCTCGTGCGCAGTGGCAAGAAATACCACGTCACACTCGGCAGCAACCGCTGCGACATCGCTCAGCGGTGAAACCGGCATTTCGATAAGACCGGCCAGTTTGCCGTGCAGCTCCGCGATCGATTTATTCGCATCCAAGCTATTGGCGGAGACATACAAACCTGATAGCGTGAGTTCAGGATGTTTGTGCACCATCAGAGCAAGCTCTGCCCCTGTGTATCCGCTTGCGCCGACTATGACCGTTTTTAAAAGCTTTGACATCCTACCGATTCCATTTGGTTAGCATTAAACTGTTTTTAGTGACTTTGGTTGTTAGTCATTTCAGTCATTAATGGCCGTAACTATTAGTGACTATAAATTTTCATTTTTAGTTTTATTGTGGTTTTTTATTCATTAAAAATGACTTAATATGTGTTTTACCGTCAATTTAACTCACTGTCAACAGGGAAAGTAGCGAGAATATGTCATTACCTAAATTTATTGATGTTTATCAAGGCTTGATTGCCACCCCATCGATCAGCTCCAGCGACCCGAGCTGGGATCAGGGCAATGCGAAAGTGATTGAGAAACTCGCCACCTGGATGAAAGACCTTGGCTTTGAGGTAGAAACCGAGCTGGTAGAGCCAGGCAAGTACAACCTGATTGGTAAGATCGGCTCTGGCGAGGGTGGACTGCTGCTCTCTGGTCACAGCGATACCGTGCCATTTGATGAAGGCCGCTGGAGTTTTAACCCACACGCCCTAACAGAAAAAGACGGGCGCTTTTATGGTCTCGGCACTGCCGATATGAAGGGATTCTTCGCCTTTATTCTTGAGGCAGTAAAAAACGTCGACTGGAGCAAGCAACAAAAGCCGCTATACGTGCTCGCCACCTGCGATGAAGAAACCACCATGCTCGGCGCGCGTCACTTCACCGCCAACGCCCCATTTAAACCGGATTACTGCATCATCGGCGAGCCCACCAGCCTTAAGCCCATTCGCGGCCACAAAGGCCACGTCGCCAATGCCATCCGCATCACGGGTAAATCAGGCCACTCGTCCGACCCAGCGCTCGGCGTCAATGCCATCGAAATCATGCACGAAGTGCTGTTCGCCATGATGCAACTGCGTGACAAGCTGATCAAAGAGTACCACCACCCAGGCTTCGCCATCCCAAGCCCAACGCTTAACCTTGGCCACATCCACGGCGGCGACAGCGCCAACCGCATCTGCGGCTGCTGCGAGCTGCACTACGACGTGCGCCCACTCCCAGGCATCAGCCTAGACAGCCTCGACAATATGCTGCGCGGCGCCCTAAAAGAAGTCGAAGCCAAGTGGCCCGGTCGCATCGCCATCACCCCACTCCACGAGCCCATCCCCGGCTACGAGTGCCAACACGACCACCCATTCATCGGCAGCATAGAAACCCTCACCGGCCACCAAGCCGAAACGGTCAACTACTGCACCGAAGCCCCATTCTTGCAAGAGCTCTGCCCAACGCTAGTCATGGGCCCCGGCTCAATCGACCAGGCCCACCAGCCGGATGAATTTCTCTCGCTGGAGTTTATTGAGCCTACTGTTGATATCTTGAAACGGGCGATTTACGAGTACTGCTTTTAATCTTGCAAGGGGCGAGGCGCGAGTACGCTGCGCTACGGGGTTCGAGGAGTTTAGTGATCGTTGGATAAGCCGCGCAAACCCTCTCGCTCCTCGGAGGGCTCTAGCCCGAAACCCGCTCCTCGCCCCTATAAAGGTTCGAGGCGCGAGTACGCTGCGCTACGGGGTTCGAGGAGTTCAGTGATCGCTGGACAAACCGCGCACACCCCTCGCTCCTCGGAGGGCTCTAGCCCGAAACCCGCTCCTCGCCCCTATAAAGGTTCGAGGCGCGAGCACGCTGCGCTACGGGGTTCGAGGAGTTCAGTGATCGCTGGACAAACCGCGCACACCCCTCGCTCCTCGGAGGGCTATAGCCCGAAACCCGTTCCTCGCCCCTATAACCCAGGAACATATTTGGTAGAATAACGAAAAATCCCCAAATACCCTGCAAGGAGACTCCGTGCTAAACAGTTTTTTATCCTATTTGAAGAAAGAGTGGTTTCTAACCGGAATGATCACTGCTGTGGTGCTGGCGGTGCTGATACCGTCAGTGGGGCAATCTTCGGGGCTATTGCATCTTGATCAGGTGACGGCGGTGGGGATTGCGGTGATCTTCTTTTTGCATGGGGTGGGGTTGTCGCCTGAGGCGCTTAAAGCGGGGGTGACTAACTGGCGATTACATGTGTTTGTCCAGAGTGCGACGTTTATTGCTTATCCGATTCTATGGCTGGTGTTTGGGGATGTGTTTCATGCTTTGATGCCGGCGGCTTTGGCGTTTGGTTTTTGTTATTTGTTTGTCTTGCCGAGTACGATTTCTTCATCGGTGGCGATGACCAGTGCGGCGAAAGGTAATGTGCCTGGAGCGATTTTCAATGCTTCGCTTTCGAGTGTGCTAGGCGTGTTAATCACACCAATGCTGATCCAGTGGTTTATGGGTATGGATGGCGTGGAGATGGACATGTGGGATACGATCGTCTCAATCTCTTCAATGCTGCTGCTACCGATGGCACTCGGTCAGTTGTTACGCCCTGCCCTACTCTCTCATTTTGAGCCGCACAAAGCGATCATCAACAAGATCGACAAATGGGTGATCCTGCTTATCGTGTTCAATGCCTTCAGCGATTCAGTCGCCGACGGCATCTGGCAAGACTTCGCCCTATCAACGCTAGCCCTAACATTAGCCGCAACCTCCATCATCCTAGTCATCGTCGTCCACAGCATGCAGTGGATAGCCCGCAAAGCCGGCTTCAACCGCGAAGATGAAATTGCCGCCGTCTTCTGCGGCACCAAGAAAACCCTTGCCGCGGGGGTGCCGATGGCGAAGGTTATTTTCGGCGCAGATCCAATGCTTGGCATGCTATTGCTGCCAATTATGTTTTATCACCAGATCCAGATTTTTTATTGTGCGATATTGGCGAGCCGGTACGCCGAAGCTCGCGCTTCGTAGGGGCGGGGTTCGGGTTTCGGGCTGAAAGCCCTCCGAGGTGCGAGTGGTGGGCGCGGTAACTACAACGCCCACTAAGCTCCTCGAAACTCGAAGCTAAGCGTCCCCGCGCCTCGAACCTGCATAGGGGCGAGGTTCGGGGTTCAGGCTAGAAGCCTTCCGAGGTGCGAGGGGTGGGTGTGGAAACTACAACGCCGACAAAACTCCTCGAACCCCGAAGCGAAGCGTCCTCGAGCCCCGCACCTGTGTTTTTAGTCGCTACCAAACAAGTCGCGAGTATAAACCTTCTCTTCAACATCACTCAGCTCTTCAACCATACGGTTAGAGACGATTACGTCACAGCTGGCCTTGAACTCTTCAAGGTCGCGCATGACGAGTGAATTGAAGAACTCATCTTGTTCAAGGACGGGTTCGTAAACGACAACCTCGATACCTTTTGCTTTGATACGCTTCATCACACCCTGGATGCTTGAGGCGCGGAAGTTGTCTGAGCCAGACTTCATAATCAGGCGGTAGATGCCCACGCGTTTTGGCTGCTTGCTGATGATCGAATCGGCGACGAAGTCTTTACGTGTGCGGTTGGCTTCCACGATGGCACTGATGATCTCGTTTGGCACGTCTTGGTAGTTGGCGCGCAGCTGCTTGGTATCTTTTGGTAGACAGTAGCCGCCGTAACCGAACGATGGGTTGTTGTAGTGGCTGCCGATACGTGGGTCAAGGCCAACGCCCTCGATGATTTGACGAGAGTTCAGACCGTGAGTTTCTGCGTAGGTGTCTAGCTCGTTAAAGTAAGCCACGCGCAGCGCTAGGTAGGTGTTGGAAAATAGCTTCACTGCCTCCGCTTCGGTTGAATCAGTGAACAGAACCGGCACGTCCTTTTTCTCTGCGCCTTCAAGCAGCAAGTCAGCAAACACTTTCGCGCGCTCAGACTGCTCACCGACGATGATACGCGATGGGTGCAGGTTATCGTAAAGGGCGCGGCCTTCACGCAAGAACTCTGGTGAGAAGATAACGTTGTCGCTGCCAAGCTCTTCTTTCACGCGCTGAGTGTAACCTACCGGCACAGTCGATTTGATCACCATCACCGCGTCTGGGTTAATCGCCATCACGTCTTTGATCACCGCTTCAACCGAGTTGGTGTTGAAGTAGTTGGTTTGCGGATCGTAATCGGTTGGTGTGGCAATCACCACGTACTCTGCCCCCGCATAAGCCGCTTGCTTATCCAGTGTTGCAGTGAAGTTGAGTGTTTTGTTGTGTAGAAAATCAGAAATCTCAGCATCCACAATTGGTGACTGCTTACGATTCAGCATTTCCACTTTCTCGGCAATGATATCCACTGCCACCACTTCGTGGTTTTGTGCGAGCAACATCGCGTTCGAAAGCCCGACGTACCCTGTCCCTGCTATTGCTATTTTCATTGTATTTTCTAAGCCATACTAAGTTAATTTTTACTGGGCAAATAGTAACAACTATTTGCATGAAGATCTTCATCAAAGATGGCTTAAGAGTGCGTTCTCCGCGAGCCATGCTAAACTATTGTATTACTATCTATAATATTAATTATCCTGATTACTTTTGTGATGAAGCCAAGACTAAAAACACTATGGCAAGGGCTGGGTCTCGTCCTGCTTGCCAGCGCTGCGCTTGCCCAGGCAAAACCTTGGGTTGAGCCTAACGATCTACACTTAAGAGCCGACCTACAACTGCTCGCTAATGCGGGTATTATCACTGTCCCTCTCACCACCTACCCCCTAATGTGGGACGGGATCATCAGTGATGTGCGCGCCAATAGTGGCAAGGCCAATACCAGCCTTGAAACCAGCGCGCTGCAGCGGGTTAATCGTGCCTATCGCGCCTCGCAAGGCACTCGAGTCAAACTCGAGGCGGGCATTGCCTCTGATCCCGCGCGCTTCCAACACTTTGGCACACCGATGCGTGAGAAAGCCGAAGTCACTGCTGGCGTCAGTGATCAAGGGCGATGGTGGGCATACAACCTAGAGGCCACGCTTGCCTATGATGCGCAAGACGGTGAGGACGCTCGGTTAGACGGCTCTTACATCGCTGGGATTTTTGGTAACTGGGTGATTAGCGCAGGCTACCAGCAACAATGGTATGGCCCTGGCTGGGATACCACCTTGTTAATGAGCACCAACGCTCGTCCATTGCCATCAATTAATGTCACTCGCCACCGCCCTGAAGCGTTCGATGTACCCATCCTTGAGTGGCTCGGGCCGTGGACACTGACCACAGGTGTAGGCTGGATGAATGACGACCGTTACATCTCTGATGCACTACTATGGACCTTCCGCGGCACCATCCAACCACACCCAAACTTCACCATTGGCGTATCTCGCTCGGCGCAGATCTGCGGCACCACCAACGAGGGCTTTAAAAAAGCGTGTGACCTGGAAGAGTGGTGGAAAATGCTGATTGGTGACACCAACGATTATGTCGGTGGTAACCCAGGTGAGGATGATCCGACCGCCAATAACCCGGCTAACCAACTCGCGTCAATCGATTTTCGTTGGGGCCATACCCTGCGCGATGTGCCGTACAGCATTTATTACGAGATCATGGGCGAGGATTCGTTCAAATGGCGTATCCCACCGTTCAATGCACACAGCCATTTGTACGGTGCAGACATCAGTTACTACATTGCCGATCAGCGCATCACAACCTTCTTTGAGTATTCAGAGACAATGCCAAGCTGTTTCTACAAGTACAACTGTGCCTATGAGCACGGCACCTATAAGTCCGGCTATCGCTATCACAGTCGCGTGATTGGCTCAACCTATGACAACGATGCCAACACCTACACACTAGGCTTTGTCGGTATCAATAATCGCAATAACCACCTGTGGAAGGCTAACTTTCGTTACCTTAGGTTAAATAAGCAAAACAACGATTTTATTCTCAACCCTGAATGGGGTGGAAATCAGGTCTCTGATGGTGAAGATACCTGGATGTTGGACTTTAGTTATCGCTTCCCACTGCAACAAGGTGAGCTTGAGTTAGGGGGACAGTACAGTTATATCAAGTATCGTGATGGCACAGCTAATGAAGATGATATATCGGGGTACGTACAGTATCGGTATGGCTTCTAGGCACCCCATTACGGGATAACCAACATAAAAAACATAGGGAGCCAACTAGGCTCCCTATGTCTGTTTAGGCTAACTTAGTGATTTAGTTACCACCACCGCCGCCACTACTACCAGAGCCGCCTGAACCACCGGTGCCGCCGGTACCACCACCGCCCCCACCTGGAGTCCCACAGATACCCGCATCAAAAGGAAGTATGTACTCATAAGAAGACTGGCCAGCCGCTAGAGTGATTGTATCCGTAGCGGTACTATCCCCTTTTATGTCTCCCTGTAGTGTACCTGATATGCGATACGTGCCAGGCTCAAGCAAATTAATCGCTGGAATACCTTTTTGCACATTAAAGCTGATCATTCGATATGGGATACCAAACAAGATTTTATCAATATCCACCACCCCCGGTTGATCCACATACTCATCGGTGTCGCTACATTGACTTTGTAAGCTCATCAAGAGTGATACATCCGTTGACGGCTCAGGTTTTAGCGTGAGTGTTGCACCATCAAGATTACAGAAGCTCCCTGTGATCGCTCCGCCTGACACTGTGATAGGGTCCCCATCTTTATCGACAGCCTTTTCAATTATGCTCTCAGCGTTTCCGCTGCGGAATCGCATTATTTCTAACCGACCATCACTACCAGCAGGTACACCGATCAACTTATGAGAGCTTCCCCAAAGTGGCAACAAGCCAGGGCTCCAGCCACCACCATCTCGAGTTAACTTCGCTTCAACTTGGAAGTTATTAAGATCCACCCCAGTTGTAGAAAAGTTAATCGTACAGTTTTGATTCCAGTAATCGAGGTTATAGTAGGACAGGTGTGAAATGAGCGCAGTCACTTCGAATGTGTTGGTTGCATCATCATAATCCCCAACCTCAACCTCCTGGTCTTCATCCTTCCACTTCCCAGTCAGCTCGTCATAAGACCACAGTGGAATAACATCACCTGTTTCAATATTTTTGCCGTCAGGGTCTTTCGTATCCCCAGAGACTCTAAAGGTGAGAGGAACTGGATCACTAAACTCAGAAACAACCTCATTTTGATCATTTTTTATCTCGATAGCAGCGAAGCCAGCTGAAATAAACGTTCCGCCCGACAAGTCAGGGTCCGGCTCTTCTGTATCACCTGAAGCAATTATTTCTGCTGGCGATAAACCACCAGGGAAGGCCTGCAAAGAAGACTCAAAAAGCTCCCCATTACCATTCGGCTCATTCGAAAAATAAACCATATTAGCGGTAAGTGGGCCTGTTATAACTTCCTGGTTCCGTCCTCGCATAACGGTTGCTGGCGGTATCGTCAACTCTACAGATCCTCCCGCAACCGCTTCCGCATTAGAATCTCCCTCTTCGGGAACTGGCGTTTGAACCTTAATTTCTTCAATAACGGCCCCCTCCTCATCGGTCTCACCGCTACCCTCTGTCGCGGTAACCGCTACCTGATCTGTCTCAGGCTTTTGTGAGGTAAGTGTTATGATCTGAAAGCCGGCCCCCTCATCAGTGATATCTACCTCCGCAGGAATGACAATCGTATTTCCAGATGTCCAATAGCCGTCACGGAAAACAACAAGCTGAAGCTCAATCTCTTCTGCATTCGCCCCCTCTTTGCGTGATAAGATGAAGCCACCAGTATCCGTCTGATAACTGCGCTCCTCCTGCTCTACATCGTTTCTGGCACTAGCAGCAGTATCGGTTCTTGTCGCATTGGTGACTTCTAGCGTATCCAAGTCACTTTTGGCTCCCTGAAGGGTGAAGTTTACTGGCCCCTCCAAAGCACCCTCACCTGTCCCCTCAAAAGAAATCGAGTAAGGGCTGCTAAACGCCTCAGCCTCTGTTGGTGGGTTGTATACTGTATTCTTATTGTCTGAGCGCTCACACCCGGTTAGCACTGCCAGACCTATCATTGTCGCTAATAACGTCTTATTCATGATTTAAGCCTTTTAATTGTGTTTGTTTTCAACTCAACACGTCGAGCTAGCCGAGCGCCGTTAAAATGCGTATTGAACGCCAAGGTTATAAGTATGGAAGTCTGGTGAACCACCGATGTTGTTGTAATAGCGGTACTCTAAAACCCCATTCCATTGATTTTGGAAATTCATCGTCACACCTACACCATATGTGGCTGAGACATCAGAGTCATCACAACATGCCACGCCATTCGCTTCCCAGTCATAAGCAATGCCGCCCAAGCGGCCAAAGACATTAAACTGATCATCGACGTCATAAATAAACTTGGCGGCAAAATCAAAACCGGATGCCTTAAAATCCCCAGGCACATCATCCAGTGATACTTTCCCCAAATCGACGTACCCCAACTCCACGGCAAGCCAAGGATACTCTTCAAGCTGTGCACCAGCGTAAAATCCCCATACAGTGGTGTCCCGATCAACGCCTGTCGAGTTGGTCACCGCCGAGTCCATATCGGTGAGTTTACCCGCCCCCAGTGAAGCCCCCACATAAAACGATGGTGTCATCTCCTGCGCGGCAGTTGAAAATGCAGTGAGGGTAGACACCACTGCCAGTGCCAAACAATGTTTGTTTTTCATTGTACTTCCCTTATTTTCTAGCCTCTGTTAATAATCCTTTAAAACCCAAAAACCTTATCGATAGAGCAAGTAGGCGTCTCTCAATCTCGTCAAATTGGCATTGATATAGCCAGCCGATAGCCTATCTCGGTTGTAATAATTGCGATCGATATTGTTTTGCAAATCCGATTGCTGGACAGCACTAAAGTCCAGCAAGTTCTGAGGGTTGCGCACCATGGTGCGATAACCCCATGTCCATTGGTCGATACCGCGTATTTGCACCGGATTTGGCGCCATGTCCTTTCTAAATGTCAGTGGGACAGAAATGTTCAAGCCAGCAAAGCTTTGATCGGTGTCTTGATAGTAAACACTTACTGAGGTATCCCCGAACCAATGACGGCTGGTCACAGTAAAACCCTGGTCACCAAAAAAGTACTCGCCTGCCGTTGCCTCAAGCGCCCAATCATAGCGATCGAGATAATAGCGATAATTAGCAATCACCGGCTTCGCATCTTCAATCGAGTCATTCTCTCGGTGCTGATAGTGAGAAGCCTCGACACCAAATCGGTGTCTGCCATGGGGTGACTGCCAACGAACCTCACCAGTCCCACCAAGGTAATCGGTCATGATGATGCCAACGCTAAGCTGAGTCATAATATTGCCGGGCAGTTTCAACCCTTGATGGAAAAGGGCACGGTCAATATCGCTCTGGTGACGATTACGACCAAATCGTTGTCCATCCTCATAATCATCGGAATTTGAAATTGGCAGCATATGCCTGATATCAACCAAGCCACCTGTCCACACCGGCACTTGTAAATTGGTCGACAGCGCAAGCGAGTAATCAAACGCGCCAAACTCAGTACCTAATGTGGAATAAAGACTTGGTGACAAAATGATTTTTGGCTTAAACACGTGGGAGTTTTCCCGTTCGTTCACCCAACGAACATCATCAAAATCACGACTGGTCTCTGAAATGCGCAAACGGGGAGATTGAGCGGATGACTGAGGCGCAAAGACACTTTGCAGATCTTCTTGGCTACCTGAGATATAAATAACAGGAATATTGTTATTGAGTAGAGCAAAAGAGAACTGCGCAAAATCTGTGTTATCTCGGATCAAGCCAAGAATGACCCCAATCGCATCCAGCTCGTTGCGGTTAAACAGATTATTCTCCGCTTTCACCAACACCGTCTGATTGACACTGCCTACCGATACATTTTCAAAGCCATATTCAACTAACTTGCCTTGCAAAACCTTAAGCTGCTGTGGTGAGCCAGAAGCAAGAGTGGGTTCAGAGACACGCTCATTGCTTGTGCTGGCTGCCTGAGTAGCCTTAGCGCTCTCTAGCGCAACGGCGGACTCGCTGATCTCTGCATCCGCAGCCTGCTCGACAGCCGTAGGCTGAGTAATATCGACACCCGGTCGCGACTCACTACCTCGATTATAACGTGATGCAAAATTTGGCCCTGCCAACGGCAAAGTCAGCCCGAGTCCAAGCCACTTATTATCACGCGTCGGCGTATCGGAATCCGAGTACGCTTGCAGTGTCAGATGTGCAGTTGATCCCAGCGGCAACCAATCCTCAGGTGTGAATAACTTAAGGCCAGCATTTGCCCCCGTGCCATCGTAATCACTGACCAGCTGCAACCAAGAGAAGGGCTGATATTCAACACCACCAAAAACGCCCGAGAGATAATGGTTACCCATTTGATGATTGGTTTTGGCATCATTATCGCCATAACCAAGTGAGAAACGAAACTGAGCGACTTGCTTGCTGGCCACCGCATAATAAGCACGATGACGCACGGCCTGACCACCGAGATCGCTACCGCCCAAGGCTAACTGAAACCACTCCTTGGGTATGAGCCAATCAAAACCCACCTTCCCAGCGACAGAGAGATCACAGAGTCCATCGCAAGCATCAAAGTCATAGTATGTTAGTTGAGCGACAAACTCGGTGTAAGGAAATAATCCAAACCCCATCAATAATGTATCGTGAGCTCGGCTACTTGTCGTGTAATCGACATTATCCTCAGTGTTGTAATTCAGCGTCACATCACCGAAAGGCAAGGTATCGGCATGCGGCGTTCTCAGCACCCCCGTCCAACCCGTTTGCGCCACCGTTGTTTTCAACGGCTCAGCACCTGCTAAAGAGCACACGAGCATAGGGCTACACAGTGCCAATACCACGACTGTCTTCTTTACCAACAATGCACTCCTTGTCACTGCCTTGGCTAAGCCATTTTTTTTAAGCGCTACGTTTACACCTATCAGGGTTTTGCATACCTGATTACTACGCACCAGTCTGAGCACCATCTACATCCTTCTAATCCAATGGCCTATAGTTGTAAGCTAGAATAAATTACTTCAACATCAACAATCTAAAGCGCTGTCAGAGCTTGTAACTGGTTAGCTTAAGCTCACTTTGTTGCATATAGCGTGATCTAGCACATACTTTTCATGAATTTCTGATTACTTTTTACCCGCACGACATACTTAAAATGAGTGCTTAGTCAGAAAAAACACAGTAAACTTAGATCTCTGTTCCACCCTGTATTTTTTTGCATCGACTTGACACTTAAATCCTTCACAATCGGTCGTTAATAATAACTAGGTCAATTCGCTATTATTTTCCCAAAGAGAGAAAGTTCGCATGAGCACCATTTTTACTTATCGTTACGCAAAGTTTCGCCAGAAACGCAAAAATATTGGCAAGGTTATCGAGGCGAGCGTGATTGCCATGATCTTTCTTGCGATCGCGGTGCTAATGCTGACCGAAAACCTGCAGTACATGACTGCCGCAATGGCCGTGATTTTTGTTTGCATGTGCTCACTGTTCTTCTTCAAGAAGGCCGAAAAATTCCGCCGTCTGATCCCGGAATAATCCCAAACACAATCATAACGATTTACCGATCCGGTAAATCGTTTTTCCCTCAAGGGTCGGCCCATTGCTCGGCTAACCTTGTTTGAGCGCCACAACGTTACTCCGTTTCAACTTAACTTTCTTACTCTGCTGTTGATTACACGTCCACACCAAATCGCCAATGCCATCCGTGGGAACAAACCCGGTTGGCGCCTCGAGTAACAATCGACGAATCGTGTCATGTTCAAGCAAGTGACAGGCCTTATCCAACTTATCGAGCAAGGCTTGGTAATCATTAAGCGGCAGGTAGCTTTCGTGCGCGGTCATGATCCGCTCGTGAGCGGTGCGTTTGACGTTGTCGCCAATCAGCAACTCCTCATACAGCTTTTCACCCGGGCGCAGCCCTGTAAACTTGATCTCAATATCCCCATCGGGATGGGCAGCGGATTTAACATCCAGACCAGAGAGCTGGATCAAGTTGGTCGCCAAATCGGTAATTTTGACCGACTCGCCCATATCGAGCACAAACACATCCCCGCCCTGGCCCATGGCACCAGCTTGAATCACCAGCTGCGCTGCCTCAGGAATAGTCATAAAATAGCGAGTGATATCAGGATGCGTGACCGTAACCGGCCCACCTTTAAGAATTTGCTTTTTAAACAGCGGGATCACTGAGCCCGAAGAGCCCAGCACATTACCAAATCGCACCATGCAAAAGCGCGTACCAAACGGCTTCTTGTTCTCAAGCTCCGCCAGTGCCTGCAATCCGAGCTCTGCCATGCGCTTAGTGGTGCCCATAATGTTGGTTGGGCGCACCGCTTTATCGGTTGAGATCAGCACAAAGGACTCAACCCCGGCATCAATCGCTGCACACGCGGTATAGAAGGTGCCATAGATATTATTGCGCACCCCCTCAACGACATTGTATTCCACGAGTGGTACGTGCTTATAAGCGGCGGCGTGATAAACTGTTTGCACCTTAAACGACTTCATTGCGGTATCGAGACGGTGCTCTCGCTGCACGGAACCTAGCAGAGGAACAATATCGCACAACAGTCCTTTTTCGACTTTCAGCTGCGAAAGCTCACGCTCGATTTCATACAAACCAAACTCGGACAACTCAAACAAGATGACCGCCTTAGGGTTTTGCATCACAATTTGGCGACATAACTCCGATCCAATCGAACCACCAGCCCCCGTGACCATCACCACTTTATCTTTGATATTCGCCTCAAGCAGCGCTGGTTGCGGCGCGACAGGATCGCGACCAAGCAAGTCTTCAATCGGGACATCTTTCAGCTCATCAATCTTCGCCTTGCCCGAGACGATATCGCACATATCCGGCACAGTTCGCACCTCAACCTGCAGCTTGGTGAGCTGTTTTAAGATCACCTTACGCCGAGAGCGCCGAGCACTTGGGA
This sequence comes from Vibrio glycogenivorans, assembly GCF_051660965.1. Lineage (NCBI taxonomy): Bacteria > Pseudomonadati > Pseudomonadota > Gammaproteobacteria > Vibrionales > Vibrionaceae > Vibrio > Vibrio glycogenivorans. Next base: position 262,444 of record NZ_JBPVIS010000007.1, on the reverse strand, counting down.
TCGCTAGTAATACCTGTGAGACCTCATATTTATCGATTAATGGCGCAACTTCATCCATCGCGAGCACCGGTAAGCCGAGAATCATGGTGTTGGTCAGTGTCGTATCTTTATCAATAAAAGCACGAACACGATATTCACCCGTGCCGCGCAGTGCCATCGCCAGCTGGCGTCCGCCCGAGCCCGCGCCATAGATAATTACCTGTTTGAGTTTTTTTGCCGAGCTTTGCGCCACCAGCGAACGCACTACCATTCTTGGCACACCGCACAGCAGCGCTAAAAAGGCAGCATAAATCAACGGCAAGGTGCGCGGCAGTGGCAAACCAAAGCTGAGGTTAAGCACATACAGGTAGACCGCTGAAGCCATGGTGCCTACCCCAACGACATACAACACTTGAAAAGTAAGGTAGCGCAGCACCGCACGATAAAGCCCTGCACGGACAAAAATCAGCACAGTACCGAAAGTGAGTGCACTAAGAATAAGCCAAACTTGAGGCTCAAACAGATGTTGGTTGTGACCAAGACGTGCCACCATTGCGAGATGAAACGCAATGAAGATGAGCACGCCATCGATAAACACGCTGAGCATGCGCTTGTACGCACGTGACAGCTGCCAAAAGAATTGCAGACGTTGCATAGTGAGTTACCTGACGTTGTTTTTATTTGTGCTCAATCGTGTGAGCTACTTATATTTTTATAAGCATCTAAGTGCTTACTTTAGTCCTGTCAGGTTAAACCGAACGGTTTCCGCGTGCTTGGGTGAAGCTCACAGATCGAACAAAAAACAACCAACTCACTAAGCGCATGAAACGTAGTGACAAAGAGGGGTCATTCGGATGAAGAGATCTAAGTACAATAGTACGATCGCATAATCAGCTACGACAAAGAAGGGGCATGTTTCTGCGGCTGGCCCCGTCTCAGGGCTTCACACGTCAGCGAACATCAAGGAGCTCGGGGTGATTATAGGCTCAACCTATTGGAAACCTATTTCCCTATTACTTTCCCCGGAACACCAACTACCACACTATTTTCTGGAACATCCTTAGTAATCACAGCCCCGGCTCCAATCTTGCAATTGTCACCAATCTTTACTCTGGGCAGTATCGTTGCATTGGCACCTATGTTACAAAATGAGCCAATTTGAACTCCTCCTAAAACTTTCGCCCCTGGTGAAACTTCAGAATAGTCACCAACAGATGCATCATGGCTAATAATAACATCTTTGTTAATCAGGCAAGATTTACCAATAGTTACACTCATTGTAACCCTAGCACCTTGCAGAATAGTAACGGTTGGATCTAAGTGGTTATCTAACTTTCCAACACGAGCCTCTTTAGAGATATAACCAACTTCCTCAAAACCATTTTCTTTGATAAGACTTGCTAATTTATAACGACTAGCTCCACCGACACCCAGTATTATTTTATTTTGGCCACAGGCTCTCAAACTATCAAAGTTTGTAATAATCTGATAGTTTTTCGCCAAGAACAGGTCATAGCTTTCAGAAAGGTTATCAAAAAAAACAATGTTTTCATCCAACCCATCCTCATTCAGTCCATTTAATAATTCTTTCGCTAATCCCCTAGCACCCCAAATAATCATTAATCACCTAGCCCAACTTTTAATACTTCAATAACTCGATTGACATCGCTCATGCTCAAATGCGCATGCATAGGTAGACATAGTATTCTTTCCGCAATATCGTTGCTTACTTTAGTTCCATAACTGTGGCTATCGATATAAACCCGATCTAGTGATGGTGAAAAGTAGTGCCTGCTTTCCACACCGTTATCACTCAACAAAGTAATTAATTTCTTAACCTGTTGATTGCTCTCCAACAATATTGGCATATAAGCACCATTAGCTGTTGCCTCAGGGTGCCATTCAGGGAGTTCAACAAGACTCTGCAAGCCCTTTCTATATTCAAAAAATAGCTCTTGTCGGTGCGTGATGACATCATCTATGTCGGCTAAATTAACCAAGCCTACCGCAGCCTGATATTCATTCATTTTGGCATTAATGCCTACATTAACTATGTTTTTTCCAGGCTTAATACCAAAGTTAATAATTTCCCTTGCGATCTCGAAGTCGTCTCTATCTTTAAAAACGACAGCACCTCCCTCTACAGTATGAAACACTTTTGTCGCATGGAAACTAAGTGTACTGGCGTCACCATAACCGAGTAATGACTTCCCCTTCAGATTGACACCAAACGCATGCGCTGCATCGTAAATAACCTTAAAGTTATTCTTCATACTCAAATTGTCAATTAAATCAACATCACAAGGGTTACCATAGACATGAGTGGCGACCAATGTATCTGCCTTACAGCCTTTCCTATAAGCCATTTCAACTGCGGCTGGAGATAGGTTCAAACTGTGCGGATCAATATCTGCAAAACATAACTCATCCTTTTGCCACTTAAATGCACTCACGGTTGCAACAAAACTAAATGGTGTAGAAATGACTGACTTACTGCCTAAGGCTCGTCCTGCTACCTGCAAAGCCGTTGTACCGTTATTCATCAACAGTAAGTTTTCGACACCTAAATAGTCTTCCAACTTCTCCGTCAATTCCTTGTACATTGGCCCAAAGTTAGTGTACCAACCATTCTCATTAATTTTCTCAAGCAGTGGTGTTAATTTTTTCAAATTTGGCTTGATTGGACTATTCAAAGTGATCATTTCAGCACCTCTAACATCATTCGTAACGACTTTGCTTCTCTATCTTTCTCTGAAAGAATGGGGGCAACGGTTATTGGCCACTGTATCCCAAGATCCTTATCGTCCCAAACGATCGACACCTCAGCGCTAGGGTTATAGTAATCCGTACACTTATACACAAACTCTGCTTCATCACTGGTAACATAAAATCCATGAGCAAATCCTTCAGGAACCCATAATTGGCGCTTATTTTCATTCGATAGATACTCACCAACCCACTGACCAAATGTTGGTGAATCCGGTCTAATATCAACCGCTACATCGAAAACCTCTCCAGTAACAACTCGAACTAACTTTCCTTGAGTGTTTTCAGTTTGATAGTGCAAGCCACGTAAAATTCCTTTTTTTGATTTTGAATGGTTGTCCTGAACGAACTTTGTTGGCTTTCCTGTGACTAATTCTTCGAACCTTTGTTGGTGCCAGGTCTCCATAAAGAAACCCCTCTCATCACCGAACACCGTAGGTTCAATAATTTTCACATCAGGAATTTTGGTGTCTATAACTTTCATATCTTTTAGTCCGTGTGGGCATTTAGCCATTGAGAACGATCACCCAACAACTAACGAGCAAACGTACTCGTCATTTGTCTGTATTCGTCCGCAAATTTGGTAGTCTTTTTGCTGATGCAGGAGGTGATTCAGTAAAAATGCCTGTTTTTTAGTGCACTTAGTAACAACTACAGTCCGAAGAGCTCTAATCTAAGCCTTGTGACCTTAATGGGTACAGGCAAATGGATTATAACAATGCTGTTTTGTTACTCAATAGCTATCGCTCGAATGAACACTCTGCCCTTTCTCACATAGCAGAAAGCGCATACTCTCGTTTGGGGGGAGCCACTATCAATTCATGGGATGACTCGTAGAAAGAGTACTGCATTCAGGAAACAACTAATGGCTATAGACAGCGTTCGGACAATCAGACGGCATGCCTGACAAGCAGATGTCGGGGAATGTTTAGGTTAGCCTATAGTTAGAGTCGCTTAGCTAGATACCGGTAGCCGAATTACTAAGCTGGAAGTACAGTAAGCATCATTGCCAACGCGATTTTGAGGTGGCATCTCGCTTGATCGATAATATTTTTGAAGAATTAATTGGGTCCCAAGAAGCCGTCACGACTGAGTTTCTTGACTCTTTATTAAAGAGAGGGGGACAAGGGACCCAAAGTGATTATCTAAGATTTCCCAACTCAGAAGAGTTTGTACAGCGACTCAATGCGTTGCCTCATTTCAAACTGTAAAGGCTCAACGGCATAAGTTTGGTTGTGTGGAGTAAATGGGTACCGTATCCGGCGGCGGGGAATAAACAGCTTTTAATCAGTATTTACTTTCCAGACAGCGTTAAAAAGAAAAATGGCAGCTCACCTAGGTCAACTGCCATTTGTTTAGGAATATCTTAATGCTTTGACACTTTAGCCCAGAATTATGCCCTAAGCACGAGCCTGGTTATTAACTACAACACTCAATTTTGCTTCTTCTGACTCTTCCTGACTGTGATTCCACACCAAATCACCAATGCCATCACTTGGTGCGAAACCGGTCGGTGCATTCAATAGAAGCTCACGGATGGTTTCATGTTGCATTTGGTGGCAGGCAGTATCAAGTTGGTCAAGCAGGTCTTGATACTCACTGAGCGGCAAGTGAACTTCTTGAGCAGTCATAATTCGCTCGTGTGCCGTCTTATTGACATTATCGCCAATCAGAAGCTCTTCATAGAGCTTTTCACCTGGTCGAAGACCGGCATACTGGATCTCGATATCACCATGAGGGTTCTCATCCGACTTCACTTCAAGACCTGATAGCTGAATTAGGTTTTTCGCTAAATCGATGATCTTGACCGACTCACCCATATCAAGCACAAACACATCCCCTCCCTTACCCATCGCACCAGCTTGGATCACAAGCTGAGCGGCTTCAGGAATCGTCATGAAGTAGCGGGTGATATCCGGATGGGTAACAGTAACTGGGCCACCTGCGGCAATTTGCCCTTTGAACAAAGGGATCACCGAGCCCGATGAGCCGAGAACATTACCAAAGCGTACCATGCAAAAACGAGTACCTTGTTTCTTTTTATTCTCTTGCTCAGCTAGAGCCTGAAGACCCAGTTCTGCCATACGTTTAGTCGTGCCCATCACATTGGTTGGGCGTACGGCTTTATCTGTGGAAATTAGGACAAAGGATTCAACACCCGCCTCTATTGCGGCACGGGCAGTATAGAAGGTGCCATAAATATTATTGCGCACACCTTCTATTACATTGTATTCAACAAGAGGAACGTGTTTATAAGCCGCAGCGTGATAAACCGTTTGCACCCCGAACGACTTCATCGCAGTTTCTAGGCGGTGCTCACGTTGGACAGACCCTAACAGGGGAACAATCTCACAGCTCAAGCCTCTCTCTATCTTAAGAGAATTTAACTCGCGGTCAATTTGATACAAACCAAACTCAGACAGTTCAAATAGAACAATAGAGGTGGGATTTTGCATCACTATTTGACGACAAAGCTCAGAACCAATTGAGCCACCGGCCCCGGTTACCATGACAACCTTGCCAGTGATGTTTGCTTCTAGCAGCACCGGTTGTGGCGCGACTGGATCGCGTCCTAGTAAATCCTCAATTGGTACATCTTTAAGCTCATCGATCTTGGCTTCGCCCGACACAATATCGGTCATATCTGGCACAGTTAACACCTCTACCGGCAACTTTGCTAGATCATCAAGTATCACCTTACGCCGAGCACGACTAGCGCTTGGTACGGCAAGGAGCACTTGAGAAACACTGTATTTATCAATAATCGGCGCCACATCCTCAAGAGGCAATACCGGTAACCCCAAAATCATAGTATTGGTTAACGTCGTATCTTTATCGATAAAAGCACGGACACGATAATCGCCGGTGCCACGAAGCGCCATAGCAAGCTGGCGGCCACCTGAGCCAGCGCCGTAAATTACGACTTCTTTGCTTTGCTTTGTATAACTCTGCGCAACCAGTGAGCGAACAATCACGCGTGGTGCACCGCAAAATAGCGCTAAAAAAGCGCCATAAATAATCGGTACAGTCCCTGCAATGGAATAGTCGATATAAAGCCCCATTGCTGCAAACAACACCGACGAGCAAATCGCCCCGATACTTATCACGAAAAGTGCTTGGAAAGTCAGATAGCGGAGTACCGCCCGATATAAACCAAGACGAGTAAATACTGTTACGGAAACTAAGGAGAGCATGCATAACAGCCCCCAAAGACTCGGTTCAGTCAAATGGTCAAGGTTCCCGGACCGAGCAAACAACGCTAAGTGGAACGCGAAAAAGATTAGTAAACAGTCAATAAGCACACTAACGATGCGCTTATTGGTACGTGAAAGCTGCCATATAAATTGAAGACGTTGCATAATTTATTTTTTATAGTTAGGTTATTTATATATTCAGTTATCAAAAACAGTGTTGTGACGATAAAGAGAGTATTAAATGAATGGCACCTTTAGATTTGACCACAGCAAATAATGGCTATTTATCATAATAATGATCATTTAGCAGCCAGTACCGTTTCTTTAATATAAGCTAGCTTTTACCCTTTACCGCATCACCAGAGCCACTGCCAGTAATAGTCATAATGATATATTTAAAATAATCTCTGACAGTCAGCGTATCTATCATTTGTCTGTCGGTTTTAGCCAACAGTTCAGGTGTCGACATATCAATATTTTGTACTTGAGCCAGCCCAGTAATGCCAGGAAGAACATCATAAACACCGTTCGCATCTCGTTCTTCTATGAGTTCACTTTGATTGAATAAGTTAGGTCTAGGACCGACGAGGCTCATCTCTCCTTTAAGTACATTGATAAGTTGTGGCAGCTCATCAATCTTTGTTCGGCGCAAAACTAAACCAAATTTTGTGATTGAACTATTACTGGCTAAATGACTGGCAACTGATTTTGTATCAGTCTTCATGGTTCTAAATTTAATCAGCTTAAATGGTTTTTTATTGCGACCAACTCGCTCTTGTATAAAAACTGGCGAGCCTGTATCAAACAAACCAATAATAAACACCAACAATATGATTGGCCATAGGACAATCAAACCAATTAACGATGCCAAAAAATCTATCAAACGAATCATAGTTAAATTTTCTTCTTATATCTAAGTGAATCTGCAGCTTCTAGGAATCCCTCTTCAAGAGTTTGAGGAGGAGCCCAGTCAAGTGTTTGTTTGGTGTGGGCTATATCGACTTGTAAGGACCCTAACAGGCGCTCAACTACATCTTGTTTCTTGAGTAATGTCCCAATAAGACGATAACAACCGATAGGGAAAGGAACCTGACGGTTAGAATTACCAAGGGCTTTGGCCATCTGGGTGATCATCTCTGAAGTAGAAATATCATGGTCATCTGAGACCAGAAAGGTTTGACCCGCGGCGCGAGGATGTTCGATACACGTAGCTATCAAATCAACAAGATTTGAGACAGAGACCAAGCTTCTTTTGTTACCAGTGATTGAAGCAAATGGAAGGGGGAAGCGCTTTGAAACAAGCCTCATCAATGAAGAGAAGTTTGCTTTAACTCCAGGCCCATAAACCAATGTCGGCCTTATGACCACAAGCTCCATCCCAGTATTGGAAGCGATCTCTAGCAACGCTTTCTCAGCTTCAGACTTGGAGAGGGCGTAACTATCTGACGGATTATGCTCACTATTATGCTCAAATGGCTTGTCATTGTTTGTGGACTCGCCATTCACTTTAATAGAGCTGATGAATATGAACCTTTTAACACCCGATTGCGCTGCTTGGCGAGCCAATGCTGCAGTTCCATGTGTATTTATCTGCCTATAGACATTTAGCGGATCTATCTGATCTTCAGCCATGACATGAGCTCTCGCGGCACAATGAACGATGGTATCAATGCCAACTAAGCTATCTTTGAAATCGGTACTGCCAGATAGATCATCGATGATAATGCTTTGGGAATTGTCCTTAGATGTTGTTCTACTCATCCTTACAACATCGTAACCCAAAGTATCTAGCCTTTGACATAGATTAGACCCAACGAACCCAGTCGAACCTGTGACTAAAACCTTCATAATCTACCTTCGTATATATCGATATGTTTAGATATAACGCTATCTATATCAAACTCTTGCTCTGCCAAAATTCGGCCGTTGACCCCAAATGAATGACGTAAACTATTGTCATAAAGAAGTTTCTCTATCGCTTTAACTAATGGTTCAATGGTCTTTACTGGCACTAGTAACGCTGTCTTTTTACTTTCGACAGCATCGCGGCACCCCGGAACATCCGTTGTAACAACGGCGCGGCCTATCGATGCGGCCTCTATCAGGCACTTAGGTAAACCTTCACGGTAGGAAGGCAAAACGACGACATTAGCCTTTGCCATTGTTGCCGGTATATCATCTTGATAACCCCAATGCTCAATACAATCAGGTGATAGGTACTTTTCAAGATCCGAGTAACTGATGGACTTGGGATTACCTTCGTCCACATCACCTACCAACACAAACTTTACAGCATCGTTTTTCTTGGTTATCTGATTTGCGGCCTCAAGGAATTCGGTTACGCCTTTATCAATCAGTAGCCTAGAAACCATCATAACAACGAGCTTGTCGCCACTTGGCTCTGCTTGGTAACAATATTGTTCTAAATCAACACCAGAGCCCCTTATAATCGTTGTATTTGATTCTCCAACAGCCTTTATCTTAGAGATTGTTGCGAGATCATCGACATTCTGAAAAATAATTTTTTGGGAGTCTTTGAGCGCAAACCTATATAGCAGTGAGACAAAATATCTTAGGATCCTAGTTTTTAGCTCCATACCAATAAAGGTATAACCAAGCCCAGAAATAGCAGAAACTCTTTTTATATCCCGTTTTGAGCGAGCCATAATGTTGGCATAAATAACTGGCTTTATTGTAACACTATGCATTATATATGGCTCAACAAGCCTAATGACTTTCCCAAGCTTATATAACACTAACATCTCATTGAGAACATTAGTACCGCTTCGACTGAATGGCACTTCATGAAAGACAATGCCCTCTTGTTCAATGTGTTGACGATACTCGGTTTCCGCACACGCTATATGAACATCATAGCCCATCTCAACTAAGGCTCGAGCGATAGGGAGTCGATGTGAGACAAAAAACCAATCAACGTTGACGACAAATAAAATTTTTCTTTTCATAATTTTAGCCACAATAAGACTTGAAACGACAATGATTTAAACTTGGCGAAAACTTCCACTTTAACTTAATTAAACTAATCATAAGTGTAATTATTACCAAAGACACCCTTAGGATTTTTGACCACTAAAATACAAACCATGAGTTAACTGGTAATGATTTGAATTTATATCAATGGCTACTCCACCTATCATTGCCACTGGAAAAGGCAAATGGAGCGTTTAGCAGAAAGATATATACAAAATTTTAGCTCGATGTCGCATCGCTGTGCCAAAATTGGAGGTCCAAAATAAAAACACGACAACCAACAGTAACAATGTGAGAAGTAAAGGCTTAGCAGAGCGTATCGAGAGATATTTGCTTACGACGTCTAAATAATAAAAAGTGAAGAACAAATACACTGAGTCATCGAGCACACCTAGAGCGCGGGAAGCACTCCTCACATCCCAAATAAATGAGGATAATATGAAGTATGTAACTCTAAGGAGTAATTGGAGTATCATACCCAAAGGGCCCGATATAGTGAGAGACTCTAGGTAAGCAGCCCCTCCACTAGCACGATTTGATATGACCGTGTTGATCGCTTAAGCATCTGAGCTTGATACGTTACCGATTTTATGGGTATGAGTATTTGAAGAATACAAATAAATTGCACTAAGCAAAATGCTAACCAACATTACATTAAAAACAAACTCAATATAAGCCACCACATTAAATCAGTTGAGATAATTCACAAAAAGTAGATTAAATAATCTACCAATTGAACATCATCACCCCATAAAAAGAACAGAATGAAAGCTCACCTAAGGCTAACCGCAGGGAAAGTTAAGTGACAAGGGAAACGTGTAAATATATAACCGACTCTTTGAGTCACATCACCTCCATGAAAAAACAAGCTCGAGCAAAATTGCGGAGGATAAAAAGCCAAGTAAAAAATATAAATTTGACATCAAGGGGACTATAGTCAAAAAACTATAAACAGATCCATAATTACCACCCCACTAAACAGCTAATCTATCGAACTGTAAAGCATCAAAACTTCCTTGTGGCAATGGAGATGAAAATTTATAGCCATCCTGTTTTTTATTTTAGGTGGGTAAACCAACATCTCGGCGAATTAATTGAAGCTATTACTTGCTGTAAAATTTTTTATACCAAACGATGAATTCCGCTACTCCTTCCTTAACACCGACTTTCGGCTTATAGCCAGTCGCCTCAAACAAGTCTTGTGTATCAGCGTAAGTCTGATAAACATCACCAGGTTGCATTTCACGGAAGTTCTTCTTCGCTTCGATATCCAACTCATTTTCAATCGCGCTGACAAAGTCCATCAGTTTAATCGGAGAGCCATGACCAATGTTGTAAACTGCATAAGGAGCAGAGCTTGAAGCCGGGGTACCACTCTCTACTGTCCAATCCGTTGTGCGAGTTGGCATGACGTCTGCGATTCGGACAATCCCTTCAACAATGTCATCAACATGAGTAAAGTCACGCCACATTTCACCGTTGTTGTTAATATCAATCGTATCGCCATCCAAGATCTTCTTAGTGAAAATAAACGGCGCCATGTCTGGGCGTCCCCATGAACCATAGACGGTAAAGAAGCGCAAACCCGTAGTAGGAATATCGTAAAGATGTGAATAGCTGTGCGACATCAACTCATTCGACTTTTTAGTCGCCGCGTAGAGTGACACTGGGTGGTCCACACTATCGCTTGTTGCGAATGGCACTTTTGCATTCAGGCCATAAACCGAGCTTGAAGACGCGTATATCAAGTGTTTGATTTTGGACTGGCGGCACCCTTCAAGAATATTCAGGTGACCCACCAGGTTAGAATCAGCATAGGCATGCGGATTTTCAATCGAGTATCGCACCCCGGCCTGAGCCGCAAGGTGAATAACACGCTCAAACTGCTCGCCTGAAAACAGCGCTGCCACGGCATCTCGGTCGGCAATATCCATCTCGATAAAACGAAACTGATCGTGCGCGATACGTTTTAGGCGTGCATGCTTAAGGTTAACATCATAATAATCGTTAACGTTATCAATTCCTATAACCTCGTGTCCAATTGCCGTCAGCTTTTCAACCGTCGCGCTGCCAATAAACCCGGCAGCACCGGTAACCAAATATTTCATAGAACTATCATCTCTTTCTCGAGGCTAATCTAGAGACCAGCCACTCAAGCCTTAATCATTACCAAAAAGATCGCGGGTGTAGACCTTGTCTTCAACATCACGAATTTCATCGACCATGCGATTCGATACAATCACATCACAGCTGGCCTTAAACTCGTCTAGATCTTGTATAACAAGTGAATGGAAAAACTCTTTTTCTTCCAGTACAGGCTCATAAACAACAACTTCAATCCCCTTTGCCTTGATGCGCTTCATCACACCTTGAATACTCGAGGCGCGGAAGTTATCTGAGCCAGATTTCATGATTAAGCGATAGATACCAACTCGTTTTGGTTTACTACTGATGATGGAATCGGCAACAAAATCTTTACGTGTGCGGTTAGCATCGACAATTGCACCAATGATTTCATTCGGTACATCTTCATAGTTTGCACGAAGCTGTTTGGTATCTTTTGGAAGACAGTAGCCGCCATAGCCGAACGATGGGTTATTGTAATGACTGCCGATACGCGGGTCTAAACCCACACCCTCGATAATTTGACGCGCATTCAGACCATGAGTTTCAGCATAACTATCAAGCTCGTTAAAGTACGCGACACGCAGTGCAAGGTAAGTGTTAGAGAACAGCTTAACCGCTTCAGCTTCCGTCGAACCAGTAAACAGAACTTGCACGTCTTTCTCTCGCGCACCTTCAAGCAGCAAATCTGCAAATACTTTCGCCCGCTCAGATCGCTCACCAACAATGATGCGTGACGGGTGCAAGTTATCGTAAAGTGCGCGACCTTCGCGCAGGAACTCAGGAGAGAAGAGGAGATTGTCACAACCAAGCTCTTCACTGATGCGCTTGGTATAACCAACAGGCACGGTGGATTTGATGACCATCACCGCGTTAGGGTTAATAGCCATGACATCTTTTATGACCGCTTCGACTGAATTGGTATTAAAGTAGTTAGTTTGTGGGTCGTAATCCGTCGGGGTTGCAATCACAACATACTCGGCTTCTTTATAAGCGAGTTCTTTGTCCAGCGTCGCAGTAAAGTCCAGCGTCTTGTTAGCCAGAAAATCAGAGATTTCTGTATCAACAATTGGTGACTGATTATCATTCAACAATGTGACCTTCTCTTCGATAATGTCTACGGCAATCACTTCGTGGTTTTGTGCGAGTAACATCGCATTTGATAAGCCAACGTAACCTGTGCCAGCTATAGCAATTTTCATTATTTTTCTCTTTAAATTATAATTAAATCAGAATTATACCAATCAACTCGCATGACTGATTACTCAATAATCTATTTTGAATCAGTGTCAAATAAGTGCAACGAGATAACAAAGGCATCTTGTTGCTATTATGGCTGGCTATCCAACTAGATTGACCACAATGTCTTGCTCTGGTTCTTGTGACTCTTGGCTATAAGCCCAGCAAGTCACCAATGCTATCTGTTGGTGCGAAGACCGTGGGCGCATGTAACAAAAGCTCACGGAACTTTTCATACTGCATTTGATGACAATCGACATCCAGCTTATCAAGCGGTGTTTGATACTCACCCAACGGAATATGCACCTCATGCGCGGTCATTATGCGTTCAATTTCCGATATTAATTCCGCCCAATAAAACCTGTAGCCCCTCATAAAACAACACTTTTTATATCAAACCATATGAATACTAACAATATCATCAATATCATCAATATCAAACTCTGATTCCGCCAGTAACCTGTCTTCTATAGAAAATAACTGCCTGTATCACCACAAGCTAGGTTTACCTCATAGCCATTTTTTATTACCTCTAAAGCTATGGGTAAAAGATAGGAAATGAAAAACCAATCGACATTCACAACAAAAAGTAACTTCAACAATCATCTCTTTATCCATGCTAAATAAACACCCTTACTACAACCATAACAAAGACATCTATTACCTATACAACTTGACAGATGAATAAATAGAGATTTATCATTAAGCAAAGATAATGACTAGTCAAAGCTTTAAAATTAACTACAGACCTAGAGCAAATAATACTGAATCTTTCATCCTTCATTTACATCGAATTAAAAAATCATTTATACTTTTACTATAGCTCGAAGCTGAAAATTGTTGCCTTGCAGTTTCATATGCTAATTTTGGCATAGTACTATTATATACAACACCCAAAATGGCAATTAACTTAGCTTTTATCTCTCTTTCAGAAAAGCCATCAAATATATATCCGTTGACACCATCGGAGACTATACCTGAAAGATCACTTGTGTTATTTGTTATTACCGGGACACCATTCGCCATACTTTCAACAACTTTTGTTGGAAAACCAGCTTTTGAAACCTTATTATTAGGTCTAAACAAGATGGTATAGTGACACTCCCTGATTAACTTTTGCACCTTCTCAAAGCTTAGGCTCCCATGAAAAAAACAAAAACTCAAATCACCACCGTAAATAAGCTTTGCATCTTCTAGGCTTAACCCTGCTATATGATATTCAAACTTATAACCAAGGTTTCTTATATCACTTAAGACATTAATCACCTTCCACAACAAATCTTTCTTACCCGGTGAACCGCAATAAACAAACTTGATAGAATCATAAGGCTTATAAAAATTGTTAATCTCTGGTATATCCAACGTTGGTGGAACCCTAACAACATTACATCCTTTCGACTCATAGTAACTTTTTAGATAATTACTAATAGCAATAACGTTACCAACCTTCGGTATAAGTTTGCGCATTGCTAACTCTACATTAAGATAATAAGGCATGAAACAGTGCTTAATTAAACTTTCAGCTTGATACCATTCCACAGCATCAAAAATCAACTTAACATTATTTTTCCTACACCAAGAATTCAACCTGAGCAAATAAGGACTATATCCACTATATAAGATGATATATGTCGGCTTCTCCTCCAAAGAATCTAGCCAAGAAATTGTTTTCCTACCCATGCCAAAATAAACAAGATGTTTGATTATTTTAGGAAATTTCTCTGCCGTGCGCTCTCCAATTGAAATAACATCAATACCATCAAATGTTTCATGTGCATAATCAGATTTATTTTGCCCTGAAACTATCGTAACTTTCTTACCCGATAACATTAGGGACTTAGCTACACCTAATATCCTTCTAGCAGCAGCCCCTCCCTCAGGAAAAGAAAAAGGCCCCAAATACACAACATGCTCCAATTTCATACAATCCCCAAAGTTAGTACTTACTAATATTCCTTCCAGACTACACGGCGAACGTAGTCTGTGTATGAGTGAATAATACGAACAACCTTGTCAGATACATTTGGCATACTATAGTCGCCTACTCTTCTTAGCAGGCGTTCCTCACCACTTGGTTGACTATCAAGTATCTGTAACCCCTGCATGATACGCTCAACTTCTAAGCCCACCATCATTACTGCGGCTTCTTCCATGCCTTCCGGGCGCTCATGAGCATCTCTCAAATTCAAGCTCGGGAAGTTCATGATCGAAGACTCTTCGTTTATTGTCCCACTATCTGAAAGCACGGCCTTTGCGTTTTTCTGAAGATGGTTATAATCATGAAAACCTAAAGGTTTCAACAGTTTAATATTTTCGTGAAACTGAATACCTTGAGCCTCTATTCTATTTCTAGTCCGAGGATGAGTTGAAACAATAACGGGCAAGCCAAAATGTTCAGCAACTGTATTCAAGCTCTCTGCTAATTTAGCGAGTTGTTTAGGGGAGTCGACATTTTCTTCTCGGTGAGCACTCACCACAAAGAACTGCTCTTTCGCTAAATTTAGGCGGGTAAGTATATCCGAGCTGTCAATCTGAGGCATATAATAGTGGAGCACTTCAAACATAGGACTACCAGTCTTGATAACACGATCAGCAGGTAAACCTTCAGCGATCAGATAATCACGTGCAATCGTACTGTAGGTAAGATTTATATCTGCGGTATGATCAACGATCTTGCGATTAGTTTCTTCTGGAACTCTTTGGTCGAAACAGCGGTTTCCCGCCTCCATATGAAAGATAGGTATTTTGCGACGTTTTGCTGGAATCGCTGAAATGCACGAGTTCGTATCACCCAGCACCAACATTGCACTTGGGGCCACTTCTTCTAGTACTTGGTCAACTTTGATAATAACCTGACCGATTGTTTCTGCCGCATTCTTTCCCGCGGCATTTAGAAAGTAATCTGGCTTACGAACATTGAGGTCTTTAAAGAATACTTCGTTCAGCTCATAATCGTAGTTTTGTCCCGTATGCACCAAGATATGCTCACAATACTCATCCAATTTGGCCAATACTCGTGACAATCGGATAATCTCGGGACGAGTGCCCACAACCGACATGACTTTTAACTTTTTCATTCCTATTATAATTCCTATTATAATTCCTATTATAGTGGCTTTACGATTGTGTCGGGTGCTTTTCTGTCGAATATCTCATTCGCCCAGAGCATGACAATTAGTTCTTCTTCACCAATATTAGTTATGTCGTGGCTCCAACCAGGAACCGTTTCAACAACAGTTGCTTCCCCAGAAGCGACAACCAGTTCATAACGCTCTCCGGTAACCACGTGCTGGAACTTAAATAAGGCTTCCCCTTTTATCACCAAAAATTTCTCGTTCTTAGAGTGATGATAATGGCCGCCACGAGTGATGCCTTTGTGTGCTGTAAAAACTGAAAACTGCCCTGACTCTTTAGTCTTTAGCATTTCGCAGAATACTCCACGCTCATCCTCATGTTTCGGTAAGGTGTAATGGAACTTGGATGGCTCAAAGTAACTCAAGTAGGTAGAATACAGTGCTCGAGGAAGGCCACTTCCAACATGCTCGGTCACAAGAGTGTCTCGGCTTTCGTTGAAGGCCATTAGCAAGTCAGCAACCTCACCCACGGTCGTTTTATACTCAACTGAGACTTCTCTAAAACCGCTCTCGCCAGAATTTTCAAGCAAAGCGATCAGTTCATGACAGACATCATCAATGTACACCAAAGTTACTGGCGCACTTCGATTATGAATATTGATCTCAATGTTATTCACGATGTTGTGGCAGAATGTCGCTACGAATGAGTTGTAATTTGGGCGACACCATTTTCCAAAAACATTTGGGAAGCGATAAATGAAGACTTTTGCATTCGCCTTTTTACTGTACTCTGAAACTAAAGCCTCTGCTTGAGCTTTACTTGCACCATAAGGGTTGTCCAAACTCGCTTGGATAGAGGAGCTCAGCATAATGGGAGTATTGCGCCCATTGGCTTTAAGCTCGCTCACCAAAAATTCTGTAAAGTCAGTGTTACCCTTTTTGAACTCAGACTCGTCCTGTGGACGATTGATACCAGCAAGATGAAAAACAAAATCAGCAATCGATAGCGCATGTTTAATCGTGTCTAGCGTGGAATCACTGTCTATCTGAATAATAGAATTATACCCACTATCTGCTAACATCACACACAGGTTCTTGCCAATAAAACCATGGGCACCTGTAACTACAATGTTCATTTACACGCCCTCCGGCACCGCAGTGCTCCCCGCTTCAACATCGCGGATAAAACTCAATTTTCGCAACAGTTCAACCATGCAATCAGTATTCAATCGGTGGGTATTGTGAGAATTATAATCCTCAATTTCAGATAGGTCTTTCTCACCTTCTTCATTGAATTTCGAATAGTTTAAATCACGATTATCCGAAGGGATACGATAGTACTGGCCTTGATCTTGAGCGACAAACATCTCTTCACGACTACAAAGAGCTTCATACAGTTTTTCTCCATGACGAGTTCCAATAACATTGATAGGGTGGTTAGGCCTATCCGTCACATTTAAAAGTGCGTTTACGAGTGTTTCAATAGTAGCTGCTGGTGCTTTTTGAACGAAGATATCTCCGTTAGTGCCGTTTCTAAAGGCATGAATAACAAGATCAACAGCATCATCGAGCGTCATCATGAAGCGCGTCATATTTGGGTCTGTAATAGTGATGGGATCACCACTAAATATTTGTCGAACAAATAGAGGAATTACAGATCCTCGAGATGCCATCACGTTGCCGTAACGAGTAGCACAAATCGTTGTATTAGTGTGCTCAAGGTTTCTACTCTTTGCCACAATAACTTTTTCCATCATTGCTTTTGAAATACCCATAGCATTGATTGGATAAACCGCCTTGTCGGTACTCAGGCAAACTACCCGTTCAACTTTATTTTGTATAGCAGCCTCTAGAACGTTCTCGGTCCCAATAACGTTTGTTTTTACAGCTTCTAAAGGATAAAATTCACATGACGGGACTTGCTTTAGAGCAGCAGCATGATAAATGTAATCAACACCACGCATTGCATTGTTAACACTTTGATAGTCTCGAACGTCACCAATATAAAACTTCAACTTAGGTGAGTTGTACTTTTTTCGCATATCATCTTGTTTCTTTTCATCTCGTGAAAAAATACGGATTTCTGCAATATTTGTTTCAAGAAAGCGGTCTAGGACCGCGTTACCGAATGACCCTGTCCCACCGGTAATTAGAAGAACTTTATTTTTAAACATAACAAACCTTAATTAAAACAAAAACTCATAGCCCACAGCTCATATTTAAACAGCAAAAACAAAATTCATTAAAGCTAAAGTAAAAATAAAACTAGGCTCAAGCGCTAGCTGGAGCAATCAACTACATTGAATAATTCTCAGAGCACATTCATTTCGATAAATTCACAAAAACACAGATCTTGGTGATAAATACCTTCCTATAAGGATGAGCATAAAAATCACTCAAGGAAAATTGATATTATATTTAGCTCATCCTATTGAGTTTAAAAGCCATACCTGAGCATGTGCTTCTCTCTTTATCATTCAAATATACAAACCAAATTAAAAAAGATAGAAATATCAAATGAAGGAAACATTTAGCTATAAATTCATTCCAGGAAATAATCGTGGATGGAAGAAGAATAAAACTTTGAATAGACAACAATATAGTAATTAATAATACTCTTCTATAAACACCGACATGGAATCGGAATGGGTTAATTATACGTTTATTGCATAGAATAACATTCACATAGATGTAACAGATAAGACTAAACAAGCCTGTACTAAAAGCAGCCCCAGCAACACCGTAGTAAGGCATTAGTATAATAGTAACAACAACATTAGAAATAGCGCAAAACAGTTGAAAACAGACACGATACCAGTATAGACCACTAACTTGCATAAAAGTATTTCTTGAGTTGCCAATCAGGTCAAAAGAACAAGGTATCAGAACAAATAGTAATACCGTGTAAGAATCAAGAAAATCTGGACCTAGCCAAAGGTGAATAAAGTCATAACCAAAAACAACTAGAGTAGAAAGTAAAAAATAAACTGCAATAAATTGGATTCTAGCAACATTTATCAGATTCTCCGTTAAATAGCTCGAGCCCAAATTTTTGTCAACATCTGCTATTAGCTTAGGCGTAAACACTTTTGATACATTAGTTGCCAAAGACATTAAGTATCTATAGAACATTAACCCTACAGCGTATATCGATACACTTTTCACATCAATGAACTCAGCTATTAAAAAGTTGTCCAACTTCATGTAAATTTGCGAAGCAACAACACCTAGAAAGATAGGGGCAGCATATATCCCCACATCTTTAACCAGAGAAGCGTTGATACTCTTACTCGATAACCCAATAGCGATATTTGTTCTTAAGATGGCGTAGGTAGGCTTACTAAGTAATAATATGAGTGATATTGTTACAGTTGATAAAAAAACTTGCTCAACGCCATAACCGAGATAAACCAATAAAACATTTATTATCACTATAGAGAGAGAGCCAATTAATTCCGACAGTTTTAGAAAAAGAAATTTTTCGTTAGATACAAGATATGCGTTGAAAGGGCTGCATAACAGGGTTATCACACCAACAATTCCGCACATTATGAACGACCGTTTTACCAAATAAAGTTCAGAGCCACTCAAATCTATAAACAACCAGCGCCCAATTCCAGAGTAAACGACGCATATAGAAACAATCAAAAGTAAAGATAACAAAGAGTACAAGAAAACCATGTTATCAAAGAGCAAGGTTTGATATTTTGCATCGGTTCTGCCTTGCCTAAAAAAACGTATCAGTGCATCTGAAATGCCTAAATCGAAAACAGTTAGATATGATATTACAGTCATCAACAGAATCAAGACCCCATAATCATGCACGCCAAGGCCCTTTACAAGATATGGAGTAGAAAATAAAGTAATCAGTGCATTAGCAAATATTGTAAAATATCCTATTATAACACCAAATTTTCTATCATTATTCATTAATAATCCGAACTAGTTTTTCATACTTGAAATTATCATTTAAAATATTTTCATTAAGAGGTTCGCTAGCCAATTGGTTAACTAAATCCTCTGACGTTAACAACTCCTTAAAGCCCGAGATGATAGAATCAAGATCGTTATTGACTATCAATCCACTCACTCTATCTATTAATTGTTCATTAACGCCGGAAACTAATGTAGCCAAGACAGCCTTACCACTTATTTTTGCTTCATTTACAACTCCACAAAGCCCCTCATAATAGGAAGTCACTGCCACAAAGCTGCAGAGCCTATAATAAGGAAAAGGATTATCAACTTTTCCGAGTAACACAAAGGTTGTTTTTAGACCATATTCATCAATTTTTTTCATCAAAGCATTTCTGTCTGGGCCATCACCTATTATATACCATGTAAAATGGTAGCCCTGACTTATTAGT
Source organism: Vibrio glycogenivorans (assembly GCF_051660965.1). Taxonomy (NCBI): domain Bacteria; kingdom Pseudomonadati; phylum Pseudomonadota; class Gammaproteobacteria; order Vibrionales; family Vibrionaceae; genus Vibrio; species Vibrio glycogenivorans. The sequence continues at coordinate 242,710 of NZ_JBPVIS010000007.1, read as the reverse complement.
CTTTTGTGTGCTTCTAACATCCTGAATATAGCCTTTGATTTATCATCAAGCCTACATACTGAAACTACTGTTTTACCACCATTGTTGAAACAAGGTATGATGCAAGGTTCACTATATCTCACTATCATTTTTTCAGGCGACAGTATATTATACACTACATGTGATTTATCTGATAAGTTTGGGAAAACACTGTCGAACGAATCTTTAGCCGTTTGTGATACGCAAATATAAGCTGAAGTACTATTTTGATATTGTCTTATCTGACTTTGGCTTTTATTATCTTTATCACAAACTGATAAATCATTTCTTATCCAATGTAGTACTTTTCTACTATTGACAACACTACAGCAAAATCTTGGTGATAACCCGTGAAGTGAAACTACCGCTACATCATAGTATTTATTTCTATATTGAAACTCCTTAAAAACCTGTAGAGTACGAGCAAGTACATACCGAATAAGGTCACCAAAATTTATCAGCTTATTAAAAATTCCTTTTGCTTTTTTAAACTCGACGCCATATTGACCATTTCTCAAAAATGACAGCTTAACTCGTTTATCCACACTGGAATCTAGTGCACCTCCTTTCGAATTACAAACTATCTCTACATCCCATCCTTTATCAGCTAAATAACTGGCCAGCCTTATAATTGAACGCTCAGCTCCACCCATGTTCAATATCGAGTAATGAAAAATAATAGACTTCTTCACTGTTTATTCTCTCTCAAATCTATTATTTTATCTGGCTCAAAGGAAATCGTATAGCAAGTATTGAGTAGATAATCTTCTTAAACCAACCGCCAGTAAATACTTTATAAGATAGGTTATTAACAAAAGTAGATTCCTCAACTGGCACTAAATTAAATGGCCGAGTTTCTTTTGACACCTCTTCATTGTAAACTCTCTTATCAGCCACTCTAACATTAACACCGGTACCATCAGCACCAATATTCACAATTCTTGAATACTTAGGATAAACAGTTATTTTTGATTTGCAAAACTGGTCAAATCCCCAAACTACCGACCAGGAATTTTTAGCACCTTCATATTGCCTCCTTAGACGACCAAATCTATCGGCACCACAACAATTAAACTTAAGTACCTCTGTTAAGCTTTTCGCCTTTTTACTGTATTGTTGCATGTTCCAATCTACGTCAACCCATCGGTTTTGCCATGTTCCCCACCCATGACTTGAAGTTCGTGGCATTGCATAAACATCGTTTTCAATATGCTCTGAATTAATCGGGGAGTAACCACTGATTGAACATACTGAAGGGTGGTCATAATAGTAATTAAGTGCCTTATTCATGAACACCAGAAAGTCTGGTGCACAAAGTAGGTCATCCTCCAGTACTATTACTTTACCATAATCCTTAAGAACATCATTTACTCCATTCTTAATAGACTTCGCCAAGCCGAAGTTATCGTTTCGCTCTACCATCGTAAAGCTAAGAAACTTATCTTCCAAATTAAGACTTCTTATAGCACTTCTTACTTCTGCCACTGCATTTATTCCTGACTTATCTTTTGCGCCGTCACTATAGATAATCAGGTGTGAAGATGATGATTGTTCGTTGAGGATAAGGTGCTCTAATGTTCTTTTGGTATGTAAGGGGCGATTGAATACAAACAACACTATAGGTGCTAAACTACTCATTGAACTTCCTCTGATAAATATCACTATAACAATTAAGCATTAATTCGACGTTACTTTCGATAGAGTGATTTTTAGTCGCTTCCATCTTAGCGTTAGATGACATTTCTAAGCATAGGCTTTCATCTTCAAATAGTTCTTTGATTCTGAAAGCTAACAATGTGTGATCATTGGCGCGATAGAAAAGAGCGCTATAACCATCGGTTGCCATATCAGAGACGCCGCCATTATAAGAGGAAACACAAGGCATACCTAGCATCATTGCTTCTCCGAGCGTATTTGGACTATTTTCAATAATAGAAGTCATTACGTATAGATGACTGAGTAACATTGAGCCAATCATCTCTTCCTCTGACATCACCCCTGTGAACGTAACATTGCTTGATAGACCAAGGTGTTCGATTTGCCGTTTAAGTATGCTTCTATACCCAATACGGCCTTTGAGCTTTTCTTTATAGGGGTCTTGACCAGCCACAACTATTTCAATATCTGGATACTCGTCTATTAGCAAACTCACAGCTCTCAATAATACATGCATACCTTTTCGTGCTTGAGCTGAATTACCAACAAACAACCTGTGACGCTTTATTTTATCTTTTTGCCATGTGTTTTCGTAAAATCCAGACCGTAATATGCGAGAACAATTATAGTAAGGTGCTTTTTTGTTCAAAAAGTAAGAGTGAGCTTTATCCCAATGTGTCCTACCTAGAATGTTTTTCGCGTATGACAAGGTTTCCTGCTCTAACTTTTTCCTTTTTTTAAAATAGAAAAGTTTATTTAAATACAGAATAGAAAGGTCAAAGGAGTTATGTAGTTTAGACAAAAGACCATGATTATAAAGGTTTAAAGCGGGCACTTCATAGGGGTCGTAACCGTTCAAAATGCCTTGCATAGAGACAACGTTTTCTCCCGACCAAGTTTTTAAAAACCTGAGAGCTTGAGCAGATTCGCTACCTTCCACATGCAAAATATCTGGTTCTGCGCTCTCTAATACCCAGTTGCAATCGCTTTGTTCGATATCGAATCTATCAGACTTAGATATTGGTACTATGAAGCATTTAGTACCGTTGATATTAATTGTAGTTCTTTTTTTAACATTAGCACGCATTACAACACTGAGTGAAATATTTGGTTGTTTTTCTAGCTCATTGAGCATATTGGTGACCCAACCACCAAAAGGAATTTTCTCATGGCCCAGAACTTCTGCAACCTTTGGTATCAATAAATTTACCACCCATAAAACTTTCATTTCCACCCCGAATTATAAATAAAAATCTCTGAATCTATCAGTATAGCCCTCGATAGAAAATGGGTTTCTATCATTGCAGTTATCGACCATTTTAAAGTAAGTAGTTTCATCAGTAAGAATAGTCGCCTTAAAAGCGCAGCTTATTGCATCCACTGACTCTCCTTTAATTAAATGACCATTTTCTCTGTGTTTTATATATAACCCCACATCGCCAACATCATTTGTGATTACGGGTGTAGAACATGCAATAGACTCAACAATTTTTGTAGAAAACCCCGCTTTAGAGACTCTGTTATTCGGCCTGACCAAAACAGTGTAATTCGCTTCTCTTAACGCATCCAAGGCTGATTGGTGACTAACCCTTCCAAAAAACTCTATCTTCCCCCTAAGTTTGCTCAGCGTATTTGAGTGTTCTGGAAACACATCCAAATATTGTTTCTCTGTCAAACCCAATATATTAAACTTGAAAGACAGCCTATCTTCCTCATCATGAAGTTTTTCAAATGATCTGAGTACTAAATCGACATGATCTTTTTTCATTCCAATGCCAGGGCTGCCCGCATAAAGAAAAGTCACGCACTTGTCTAAGGTTTTAGTTTGATAGACATCCCATATTTTTCTCGACTTGTCTGTTGAGAAAGGTAATAAAAATGTACTTTTTTTTCTGTAGAAATCGGTTAAATATGTAGAAGTGCATATGATTTTATCTACTTTAGTAGCCAAAATCCTCATTCGCAGTTCAGTAGCAAAGTAACGTATAGAATCTCGAACAAAGCCACTACCGTCCCAACCGTACCACTCAGTAAGATCAAGGTTTATCGCTATATTACTCTTACGACAGAAATATATTAGTTTTGCTAGAGCTATAGGTGGATAGTTATAAGCAATGATAGAATGTACATTTTCACTTCCAATTCTTTTAACAAAATTTACTATAGCACCAATATCCAAGTTAAACTTTACATTCTCGTTACAGCCATCAATTGAAAAACATGGTATTCCCTCGAAAATCGCATTTTCTTCATTATCAGGCATTTTTCCCATGATAATTGGCTCAAGCTGAATGCTTTTTAAAAGTCTTGCATTTTCAATAGCTCGATGAGCTGATGCATTCATGTTTGGTAACTTAAAGCCACCTACTATAATTACATGTCTATTTTTCTTTTTCATATAAGCTCAACAGTGCTGGAAATAACAATGACATTGCTAACCCAAAACTCATCGCTATATTATTTAAAGCAAAGAGAAAAAAAGTTACCACAAACGTCGGAAAGGTAATACTGTATAAAAACCGATTTGTAATTAGTATCTTTACCTGCCTATACAGGATTACAAACAAAAATATCGAACCAATAAAAAATCCATATTGAGCAAAGTTATCTAAGACCTGAGAGTGCTTCCCAATCGGATCCCTATAAATTGTTCCAAGTATTGGGTTATCAAAAAAAAGGACAAAACTGCGTTCATATCTCTCTACTCTGTCATCTACTGTGCCTGTACTTTGACCTTGAAAATAATGTATTAGATCCGATATCTTTAGCTGATAGTTAGAACCATCAAGAACTTTTGATATCATCTGTAAAATTTCAATTTTGTAGACCCAAAAAATCAGCAATAAGAGCGTATAAATCAAGGCGTAAAATAATGACATAAAACTAAATTCCTTCCCTGAAACAAAGAAGAAAATGTAGCAAAACACCAAAAGTATCAATGCTGCACTATACTGTGCCTTTAGAACAACCACGCTAGCAAAGACTATATTTACAATTATTAACGCTATAAATGATATTTTTTGGGGAGTAGAGATTTTAAAATACTTCAAAGACGGAAGTAAAAAAGAGACATATAAAACTGAAAAATATATCAGAGAAAACCCACCCACACCGCTTTGACTCAATTTTACAGCTTCATCACTACTACGAATAACTATACGAGCAGCCCTCACATTTTCTTCTAAGCCAACATATGTCATAAAGAGCCATACAGGCATTAAAGTTAAAGTAATCAACAATACCGGCTTAAGTTTTTCATAGCCTTTAACATAGTAAGACTCACCTATTATGACAAACACTAATAGTATATATAACTGCAATCCCGAAATTATATTTGCCACACCTTCAGCATAGTAGTTAACAATCAAAGTGTATACAACATAAACCAACGTGATAATACTTAATATTGTAGGCTTGAAAAATATTCCATTTTTATAAGTCAATTCTAAAGCAAACCAAAGTGATAGTGAGATTAAAGCAATCAGTCTACCAATAGAACTATAAGCAAGTATGGGTGATGTCACCCATACTGACAAATACATTAAGCATATAACCTGTATATGTTCTAACTTACGTCTTTCAACAATCATTTTTTCGTTTTTATATAGAATTGGACAGATACCACTCTGTCGAGATAGCTATGCCTCTTTTAATGTTGTATTCCGGTTGATATCCCAGTTGCTTGGTTGCTTTAGAAATATCGGCTTGAGAGTGTCTAACATCACCGACTCGAAAATCTCCATACGTTGGAGGTTTATCATATTTGCATGATAGTTCAGATAGCGATAGATTAATGTAATTAAACAGTTCATTAAGCGTAGTTCTATCACCAAGCGCCACATTATATACTTTATCTTTCGATGAATCTTTAGCAGTAGCGGCCAGTATATTCATTTGAACAACATTTTCGACAAAACAGAAATCACGACTGGTTTCTCCATCACCATTGATTAATATTGCATCACCTTTAATCATAGCTGAAGTCCACCTAGGAATAACAGCGGCATATGCACTATCAGGATCTTGCCGTGGTCCAAAAACATTAAAGTAACGTAGACCTATAGATTTGAATCCATATGAGCGTGCAAATACGTTAGCATATAGTTCATTCACGTACTTTGTAACTGCGTAAGGTGATAAAGGGCTTCCTATATTTTCTTCTATTTTAGGTAACGCCGGATGGTCTCCATACGTTGAACTACTTGCAGCATAAGTAAAACTTTCGACTTCGGATTCCTTTGCAGCCTTAAGAATGTTGAGAAAACCTGTAATATTTGCTGCATTTGTGGTGATAGGATCAGCTATGGAACGAGGCACTGATCCAAGTGCTGCTTGATGTAACACATAGTCAACTCCGTTCATCACTTGATGACAAACTTTTATGTCGCAAATATCACCCTTAACTAAAGAAAAACGGCTCCACTGCAACTCTGAAACTAGTTTTTTTACATCATCTAAATTATGCTGATGTCCTGTAGAGAAATTATCAAGACCTATAACCCTCTGATTTAAATTAAGAAGTGCTTCGAGCAAATTTGAACCAATGAAACCGGCAACGCCAGTAATCAACCACGTTCTTGGTGATTCGGATAGTATTTTTTTTACATTTTCGTATTGGGTCATAGTGGTTTAGCCATATCACATTGAAAAATTATAATTTAATTAGAGCATATATACTGAAGAGCTTACACTTAATCTTTTATAGGGGTAACATAAGTTCATTAGCTCAATTTTATAATGCCCTCTGAAGGTTAGCATAATAAGGCCAATAAACGTTTAAATTAAGCTATAGCCGCATATCAACACTTTCTTTTGAAAAAGTATATTTCAGGTCGTAAATGACATGGTTTGGCTTTCCGAGTTCACGAACTTTTTCGACGCCCATCTCCTTGAACTCATCATGTGCAACCGCTACTATAATTCCATCATAGTGGTTAGGTTTGTTAATATTACATAAACTCAGGCCATATTCAGATTCTGACTCTTCATTTGTACACCAGGGGTCAATTACATCAACATTTACATTGTACTCTTTTAACTCTGAAATAATGTCTACCACTTTGGTGTTGCGCAAATCAGGGCAATTTTCTTTAAATGTTAACCCCATTACTAACACATTCGCTCCTTCTACGTGAATGCGCTGCTTAAGCATTTTTTTGACTAATTCTGAGACGACGTACTTACCCATACCATCATTTAAACGACGCCCTGCAAGAATCATTTCTGGGTGGTAACCTAAAATTTGTGCTTTATGAGTGAGATAATACGGGTCAACACCAATACAGTGTCCACCAACCAACCCTGGGCGGAATGGTAAGAAGTTCCATTTAGTACCTGCAGCTTCCAACACCTCTAGCGTATCTATTTTTAACTTATTAAAAATAATTGACAGCTCATTAATCAATGCAATATTTACATCCCGTTGTGTATTCTCAATGACCTTTGCTGCTTCGGCAACTTTAATACTAGATGTTTTGTGTGTTCCCGCTGCAATAATCATTTTATACAATTGATCAACTAATTCAGCGATTTCATCATTTGAACCACTAGTAACTTTAAGGATATTTGTTACTCTGTGCTCTTTATCCCCAGGGTTGATGCGCTCTGGAGAATATCCAGCGAAGAAATCTCTGTTAAATGTTAATCCTGACACTGACTCTACAACTGGAATACAGACCTCTTCTGTAGCACCTGGATACACCGTAGACTCGTAGACTATGACGTCCCCTTTACTGACGATAGAACCTAAAGCTTCGGACGCTCTTATCAATGGAGTAAGGTCTGGCTGTTTGTGTTCATCAATTGGTGTAGGAACAGTGACTATATAAATATTTGCATCTTTAAGTTCAGATAGATTATTGGTGTAACAAAGCAGTTCTGCGTTTAGCAACTCTTCCTCTGAACACTCGAGTGTTGAATCTTTACCATTTCTTAGCTCGTCAATGCGGGATTGACTAATATCATAACCCAAAGTTGGTAACTTCTTACCAAACTCCACGGCTAGAGGTAAGCCAACATAGCCCAAACCAATTATCGCTATTTTAGTATTTTTAAACATATAATTCATAGGTAACTTATCTTTTTAACTGTTACTTTATCAAGTCAATTTCAGAAAATTTAACGTAGCTAATTTTCGTGTTAAAAAATTTATTCAATAGCAGTTATTATATTATGCATCATTTCCACTCAATATAATCTCGCGCTATTGTTTATTAAAATTCACTAAGATTTATCACTCGTGTAAGCGTAATTATAATATCCATATCCATAGGTACTCGAAGCTTTCCTTTCTAGTGCGTTAAATATTACTCCCCTGACAACAACTCCAGCTTGATCAAACCGCGACTTTGCGATTTCTAGCTCTTTCACTGTACTTTGACCATAGCGCGCCACCATCAAAGTCGTACCAGCCAACGCGCCAACAATACTTGGGTCGGTTACAGCTAGCACCGGCGGCGTATCAATTATGACTAAATCATAGTTATTGCTTGCCCAATCTATAAAGTCAGTAAATCGGGGGTGCATTAAAAGTTCTGACGGATTCGGCGGTACTTGACCACGAGTTACGACTTCAAGACCATGAATCGAAGTTTGCTTAATTATTTTTTCAATCGGTAATTTCCCACTCAGATAGTCTGACAGACCATCATCCCATTTAATGTTGAAAGAACGTTGTAGGTAGCCTTTTCGCATGTCCGAATCAATGAGCAGCACTTTTTGACCAGTCTTGGCAGCGACGGCTGCAAAGTTAGTTGAAACGAAAGATTTACCAATATTTGGTGCTGGCCCTGAAATCATCAGCACGTTATTTTTCGCTTCAAGCATCGCAAAGTGTAGACTTGTGCGGAGAGCACGCAATGCTTCAATTGACAGATCGGCAGGGTTAACCTCGGCAAGTAGGTTGCCTTCGCTACGTTTTTTCTTCATCCGCATTGACATCAGTTCTTGCTGCTCAGACTTCGGAATCGTGGCGTAAACAGCAATACCTGCTGTTTCTATCTCTTCTGGATTCTCTATACCACGATGCAACGCTGCTTTAACGAGCACAAAAGAGACACTAATCATGCCGCCAAATAACGTAGCGACTACCACGATAAGTGATTTTTTGGGCTTTACCGGGCTTGTATTGGATTGAGCGCTATCTATAATTCGTACATTTCCTACAGTACCTGCCTTCATTATATTTAGCTCTTGTACTTTGTTAAGAAGCTGTACATAGATTTGTTGGTTGACTTCTACATCGCGCGTCATACGCAGGACTTCGCGCTGGGTCTTCGGCAATTGCTGGATTTGGTGGTTGAGTCGCTCTCGCTCCCCAAGTAGTGTTTCCCGTTTTTCCAAAAGTGAACGATAAGCTGGATGATCCTTGGTAAACCTCTGGCTAATTTCGCTTTCTTTGAAGGTCAAATCATTTAGCTTTGCTTCAAGCTCAACCATCACTCTGAGTGCAGATTGAGCCTCTAAACCAAGGTCGACAGATTCATTATCTTGCCGATATTGATTTAAGCGATCTTCAGCAACTGTTAGGCTATCCTTAATGTCAGGCAGGTGTCCTTTTAAAAATAATAGGCTTTTTTCTGCCTCTGCTGATTGTCGCGCTACATTCTGAAGAAAGTAGTTTTGACTAATATCGTTAAGTACTCGCTCAATAAATTGTTTATGCTCGCCCTCGAGTGAGAGTTGAAGGATACCTGTCTGGTTACCTCGCTCTGAAATTGATAACGCCCGATTTAGACTGTTAATTGCATTAATCCGTGCGGTTTTACCTAGTGAGTAGGCTTGCTCTTTGTCACCACGTAGTTCAGTAACAAATATGTTAAACCCATTATCGCTAGCAAGTTCGCCGACTCGCCCTTTTAACAGCACTCGCTCATCACCGTCTACAACCTTAAACCCCAGGTTCTTTGAATCTGTTTGCACCAAAACCAAAGTTTTATCTTGCTTATACTGCCAATAGTCAGGAAGCTCAAGGCGACCGATATCTATATACCCTTGAGTACCACGAAGCCTCGCTAACCCTTTGCCAACAAACGGAGTATAAATGGGTCTTGCTATCGTCGCTAGATTTAGTTTATCGACAGTTTGACCCAGGACCATGCGGGACTTAATCAGCTCAATTTCGGTCGTAGCCGAAGAATCTTGGGCAAAAAGATCACTCATACCGTTACCCAGTAGCGTCGATACACCACCAGATTTTTTCTCAACCTGGATCAGTGCATCAGCTTTGTAGATTGGGGTTGAGAGCGTGGCTATCACCACACCTGTGATACCAAAGAGAATAGTGATAATAATTATAGTCCAGCGACCATCAAGTAGGACACCAAACATCTTGCCAAGGTCGATCACATCATTGGCTGGTATGTAAGAATTGGGTTGATTAACACTCATAAATAATCTAGTTCTTCTTATCAATCGTTCTACCTAAAAAGGCTGCTAGTATTGCTATCGAATTACCATGAACGGACTCGATTAATACCTGATGTCAGGTTATTAAATCCATTAATAGTTGGTACAAGCTGAGAAACTACACGATTCCAGCGAGCCAACGGCGCAGCGGTCACATAAACTACATCGTAAGGCCTCAGCTCAAACTCAGTGCCAAGCACAAGCGCAGAGGAATCTTGGATATCTAGTTGATAAATATTGGCAATCGGGGATTGATCATCACTACCGTCTTGCACACTCCGGATGACAAATACGCCCGTTGCATCCGCAGAGAGTTCGTTGATGCCGCCAACGCTACTCAATGCTTCAGTCAGGCTCATGCCTGCTCGGTCAATCTTGAGTAACTGCGGATCGTTCACTTCACCCATCACAAACACTTTTTGATTGTCGTTGCGCGGCACATGGACGATATCACCAGGGCGTAGCAACCGGTTGTGAGTTAAATCGCCACGCTGCATTAGTGCATAGAGTGATAAGTGCTGCTCTTCACCTTGACGAGTCAGAGTCACATTGCGCCAGTCAGCATCACTGGCAAGGCCGCCAGCAGCGTTAATCGCATCTAATAGTGTCAATGGTACATTGGTGATGGCTTGCTGCCCCGGGCGATTCACTTCACCGGTAACGTAGGATTTTTGTGAGCGGAATGCCGCTACGTTAACATCTACCTGTGGGCTTTCGATATAGGTTGTTAGCCGTCTGGTTAACTCTTCACGTACCTCAGTCACGGTTTTTCCCGCCACCTCAACCTTACCAATATAAGGGTAGAAGATAGAGCCATCGGCATGAACCCAGTTACCCGCTTCGGCTGAGCTTCGGAACGATCCTGCTGGAATCGTCAGCTCCGGGTGGTCCCAAATGGTGATATTAAGGATATCACCCGCACCAATCACATAGTGGTAATTCTCCAGTTCAGCATCCAACGCAGGGTTTGGCTGCGACGCAACCAGTTGCGAACGGTACTCGCGTACACGTTGTGGCGTGATCGGGTAGATATTCACCTGCTGGCTAATATCTGCTGATTCAGATTCGCCGACCACCTGACTATCATCATAGCTTAGGTGTGAACCTGGTACGGCGCAGCCTGCTAGCGTCATTGTGATCAAGGCGCTTAGTAATAACTTCTTCGAATGATACATAGACTTCTTATTAAAGAGGCGAGAAGCGAAAGGCGAGAGGCAAGGTAGCAACTGGCCGACGAGTCTCACTGACAATTATCGTAATTTGTTATAGCTTTCTTGACCAAGCTTGGGCGGATTGCTCAAGAAGATCATATGCAAAATCAAACGCTTCTCGGCTTTGGCGATATGGGTCCGGGATCTCTTTGCCACCAATCCATTGGCCAAATAGCATGGCTTTGCCTCTTGCCTCTGGGGCGATTGAAGACACCGCCTCTAGGTGCTTCTTTTCCATCACCAAGATCAAATCGTAGGCTTGGCAGAGTTCACGCGTGAGCTGCTGAGCGACATGCGCGTCAAGTTCAACGCCGTGCTCTTTTGCAACTTGTGTGGCCATGCCATCGGCAGGGTTGCCGACCAAGGCACCAACGCCAGCCGAATCGATTTGTTTATGAGGGAGTAGACTTTTGAGCAGGTACTGCCCAGTGGGTGAGCGACAGATATTACCGACACAAACCACCAGAATCTTATTAAACATGTTTTATTCACCTAAGTTTGAGTATCCGCTCGGGATACTAACTTAAAAATCATTAGCCCAATTCAATAGGCTTGAGTACAGGGTTAAAGATATGGAGGCTGAATATGAATCTAGGGACCCTAGATTGCGGTGTAAAGCAACAAAGTTCGTCATTCCTTGAGCCAAGCGCCGCTTTTCGAGCAACTGCCTTGTTGATTGGCATTCATCCATGTAGTTTTTTAACCACTATGCCCACAGCATAGAGAGGGTGTATTTTTTGTTACAACTGAGCATTAGTTCAACAACCGCACTTGCAACTTGGGCTCAAAGTCGCACTTCTGCGGCGTTACGTTTGATATTTATACGCAGCCGTTAGATATTTGCATCGCGACTTAAAAGTCACCAGTTCAGCGCTCAGATTGAATAGAAATGGGAATTACTTCAATTTAAATGAAGAAACATTCACTTGTTGCCCTGTAAAAACTAACGCTGGTTCAAGCTGTCAGCTTTAACCCATTAGTTTCAAAGCCATTTTTAAGGCACTTGCCTCAAGGCATTGTAAATGTTTTTGGTTTTGGCGGGGAAGTTGAGTGGAGTTTGTTCAAACTATTTAACTTTTGCGCAGACTTTTTTGCCCACACTTTGGTTAACCAACCTATCCCAGCGATTCTGACGTTTCACACCGAGCCTGTGCTTATACTGTACTGTTCTAACGACGTACTAGCATTATTTTGGCACGCTACCGCCCCTAGGTTTCGCTCCTAATGGCAATCTGTGTGTATTTTTATCTTTTTGTGCTGGGTATTCTACCTAAAACGTATTACATATACTATTCAGCACAATGAGCATGATCACATATTCAACTTATTTAACTGACAATACACTCACTAGATTGCAAGTGTATGAAATTTATGTAGTTAAATGATCAAAAAAAGCAGCCGATTGGCTGCTTTTTATACACTTTTGACTCAAGGTCACAAAACTAGGCGAAGCGTAGTCAGGGGCGGGGAGCGGGTTTCACTTCGTTCCGAGGTGCGAGGAGTTTATCGCGCGTGACCGGCTCCTCGAACCCCGCAGGGCTCTGCCCGTACTCGCACCTCGAACCTTTGTTTTAGATTTCAGTGCAGCCCCACTCTGGGTAGTTTTTGCGGATGAAGGCGTTGAGTTCTTTTTCAGCTTTTGAGTAGCTGCGTAGCTCTTCATCATTTGACTCAGTCGTTTTGCGGACCATACCTGCGCCTACAGTGACGTTGGTGTGGCGGTCGATGACGATGAAGCCACCGGTTTGTGGCAGGTTGTCGTACACATCTAATGCCACTTTGTCCGTTAGGGCAATGTTGGTAAATGCAATCTCGTTAAGATCGAGCAGCTCGCTGTTTTCTGCGTGCTCCTCTAGAGAGTTGACGTCAATCTTGTGCTCTATCTCCGTCACCTTGCCTGGGCAAGACTTAGTGGCGAACTTAAAGATGTACTCTTTGTGAGTGCGCATTGGGTTTTCATCCATCCAAACCACGTGCGCTTGCACCTTGTTCGTCACTGCTGGCTCATGGCCGACGTGGACTAACATATCGCCGCGTGATACATCGATCTCGTCTTCCAGCGTCAGCGTGATCGCTTGACCTGGGTAAGCCGTGACCAACTCACCATCGTGAGTGTAGATGGTTTTGATACGTGAGGTTTTGCCTGAAGGCAAGGCCGCTACTTCATCACCTACCTGAACCAGACCCGATGCCAAGGTGCCACAGAAGCCGCGGAAGTTCAGGTTTGGACGGTTCACGTATTGAACTGGGAAGCGCATGTGCTCAAGATCTTTATCTTGGGCGATTTTTACTGTCTCAAGCAGTTTCATCAGCGTGGCACCCGGGTACCAATCCATCGCTTCGCTTGGCGTGACTACGTTATCGCCTTTTAGCGCTGAGATTGGCACAAAGCGGATATCGTCGATATTGAAGTTCTTCGCCATCTCACGGTAATCAGCCTTGATCTTCTGATACACCTCTTGGCTGTAATCCATCAGGTCCATCTTGTTGATAGCTACAATGATGTGCTTAATACCCAGTAGGCTACAGATATAACTGTGACGCTTGGTCTGAGTCTGGATACCATGACGCGCATCCACCATCACAATCGCTAGATCACAAGTCGATGCACCAGTCACCATATTACGCGTGTACTGCTCGTGTCCCGGAGTATCGGCAATGATGAACTTACGCTTGTCAGTCGAGAAGTAACGGTACGCCACATCAATCGTAATGCCCTGCTCACGCTCAGACTGCAAACCATCCACCAGTAGCGCCAAGTCAAACGCTTCATCGGTGGTATTAAACTTCTGCGAGTCTTTCTCAATCGCCGCCATCTGATCTTCATAGATCAACTTACTATCAAACAGCAGACGACCAATCAGCGTCGACTTACCGTCATCCACGTTACCACAGGTAAGAAAACGCAGCAGGTCTTTGTTTTCGTGTACTTTTAGATATGCTTCGATATCTGTTGCGATTAAGTCTGAAGAATGTGACATTATCTTTCACTCCTTTAAAACCAGGTTCGAGGGGCGGGGACGCTTCGCTTCGGGGAGCGAGGGGCTTTCCATTCGCTGGACTCGGACCGGTTAATGTTTAATTTGTTTTAGGTTGTAAGTGATTAAGGAGCCCAACATCTTGGAGAGTTCTTCACACTCTCTGGTTAAGCACTCAGACACTTCCTTTGGAATTAGTCCGATGCGTTCACCAATAATGACCTGTGTTTTAAGCTCTCCCAACGACCCCTTCGCCACTGACAAAAAATTAATCTTTTCTCTGATGTGAATTCTTTCACATCCCTCGGCAATATTGCTTGAAACCGAAACGCTACTCCGACATATCTGATCTTTAAAGCCAAAATCTCTTGAGCTTCGCATCACTTGATATATCTTCGCGGATAAATCCACACTTCGTTGCCAAACCTCTAAAGACTCGTACGTCATCCCATTACCCTTCACCACTTTCTAAAAACATAACGCAGCCATGTTTAAAGATGCAGTTGAACGAGTATGAGAAATAACCCGCGTCTTCACATTTTTAGGTGTGAGTGGTTGAATTAACGCATTCACCACTCGCACCTCGGAGGGCAAGAGCCCGAAACCCGCACCTCGCCCCTCAAAGCGGCTATCCGCTGTAGTAACTTTCTAGCGCATCAATAAACGCCTGCTTCGACCCCAAAGGCAATTGATTAATCCCCGCGGCCGCTTTGCGTCCTCCGCCGGTCGGGAAGGACGAACAGACTTCGTCGGCGCCTACTCGGTTGTTTAGGGGGGCGCGGACGCTGACTGTGTAGTCGTTGCCATTAACGTTCATTGTTAGAACGCCGTGGGCGGTGTTTGGGGCTTGGTTTGCTAGCTCATTGCCGAATACGCCGCTGATGCGTCTTGCCCATGGCTCGCATGGGAGTTCAAAGACGGTGGCGATTTCGCTTTGGCTGATTGGGGTTAGAGCGGCGACATTTTGGTAGTCGGACTCGTAGCCTTGTTTCAGCGTGTAGTATGGCGATGCTTTGTCGTCACGCAGCTTTAGTGGGCACGGGTACTCCAGCAGCATCTTATATAGTTCTGCTGGGGCGATGTGCAAATCGTCTAGTGAGGCGCCGTAGCCGTTGTAGTTGATTAGTGTTCCTAGCTCTTTTAGGAACTCGGTGTCTGGTTTAGACAGGCCTATCTCGGCTGCGAGTTTTTCTGCGCTGGCGAATAGGTTGTCACCAAACGCGGCGGCGACGGCCCATTTGGCGTATTGGCCGCCAAGCTTTTGGTTGATCAGCAGGCTTGTACATACTTCGGCGTCTAGGTCAATCAGCGTAGTTAGCTTATCTGACTGCGGGATGTCACCTGTGCGGTGGTGGTCGCAGTAGAATACCTCTACGCCTTTCTCTAGCAGCGCTGCTAGAGGTTGCTGGTTTTTCTCCATTGAGATATCCAGCGCAGTGACGCTAGAGACATCGTTTTTGTCCACCAGCTGGCTAAGCAGTTTGATATCGCGCTTGACGCCCGTTACCAATACTGACTCTTTTGGCTCGGCTAGGCGGAGCTGGATTAGGGCGATAATGCCGTCGGCGTCGCCGTTGAAAACATCGTAATTCATAGTCTCACACTGTGAGACAGGTGCGAGGTTCGAGGTGCGGGGACACTGCGTTTCGAGGAAAAGACTTTTTCCATCAACACAACACCTCGCTACTCGTAGGGCAAAGCCCGTCCTCGCTCCCCGCCCCCTACACGTACTCCATTCGTTGCAATTCACTCACCACATATTCCGCACATTCCTCGATCGACTTGTCTGCCGTTTGGACGTGGATTTCTGGGGATTGTGGGGCTTCGTAGGTTGAGTCGATGCCGGTGAAGTTTTTGATTTCGCCGGCGCGGGCTTTTTTGTATAGGCCTTTCGGGTCGCGTTGTTCGCACACCTCTAGTGGGGTGTCGACGAAGACCTCGAGGAACTGCCCTGCTTCCATCAGGCTACGGGCTTGCTCGCGGTCTGAGATGAACGGTGAAATGAACGCCGTCAGGACAATCGTGCCCGAGTCAACAAACAGCTTAGCCACCTCGCCGATGCGGCGAATGTTCTCAACGCGGTCAGCGTCACTAAAACCAAGGTCTTTATTCAGCCCATGGCGCACATTATCGCCATCGAGCAGATAACTATGCTTACCCAAACTCAGCAGCTTGCTCTCCACGGCATTCGCCACAGTCGACTTACCCGAGCCACTTAGCCCTGTAAACCAAAGCACCACCGGCTTTTGCTGTTTGAGCTCAACTCGGTCTTGATGCGTCACGGTACTGTTGTGCCAAACTACGTCATCGCTTACCGAATCGTTTTGTTTTTTTTCGTATGGTGAAATCATAAAAATCCTAGGGGCGAGGTTCGAGGCTCGAGTAACGAGGTTCAAACATCGCCAAACACCTAAATACAGAGAAGGTTAACAACGTTCTCCGACCTACCAACAAACAAAGAACTCCTCGCTCCCCGCTCCTCGAAGGACAAAGTCCGTCCCCGCTCCTGCTTTAAAAGTACCCTTCGCGCTTTTTCTTCTCCATCGAGCCCGCACTGTCGTGGTCAATTGCACGGCCTTGGCGCTCTGAAGTCGTAGTCAGTAGCATCTCTTGGATGATCTCAGGCAGAGTTGTCGCCTCAGATTCCACAGCACCAGTCAGTGGGTAGCAGCCAAGGGTGCGGAAGCGGACCATTTTCTCTTCGATCACTTCGCCTTCTTTTAGCTCCATGCGATCGTCGTCGACCATGATCAGCATGCCGTCGCGCTCAACCACTGGACGTTTTGCTGATAGGTATAGGCCTGGGATCTCGATGCTTTCTAGGTAGATGTATTGCCAGATGTCGAGCTCGGTCCAGTTTGAAAGTGGGAACACGCGGATGCTCTCGCCTTTGTTTACCTTACCGTTGTAGATGTTCCATAGCTCTGGACGTTGGTTTTTTGGATCCCAGCGGTGGTGTTCGTCGCGGAACGAGTAAACACGCTCTTTGGCGCGAGATTTTTCTTCATCGCGGCGCGCGCCACCGAAAGCAGCGTCAAAGCCATGCTTGTCTAGAGCTTGCTTAAGGCCCTGAGTTTTCATGATGTCGGTGTGCTGCGAGCTGCCGTGGGTAAATGGGCTGATGTTCATCGCCAAACCCTCTGGGTTTTGGTGCACGATCAGCTTCATGCCCAGCTTTTCTGCCATGTAGTCACGGAACTGGATCATCTCTTTGAATTTCCACGTGGTGTCTACGTGCATCAAAGGAAACGGTGGGATACCTGGTGCAAAGGCTTTTTTGGCCAAGTGCAACATGACCGATGAGTCTTTGCCCACAGAGTAAAGCATGACTGGGTTGTCGAACTCAGCGGCAACCTCTCGCATAATATGGATTGACTCAGCTTCAAGCTGTTTAAGGTGAGTCATGCGTTCTGGAGAAATATTCATTCCTACTTCCTTTGTTAAAAGCCAACGAATACAGGCAGGGTGGCAATCACAATCAAGCCGTACAACACACACATCGGGATGCCGACTCGAGCAAAGTCCTGTATTCGATAGTGACCTGCGTTAAATACCATCAGGTTAGTTTGATAACCGTATGGACTGATAAAGCTTGCACTCGCGCCAAATGCGAGGGCAAGGATATAAATTTTTGGCTCAACCGCGAGGCTTTGTGCAAGCTCAATCGCGATTGGAAACACCAAGGCGGCCGCGGCATTATTGGTGACCAACTCCGTCATTACCCACGCTAGCAGGTAAATAAAGACTAGACCGACCCACGGGGTAAAGACGCTTTGGTTGCTTTGCACCATATGATCAATCACATCCAGCGCACCGGTGTTTGTCAGTGCCTGTGAGAGCATCAAGGCGCTGGCAATAATCAACCAGATGTTGCGCGGCAAGCGGTGAAAGACCTCATTGGCTGTCAGTGCACCTGTAGCGAGCAGCGCGCTAAGCAATAACAGCATGCCCTTGAACAGCGGTAATATACCCAGCGCTGACAGACCAATCGCAACAAAAAAGCCACCCACCGCCAGTTTCTCTTTCAAACCCTCAAGGGTCTGCTCGGTGGCGAGGTCAGTCAGCATGTAAAAGTTCTTGCTGATGTTGCGCCGTGCGGCGAAATCCGGGCCGGTAGCCAGAGCCAGATAATCACCGGGTTTTAACACCACCTCACCAAGCTTGCCCGACATTGGCGCGCCATCACGGCGCATCGCCACCACCGCTGAATCAAACAGGGCACGAAAGCCTGCCGATTTTAGGGTCTTGCCCACTAGACGGCTGTCAGGTTTCAGCACCACTTCTTTGAGGTTATCCAGCGGCAACCCGTTTTGACTGGCAAAGATACTCAGCCCATCAAATTGATTGAGCAAGGTGACCTTTTTTACGTCACCACTGAACAGCAGCCTGTCTTCGGCCTCTATCACCTGCGCCGGAGTCACTGGTGAGATCAGTCGCCCTTTGCGCACAATCTCAACCAAGAACAGGTCTTCAAGGTGGCGCAGCCCGTTTTGCTCTACGCTCTTGCCAATCAGGCTTGAGCCCTCGCCCACCTTGGTATCAATAAAGTAATCCGCTATCGCCTCTTTCGAGCGATGTCGCTCTGGCAGCCAGCGGCTGATGAGCAGCATCAATAATCCGCCCAGCACCACCACCACCACGCCAACGGGAGTGAAGTCGAAAAAGCCTAAGCTTGGCAATCCCGCTTCGATGACCATACTGTTGACAATCAAGTTGGTCGATGTGCCCACTAGGGTTAATGTTCCGCCGAGTATCGCCGCATAAGAGAGCGGGATCAGCAGCTTACTTGACGCATGATGCGGATTGTTGCGGATTGGCGCGAGCATGGTCGAGACCACCGCAGTATTATTCAGCGTTGATGAGGCCAATGCAGTTAAACCAAACAACTTAATGCTGGTCAGGCGATAGTCCTGCTCAATCATATAGCCAGTGATCGCGCGCAACAGACGCGTCTTCTCAATAGCTAATGAACAGGTCATGATCAACATCAGCGTCAGTAGACCCTGATTAGAAAAGCTGCTGATCACCTGCTCAGTCGAGACCAAATCGCCGAGATAGAGAATCAGAAACAGCGCACCAAAAACTTTGTGTGAGGATTGCTGGTAACGGATAAGACCGGCAATCGTCAATACAAACAGCAGTAATACTAATGTGGAAGATGAGAAAAACACCACACTAACTCCAAAATCGTTTTTCGTTATAAGTCTTCGTAAACGTGAAGCGCCTCTTCCAGGTCGTCGTAGAAGGTCAGGCTTCCCTGATGCAAGATAATTGCACTATCACAAAATTCTCGGATCTCTTTCATATCATGGCTGACCATGATCACGGAGGCCTCTTGGGTCTTATTCAGCAGCGCTTGCTTGGCCTTACGGCGAAACTTTTGGTCCCCCACCGAGGTGGCTTCATCGATTAGGTAGATATCAAAATCAATCGCAATGCAGCAGCCAAAGGCTAATCGAGAGCGCATACCGCTTGAGTAACTCTTAACGGGTAAGTCGTATTTTATCCCCAGCTCAGCAAAATTCTTAACTTTTTCTTCGTATTCATCGAGGTCCGCCACACCATTGACTCGGCCAATAAAGCGGGTGTTCTCCCGCCCGGTCATCTGCGGATGGATCCCCGTGGCAAGGGCCACTGGCCACGAGATGGCTTTGTCTGTGATCACCCGCCCTGAGTTTGGGTATTCACTGCCCGCGATGATCCGAAACAAGGTGGATTTACCCGCCCCGTTTGAGCCCAGCAAAGCGACGTTATGGCCCTCAGGGAAGGTAAAGTTGACGTCGCGAAAGACATACTGATTACCCAGGTCCGAGGGGTAGTACTTGGTTAGGTCACGAAGTTCTATCATTTTGTTTTTTATAAACTATAGACATAAGAGTAACGACTCTGAAAGGATTATGCATAGATGAATTCTGTATAAGATATTGCAGGCCCAAGGTGGGCTACCAAGTGCTGCCGTCTTTTTCTTCAAGGCGGCTGACGGACTTTATGACATCCAGATAGTGCTGTGAGATCTTCAAATGACAGAAATCGCGCTCAGCTTTGTGGCGGCCTTTGCGTCCATAGACTAGACGTCGTTTATGGCCCAACTCAATCATCTTGATCATGGCTTCTTTAAGCTCAGGCACGCTTTGTGGCTTGACCAAAAGGCCGGACTTGCCATCGTCTATCGTCTCTCGGCAACCGACATTGTCAGTGGTGATGATAGGTTTTGCCATCGACGCTGCTTCAATCAAGCACTGTGGAATGCCCTCTCGATAGTAAGAAGGTAGCACCACGCAGTCGTAATCCTTAACGATCGAGAACACATCATCGGTTTCACCGAGATAGTTGACTAGGGTGTTGTCATGCCAGTGCTCGAGCTGGGCATGCGAGATCCCCTGCGGGTTGGTTTCATCAATGAAACCAAGCAAAGAGAACTCAAATTTAGGGATTGTCTCACCGGCTAGCTGTCTTATCGCATAGTGCTCCTCAACCGCCTGCGCTGCATGGACAAACTCTTGCACCCCTTTGGATTTGAGCATGCGCGCCACCAGAATAAACCGAGTAACGCCATCATCCGGCGCCTCATGCGGCACAAATTGGCTCAAATCGATCCCAATCCCATGCACGCGAGAGCTGTTTTCTTGCTTCACATAGTCATTGTCGAGATAGATTTGCCAGTCATCGGGGTTCTGGAACACGACGTGATCGGCCAGAGGCTGCGTAAAGCGCAGCAACTGCTTACCAACGGTGGCCTTGAGGCTCTTTTCGGTAAAAATCGAACCTAGACCTGCGACGCTGTTGATCACCGGTCGCTTTTGCAGCTTGGCCATTAGTGCCGAGTAGATATTCAGCTTAGGGGTAAAATTGAGTACACAATCAGGCTGCAACGCCGACATCACGACGTTGATGCGACGCATAGTACGCACTTCTTGCGAAAGGGAGATCCCTGAGCGGTCCATGTCGAGGTCAAAGTGCTCACAACCGAGTTGATTGAGCTTATCGGCATACCTATCGTACGGCGATAGCACGTAGACGCGGTTACCATTGCTCATAAACTCGGTAATTGAAGAGCGAAAGAAGTTGTAAATAAACCAGGACGTGTTTGAGGTAATAAGGAGTTTCAAAATCGAGTGTTCTCTTATTAATCAATCCATGATTATTTATGGCTCAGTACGTTTCAGTGCTGCGTGTTTGACAGCCTTGACATACCATGAGAGTGAGTGTGATTTGATGGCGATCAGGAGCCAAGAAATCAATTTGATGGACATTGCCCAGATGCGCTTACTCATCGGCAGCTTGGCCATGGTCCAAATACCATTGCGCACCATGTAGTAAAGGCGCTGACCCTCCAGTGATTTTGTATGACGATCGCAATCATGCACAAAGGCCACTTGGGCCGAGTATTGACCAACCGCCCCTTGGTTCGTGAGGTCATAGCAAAACGCAATGTCATCCCAATAGAGAAAGTAGTCTCGATTCGGCAAGACCTGCGTTTGCTGCAAGATAGCGCGGTTGATAAACATGCCAACAAAGGAGGAGCCATCAATCTTGGCAAGCTCGCACGCATCCTGGCTTGGGTCCCAGGTGATCTTTTGTCGCTTGAGCAGGCGCTTGAAGGCGTTTCCTAGTGACGGAAATGTCATCGGCTCATTCATGGTGCACAGCCCACCTTCCGGGTAGTGAACCTGACTGGCGACCCAGCCACATTTGGGGTGCAGCTTGGGTACTAGGCCAAAAAAAGAAGCCAAGGCGCCTTGTTCAGGGAAGCTATCATCGTCGGAGACCACCAACCACTCGGTTATGGCTTGCTCACGCGCGGCCTTCAACCCTTGATGAAACCCGCCTGCACCACCGAGATTGTGCGACTCGCTTATCACCAGCAGTCGAGGCTCAGAGGCTGATAGCTGTTCGAGATATTCTGCGGTTCCATCACTCGAGGCGTTATTGACGATAATCAACTGGGCAAGATTCGCCTCAGCTAGATACCGCTCGATGGTCACTTTTAATTTGGCCAGTCGATTGTAGGTGACAACAACCGCTGTGATTGTTTGGGGGCTAATATCGTGTACCTGTTAAGTCTAAAATGGGGAGCGAGCTCCCCATTGATGTATTCCCATTAAGTGCTGTGCAACTACATCGGTTCAAAAAACGCAGGCAATGCCTCTTCACGCTCAAGCAGAGCAACCGCCTGCTCGGCGGCATCGAGCGCCTTACGAATAGTGACATCCATATCGAGGTATTTGTATGTGCCCAATCGGCCGACAAAGCTGACGTTAGGCGTCTTGTTGGCGAGTGCAACGTACTTGGTCAGCAGCTCCTTTTCATCCGTGAGGTTGATTGGGTAATAAGGAATATCATCCCCCTTACACAATCGGCTGTACTCTTTGTAGATGACGGTATCCGCATGCTCTTCCCATGGAGAGAAGTGCTTGTGCTCTGTGATGCGAGTGTAAGGCACTTCTTCATCACCATAATTCATCACTGCGGTGCCTTGGTAATCACCTTGGTGCGTCTCTTTGACAAAGTCCAAAGTGCGATAGCCCAGGCGGCCCAGCTCATACTCAAAGTAGCTATCCAACGGCCCACTGAAGAACACATGGTCAAACTCTTCAGCCATCTCACGCTCAAACTTGGTGTTGAGCTTGATATCAATGTTATCGTGATCCAGCAGCTTCTCGACAATCTCGTTGTAGCCGTTAGCCGGCATCCCCTGATATTTGTGCGCGAAGTAGTTGTCATCGTAGTTAAAGCGCACCGGCAGGCGCTTTAGGATGCTCGCTGGCAACTTACTAGGGTGAATACCCCACTGCTTGAGTGTGTAGCCTTTGAAAAACGCTTCGTAAAAGTCTTTACCCACAAAGCGCATCGCCTGCTCTTCAAAGCTCTGCGGATCTTCGATGCTGGTATCAGCGATCGATTCAATGAACTCGCGTGCTTGAGTCGGGTTGAATGTCTTGCCGAAGTACTGGTTTATGGTGTGCAAGTTAATCGGCAATGAGTAAACGGCATCTTGAGAGGTGGTCTTTACCCGGTTGGTATACGGCTTGAACTCCGTGAGTGCATTGACAAAATCCCACACCTGTTTGTCATCGGTATGGAAGATATGTGGGCCGTAGGTATGAACCATCACACCAGTATCTTGGTCACGCTCCATATAGCAGTTACCTGCCAAATGGTCACGCGATTCATAGATGGTCACACGATGCCCCGCTAACGCGAGTCGGTTAGCGATGACTGCGCAGGATAGCCCCGCGCCAACACAGGCAATGTTCATCTTCCAATACCTAATTTATACCCAAGGCGCATCAAGACATTCATCACGCGGTAGTACCCTTTAACTCGTAACACAGACATCCAACGTCGCCACACCGTTCGCTGATCGTATTTTGCGATCAACTCCGCGGCGTATTTTTGATGTTTGGCCGATTGAGTGACAGAGTTATTCATTGCACTATTCTTGCTTTCACAGCGGATATGATAGCTAGCTAAGTAATCTGAGAGCTTGCCAATTTTATGGCGGTGTAAGACACGCAAATGAAAATCTAAGTCACCACAAACTGGCAGCGATTGATCGAAAAAGCCTATCTCTTGATGCAATGCATAACGATAAACAAAGCCGATAGGGACAAACTGATTCACAACCAAAAAATCGTCCAACCGGAACTCTTTCACTGCTGGATTAAAAGGTCTTGAGCGAAGGGGCTGCACAGCATTTTGACCTACTGACTCAAACCTCTGAGTAATGTTTGTCACCACACCGGCCATCTCTGGGTGATTTTTGAGATAGCCATGTGTAACCTCAAGAAACACGCTCTCCCATGAATCATCATCATCATGAATCACCGCGTACTCGGCTGGAAAAGCGTTGAGCCCGCGATTACTTGCTCCCTCCATGCCTAACGAGGTGGGGTTATGCAGCACACAAATTCGTGGATCGTTAAACTCTTCGACCAGCCTATCAACCGCATGAGGCTCTCCACCATCATTCACCACGACATGAATATAGTTGGCAAATGTCTGCTTTTGCACACTCTCAAGGGCGCGGCGAAGAAGTAAAGTTCGGTCTTTGGTTCGAGTAACTACGGTTACAGTATGCGCTGACATCTACCAATCACGAACTTCAAGTTGAGCAGAGTAATCATGAGTCGATGCCGCCGACAAAATTTCTTCCACACTTTTCGCAACGTGTTGCCGCGCTTTGATTGGACTCTCTTTCAGCGGATTATTGGCAAGCACTTTTTGATCCTCAGGGCTTCGATACTCAATTAGCGTATTGGTCTTAAGGCTCAGCAATGCTGACACCGGTCCTTGATAGCAATAAGAGTCGACGAGAACCACCGGGCGATCTTCTCCTCTTAAGTAATCACTTAAGGAATTCCAATCACCTTCCTTTAATCGCTCTCGCACCTGCTCAGAGTCAGGAAGGCACGCGATATGTGCATGACTCAAAAAGCCAGTGTATGGGTTACCGAACTCCCCTGAGAGTCGCAATTTTTGATGCACCTCGACCAACGCTGATAGCGCAGGAACCACCACCACGAGCAACGGTTTCAATGGTGGCTCATCGCTGTTATGAGGATAGTCAGTGACCGTTCTTACCGGTATCACTCGATTAGACTCTTTGACATCCTTGAGCAGTGTGCCAAAAGACTCTAAGTGAGTGACCGCAGGACGACTTGGTAATTGGCGATTGTTATTAATATATTTATCGCGCAGATCCTTGGCAGAAAAGCACACTTTTCGAGCAAAGAAGTGCGGTAGCTCAGAAAAACTCTCAATGCAGTCATCATAAAAAACTCTAGGCACTGCCCAATTGGTAAAGTGCGAGTAGGTTAATGATTGCGGAAAGATAGTGTCTTTCGGATAGGTGTTGGCAACAAAGGTTTGAATATAAAGCTCATCTGGGATCAGCGTTGTCTCATAAAAACCTTGGTATTTTTCGTTAAAACGCAGAAATTGCTTCAAACAATCCCAAGTCAAACTCCACCATTGCGAACCCATATGTGGTACATGTTCTGCTGGTAGTTTTCGTGGTTTCAAGAGTTTCTGCTGAGCCATCAAGCTCAGTTCAAACAAATAAGGCTGTGAACGCCAATTGAAAAAATGCTTATACTGCCAACGCTCTTCCTCAATCCCCCCCTTGACCCAAGGCGCTATTGTCACGTTTTGAGACTCTATAAACTGGTGATCTGAATGCTGTGCCAAAAACGCGTAGAAATCGTCCAAGTTCACTGTTGGCACACAAGAACCACTCAACAAAGTAACATAGTCTGGGTTAAGGTTTCTCGTCTCGATTTCGTACAAAGCATTAAGTGTTGCTTGAAGAATACTCCACTCTCCCCAACCAACTCTCGCTCTTTTTTTGCAAAAAATAAGTCTCTTAGTGTACTCATCCATCAAATCCATAAAATCATTAGCTATGGATATAGATTGCTTTTCATCGTAATGAACTACGACGTTACTTCCAGACTTAAGTAGCGCTCTTAATAGCGGTTTGACTTGAATGGGTGGTTCATGAAGCAATAATATAAATGTGTGCGATAACACTACCATTCACCTCTGTTTAACAGGCCATATTTAATCAAATTTGACTCACTCAGTCGTACACTAACATTGGGGTCATAGTGATCACCGGGGATATTAACAATCAGACAACCAACCGTGTGATTAATTCCGAAGCAGTTATTAAAATAATCATTGCGCATCGAACGCCTATACTTACGAAAATAGGCCCCTTGCCCGGAGCGAACCGCAACAATTCTGAAAAGATTTTGAGACCTAAACCCGCCTAAATATCGATAAATTGGACCACCTTTTATTTGAAGCTGACTTCCATGATGAACAAAACTTGAATACCCATTGGAGTCAAAATACCTCTTACCTTTATAACTATACGCATGAACAATTACGGCACCAAAAGTTCTCTGACCAGTGGAGTCCAAGTACTTTAACAACTGTTCAAGACTTCTTGTCTCAGAATATGGGGTCAATAATTCTTCGTTCTCTTCAACAAATATTTTCCAGCCTTTATCATTCATTAAGCAGAAGTTTCTATCATTGTCAGATGATAGACTTAAAAAGTTTGTCCACTTATGGCGACTGATAAAATTCAAGAAGTGTAGACGAAATGAAAAAAGGACTAAATTAAATCTTCGTAAAACAAAGGGAATGATTCGGTTCATAGCTAAATCACGGACACATTGTCTAACTTACTAAGCATTTTGATGTCGTTCTCCAGCCTAGTAGAAAATAACGCTCTTTGCTCATCATCAAATGGCATATATTTCTCTCCAAATATGTAACCTGAAGCCTCCATTTTCCGTAATACGTCTCGAGATCGTTCTGGAAACTTCGACAAAAAGGATATAGCCTCATGAGTTATAGAAGATCTCGAGACCGGTATGGATGGACTAAACTCACCTAAGCAACCAAAAGATAACTGTTCAAGAAACATGCTTTTTCGAATTCTAAAATTAGAAAAATCAAATACAACAAACTCAACATCGGGATTGGCTTTGATTAACCCCTTAAAGCACTCGAACCATGACAAATTTTCCAGATCCATTTTTTGTATGTATTCATCAAAAGACAGAAATTTATAATGCCTCAGATACTCACAATATAAAGATGCTAAAAAACCATCGAAACTTCTTATAGTTATGAACACTCTAACTGTATCATGACGGAAAATAGATAGCATCCTTTCGACGTTTGACTTTAAGTTTGGGTACAAAGTACCAGATAACGGTGTGTCAACTCCACCTATTAGGTTCTCTTCTGAAATTATAATATTATCTACTTGAACACCATCAACTATATCTTCACGTTTTAGAGTGGGAACTAAACCGAAGAATTTAGATGTTAGTTTTTTCCTATTGTTCGGAAAATCCACATACTCCACACTATTATCCAACAGTTTAACTTGACTTTGTTTTAACTGACCTTGCAAATATGTTGTCGCAGTTTTGTGTACACCAAAGTGAATGTTGACCTTCATTAAAACCTCGAGTTTTATTTATTCAAATAGTTAAGATATTCATCATACACCTTTGACTTATGTGCAATTAACTCGCCCTCAGGCCGGAGCTTCCTTGCCAAGTTCATTAGAACACTCGCTGATTCAATGTCACCTAGCCTTTCAAAACTAATCGCTAAATCTCTAAGGTTATTAATATTTTCGTTATTTCTTTTGTGAAGCATTTGTTTTGTATTGTGTGAGTGAGGTAATTCACTATCAATTATCTCAAACCCATGTGCCTTAAGAAAAACACTAATTTTATCGGAGTCATCACTATCGAGGTCAAAAATCAACAATCGGTTGGAATCTTTAAAATAATCCTTGACTCGCCTTACGTGACTATCAAACTCCAATGCCCACTTCTGTCTCAGCTCACTTTCCTTGAGACCATAAAACACCATACTCTTCGCCATATAGTTAGAGTGCTTTCTTCTACTATTGAGCCATTTATTAACATCTCTAACATTCAAGATAAATACTGAGTTAGGATATTCAATTGCCATACTTTCAAAATGATCAACGGCAGCAAAAAAACGTTGCCCTTGCTCTTCCATATGTTCCATGTCTGTAAAACAATCAAATGATTCATAACCATCGAGAAGAGCTCGGCCTTCAAGCTTGTTCCTATAAATTGCTTTAGATAGCTGGCCATTATCCCAGTGAACAGAATTAAGCTTATTGTTAATAAAGTAATGATGTAAGCTTAAAGTTCCACATTTATTGAAACCAATTTGGAATATTTTTTTATTACTACCCATTTATAACACCTCGAGTAATTTTCTTAACTATCTTGTGTTCTTCCATTATGGAATTTATAACCTCTCTGGCTTTTGAGGCTTTACTCATAACAGTCTGTCTACTATTAGATATGCAATCTCTAATACAGTCATTACTAACTAGTTTTTTAAGCTGCTCTTCATAAGAATCAATCACACTTGCTCTCAGGTCGATAGTGTATTCCGCGTCCAGAAACCATCCGTTTCTGGATTTCTTGAGGCCAAGAGATGAGTTCAGCATAGTATCCCCTCTTAGGGCTAGCGCCAAATACTCATCAACACTCCTCATTGTGTGATGAAGGATAAAGTCAGACTTCGTTGCATATTCCTTCGAAAGTGCCTCTTGTCTAGATGAAACCTCCCCTTTTCCCATTCTGAACCATTTACCTTCTCTCACGAGGAAATTATGAGAGGAGTCAACGACAATATTCTCCAGCTTGTTGGGTACCTTAACAATACTCTTGTAATCACGACCGGGGGATACATTCAACTCTTCAGAGATTGGTGGAGAAAAAGCCTTCTCTTGCCCACTGTGATTCATGTATCCGATAGATATAACGTCATAATCACCGAGCTTATACAAGAAATCATGAACACTATCACTAGAAGAAATAAAGAACTCATCAATATCAAGGAACATTAAATAATCAAACTTATTAAAGTTTTCCACCAAAGCTTGTGAATAAATTCTAGACTGTAAAGGGTTTCGCTTTAAGTAGCCTCTAGATATAAGTGAGTCATTAGTGATGAACTTGCCATCGATAATATAGTCTGCCTGAGAATACTTGATTTTTTCATTTTCCCTTGACAACAAACTTAACAATTCGTAAGAACCATCAGATGTATTATTGACAAAAACTTCAATTTCATCGAAACCAAGAGAGAGATGATAAGCCAACCACTCATGTAAGTAAGCACCTTCATCTTTTGCTATTGCTATTAACTTGACTCTCACAAAAACCTCGATTATTTTAGTTCATTAACTGTTAGATATACAATTCGCATGATGCCAAAAATCAGCAGAATAATAATTGCGAATAGTAATATATTGTAGAAAACTCGTGGATATTCATTACTTTCTGGGATAGTAGCCGTCTCAACTAGAACTAGGTACTTTATTTGTCGATAAGCTTCTATTCTAGACTTTTCCATAGAGACTGAAGATGATGTATACGCTTTTATTGCTAACTCTAACTCAACTTTTAACTCTGCATACTGGGAAAGTACTTTACTTACTGGTAGTACTTCATCAAGGCTATTCTCTCCATGCTCTGTCAACCTTAACTTCTCCTCCTCCAACTGCTTCTCAAGAGCTCTCATATTATTTTTCGCAATAATTACTTGAGGCGCATCTTCACTCATAACATTCGTAAGCGCCTGAAGGTCTGCTTTGCTCTTGACTATTTCACTCTCAAGTCGATATGCGATATTAGAGAGGGCTACACTTTCAACCTCAGGGTTTATTAGGCCGTGTTTCTGTTGATAGGCCAATAAGTCACTCTGTGCTACTTTAAGCCTTTTCTCTATTCTGTTGTGCTCATTTACAATAAACTCTAACTGCGCCTCAGCTAATTGATGGCTGATACTGTTTATATACCACTCAGCTCTAGCAGCAATGGTATTTGCTAATCGGTGGGAAAACTCAGGTGAAAAGCCTTGAGCCTTGACCGTTATGATATTTGACTTTTCACTTACTTCAACGGCTACACGCTTAGCGAAATACTCAACGAACTTTTCTAAGCTATGCTGCTTAGGTAGGCGGCTGAAAAAATCACCGTTGGACTCATAGTGATCCCTTACTTTTAATTTATCATCTAGGTATTTCAGCATATCATTAGAATATACATATGCAACCACCAGCTGCGCGTCTACGTTACTTGTGCTTACACCTAATCCGGTTAGCAATGCCATGCCCGCATCCATCGTAGTTGCACTATCGGGTTGCTGAACTATTAGTTGTGTCCTACTTTCATACCTAGGGGCTGCAATAAGGAACTGATAACAAGAAAACACTATGATTGGAATAATAACAAAAATAGAGAACACACTATCTCTAATTACCGCAATTTTTTTTTGAAACTTACTTTCTCTGGTATGAACGACACTTTCTTCTTTATCAACTTTAGAACTAAAACGCTGTTCTTCAGAGTCAGTTTCCTTTTTTTCAGAGACAGCCAGTGCTAATTGTTCAGACTTGACCGCCTGTTCTTTTCTAGCTTTACGGGCCCTTGATCTTTCAAGGTTTGATATCCTTCTCTCAATGCGCTTACTCAACTCCGGATCAGACAACATTATTATCTTTGCCTGTCTTTCTAAGTATTCAATATTATTTAGCTGACTTTTATTATGCAGCTTTTTAAACTCTTCGAATTTCTTCTCTATCATATAAACGTTTACTTATTGAGCCTAATAAAGCCTATCTACTAATTGCCTGTTTCCAATACAAATGATAACAAGCCAAAGAGAAAAAAGTGACTACCAATGTAGATATATTAAGATATAGTTCACTAACACCCACAGCACCAAAAGATGGGTATGCAGATTGACGAGATAACTCAATAGCATGAACTATCGGATTCCAATCAAAATACTTCCACATTTCTTTTGGTATATCCTGAAGAGAAAAGAATACCCCTGATATGAACAATAGAGGTCTTTGAATCATTACTCTTAATTTGTCTACTTCTGGAACATATGACCTAGCTAAAGCAAACAAAATACCTATACTAGTAGCCAACAACCAGAGCATGATAAAGTTTCTTAAAACCCCAATTGGGTCATGCACCTTTATCTCGATCTCTAGAAAAAACATCGCAATAACAACCGAAAGTATAACTGCCATTTTTACCAACAGGTCGAACCCTACAACCGCTATAGTTGAGGCTATAGGTTGAACTTGACGGAAAGCAAAGAGTGGCTTGTTTTTCTTAAAGCTATTTGCAGCCGAGCTAAGTGTCATTAGAAAAAGCTGTATACTGATCATTCCGTACACAATAAAAACAAAGGTTGGCATTGAGTGTGATTCACCTCCATCTAATCGCCCACGCATGAATGATAAGATAAATATGAAAGATACCGGTTGAATTACTGCCCAACTAATACCAAACTTATCGTTAAACCGACTCTTTATCTCACGCAAAAATATCGCGAAGATTACATTCCCCCAGACCTGAAGCAAGGTTCGCTTGTTTACTTTAGCCAAACTACCTCCTTCAGCCTTTAGTTAATCGCAACATTCGCCGCCACAGCCATCTGATAAATAATCTGCGTGATGTCTTTCACATTCTGCATCAATTTCACATCAACTTTTGGCAGCACTAAGATTTGATCGCCCTTTTGTACCGGACGAGCACTGTTGAACTCAACTAGGCCATTGGCACGCACAATCGCAATACGCTCATCTTCGGCGCGCTCAGTAAATCCTCCAGCCCAGGCAATGTAATCATCGAGTGTCGCATCAGGGTTGAATACCACTGCCTGCGGCATCAATACCTCACCGCCAATTTGCACCAGGTCGGTTTTCGCAGGAATTACAATTTTGTCGCCCTGCTCTAATAGAATGTTGGCGACATTACCGTTTTCAGCAACAACAACTTTACCTAGCGGCATCACTTGACGTGCTCGCTCGGTGAACTGAAGCACTAAACGCGCCTCTTCTGCACGAATTGCCGCCTCGCCAGTAGATGACGTTGGCGCAGTAAATACCGTGCGCTCTAGTCGATCAAGCGATTCATCGATCATCTCTTTCTGTTTTTGAGCCACGCTCTCACGCAAGATATGCACTGAGCTGTAATCCGCAAGATTTGGATCGATTGGAATTTGGCTCATCATCTCATGCAGTCGAGTGGCTTTCTTAACCACAAAATAGGACGGGCCTAGGTAACTACCAGAGACTTGCACATCTATCACTTGAGCATGCAGGTCGTCGTTGAACAGAACCTTATCGCCATCTTCTAATGGGAAAGATTGAAACTCATCGTAGGTCATATAGCGCGAGAAGGGACCAGAAGAGCGATTGCCCATCACGCCTACATGGCTGACTTTGGCCAGGGGACGTGAGTAGCTGACAAGTTGCTCACCCAATGCTGTATCGGTGGCGAGCTCAAATCGGAACGGATTGCGCACTCCGCCCGCAACCGTAATCGCGGATTTTTGCGGACTCACCAAAATCACATCGCCGTCTTTAAAGCTCACCTCAGGCATTACACCAGATTGAATAAAGTCATAAAGATCGATGGTTTGTACGATTTTATTATCACGCAGCACCTTGATTTCACGATAGCTGCCTCGCTCCGAGTCGATGCCACCAGCACGTTTGAGGAAATACAGCACGCTATCGGAGGCCATTCCCGCGTATTGACCCGGACGGATCACCGGACCTGATAAGTAAACACTGACTGGCGTCGCGGTCAGCAAGTTAACGTACACGCTGACGTTATTGGTATAGATCTGCTTGATCTTAGAGGTGACTAAGCGATTCACATCACTGGCACGAACATCTTTAACAAAAATAGGCCCGATCTCAGGTATAAAGATGTTGCCCTGATTATCGACGGTCACCACGTTGGAGTAGTTCACCGCGCCCCACAGCCAGATATTGATCTTATCGCCAGCTGCGATCAGATAGTTATCGTTGAGGCCATCGCTACGCTCGGTTTCATAACCACCCGCAAAGAGATTGGCGCCATATGGCGGGGGCAATGGCTCACCCGACGAAGGCAGCAACTCTCTAACATCAGTTTCACCCGGCAATAGAGTACCTACTCGTCGCTCAGGCTGGAAAGTACCCTGTTCAAGTGCTTGATTAGGGTTCTGTGTTGGCAGGTCTGCCGCCATACTCGCCGGCGGTATAGCCGATGGAGGCAATTGCTGCAGCGCTGCCATCTGCTGCTCAGGGGTGAGAGCAAGTGCGCTAGCGGCGGTCAGGAAACCTGCCGCAGCAGTCGTAACAAGGCACAATGTGGTTCGATAGGACATAGGCTAGATTTCTACAGCTGATGAGTTCTCAACGATGTCTTGGACCAAAAACCACCCGGTGGTCGATTTGCCATTTTCATCTTGGGTGGTTTGCTGACATGCGGTACGAGTAATGGGTGTGGTGCTAATACTGTTTAGTTCAGCAAGCGGCGTGATAGATAGGGTACGACAGGTGATCCCCAGTGCCGAGGTATAGCTAGGCTGCGCTAAGATAGTGTATTGCGGATGTGAAATACTGGTGGCGTACTCGATATTGAGTGAAGACCAGTACTGGCTTGATATTGGCGTGCCGATCGGTGCGAGCTGCTCTGAGACGAGGGGAAGACTGGCTTGCACTTGTCTTGGCTGACTACTGCATGCGCTCAAAAGCAGCGCACCAAGGGCGCTGATGACAACTCTCATTCGTTTCATATTCTTATTTTTAGGTACGCTACCGCCCCAAGGGTTAAGCATATCCCCTGAATGCGCAAAGTTGGGCCAAATTACACACCGTACAAAACAGCGTGCTACATAAAAAATTGGTCAGTATATGCATTTTGAGTGCAGGTGTAAAACCGTGCTACGAATCTTGGAAAGGAGCTCAATGCTCTTTTTTGCAGCGCGGAACTGCAGACTTAGGCACATCTCATTTAAAGCTAGAACGCTTTTACTGTTACATCAAATAGATGCGGGCAGTTTTTAATTAGAGTTTCAGCCAAGCTACGACTATTCTTGTCTCAAAGTGCTTTCATCACCGACGAAAGTTCAGTTACACTTATGAGAATTATCACTTAGAATAGTTAGGTGAGTGGCTGTCTCACTGCAATTGCATGCTGGTTGACTAAGATTTTGGTACCTGGAGCTGTTGGTGTTTTCGTCTCTTTGATTATTGGTGGCTATGTGCTTTACAACTTTCTTGAGCTTGCATTCGTATTTTTCTTTTCGCTTACATCTCTATTTTTCTTAAGAAAAATTGCAACCAATATTGGTTTAGTCGACACCCCTTCTGCGCGTAAAAAGCACCAGGGGCAGGTTCCGCTCGTCGGCGGCCTCTCTTTATGCATCTGTTTGCTGTACTTCCTGTTTAATAACCCAGACATTATTCAACATGCCCACGTCTACGCTTCGTGCATTGTTGTGCTAGTTATCGTTGGCACCATCGACGATAAGTATGACCTCGAAGTCAAATTTCGTCTGATCATTCAATTTTTCCTTTCCGTTGCGATGATCTACTTGGCGAAGATAGAAATTCATACGCTCGGGGAGCTGCTCTCTGAGGGAGAGACGATAAAACTCAATTGGATACGCTATGTCATCACTGTTTTGGCGGTGATGGGCGCAATGAATGCGTTTAACATGGTGGACGGGTTGGACGGATTGCTTGGCGGACTTTCAATTGTTACTTTTGGCGCACTTGGCGCGTTATTGCTTTTAAGTGGTCAAATTAGCACGTCTTATATGTGCTTGGTGATTGTTGCAGCGATGGTTCCATACATCATGCTTAACTTGGGTGTCTTTGGACATCAAAGGAGGGTGTTTATGGGGGATGCCGGCAGTATGTTAGTCGGTTATACGGTGATCTGGTTTTTGCTGCTTTCGAGCCAAGACCTGCCTCAACCTTCCGTGCGCCCTGTCACCGCCCTATGGCTGATTGCTATTCCATTAATGGATATGGTGGCGATTATGATCAAGCGTGTTCGTGAAGGCAAATCCCCCTTCAAGCCAGATCGCCAGCACTTGCATCACATCTGCCAACATAATGGGATGTCACCGGCGCAAACCTTGATCGTTATCTGTTCAGTTTCTTCTGTGTTTGCCTTAATCGGCGTTCTGGGCGAGGCTTTCGAAGTGCCTGAGTATCTAATGTTTTATGGCTTTTTACTTTGCTTCGGCGGATACCTATTCGTGATGCACCGGTTGCAGGAAGAGACAACACAGCGCATTGCTCAGCCGCAAGTTCAGTCTCGTTAAGATTGTATTGGGTGTATTGTGCGTCCTAGGGCGGCAGCATCTGCCGTCATTGGTCGTATAAACCTTCAAATTGAATAACGCTTGGATGCCACCCCGTGGCTCTCTTTTGCCCCCTTTCTCACTCCTGCTGTTTCTCGCCTCTCAGCATTGACGGTGATATACTGAGCCATTATTACGCATCATAGAGATAGGAAGTAATTATGATTATCGTGACTGGCGGCGCTGGTATGATTGGTAGCAATATCGTTAAGGCTCTTAATGTGAAAGGCATTAACGATATCTTGGTGGTGGATGACCTCACCGATGGCAAGAAATTCACTAACCTGGTCGATCTTGATATTGCCGACTATATGGATCGCGATGACTTCCTAACCCAAATCATGGCAGGTGATGATTTCGGTCCAATCGATGCGGTCTTCCATGAAGGTGCTTGCTCAGCGACGACTGAGTGGGATGGCAAGTATATGATGCTCAACAACTACGAGTACTCAAAAGAGCTACTTCACTACTGTCTTGAGCGTGAAATCCCGTTCCTTTATGCCTCATCTGCCGCGACCTACGGTGAAACAGAGACCTTTATCGAAGAAAAGCAGTATGAAGGTGCACTGAACGTTTACGGCTACTCTAAACAGCAGTTTGATAATTATGTTCGACGCGTATGGCAAGATGCTGAGGAGCATGGCGAAACGCTTTCTCAGGTAACTGGCTTTCGATACTTCAACGTATACGGCCCGCGTGAACAACACAAAGGCTCGATGGCTTCTGTCGCCTTCCATCTTAATAACCAAATGAACGCGGGTGAGAACCCGAAACTGTTTGCCGGGAGTGAGGGATTTAAGCGCGACTTTGTCTACGTAGGCGACGTAGCGGCTGTTAACCTTTGGTTCTTAGAAAACGGCACCTCGGGTATTTTTAATCTAGGCACCGGTAACGCTGAGTCATTTGAAGAGGTGGCGAAAGCCGTGATAAAGCATCACGGTAAAGGTGAAATCGAAACCGTTCCTTTCCCTGAGCACCTCAAAGGCGCATACCAAGAGTACACCCAAGCGGATTTAACCAAGCTACGCGCCACTGGTTGTGACCATACATTTAAGCCAGTCGCTGAAGGTGTGGCTGAATACATGGCACTGATCAACCGCTAGAGGCGAGAGGCGAGAGGCGAGAGGCGAGAGGCGAGAGGCGAGACTATTTTGCCTCTTTGCTAACACAGTCAGCTAGTGCTTGCTTTCTTGCCCTTGGCAAAGGGGCCTCGTTCCCGCTTCGTTACTGAACCACACCCCTTCTCTGTTTTTAAGATAAATTATGACCATCAAACGCGACGACTTTGACTCTAAGGCTTATAACCCAACGTTTCAGTGGCACTTCCTTGCGCCAAAATATTGGGGTACGTGGCTTGCGGCAATTGCATCACTGCCTGTAGCGCTACTACCACTTAAAGTGCACAAATGGATGGCGCGCGTTATTGCCGCAAGATTGACTAAATCACGCCAAGGCCCTGCGCATCGTGCACGGGTAAACTTTGAGTTGAGCTTTCCAGAAAGGAGTTTTGCTGATCGCGAGGCCATGATCGAGAGCAACCTTTATACGGCTGCACTGTTCTTTTTCCGCTTTAGCCTGCTTACATTGCGCTCGCCGCAATGGCTACAAGACAACTGCACCATTCGCGGTGAAGCGATCCTCAAGGGGCATATCGAGAATGGCGACAATGTCATCTTGATGGTGCCACACTCTTGGGCAATTGATATCCCGGCGGTTTTGTTGGCCTCACTCGGAATGCCTGTTTCTGCCATGGCGAAGAAACAGAAAAATGAAGTGGCGGACTGGTTGATGCATCGTCAGCGAGTGCAATACGGCGGTCGTGTTTACGAGCGCTCTGGGGGAATTAAACCATTCTTGAAGTCAATCCGAGATGGCTACGTGGGCTATTATCTACCTGATCAAGACCACGGCCGCGAGCATAGTGTGTTTGTTGACTTTTTCTCTACGCGTAAGGCGACGCTACCGGGGCTGGGTAAGATTGCTAAACTATCTCGAGCCAAGGTGCTTCCTATGTTTGCTGCTATCGATGGCGAGACTGGCCAATTTGATATCGAAATTCTACCAGCATTCGAGCTAAACCAAGGTGATGAGCAGGATGCTCGTGCCTGTAATGAGGCGATTGAGTATTTTGTCCAAGACAAGCCCCATCAATATATGTGGGTACTGCAGCTACTTCGCACTCAAGAAGATGGTAATAACTACTACAACCTCTACAAACCACGCTATGACAGTGATTGGCAGGTAAAATAATGACTAAGATTTTGGTAATTGGCCCATCTTGGGTGGGTGATATGGTGATGTCGCAATCGCTGTATATCACGCTGAAAGAGCAAAACCCTGAGTGCACGATTGATGTCATGGCACCGGGCTGGTGTAAGCCGATCCTTGAGCGTATGCCTGAAGTCAATCGCGCTATCGATATGCCAATTGGTCATGGTGAGTTCAATCTGAGCGCGCGCCGTCAGCTTGGCATCCAGTTACGCACTGAAGGCTATGATAAAGCATTTATCCTACCTAACTCGGCCAAATCGGCCCTGATCCCTTGGTTTGCCAAGATTCCAACTCGTATTGGCTGGAAGGGTGAGATGCGTTATGGGCTGCTTAATGACCTGCGTCCAAACAAAAAAGACTTCCAGTATATGGTTGAACGTTATGTGGCTTTAGCTTTTCCTAAATCAAGCATGCAAAGCTCAGCCTCACTTGGTGGTCTAGAGACTCTGCCAAGGCCAAAATTGAGAATCGATACTCCCCTTCAGCAGATGACATTGGATAAATTTGCCCTCAACCGTGACAGCAAGATTTATGGTCTCTGCCCTGGTGCTGAGTTTGGACCGGCAAAAAAGTGGCCCGAATCTCATTATGCAGAAGTCGCCAGCGCCATGACAGAAAAAGGGGCACAGGTTTGGCTATTTGGCTCACAGAAGGATGTAGACACTTGCAATAAAATTCGTTCGTTAGTGCCGAGTGAACGCCAATCACAAGTTATCGTTCTTGCGGGGCAAACCAGCCTGATTGAGGCTCTCGACCTTTTGGGCGCGTGTGATACCGTGATATCTAATGACTCCGGGCTCATGCACGTTGCGGCGGCTGTCGGTTGTAATGTGGTGGCTATCTACGGCTCCACTTCGCCAAAATACACACCACCATTAGCGGAAAAAGTTGAGATGGTGCACACCGATATTGAGTGTCGCCCTTGCTTTAAGCGTGAGTGTCCACTTGGTCACCTGAAGTGCCTAAAAGAATTACCTGCAAGTTCTGCGATCAAAGCCATTCATAAACTTGAAGAGAGCGCTATAAAGGTATGTTAATACGTGGGCTCTATACCCTACTTCTATTTGTAGTCTCACCGGTGTTGCTGTTTGGCTTGTATAAAAGTAAGCCAAACAAGCCCAAGTTTGGCACTCGTTGGAAAGAGCACTTTGGGATAACTCCGCCCCTTACGTCCGATCTTAAACCGCTGTGGATACACGCGGTTTCGGTGGGAGAAAGCATTGCTGCGATACCCTTGATTAAGGAACTAAAAGCGCGAAACCCACAGCAAGTGATTGTCGTCACCACCACGACCAGCACTGGGGCAGAGCAGATCGCCAAGCTTGGTGATTTGGTCCAGCATCGCTATATGCCAATTGATTTTCCTTTCGCGGTTAATGGTTTTCTAAAAGAAATTCAGCCATCTGCTCTGCTCATTATTGAGACGGAATTGTGGCCTAATACGCTTCATATCGTCAACGCCGCGGGCATTCCGATTACGGTGGTCAACGCACGGCTATCGGAAAAATCGCGCCGCAACTACGCCAAAGTAAAACCTTTATTTCACCAACTAGAGCGGTCTGTGACTCAGTTCCTCTGTCAGTTTGAGGCGGATAAAGACCGTTTCAGTCAATTGGGTGTACGTGAAGAAAAACTCGAAGTCACAGGCTCAATTAAGTTTGATATCTCTATCGATGAAGATACTGTCCTACAAGGGAAAGCACTTCGTCAAGCGATAGGCTCCGAGCGCCCTGTTTGGATTGCAGCCAGCACCCATAAAGGGGAAGATGAGCAAGTATTGCGTTGGCACCAAGAGGTCCTAACTAAGCATCCTGACAGTCTTTTAATTATTGTTCCTAGACATCCTGAGCGATTTGATGACGTTCATCAGTTATCAATCAGTATGGGATTCAACACCGTACGACGAACGGCTCAATCTTTAGAGCAGTTAGCATCATCACAAGTCTATTTGGGTGATACGATGGGCGAAATGCTTGTGCTTATGGGTGCGTCAGATGCCTGTTTTATGGGAGGTAGCCTCCTAGGAGACAAAGTGGGTGGCCACAATGTTCTCGAGCCAGTGGCTTTGGGCCTACCGGTTATCATAGGGCCAAGCTATTTTAATTTCAAAGAGATTGTCGAACCACTAATCACCGAGCATAAAGTGACTGTTATCAAGGATAATCACAGCCCATCAGGCCTCATTTGTAGTGACCTTTTCAAACCCAAAAGACAGCAGCCAGCCAATCTAAAGTGTAATGCCATCAACCAGGTAATTACACATATAGGTATGTAGTAAAATGAATCACACCGGAACTATTCTTGTAATCTTGTACAACAAGACTATTTTAGAATCTACCACGCTCTCATCACTAGTGGACTATCAGGGAAATCTTACCCATATTGACCTGCTAATTTGGAACAATGGACCTAGTGAAGTAGATACCTCTTTACCTGAGGTTTACTCAGAAAAATTTAATTCCATTACTATTCACCAAGATACCAGCAATGCCGCCCTGTCAAAGATCTATAACTTTGCTCTTGAGCACAATAACAATGATTTTTGTATCGTTTTGGATGACGATTCTACATTGTCGCAACAATACTTAGATAAGGCGACTAAAGGAACAAAAGACGCTTGCTTAGTACCGATCCTGACCAATCAGGGTAAAGTTCAAAGCCCAACAATAAAGAAAAACAAAGTAGAACAACCTCAGCAGCTGACAGAAATTAAGCGATTTCGAGCGGTAGGAAGTGGGGTTGTCATCAGTCGCCAATTCAAAGAAAAAATGAAGACGGCTTATGGCAGCGTCTTTGACGAGCGCTTTTTTCTCTACGGTGTAGACACTACGTTTTTCATTAGAGCCGAGCAAATAAAGCTTATCCACCTCATCAGTGTGATTCCCGGATTTGAACACTCATACTCTCGTTTAGAATCAGAGGATGAAGTCCTTTCTGACTTTAGGAAGAAGGAAAGAGCTTACGATGAAGGACTAAGGAACCGATACTATAAATCTAAGCCAAGCCTCTTTCTCTACACCCTCAAGCTATTGTGGAAAATCGCATCTAAAGATGATAATCAGAATGAGCGATATATCTGGGATGCGATAAAGTCAGGTAAGCACTATCGTTGCTAAAGCCCTACTTGTGTAGGAATACTAAAGATTAGGCGGGCCTAGTTCAAACGAGTTTGCTCAGAGGTGACGCTGAGCAAACTCAATCAAAAGGCACCGTAACGTGATTAATTAGGTACGGCACTACGTGAGTCGTTATCATATATCAAAGTAAGACTGGCACTCTTCGACAAAGTCTAAAACGCGGTCGACAGACTCTCTTTGCCTTTGCTCAATGGTCTCCAGAACTCTATCCTGAGTAGCATTCGCCCACGTTATTTGCTCATCACTAAACCCATACGCGATGCCATAACGATCCTTTTCAT
The DNA here is from genome assembly GCF_051660965.1 of Vibrio glycogenivorans. NCBI lineage: Bacteria > Pseudomonadati > Pseudomonadota > Gammaproteobacteria > Vibrionales > Vibrionaceae > Vibrio > Vibrio glycogenivorans. Next base: position 202,007 of record NZ_JBPVIS010000007.1, on the reverse strand, counting down.
CAGAATACCACTCATCAATGGATGTGTTTTCGTCTGGGACGACAACTGATTTACAGCCACACAGCACTGCAAACTTTGAGTAAGCCGTGTAGTCATCATAAGAGATAAACTGCTCTGCTCTTTTAAACTCTCGAGCTATTTCACGGTGTGATAAACCGTCAATACATACGGAACCTTCAGGGTGAATAAAGGGTTTGTGCTTACCTTTTCTTACCATATAACACGTCCCCGAACGCTCAGCGCTTTCATTCTCACGGTTATATATTTCCAAGGGGAAATGATTGACCTTGAGCTCTTTAGTCGAGAGTTTGGAGTTGTATAGCTCAAAGTCCTTAATTCCAGAGCTATATTTAAAGTACAGCTCACCCGTAGCAAAGCACACTTCCTTTCTAAAGTGTCCAGGCTGGTGTAAAAACCAACGAACAACATTGGTCGCTTTTAGTGGGTTACCAAAAGTTAGCTCTGGATAGACACAGATGCTTGATGACCATTCAATGTCAGATATTGAACTAATGACCGGGGTGTTAAATTCAGGGTTAGTTTTGTACCTTGCTTTGTCTCTAGCAAACTTATATCGCTTATTGAATAAACGGAGCAATTCATAGAGCGAGTGAAATTCATGCTTCTCGAGTACCCTAGGCACTAGGTAGGCTTGGTGCTCTGTCTCTTCATTAAGGATGTGTGCTAACTTATGGAGAGCAATGCATCCTCCTGAGTTCTCGTTATAACTTGGAGCATAGATATAGAACTTCATAACTTCCTAACCAAACATAAGATCTGTAACTGATAGTGATTTAAGTGTGTTAATTGGCAGTGTGGGCCTTTGACTTTGACAACTTGAGCTGCTAACGATACTACTCTGAAGGTAAATACGCCTCTATATTATCTAGCGCTAACAACCATTGACTTGGCTTAATCGAGAATACCTGCTCAATTTTCTGACAATTTAAGCGGGAGTTCGACGGTCGCTTAGCTGGCATTGGATACATCTCGGATGGAATCGGGTTAACCGTGATGCGCTTACCTGACAGGTCTTCATACCTCTTAAAAATCTCTTGTGAGAATTCAAACCAACTAACATGTGGGAGTCCTGAAAAGTGGTAGACCCCCGAAAAGTCTTCCGTGGTCTCTAGCATGGTGTCCATCATTTTAATCAAAGCACTCGCTATATCACCGGCATAGGTGGGTCCACCAAATTGGTCGGCGACGACACTTAGTTGCTCTCTGCTTGATGCTAATCGGAGCATCGTCTTAACAAAGTTATTCCCCTGCTCACCAAACACCCAAGAGGTTCTCAAAATGGCCGCATTCGGGCAAATTGCCAAGAGTTTTTGTTCTCCCTGCCATTTACTTGCTCCATAAATATTTTGCGGGTTCTCTTTATCCAACTCGCTATATGGATGGCTACTCAAGCCATCGAATACATAATCAGTGGATATATGGAGTATCAATGCCCCTATCCGATGCGCTGCTCGAGCCAGATTCTCCACCGCTACTTCATTCACCGCATAACAGGCATCAATATCTTGCTCTGCTTTATCGACGGCGGTGTAAGCTGCAGCATTAATAATGACATTGGGCCGCAAACCATCAAGCATGGACTCCACTTGCTTCGCATCAGTAATATCGAGCCCGCTACGGTCAAAAGTAACAAGTTCAATATCATCACGAGATATCAACTTACTGGTTAACTGAGTACCCACTTGGCCATGACAGCCCGTGACAATAACCTTAATCATGATTGCGCTTGTCCGTTACTAAACGATTTAAATACTGGCCGTAGTCGTTCTTCATCATTGGAGCTGCAATACGCAGCAAGTCATCATCAGAAAGCCAGCCATTTCTCCACGCAATTTCTTCAAGACATGCGACTTTCATTCCTTGCACTTGTTCAATAGTCTGAACAAATGATGATGCTTGATGAAGGCTCTGGTGAGTCCCTGAGTCTAACCACGCGAAACCACGCCCAAGTAACTCTACATTGAGAGAGTCATCATCAAGATACATCTGATTTAACGTAGTGATCTCAAGCTCTCCACGTTCAGACGGCTTGACTTTCTTCGCCCAGTCAACCACGCGGTTGTCATAAAAATACAAGCCTGTCACTGCATACTCTGACTTAGGCTGTGTAGGTTTCTCCTCAATCGAGACTGCTTTCATATTCTGATCAAACTCAACCACACCAAAGCGCTCAGGATCGCGTACTTGATAACCAAACACGGTTGCGCCTGTTTCCTGATTGGCAGCCTTTCGTAATGTTTGAGAGAAAGATTGACCATAGAATATGTTGTCACCCAGAACTAAACAGACCGAATCGTCACCAATAAACTCTTCACCAATGATGAACGCCTGAGCCAGTCCGTCAGGAGAGGGCTGAACAGCATACTCAAAACTGACACCAAAATCAGAGCCATCCCCCAACAAACGTTCAAATCCAGCCTTATCCTCAGGGGTAGTAATGATCAAAATTTGTCGAATGCCAGCCAGCATTAAGGTTGAGATCGGGTAATAGATCATCGGTTTATCATAGACTGGTAGCAATTGCTTAGAAGTGCCTCTAGTCAATGGATAAAGCCGTGTGCCTGAACCACCAGCTAAAACAATACCTTTCATCTATTGCCCCTCACCGTGACCAATACGTGATAGCTGATACTCGCCAGACATCACGCGTTGCCACCAATCACAATTGCTCAAGTACCATTCGACGGTTTTACGAATGCCTGATTCAAAGCTCTCCACTGGTACCCAGCCTAATTGATCTTGGATTTTACCCGCGTCGATTGCATAGCGAACATCATGACCTGGCCTATCTTTCACGTAAGTGATTAGGTCTTGATAATGCTCTATACCATCAGGCTTATTGGGGGCTAGCTCCTCCAGTAGCGTGCAAATGGTCTTCACAACATCGATGTTCTTCATTTCGTTGTGTCCGCCGATGTTGTAAGTCTCACCAGGCTCACCCTCTGTTACAACTTTATATAGGGCGCGCGCATGGTCTTCAACATACAACCAATCTCGAATCTGATTACCATCACCATAAACGGGTAACGGCTTGCCTGAGAGCGCATTGAGAATCATATGAGGAATGAGCTTTTCAGGGAAATGGTACGGCCCATAGTTGTTCGAGCAATTGGTCACAATAATCGGTAGCCCGTAAGTTCTTCCCCACGCTCGCACAAGATGGTCAGAGCCCGCTTTACTCGCTGAGTATGGGCTGCTGGGTGCATATGATGTTTCTTCAGTAAATAAGTCTGTTGTACCCTCAAGGTCGCCATACACTTCATCGGTGGAAATATGATGGAAGCGAAACGCCTGCTTTTCCTCAGGCTCTAGGGTTAGCCAATATTTGCGCGTAATATCCAGAAGATTAAAGGTACCAACCAAGTTGGTCTGGATAAAGGCAGCAGGTCCATCAATAGAGCGGTCGACATGTGACTCAGCAGCCAAGTGCATAATGGCATCAGGTCGATGTAACATAATAGCGGTTTCTAGTGCAGAATAATCGCAAATATCAACTTGCTCAAATTGGTATTGCTTCGATGAACCAGCACCTGGGATAGACTCCAAGTTGCCCGCATAAGTTAGCGCATCGACATTGATAATGCTATCATTGGTATTGTTCAAAATATGCCGAACGACCGCACTTCCGATGAAGCCCGCTCCACCTGTCACTAATATTTTCACGTTATTACCTTACTAATCTTTACCATTACAATGGCAAATAAATATTTATCATTCCAGCAGAGCGAAACTGATCGGCCCTACTTCTCTCTTATTTTGACGTCAGATGTATTGTCGACGTGCTACAAACCGATTACAATTTCAGTCGCCAATTAGGCTTAGGACACCTCGCTACTCGTCATAAAAGTGAGACCGCAGCTTCGAGAAAAGTGCCTTCTGTAGTTTGCAGCTAATATATCTTTTACTTATCTGTTTTACAAAAATGGCTTAGCTTCATGAAGTGACTCGTCTCTTCGAGCGACTGTTTGCTTTTCAACAAGGTTGCAACCCAGCGCATATCACAACGTAAACATAACTTTCACAAAAATGATCTACAAACGCTACAAAATGACTTTACACTAACAAAAAACAAACCTACCCTTGCCTTGCTAGGTTCCATTAGTTATTGAAAATAGGTTAACAATTGAGCGCAAGAAAATTTGCTTACTATCTCGGTCAATCTCTTAAATTTCTGGTCCCACCAGTCATTCATCGTGCCCTTGCACAAAGGTTAATCACCACGTATCACCAAGAAGCTCCATGCTCCATTATCGAAGACCGGGTCAATTACTACAACAAGGTCGACCATCCATTTCGCCTAACTGAGTCCCAATCAACTCAGGTACAGCAATTCAGGAAAACGGGTGGAACAACCTATTTCTTTGATCTGCGAAAAGTGATTAAAGGTTATCTACCGCACAATCGATTTTGTTACATCAATGGTGATGTGAGAAATGTCCCGCCTCAGCCGAGTTTCCTCAAAAGCCGCCCCGTGGGTGACGACAATGTCAATTCAGTACTGTTAAAACTGAATGAGGTGCGTCATTTCCACTTTGTAAACGATACTCTCCCCTTCAAGGATAAGAAAAATATGGTGGTATGGCGCGGGCTTGGAAAGAAACCACATCGGAAAGTCGTCCTGGAGCAGTTTTATAACCACCCAAAATGCAATATCGGTAGAACTAAACCAAAAGAAGGTACACCCTTAGAAAAAGGCTTTCTTTCAATTGAAGAGCAGCTTAAATATAAGTTTATCTTGGCGATTGAAGGCAACGATGTGGCGACGAATTTGAAATGGGCGATGTCATCCAACTCACTGGTGATCATGTCCAAGCCCAAGTTTGAGACTTGGTTTATGGAAGGTAGGCTCAAAGCCGGTGTGCACTATGTCGAGGTTAAGGATGATTACTCTGATTTAATCGAAAAAGTCGATTACTACACCACCCATACCGAAGCTGCAGAGCAGATTATTCACAATGCACACCTTTGGGTTGAGCAGTTTAAAGATCAGAAAAGAGAGCGACTTATCTCGTACCTTGTTGCCGAGAAGTATTTTTCAAATCAACGCTTGAACGAGATGAGTTCAGGTCGAACAGGTTGGCGACATACGCCTTCCCCTAGCCAATAACATCTGTCGCTTTCAGCCAGGCTCGAGGCATGGCTGTCTTGCATTGACCCACCAGGCTAATAGGACTACCAGAGTAGCCCTGTTAGCAAAGCTCGCTATTTGGCGTATCCGCTATTGTCCGTAATAATCACGATACCAATTGACAAAACTCTGCACGCCGTGACTGACTGAGACTTGAGGCTTGTAATCAATCGCCTCAAATAAGTCTTGTGTTTCTGCATAGGTCGCGTAGACATCACCTGGCTGCATCGGCTTGAAGTTTTTGAGTGCTTCAATCCCTGTTGCTTGCTCTATTGCGGTGACAAAATCCATCAACTTCACCGGATGACCATGGCCAATATTGTACACTCGATAAGGTGCTGAGCTGGTTGCAGGAGAGCCTTGCTCTACGCTCCAGTCACTGTTTGGCTGTGGAATAACATCCTGAATGCGAATAATTCCCTCAACAATATCATCGATATAAGTAAAGTCGCGCTGCATATCGCCGTTGTTGTAGATATCGATCGACTCACCACTCAACACGGCCTTGGTAAACTTAAACAGCGCCATGTCTGGGCGGCCCCAAGGGCCGTAAACGGTGAAGAAGCGCAAGCCAGTGGTCGGTACTCCGTACAGATGGGAGTAAGTGTGCGACATCAGTTCATTTGATTTCTTGGTTGCAGCATAGAGTGAAACCGGATGATCGACACTGTCCGATGTTGAGAACGGCATCTTTTGATTGAGGCCGTAAACGGAACTTGAAGAGGCATAAACTAGGTGCTTAACTTTTGTATTACGACACCCTTCAAGTATGGTCAGATGGCCAAGAAGATTGCTGTCTGAGTAGACTAGTGGATTGTCGATAGAGTAACGAACCCCCGCCTGAGCCGCCAAATGGATCACGCGATCGAAACGCTCTGTGTCAAACAGTGTTGCAACCCCTTCGCGGTCTGCAAGATCAAGCTCTATGAAGCGAAAGTTATCATGCTTGATGCGTGCTAAACGGTCATATTTTAACTTTACATCGTAATAGTCGTTAAGGTTATCAATACCGATGACCAGATGACCCGCTTCACAGAGTCTTTCTACGACAGCAGCGCCAATAAAGCCTGCGGCTCCAGTTACTAAATACTTCATATTACTTACCAATTTGTCTACGCGCGGCCATCAGCCACTGCGGCATCTCACCAGCCTAATTGGTAAATTGTACAATATCTTAACCGGATAGTATAAGAAGGCTTACATAGGAGGAAACTAAACCTGGCAGCTAGGGCAGTAAAATGAGTTTCGTTGTCCAATCTTTTGCTCAATAAGCGTATTCGCACAGCTTGGACATGGTTCTCCGCCCTTACCATAAACCAACAGCTCTTGCGCAAAGTATCCTGGCTTGCCATCTGGTTGGGCAAAGTCATTTAGTGTCGTACCGCCTTGCTTGATAGCAATAGTCAGCGTTGCTTTAATTTCATCGACTAGCCGCCGCCATTCGGTCAGTGTTAGCTTACCCGCAGGACGCAGAGGACTGATCTTGGCCTTAAATAGGGCTTCATTGGCATAAATATTCCCTACCCCGACCACAACTTTGTTGTCCATTATAAACTGCTTAACGACCACACGTTTGCTCTTCGCCCGCTCGGCAATATAACTGGCATTGAACGCCTCTATCAGTGGTTCCGGTCCTAGATGAGTGAGAGCTTGATGCTCCTCCCCCACAGGCGTCCACAGCCAAGCACCAAACCGCCTTGGGTCGTTATAGCGCAATACCTTGCCATTCGTTAAGCGTAAATCGACGTGGTCATGTTTTCCGGCTGGGAACTCTCCATCCAAGACTCGTAATGAGCCCGACATACCAAGATGAATAATAATGGTACCTTTACTGGTCTCCAACATAAGGTATTTCGCGCGGCGAGAGATCCGACAAATCACCTCGCCCTCCAATTGCTTAAGCTGCTGCTGAGGAATATCCCAACGCAACTTGGGAGCTCGAAAGGTAAAACAGGCAATGGTTTGACCTTGCAGGTGAGGAGTAATACCGAGACGACTCACTTCAACTTCTGGTAATTCTGGCATAACGTCCTCACGTAAGGTTGTGACTAGGGAATGAGATAATCTAAATCAAACGAGATGGCGATCCACTGCTGTTGCCAGTTTTGCATCAGCCAAAACTGCTCGCCCTGATATACCGTGATCCTTTGTGGCTCCTCGATACCGGCAAACCATACTTCTATCGTCTCTGGCTTACCCAGCGCCCCTTTCATCGTTTCAAACAACTCTGGTTTAACTAAGGTTCCCTCTAGCATTCGCCAACGCTCCATCAGCTCAGAGAGGGCTTGTTTAGAAAGGTTCAGGTTGGATTGCCATTCACCATTCACCATCTGGAATTCGGCATGCTTGAAGTATAGCGCTTCAATCACTTGGCTCGGATCAAGAAGTCTGGGATGACTCGACAATATTTCAGTATCAGACTGAGTCTCATCAAGTAGATACGATTGGATCAGCCTGGGTCCATTGAGCAAGACGATAAACGCAATAATGCCGAGGATCAGGTAATTGTTCCAACGCCGCTGACGCTGTGTCGACCGAACTCTCATGGCGCTCTCCTTGAATGTGTGCATTCGAACGATGACGTTAACTCTACGGGAAATCTGGATAAGAAGCGAGATTAATACAGGGGCGAGGGACGGGGACGGACTTTGTCCTGCGGGGGTCGAGTGATACATCACTTACCGTGACTGAATCCACATAAGGTTTGAGCCCAGCGCATTGCTGGGCCTCGTTGGCCTTCTATTGAAGCTAAAAAAGCAAGAAGGATTATTTACTCAATCGCTTCTGTTTTCTGAGATGATTTCAGTTGGGCGATTTCGAGTATTTTTTTGTAGTTGAGGTCCATGATGTATTCGATGTCGAGGAGCATGGCGGTTTTTCGGCATTGCTCTCTGATTACTGTGTCGCCTTTGGCTTTTGCCCAGCGCGCGAGTTCTGTCGCGAATGTCTCTAGATCTTCAGGTTTGGCCAGAATCGAGGAGACTTGGTCGTTTAGGACCTCTTTTGCACCACACTGCTCTGTGGTGATCACAGGTGTGCCGCACGCAATCGCCTCAATCGCGGTAAAACCAAAAGGTTCATAACGCGTTGGCAGGACATAACAGTCTGCCAGAGAAAACAGAATCTCTGGGTCCTTCCTCTCACCAAGGAACAAGCACTTGTCAAAGATGCCTTGTTGACGGGCAAAGTCCTCAAACTCTTTTTGATTACTTTCGCGTCCTGCCACGATAAAGTTGTAATCGATATCCAATTTGCTCAGTGCCGAGATCGCAAAGCGCAGCCCTTTACGCTCGTAGCCTGTCCCTAAGAACAAAAATGTCGGCTTTGCAAAGTCTAGCCCTAGCTGCTCCTTTAAGTTAGCAATTTCAGTTTGATAGCGGCTGCTATCGAACCTGTGGGTATCCACGAAATTGTGGATCACCGAAATCTCATCTTGTGGGACAGAGTAAGCCTCGTGTATCTCGTGGGCACTTTTATGCGAGTTGGCGACGATGTGCTTGTACGCGCCTTTTGCCATCGCTCGGCTCTCAATCTTTAGAGCAATTCGATCCTTGAGGCGATTGCCCTTTTTCTGAGTTGCTTTAAGGAAATGGTAGTGAGTGCCACCGCCAATGCGCAGCATGTCATGCGACCAGGTTTTGCCCAGTGCGTAAACAAAGTCGTAGTCCTGACTGGCAACATGCTTCTCGACCGCAGAAGCAAACGCCCACATGCGATGCGCTTTACCAATACTAAACGGGCTCAATACTACAAACTTGATGTTGGGATGAGAGGGCTCAACGTGGCTGCGACAGATAATAGTGACGTCTTCGCCCTTCTCTGCCAGATAGCGTGATAAGTTGTTTAAGAACAGTTCGGTGCCACCAGTATGGGCATGACGCATGTGAACCAGCGCAATTTTCATTACAATCCCTTATTTTCAAATAGTACTTGGTAGTCTTGATTTGCCATGATGCTTTGCTTGCGAATTTCTTTCTCAAATGATCGCTTTAAGCGCTGCCAGTTGGCCTGCTTCCAATCGTCACCACTTTGTTGATGGCATTTATCAAAATCGATGATCCACACCTTCTCATCCTCATCGATCAAGATGTTATGAATATTAAGGTCAGTGTGATTAACCTGGGCAGCATGCATTTTTTCAATTTCTACAGCAATCTTGTGATAAACCGCCTTGGACAGGCTTTGTTTACCGAGAACGGAGACGAGATCTTGAGCATTGGCAATTTTCTCACTCAGTAGGTCAGCTTTGTAAGTCAGTCCACTTTTCACTACCCGCGCCGCGACTGGCCTTGGCACGTTGACGCAGGCCGCTTTGAGCACCTTGAGTAATTCGAATTCTTGTCGTGAACGCGTTTTAGCTTCACCGTGATACCAGTAGCTGTCTTTGACCAGTTTGCCAAACAGACCACCCCGTCGATAGTGGCGCAGCGCCACCTGAATGGTATCAAGTTCAATAAACCAAGTCGTGCCTCGGCCACTGGCGCTGCCAATGACTTTATCCTGTGCTTGCCAGTAATCGATATCAAACGCACGCTTGATATGCACCTCATCAATTAATAGTGGGTCGAACCAGACGACCTGATCACCAAATTTCCGTGTTTGCATCAACTCTACTCGCGGGATTAAGTGATGGTATTTTACATTTCTTGGGTGCAACTGCATAATTCTTATTAATCAAGATTGTAGAGTTTACTCCATGCCGTTGTTCCATTCTGCTCCTCGCTCCCTATGTATTCTTCGCCTGTCTGCGATTGGTGATGTTTGCAATACTATCGCTACTGTCCAGGCTATTCAGAATCAGTGGCCCAACACACAGATCACTTGGATCACTGGCAAGTTGGAAGCCAAGCTTCTCGAGGCGATTGAGGGTGTCGAGGTCATCGTTTTAGATAAGAAGGCGGGTTGGCAGGGCTATCGCCAGCTTTGGCGACAACTCCGTGGTCGCGAATTTGATGCCCTTTTGCACATGCAATACGCGATTCGCGCTAGTGTGGCGACCTTGGGTATCAAAGCAAGATATCGACTCGGCTTTGACGCGGCGCGCAGCCAAGATCTACAAACCTTATTTTCTAATACTAAAGTACCCTCGCCAACATCGATGCACGTTGCCGATGGCCTGATGGCCTTTGCTCATACCTTAGGTGTTAAGGCTGACACGCTGAACTGGTCTCTCACCTACTCTGAGCACGACCTTAACTGGGCTCAGCAGCAACTGGATCCGCAAAAGCCAAACCTAGTTTTAGTCCCTGCTGCAAGTAAAGCTTACAAGAACTGGTCAGCCGAGGGGTATGCTGAAGTGATCGAGCATGCGCGACAGTGCGGTTGGAATGTGGTTCTTGCTGGCAGCCCTGCCCAAGTAGAGCGAGACCTTGCTGATGATATTCAGGCCAAGCTCGACCAGCCTTGTCTAAACCTGGTTGGTGAAAGCTCGCTAATGCAAATGCTTGCCCTGATCGATAAAGCTCAGGTCGTTATCGCGCCAGACACCGGGCCAACTCACATGGCGAACGCAATGCAGACACCAGTTATCGGTCTTTATGCCCATCATAACCCGCTGCGCGTTGGCCCCTATCACTACCTTGATTATGTTGTGTCGGTTTATGAAGAGGCTTTACTCGCCGAAACGGGTAAGCACAGCTCTCAGCTCGATTGGCGCACGCGCGTGAAAGACAAACAGGCTATGCAACGCATCCAACCGCAGGCTGTGATTGAAGTGTTTGATAAGCTGGTAGAGGACTTCTACCCAAGCGCCAACTAAAATTCTTGGAAAATTAATAAAAAGGAAAATCCCTTGCCTAAACCAACGTTAGCCGTGGCACTGATCGTCAAAAACGAAGCCAAACACCTCAAAGCCTGTTTAGAAACAGTCCAAGGCTGGGTGGATGAAATCGTGATCCTTGACTCTGGTAGCAGTGATGCCACTGAGCAGATTGCTCGAGAGTTTACCGATAAGTTCTACACCAACAGCGAGTGGCCGGGATTCGGTAAGCAGCGTCAGCTTGCTCAGAGCTATGTCGAGTCAGATTTCATCCTGTGGCTTGATGCCGATGAGCGAGTTACGCCAGAGCTAAAGCAAGCTATCCTTGGCGCAATCAGTCATCATCAAGGCAAATGTGTCTATCGCATCAATCGCTTAACCACGGCCTTTGCCAAAGAGATCAACCACTCTGGCTGGTCACCAGACTGGGTTGTGCGCTTGTATCAAACACGCGACACCCAGTACAACGATGCGCTGGTCCATGAGAGCGTGGTGGTTCCAGAAGGCTATCAAGTGATGTCGCTGGACGGGCGCCTCAAGCACTTTACCTTTGAGCGTTTGAGCGAATATACCCGCAAAACCCAGCTATACATGCAGTCTTGGGCCGATCAGCGCGAAGGTAAGAAAAAGTCCTCACTCGCTGGGGCCATTCTGCACGGTTTTTTCCGTTTCTTTAAGATGTATGTGCTTAAGCGCGGTTTCCTCGATGGCCGACATGGTTTGATGCTGGCGATCCTCAGTGCCAACACCACTTTCACCCGTTATGCTGATTTGTGGCTTCGTGACTACGTTAAAAACAACCAGGATAAGCAGCAATAATGAAGATCTGTCATGTCAATTTAGCTTCTGGCTATCATGGTGGCGAGAATCAAACCCTAGCGCTTATCAAGCAGCAGGTGAGTCTTGGCTATGATCTGACCGTGGTTGTTAATCCCAAAAGCCCGTTTGCCGATGCCGTGCGCCAGCTCGGTGTGAACTTGGTTCTAGCCACCCACTTTACTCAATCCCACTCAAAGCAAATCACTCAAGATTGTGCTTTGATCCACGTGCATGAGGGACGGGCTATCTACTGGGCACTGATACAACACCTGCTGTATGGCTTGCCATACCTTGTCACGCGCCGCATCGATAACCGACTGAAACGAAAATGGCTTGCGAACCTCGCCTATAACAAGGCATCTGCGGTTGTTGGTCTTAGCTCGGAGATTGTTCGCCGGATTGAAGAGGCCTATCCAACGGTTACTGCCCATTGTATTCCTAGCTCACCGGTCAGCTACCCTACTGACCAGAACACCGTTTCTGCTCTTAAGCAGCGCTTTAAGGATAAGTTTATTGTGATTCATGCTGCCAATATGGTTAAACATAAGGGGTTTGATATCACGATTAACGCAGCTCGATTGCTCGCAGAGCAAAATACCAATATTCATATTTGTCTGCTTGGGGACGGCAAGGAGCGTGCTGATCTCGAGGCTCAAGCGGCTGGGTTAGCCAATATCAGCTTTGAAGGTAAACAGTCCAACATGGGGGACTGGTTCGCAGCGGCGGATCTACAAATTCACCCGTCTTATACCGAAGGCTTAGGCTCGGTTATCCTCGAGGGTATGGGAGCAGGGCTACCAGTGATTGCAACCGATACTGGCGGGATCCCAGACATCATTGAGCATGATTGCAATGGTGTATTACTGCCCCCTGGCAGTCCAGAGCAACTCGCGAGCGCAATTCAAGATTTAGCTCAAGATGGCCCCCGTCGTGAGAGATATATTGCGCAAAGCAAAAAGACACTTGAACGATTTGATATTCACTACACGGCTCAGCAGTACCGTGACATATACCAGAGCATGATCTGATGAAGAAAGTAATTTACCCTGGCACCTTTGACCCCATCACTAATGGGCACCTTGATATTATTCGTCGCGCCGCCGACATGTTCGATGAGATCGTTATCGGTGTTGCAGAGAGCCCGTCGAAAAAGACCTTGTTTAGTCTGGAAGAGCGAGTGGAGTTAGTCCGCGCTGCCACAGCTGAGCTGGAGAATGTCTCCACCGCGGGGTTCTCTGGGCTTTTAGTCGACTTTGCTAAGGCTCAGCAGGCGAACATTCTGATCCGCGGGCTGCGAACCACAGTTGACTTTGAATATGAATTTGGTCTCACCAGCATGTACCGCAAGCTGGTGCCAGATATGGAGAGTGTGTTTTTAACCCCTGCGGATGAATACGCGTTTCTTTCATCAACCATAGTGCGTGAGGTTGCAATCCATGGCGGCGATGTTGCGCAGTTTGTTCCTGAATGCGTTAACCATGCGATGGCAGAAAAAGTGAAAGGTTAATCTGACTGGGAGCTGCACGACGCCTGTTGCACGACGCCTGTTGCACGACGCCTGTTGCACGACGCCTGTTGCACGTCGCCACTTAACGCTCCCAGATATTTAGGTCGGACTATGCCAACCAAGCAACCACTAGGTTATTGACTTCTATCAATCAGTGGCTCAACACGTTGGCTGATAAAACGCTGCCACTTTCTCTCGATTTTTCTTCGCCCAATCGAGCGAATATAAATGCTCAGCGGTATAAGTTCCGTACTACCGAGACCATCAATCATCATAATTTTCAGTTGTTCCTGCCCAAGCTCCATAACAATAAGGTTGCTTAAGCTAAAGTCACAGGGAATGATATTGTTGTCGATCAGGTAGTGTTTGAACTGCGTTAATGAGCTCTCTAGGCGCTCTACCTCAGCGGCATTGAGTGGGCGATTAAGGTATTCGCGTAGGCTTGCACAACGAGAGCCATCTTCATTGCAAATAAACTCCATCTCCATACCGATATACTGCCCCTGCTCAACCTTACGGAAAAACCTGGGAATATGCGCAAAAGACACTCGGCGCTTGGCAAGATATTGATAATAGTTGATTTCGCGACGAGTTTGCTTGGACTGTTTTAGGTGGCTGACTTTCACACACCTTGATGGCTGTTCAGGATTACGATAGCAAACACGTTCATTGCCAGAACCAACCACTGGCCATTTTAGAAAATCAGTCAAACCTTAGTTACTCTCTATTTGATAATTGATATGGATGGTCGGTAGTTCCCACCAGTCAATACAACCATATATTTTCTGCTCTAACAGGGCATCGATGTTTGTTGGTAGTACCATCCAACAACCCATCAGCTAAATTGCTGCCGCCCCTCGTAGAGTATGAAGATGGGTAGTGACAGGTTCAACCAAAGTCTTAATTTTTCAATATTTTAACCACTAAAACGACGTTTACATCATGCACAGCCAATTTAAAGATCAGACTTGGGAGGACGATGTCACTATGTGACTCTCAGCCTCATCTCCAGCTTGTTCTGACGGCCCCATACCTTCAACATAGATGTTCCCAGGTTGGAAGATCACTTTTTTCGTTAATACTTTGATGTCTTGAGCGATCAACTCATGCAAGCTGGAAATACTATCTACAAAATATTGCGTCAACTCATGGCCTAATGGCCCTTTCCAACGGCGCTGCACAAAACGATAGAACATGTACGCCTGCAAACCACTCAAGCGGCAACTACGCATATATTCCTCAATGAAACGACGCTGACCATATGCCTCAAGGAGAGAAAAGCTCTCTTTTTTGTGGATCAGGTGCATCAAGTTTCGCGCTCGCTGGTACATCGTCAGCGGGCGTACGGACGTTCGCACGGAATCAATATCGATCAGCGTATATTGACCTTGATTCTCAACAACATTATCAAAATGGAAGTCTCCGAAAAACACGCCAGCCGTGTGTAACTGAGCAAGAAGTTGTGCCATTTGAGGCAAGTGGCTGTTATCACCACTCTGCATTTTGTCCCACACTGTCTCGCCTTGAGCAAGATCATACACCAAGACATCATAACGAAGCTCTGGTTGACGATAAAAACCAACGATATTCGGTGCGCGAAAGCCTTTAGACTCAAGGCGCTCAACCCCTTTCACAAATCGCTTCGCTAGCGGAAAAATCCGAGCAGAAGAGGTCAGACGACGCGGTTTGTGGATCTTGATAACTTGATTTTGATCGTTCAAACGAACAAATTTACGCTTGAGCTGCTGTGTGTTTGCCACCAGAGCCTGGTATTGCTCTGATGTGATTGGGGTCTGCTTCATAACCATACCTCACTGAAACAGGTGGAGACATATCACTCACAATTGAGCGGGCCAAATTACGTCCATGTCTTCATCCTCATCATGAGGCGTATCACGCATTACAATTTGCAGCGCTCTTACTATTGCACCTTATTCTGTTAGGTGACTTATCGTCTTCAGGTCTGACCGATCCTACTTGGCTAGAAACTGAGCGGTGAATATTAACTCTATGATTGATAGAGACAAGTTTATGAATGTAAGCAATTGTTAACGCGATTGGGGGTGGTTCCAATTGACGTCATTCTATGGCTCTATTTTTGCTGCTTGGGGAAACACTTGGGCTGGAGGAGATGTGTTTTATTGCTTTCAAATAAAAAACCCAGCTCGAAAGCTGGGTTTTAACACAATCTACAAGAAAGCAATCAATTACTTGATTTTCGCTTCTTTGTACATAACGTGCTGGCGAACAACTGGATCAAACTTTTTGATCTCAAATTTGCCTGGCATGTTACGCTTGTTTTTGTCAGTTGTGTAGAAGTGACCAGTACCAGCAGATGATACTAGACGGATTTTCTCACGAATGCCTTTAGCCATTGCCTAATTCCTCTTAAACGTTTTCGCCGCGTGCACGGATGTCTACAAGAACAGCATCGATGCCTTTCTTGTCGATAATACGCATGCCTTTAGCAGTTAGACGTAGTTTAACAAAACGTTTTTCGCTCTCTACCCAGAAACGATGAGTTTGTAGGTTCGGCAGAAAACGACGCTTAGTAGCATTTCGTGCGTGTGAACGGTTGTTACCCGTTACTGGACGCTTACCAGTTACTTGGCATACTCGGGACATGAATGTCTTCTCCAAATCGTTTCAGCTCGATATCAACCTTGGTGGCCGAACCTCTCCATTTCTAATTGAACCAGAAGTTAGAGGTAAAAACCGTTATGGAAAATCCATACAAGGCTATCAAAGGTCGCGCATTATACTAACTTGACTAGCATTGCTCAAGACCGAACAGATCCTTTTTGCAGGTTTTCGTGATCTTTTTTTGAGCAGAGCTGAAATTAGGTTAAAAATTGTCGGAGGATTGTAGCAGATTTCGTCCCTTGAACAACTAAAAATCATGATTTTCCTCCAAGGTGCTGAAATTAGACTAAATCCAAGTCTGGTAAGGCTTAGAAATTGTCACATAATGCGCAAATTTTTGCCTAAACTGTACAAATTCACAGTTAAATGATTAACTATTTCTAATCTTTATACAATTTCGAGTTGCTATGTCTCAGCTATTGTCTGCTATCCCGCTGACCTCCCTCACTGGTGTGGGAGCGAAGGTGGCTGAAAAATTAACCAAGATTGGTCTCAACACCGTTCAAGATTTACTCTTTCATCTGCCGCTGCGTTATGAAGATCGCACTCGAATCTACCCAATGGCGCGCATTCACCCTGGCCTGTGGGGCTGTGTAAAGGGTCAAGTGATGAGTACCGACACCATCTTTGGCCGCAAGAAAATGCTCACGGTAAAGATCAGTGACGGTAATGGCAGCGTGACGCTGCGCTTCTTTAATTTCACCGCAGCGATGAAGAACAACTTCAGCCAAGGCAAAACCGTGGTCGCCTATGGTGAGTTTAAGCGCGGTAATATGGGGCTGGAGATCATCCACCCAGATTATAAGCTGCACACCAGTGATCGCCCAGAGCAACTCGAACAATCGCTGACCCCGGTCTACCCCACCACTGATGGCTTAAGGCAAGTGACGCTGCGCAATCTCACCGACCAGGCGATTAAGCTGCTCGAAGGCAGTGCGGTGCAAGAGCTGCTGCCAGCCGGTCTGTATGATCACCAGATAACCCTAGCGCAAGCACTGCACACCATCCATCGCCCGCCACCGAATCTTGATATGCAGCAATTCGATGAGGGGCGCCATCCTGCGCAGCTGCGCTTGATCCTGGAAGAGTTGATGGCACAGAACCTCTCGATGCTATCTGTGCGCTCACAGGGGCACAAGGATGCGGCATTGCCGCTAGGTGAGACAAACAATCTTAAACAACAGTTGCTCGATTTACTGCCTTTTTCTCCTACCGGGGCACAGCAGCGAGTAGTTAGTGAGATCGAAGCTGATCTCTCCAAGCCTCATCCTATGATGCGTCTCGTTCAAGGCGATGTGGGTTCGGGTAAGACCCTCGTTGCCGCGCTTGCTGCGGTTCGCGCTATCGAGCATGGCCATCAAGTGGCACTGATGGCGCCAACCGAGCTTTTAGCTGAACAGCACGCGGTCAATTTTGCCAATTGGTTTGATTCAATGGGTATCAAGGTTGGCTGGCTAGCGGGCAAACTCAAAGGCAAAGCGCGTGACAAGCAACTTGAACAGATCGCGTCCGGCGAAGCACAAATGGTGGTAGGCACTCATGCTCTGTTTCAGCAGCAGGTGGAATTTAAGAAACTTGCTCTGGTGATTATCGATGAGCAGCACCGCTTCGGCGTCCACCAGCGCCTTGAACTGCGAGCTAAGGGAGAGCAGCAAGGCGTTTTCCCCCATCAGCTGATCATGACCGCCACCCCAATCCCGCGCACCCTTGCCATGACGGCTTATGCAGATCTAGATACCTCGGTCATCGATGAGTTGCCACCCGGGCGCACGCCAATCAAAACCGTGGCAATCCCGGATACCAAGCGTGATGAGATCATTGAGCGCGTCAAAAGCGCCTGTCTTAATGAGGGTAAACAGGCTTATTGGGTATGTACCCTAATCGATGAGTCTGAGGTGCTGGAAGCGCAAGCGGCCGAGGAGATCGCCCAAGAGTTGAGTCGTAAACTGCCAGAGGTAAAAATCGGTCTAGTACACGGCCGCATGAAACCCGCTGAAAAACAAGCCGTGATGCAGGATTTTAAAGACAATAAGCTCCACCTACTTGTTGCCACAACGGTGATTGAGGTCGGCGTGGATGTGCCCAACTCCAGCCTGATGATCATCGAAAACCCAGAACGCCTAGGCCTGGCTCAACTACACCAGTTACGCGGCCGTGTCGGCCGTGGCTCGGTCGCCAGCCACTGCGTGCTGCTGTACCACTCGCCACTATCTAAAACCGCTCAGAAGCGCTTAGGCGTACTCAGAGATAGCAACGACGGCTTCGTCATCGCCCAGCGCGATTTAGAAATCCGCGGCCCCGGCGAACTCCTAGGCACCAAACAAACCGGCCTAGCCGACTTCAAGATCGCCGACCTAGTCCGCGACCAACGCCTAATCCCCGAAGTCCAACGCTTATCGCGCTATGTACACGATAACTACCCTGACAATGCTAAGGCGATTATTGATCGGTGGTTGGGGGAGAGGGATCATTATGCCAAAGCCTAGCGCTCCGCTTTAGGGGGGCGAGGTTCGGGGACGCTGCGCTGCGGGGAGCGAGGTGTTTTGTGGGCGTTGGTGTTACAGCGCACGCCCCTCGCATCTCGGAGGGCTTTAGCCCGAAACCCGCTCCTCGGAACGCAGTGTACCTTTAGGGGCGTTGCTATTACAGCGCACACCCCTCGCACCTCGGAGGGCTTTAGCCCGAAACCCGCTCCTCGCCCCTATCTTTTGATAGTTGGGAAACTAATCTGCGCCTTCAACCCACCCTCGCGGCGGTTGTTGACGACGATCGCGCCGGAGTGTTGGCTGACGATGCGTTTGACGATGGCTAGGCCTAGGCCGGTGCCTTCGCTGCCGCGGGCGGTGTCTCCGCGGGTGAAGGGTTCGAAGAGCTTGCTGATTTGGTCGTCGGCGATGCCGGGGCCGTTGTCTTCGACGGTGATGGAGACTAGCTTGGTGTCTGCAGTCATGCCGGTGGAGATTTTTATCCAGCCGTTGCCGTAGCGGGTCGCGTTGACGACGAGGTTGGCGACAGCGCGTTTGATGGCAATGTGACTGCCTTTGGCGTGCATCACCTCATCACTGAGCAGAGCCTCAATCTCAACATCCGGGCCATACTCAGCAGAAGCAACCTCTTCAACAACATCGTTAATATCCACCGCCACAAACTGATCGCTCTTAACGGGCTTAAGATAGTCCATGAACTGACTGATGATCTCATTACACTCTTCGGTGTCGCTGATGATTCCCTCGGCTAGATAACTGTCTTCTGGCGACATCATCTCGGTTGCCAAGCGAATGCGCGTGAGTGGGGTGCGGATATCATGGCTGATCCCCGCCATCAGCAAGGTACGGTCTTCTTCAAGCTCTTGGATGCCTTTCGACATCTGGTTAAAGGCATGCGTAACTGAGCGGATTTCTGTCGAGCCACGCTCTGGCAGTGGTTGTGGGATCTCACCGCGTCCGACTTTTTTGGCCGCCTTTTCCAGGGCAAGCAACGGACGGTTTTGTAAGCGAATAAACAACCAGCCACACAGCACCAACACCAGTGCCATAAACACGCTGTTGTAAAACAGTGGGGTAAAATCCTCTTCTTGCAACTCAGTCAGCGGGATACGGATCACCGAATTGGGCAGCGCCTCAATCGCCATCCACAGTACATAGCTGTCTTCACCTAAGCTCAAACGTACCTCGGTTGGATGACCAAGCTCGCTACTCATGTCCTCGCTCATTAGATCAATGCTCATCGCATCCAAGTAGCGCTGACCGATTTCACTGTCTGAGGTGTGTAGCGTCACACCAAGCTCTTCAAGTACCTGGCGGCGCTCTGGTTGATCAAGGTCCAGACTGTGCTGATTGCCAATCATCAATTGGATTTCATAGCCAAGCAGTTTATTAAACTGGCCAAGGCTTGGCAGCAACGCATAGTTGAAAACCGCGTAGTACGAGTAGAGCTGACTGGCGATCAAGATGGTCAGAAACAGGATAATCGACTGAGTAATTGAGCTGCGAAAACGCATAATAGTCCCTAAGTTGTGATCCCTAATGTGCAAAAAAGGCGCCCCTATGAGCGCCTATCGTCAATTCCTTTGCAGTTTATACCGCTTTGCCGTCTGGGACAAAGACGTAGCCTAGGCCCCATACCGTTTGAATGTAGCGCGGCTTACTTGGGTCAACCTCAAGCATGCGACGCAGACGCGAGATCTGTACGTCAATCGAGCGCTCCATCGCCGAGTATTCGCGACCACGTGCCATGTTCATCAGCTTATCGCGCGACATAGGCTCACGTGCGTTAGTCACCAAAGCTTTCAGCACCGCAAACTCACCAGAAGTCAGTGGCATTGGCTCCTCGCCGCGGAACATCTCACGCGTGCCAAGGTTTAGGCGAAACTCGCCAAACTCCACCACGGCTTCTGCAGAGCTTGGTGCGCCCGGCGCTTCGACGTTTTGTCGGCGCAGTACTGCTTTGATGCGCGCTAGAAGCTCGCGTGGGTTAAACGGTTTTGGCAGATAATCATCCGCGCCAACCTCAAGACCAACAATACGGTCAACCTCATCGCCCTTGGCGGTCAGCATCAGGATTGGCAGCGTGTTGTTGGCATTACGCAAGCGACGACAAATCGACAAGCCGTCTTCACCTGGCAGCATCAGATCCAGCACCATCAGGTTAAAGCTTTCTCGCGTTAAAAGACGGTCCATCTGCTCACTGTTTGCCACACTGCGTACTTGGAAGCCTTGCTCCGTTAGGTAGCGCTCGAGCAACGCACGCAAACGCGCATCGTCATCGACCACTAGAATCTTGAAGTTTTCTTGCATGAAACCATCCTACTAAATAGGTTATTACTCACCGACTGTCCCTTGGTGGCGTCAATCGGAGGCAGTTATTATCGCTAAAATGTAACACTTTTCGCGCTAAGGCGCTGTGGTTAATTGTTAATGAGTATTTCTTATACAAATCGGCAGAGCAAATTGGCCTAAAGCCCCGATTTATCGTACTCGATGGCATTCACAAACCACTCTTTCGGCCCTTCTGGGGTGTGGACCACAAACTCATCATCGACCTCTTTTTTCAGCAGTGCTCTCGCCATGGGAGAGTCGATGGAGATGTAGCCTTTTGAGTCGCCGTAGATCTCTTCAGGGCCGACAATACGAAAGCGCTTCACATCGCCCTGCTCGTTCTCAATCTCAACCCAAGCGCCAAAGAAGACCTTGCCCTCCTGCTGCGGAGAGTAATCAACAATGGTGACCTCGGGGAGGAACTTGCGCAGGAAACGCACTCGGCGATCAATCTGGCGCAACAGGCGTTTATTGAAGGTGTAATCGGCATTCTCACTGCGATCGCCAAGGCTGGCTGCCCAGGTGACGATTTTGGTCACCTCGGGGCGCTTCTCGTGCCAAAGATGATCATGCTCTTGCTTGAGCTTATTGTATCCCTCGCGGGTAATTAGTTTTGTTTTCACAGGCGTTTTTTCACAGCTATGGGCTGGCTTACTTTTTGGGCGGCACCATCGTGTGCCGCCACTTGGCTAACAGGCTTGGCTGTCTGAATTAAGGGTTTGGATTATCAGTATACAGATACTGCTCATCGCTGCTGACTACCGCACCATACTTGAGGAAGTTCTTACCCAAAATCATGCTGTACTCAAAACGTGAGCGATCTTGCAGGTTCACCCGCACTTGCTGCTCCACCTCACCGAGTTTGATGTTCATCTTCACCACCGGGCGAATATTGGTCTCCTCCCCCGCTTTAGCTCGAATGCGCATCACATCGACCACCTCAAGGGTAAAGTCTTGCTCTTGTCCTAGGCTGTTACTGTAGGTAAAACTGACCATCTGTTGGCCATCGCGCTCAAACTGCTCGATGTTGGTGGCGTTAATCGAGGTCACGTCTGCCCCCGTATCTAACTTGGCGGGAAAGGTGAGCCCTTCAACCGTCACTTGTTCGACGTACCCGGCCTTGAATAACGGGTAGCTATCAAGAATGTACTCGGTACGCGTGTCCACCAGCAGCTCGCCCTGTGCCAAAGTTTGGCCTAAAACGAAGTGAGCTTGCGTTTCATCCCCTGACAGCTCTCCAAGTGCAATCTCATAACTCTCAGTACTCTTGCCAAGTGTTAGCTCTGCTCGGATGATTGGGCGCACTGTCTCGCCAACGCGCACCTTACGCTCAACGGGTTTGGTGATCCGCACCGGCTCACCGCGCTGGTCAGTCAGGGTAAAGGTCGCGAACTCGCTCTTGCCCTTCTTCTCAAGCTCAAACTCACTCACGCGCAGCAGCGAGGTCTGAACCACAAACGAGGGCTCCGCAGGCAGCGGAATGCCATCGATTTCCACCTGCTCGACCGGAGAGAGCACCAGCGGTTTCTCTGCTAGTGTCGCTTGGTAGCTCATGCCTTCTCCATCGAGCCACTGGTTGCGGTCGGTATCGATCATAAACCATTGATTGAGGATCTCATGACCAAGGCGCAAGGTGGAGCTACTCTTGCTGCGATCGGCCGGGTAGCCGAGCACCATCTTGGTTCCAAGGTGACCAAATTCGACCGGTAGATACACCAATGGGCGCTCATTACCTGAGATACGTGCGGTGCGCACCAACGGCAAGGTCATGGCTTTGGTGGATTTATCATTGCCATGCAAGACAAAGCTCACCTGGCGTTTTTTCTCATCCACTTCGATATCAGTGGCATGGAAGATACTGTAGCGATTGGCCAGCGATAAACTGGTGGTGTAATCCAGACCCTCGACGCTGACCACCTCACGCTTACCGATCAACTGCGCATCCGATTGAGCTTGGAGAAAATCGTAGCCGGTAAATACCCAGGCGTTTTCCTTAAGGAAGGTCTTACCAATCAGGATCGGCGCCGAGAAATGGGCTCGGTCGGTAAGATTGATTTCTGTCATCACTGTCGTGCCCGCGATGGTCAGTGGCAGCTCTATTACTGGGCGATAGATCGGCTGCTCGCTGGTACGGCTGCGCACCACACTCGGTCTGTGCAGTGGGCGCTCAACACGTACTAATTCACCCGTATAGGGATGTGGGATCACAAACGACACAACGCCAGCGACTCTCTCAGCATGCTCGGCAAAACCGGTTCGCCAGGTCATGGTTTTCACCCCGCCGAGATCCTCAACAATCTGCATCAACAGTTCTTCGTTTTTGAGGTCTTGGTATTTAGGGTTGTTGCTGTAAATCTCCACATCCAATGCATGCATCGAGGTGGTATCAGCGCCGGTGTCAATCTTGCCGGTAAAGGCCACTCCCTCCAACTCTGGGATCTGGTCGTAGTAGACGTTTTCAATCCCACCAAGAACCGGCAGACCATCAAGCTCAAAAGCCGGGTGCTGGGTGGTCGCTTGAAAAGTGCTGTTTGACTGCGCGGTGACAGGGGTAGCTAAAATCAAAGCCAGGCTCGCTGTAAGGGTAAGTGCTTTTTTTCTCATTTTTATAGTCCGTGAGTTATGGCACTGGCTGAACACTGTCAGCCGGACTCGTCACATAATGGGTAGATTGTCCCAGAAATGACGTGCGACATCATTTAAATCTTATACCCAAGTGACCTCAATATGCAGATTCAGAGCCAATATACTGACTTATATCAAGGAAAATGACTGCAGACATGGCCATCCATTTCAAAGACATTTGACGCGGAGATAAGTCAGTATATTGGCTCCCATAGGGCGAGTTTGCTTGGCTCGCAGCCTGCGTTGGCCACTTTCGCTTTAGAGCCACTAAATCTTCAAGTGGCCGCCTTGGCTGCAAACCAAGCAAATCTCGCTGAAACTACATCTTGAGGTCACTTGGGTATAGGAGTTATTAAAAGTTTTGACACGTTTCTTACTGTTGTAAATGTCGAATTGGAAATAATTGTTACCCAGTGAGAGGGGTCTGGCATTGCAAAAGTTCCTTATTACCCTCATATCTTGTCATTAAGCACTAACAACGAGGCCATCGGAATGAGCCAAACTATCAATCAACAGCTTGCAAGCGAGCTGAGTGTGCGCCTTGACCAAGTCACGGCAGCTGTGACCCTAATCGATGACGGTAACACCGTCCCATTTATTGCCCGCTATCGTAAAGAAGCCACCGGTGGTCTGGACGATACTCAGCTGCGTAACCTAGATACGCGCCTGAATTATCTGCGCGAGCTTGAAGATCGCCGCGCGACAATCCTCAATTCAATTCAAGAGCAAGGCAAGCTTACTGCAGAACTAGAGCAATCTATCCGTGAAGCCGACAGTAAAACGCGCCTTGAGGATCTTTATCTGCCCTACAAACCAAAGCGTCGAACCAAAGGCCAGATTGCGATTGAGGCCGGACTTGAACCGCTTGCTGACCAGCTTTGGCATCACCCGCAAACCGACCCAGAGGCAGAAGCTACCGGCTACATCGATGCCGATAAGGGTGTGGCAGACAGCAAAGCTGCGCTTGATGGCGCACGCGCGATCATCATGGAACGCATCGCTGAGGACGCAGACCTGCTTGAGAAAGTGCGTAAGCATCTGAATCTTAATGCGCAACTGCAAGCTAAGGTTGTCGCAGGACAAGAGCAAGCAGGTGAGAAATTTAAAGACTACTTTGAGCACAATGAATCACTGAGCAAGGTGCCATCGCACCGTGCACTGGCGATGCTGCGTGGTCGTAATGAGGGCGTACTGACGCTGGCAATGAATGCTGACCCTGAGCAGGAGGAAGGCGTGCGCCAGTCCTACTGTGAGACCCTGATCGCTGATCATTATGGCATCACCCTGAGCAGCGCCCCTGCCGACGCATGGCGCAAACAAGTGATCAGCTGGGCTTGGCGGATCAAGGTTTCAATGCATATGGAAACCGAGCTGATGGGCGCCATGAAAGAGCGCGCGGAAATCGAAGCAATTGAGGTCTTTGCCACGAACCTCAAAGATCTACTGATGGCCGCACCTGCAGGCCCACGTGCCACGCTAGGTCTTGACCCTGGCCTGCGCACGGGCTCAAAGATTGCCGTGGTTGATGCCACCGGTAAGGTGCTCGCGACCGACACCATCTACCCTCACCCACCGCAAAACCAATACGACAAAGCGGCGCAAGTAGTCGATCAACTCGTGCGCAAGTTCAATGTGGATTTGATTGCCATCGGTAACGGCACCGCTTCGCGTGAAACCGACAGCTTCGTGGCTGACCTTATCAAGCGCGGCAACCTCAAAGTACAGAAAATCATGGTCAGCGAGGCCGGCGCATCGGTTTACTCGGCATCAGAGCTAGCAGCGAAAGAGTTTCCTAACATGGACGTATCACTGCGCGGCGCAGTGTCGATTGCTCGTCGTCTGCAAGACCCGCTGGCAGAGCTGGTGAAGATCGACCCTAAATCGATTGGTGTCGGCCAGTACCAGCACGATGTCAGTCAAACCATGCTGGCAAAACGTCTTGATGCTGTGGTCGAGGACTGTGTAAACGCCGTGGGTGTGGATGTGAATACCGCCTCAGCCGCGCTACTCAATCGAGTGGCCGGACTGTCTACCACTATTGCGCAAAACATTGTCGCGTACCGCGATGAGAACGGTCGCTTTGATGCGCGTACTAGCCTGAAGAAAGTCCCACGCCTCGGCCCTAAGGCCTTCGAGCAGTGTGCGGGTTTCTTGCGCATCATGGAAGGGAAAAACCCTCTTGATGGCTCAGCGGTGCACCCAGAGGCCTACCCGGTAGTCAAAGCGATTGCCGAAAAGAACAGCAAAGACATCAAAGCCCTAATTGGTGACTCTGGCTTCCTTAAGTCACTGCACGCAATCGACTACACCAATGACAGCTTCGGTGTACCGACCGTGACCGACATCATCAAAGAGCTGGATAAGCCAGGCCGAGACCCTCGCCCTGAGTTTAAAACCGCGACCTTTGCTGAGGGGGTGAACAAGGTTTCTGATCTTGAGCCGGGGATGATCCTGGAAGGCGTGGTGTCTAACGTGGCGAACTTCGGCGCGTTTGTGGATATTGGCGTGCATCAAGATGGCCTAGTGCACATCTCAGCCCTAACCGACCGCTATGTGGCTGACCCACGTGATGTGGTTAAGGCAGGCGATATCGTTAAGGTTAAGGTGATGGAGGTTGATATTCAGCGTAAGCGGATTGGCCTTTCGATGCGCCTCAAGGATGAGCCTGGGCAGGATAATCGTAGCCAACGCAGCGCGGCTCCACGTGATAAGGCACCTCACGATAAGGCATCTCGCAGTCGACAGCAGCGCCAACGCAACGAGCCTGCCGGCAATAGTGCCATGGGCGGTGCATTTGCTGCGGCGTTTGCTAAAGCGAAAAAGTAAGCCGCTTAAGTCTTCAAAGAAAGAGACACCAAAGCAGTAGCCCTCACTTCTCACCAAGTGAGGGCTTTTTTAATCCTTTGACTACAGTACCGCAATCACATCGGAAGGAGGGTGTGGCGCCACGCTGTGTCCATAGTGATACTTAATCACCGTACGCCGCCGCGCCATATGCCCCTGCTCAATCGCAGCGTCAATGATCCGCTTGGGCAGTTTAAAGCGAATGGTGTAGCCCATGCCCTGATTCTCACTGTAACTCTCCAGTGCCAGCAAACTAAACAGACGTTCCAGCTCATTTTGGGGCGCGTCGTCCTGCTCTTCATCAAGCTCATAGTCTGGGTGCTCTGCGGGGTCCCAAGCCGACTCTCTTTGACGCTTGTCGTCTTGTTTAATCTTTCTCTCTGCATTGGCCTTGGCCAACTCTACCGCTGGCTTGACCGCCTCACTGGTGCGATTCTCACGCGCAACCTGTTCTGTCTGTACATTCACAGAGGGAGCGATCAGCGGCATGCTGACGTTGTTGGGTGAAACAATCATCGCTCCTCCTTATTCATCGTACTCGCGAGAGTCAGTGCTTCATCGGTTTATCTATACCTTTATCGACAGCAAAATGAAAATACTTAGCCAATAAATGCAACTAGGCGCTGATTAAATGCGTCCGGCTCAGTGATAAATGGCGCGTGTGAGGAGTCAGTAAAAATATGCTGGCCACTCTCCGGCAGTAAGGCTTGCAGATCACTGGCTACCTTGACCGGAACTAAACCATCCAAGCGACCATACAATCGCAGTAGCGGCTGCTGAAGCTGCTGAAGTGCGCTGCGCAGGTCATGCTCGGCCAATAGAGACAAGCCTAGCTCCAGTGCGCCCGTTTTCGGTGTAGGTCTGGATAGCACCGCTTTCTTGATGGTTTTGACATCCTGACGCGCTGAGGGACTGCCCATCGCTTGCAGGCCCATAAAACGCTCAATCGTCGCGGTGAAGTCCTCTCGCAGCTGGTCGGTAAATGCACTCAAGACCTGAGGCTTTATCCCCCGCCATGGCAAGTCCGCAGCAAACTTAGGCGAGCTGGCGACCGTCACCAGCTTGGTGACCCGCTGTGGATGAGAGAGCGCAACCTGGGTGGCAATCAAACCTCCTAGCGACCAGCCTATCCAAACTGCCTGTGGCGGTGCACTTTCTAGCAATCGCGCAACGATCTCATCCATATTACAGGCATGGACATGCGCAGAATGACCATAGCCTGGCAGGTCGACAATATGCACTCGATATCGCGCACTAAGCGCCTCTGCAGTCGCTTGCCACACTGCGCCGTTCATCCCCCAGCCGTGGAGCAAGATAACATCCTCCCCTTGACCTGTGCTTTGCCAGTGCAACTGCTCTGCTTGGGCTGTGTCCATGATCGCAAACTCTCCTACTTTAATCGGCCATTGCCTGTATCAATCTCAGCCAGACTTGTGGGATGACCCATAAACCGTGCGAGCTATTTTATAAACTATGGTATCGAATTGGTGGCAAAAAAACATCGCTCGACTGACTGTCCCGAGCTGTTGCTTGTGCGCTCTGCCGATCGCTAAATCACAACTTTTAGGCACTAATCAAGCTTTTTGGTGTACAAGCTGCCGCGGTGCTATCGTTGAGCCTAATCGCTGCCAGCGCTGCGGCGCACCGACCAATCAACCGACTCTTCATTGCGGTCAGTGTCTGAGATCACCGCCCCTGTGGTCGAGCCTAACCTGCCTCAATCAATATCACCCACCTCTGAGTCAGATCATTCATCAGCTTAAGTACCAGCGCAGCTTTTGGCTGGCTCGCCCACTCGCCCTTGAGCTAGCCAGTCAAATTCGCTCTCCCGCGCCGCTCATCACTTGTGTGCCGATGCACTGGCGCAGAAGATGGTGGCGCGGTTTTAATCAAAGCGAGCACCTTGCCGCCTTTCTCAGTCAGCACTTTGATACTCAATTTGACCCCTGGTTATTTCGTCGCTGCCGTCATACTCGCCCGCAGAGAGGGCTGACCGCCAAGCAGCGCCAGCGCAATATCCGCAGTGCCTTCACACTCAACTCTATCCCGCATCATAAGCACATCGCCATCGTGGATGATGTGGTCACCACAGGTGCGACCGTTGAGCAGTTATGCAAATTACTGCTTGATGTTGGTGTAGAAACCATTGATATTTATTGTATCTGTCGCACGACAGCGGACGACTGAGCGCTGCTATCACCATGTCTTTCTTCAGCCAACGACCAAGCCATATTAAATAATAGGGTCAAATAAAAGACTAGATTTCAGCGCTTTCAGGAGTAGAATACAAAAATAGTTTACAAAATTAGTCAGGTATTAGCCGTGTCAAATCCAATCAGCATTTCAGAAGCCGCTCAAGCTCACTTTGCCAAGCTATTGGCGCAACAACCCGAAGGGACTAATATCCGTGTCTTCGTCGTTAACCCAGGCACTCAAAACGCCGAGTGTGGTGTATCTTACTGCCCACCAGAAGCCGTTGAAGCCACCGACACCGAGTTCAACTATGAACCCTTTTCTGCCTTTGTCGATGAACTCAGCCTGCCGTTCCTAGAGGACGCAGAGATTGACTACGTGACCGATAAGATGGGCTCACAGCTGACCCTAAAAGCACCCAACGCCAAAATGCGTAAGGTCTCTGACGACGCGCCTCTGATTGAGCGTGTTGAGTATGTAATCCAAACCCAAGTGAACCCACAACTCGCTGGCCACGGCGGCCACGTAAACCTAGTTGAGATCACCGAACAAGGCGTCGCCATCGTTGCCTTCGGCGGCGGCTGTAACGGCTGCTCAATGGTCGACGTCACCCTAAAAGAAGGCATCGAGAAACAGCTTCTACAAGAATTTAGCGGTGAACTGACTGGCGTGAAGGATGCGACAGAGCATCAGGCTGGGGAACACTCTTACTACTAACTTCGTTAGTCAGGGGCGGGGACGCTACGCTGCGAGGTTCGGGTAAGCTGCGCTTCGAGGGGTGCACGCTGTTAGCTCGATAGAAGCATAAGCAAATGCACTCGCTTCCCGTATTAAGAAAAGCACACTATTTACTAGAGTCGAGCAAAGCTCGACTCTTTTGCTTTTGGCTTTTACTCGCTCCTCGTAGGACGAAGTCCGCACCCGAACCCCGCCCCTGATCATTCCCTGACCTAAAGTTTTCACCTATAGTAGACCTATCCACCGCAATAACAGCGCCCACCGCGCGTGAAAAAAGGGGTTTCTTTTGAAAAAACGCACCCAACCTAAGATTCTTGACACTCGAGTGGCTGCTCAGTCGCGCCTGTTTACGATTGAGGCGCAGGATTTGGAGTTCAGTAATGGCACTCGACGCACCTATGAGCGCATGAAGCCGAGCGGGCGCAATGCGGTAATGATGGTGCCGGTGACCGACAGTGGTGATCTTTTATTGGTGCGAGAGTATGCGGCGGGGACTGAGCGTTATGAGCTCGGGTTTCCTAAGGGATTGATCGATGTGGGGGAAACCCCGGCGCAGGCGGCAAACCGTGAGCTGAAGGAAGAAATTGGTCTTGGTGCGCATCAAATGGTAGCACTCAAAGAGGTGGTACTTGCACCATCGTACTTCTCTAGTAAGATGACCTTGTTTGTCGTCAAAGACTTATACCCAGAAACACTCGAGGGTGACGAGCCAGAGCCGCTAGAGATTGTTCGCTGGCCACTGGCGCAAGCAGAAGAGTTGCTCACCCATCTCGATTTTTGTGAGGCGCGCAGTATTACCGCATTGTTATTAGCGCTGCGTTATCTACACGCCCAATAACCCATACCTACTTATGGATAGGCTAGGTAAGACTGATAGGATTTTGCATGACCACGCCCAGTGATTTGTCTCCTCTGATCCCCAATGTTATCGAGATTGCCCGCTCGGCCGGTCAATTGATCTTGGATATCTACCAAAAAAAGCAGTACGAGGAGTACACCAAATCGGATGAGACCCCAGTAACCAGCGCAGATATCGCGGCCCATAAGCTGATCACCAAACACCTCTCCGAGCTGACACCGGATATCCCAGTGCTCTCAGAAGAGGCCGCCGACATTAGCTTAGAGCAGCGTTCACAATGGAGTCGTTACTGGTTGGTTGACCCCCTTGATGGCACCCAAGAGTTTATCGCTCGCAGCGGTGATTTTGCCACCATCATTGCCCTAGTGGATAATCATCGCCCGGTAATGGGTGTGGTGTACGCGCCAGTGTCTGGCGTGACCTATTATGCCTACCACGGCAAGGGCGCTTGGAAGATCCCTGAGATGGATGAGAGCGTGCGGATCAAATCGCACCTTCACCCGGGCCCAAGCCAGTCAATCGCCATCGCCATCAGTCGCCGCCAAGACATCAACAGCATCACCAACCGCCTTAGCTCGGCCTGGAACTATGAGCTTGTCCCACTAGGCTCAGCCGCACTCAAGGCCTGTCTCGTCGCCGAGGGTGCCGTCGATTGCTACCTACGCCTTGGCCCAACCGGCGAATGGGACACCGCCGCCACCCAATGCATCGTCGAAGAAGCCGGCGGCCGCATCCTCAACACCCACCTAGAGCCCCTATCCTACAACCAACGCGAAACGCTAGAGAACCCGAACTTTATTGTGCTGGGGGACGAATCGTTGGACTGGGAAAGTATTATTATCCACAAGGGATAATAGAGGCGAGAATCGAGAGGCGAGAGGCGAGAAAGTTCTTCGCTCGCTTCTAGACACTGGAAAACTTCATTTCTGGCACGTGTTGGAAAGATGTGCTTTGAGTACACAGATACAAATAACCCTATCATTCAAGATAGGGTTATCTTCCAAAGGCTAAACCGCTAGCCAATATAAACGGAAAAGTCACAACAACCTCCCCCTCGAGCGCAGCGTACTCGCAGTGAAACGATCTCGCCTCTCGATTCTCGGCTCCTTAGAGCCGCCCGCTTTGTCTCAACTGATACCGCCCTTGCCCATCCGGCTGGCCCAAAAAGCTCAGCTGATTAGCCAGAATCGATGGGAATTCCTCTTCTGGTTTGAACCAGGCTTCTGACTGGTATTGATTGTTTGCTTGCAGTTGGGCGCTGAACTCGCCGCTGACTTGGGCACTTTGCAGTGTGCCTTGGACTTGCCATTGGCTGTCTTGGCAGCTGATGTCAGCAATCACAGGGCCAAGCACTAGCGGACCAATTGGGGTGCTTAGCTCGCCCGTCGACCAAGCCAGCGTGCCCTCGGCTGCGGCGCAATAGGGCTGATCGAACTGATAATCGCGCATGGTCAGCTCAACTTGACCGAGCGCGTTAATCGGCACTGGGGTTGGCATCTGACTCATCACAAAATCGGCTGGGATTGAGGCGACGAACTGCTCGGCGTAAGGGCCTGAGAGGCCAACACCCACTGTGCCACGACCACGCAAGTCAATCGGGCTACCGCGACCAAAGCGGATATCGGCTTCAATTCGAGCGGTGAACATCGACCATGGCTTTACCTGCCACTGCAGCTCACCTAACTGCTGGCCCTGCGCGCTAACGCGCTGCACTTGACCATTCCAGATAGTGCCCGATACGCCCTCAACCTGCGCGATCTGATTCGGCAGATAGTTAAGCGCGAAGCTGGCTGGGAGATGCGCGATCACACTGACGACAAACACACTCAGACACAGCAGTGAAATCAGAATAACTCGACGCATTAATTGGCTCCCTTTTGAAATTGCAGGCGCTTGACATCGACAAGCCCCGCGCGCTCGGTGCGGTCTACATCAAGGAATGCCACCTCAACACCTTGTTGCTCTTTTAAATAAGTGATCCAGTTGAGTAACTGAGTAAAGGCAATCGGCTGAATCCAAACCTGCATCATGTCATCACGCGGGGTCATACGAATGATCTCCACACTGTAGCGACTGGCAGAAGAGTAGATCAGTTGGTTAAGCGGCTGATCGCTTAAGACAATCCCGCCCTGCGCGCGCAGCTCAACCAGCTCATCGGCCTTGCTCGATACCCAGCCAAGTAGCTGTCTCTCTGAGTCGATGCGCGTGCGCGCGGCCTCTGCGCGCGACTGCAGCGGCTTGATAAGCCCAAGATACAGCAGACTTATCGCCAGCAAGACACCGCACACGGATACCAAGCGCTGCTCACGTACCGACAGGCTGTACCACCAGCTTTTTACGTTGGTCAATAGCTCCATGATACTCCCCTATTGCGCCTTAATGGTGAACGTGCCAGACACCACTTCATTGTTACGGTTGAGTGGCCCCTGTTCGACCTCAAATCGCTCAGAGAGTGCCAGACGTGCCTGCTCGAAGACCTGGAAATCACTCCCCTCAGCCACTAGACGCAGCTCTTGACGGTTCCCATCAAAGCGCACGCTTTGCAGCTGGATTGCAGGCGATGGGCCGAGTGAATTGGAGAGCTCAACGAACCAGTTAAGCAATGAGCTGTCACCAGCACCACCAGACAGACGAGTGATCTCACTGTCAAGCTCACGCCTTAGATAGCCTGTGGTAGGAATACGACTTTTGCCGGTAATATCACGGAAGATACGCTCACTTTCAGCGCGATACACCGAGGCCTGCGCCTCAAAACGATAGGTTTCCAGTGCATACTGACCCATCATCACGGTCAAAAGTACCCCTGCAGCAATCGCCACTTTTTGCCACACACGCCAGTACTTACTGATCGGTGAGCTCTGCTTAAACGCGCCCGTTAGCAAGGTTATCTTGCCAACAATCGCCTCTTTGGTCAGTAACTGCATCGCAAGCTCTGCTGGCATAGACTGCCAGTCTTGCTCTTCGGCAAGCTCAAGCTCTGGCAACGGGCTGTAGGCCTTCAGTGGTAAGTAGTTCTCTTGCTCTTGTACCCAAGGCGATTGCGCCGTCATACCCAGCCAAGCATCCGGCACCACCGCGCCCTGATACTCGCCTTTTTTCAGTAGCCACTCCGAGCCGAGTTGAACCGCACTCAGTCCCTCTTCGTTGGTCGGTAGGGCAAGTGCGTCAGGCACCACCTTTTTCACCTCAAAGCCGAGCGCTTTGCATTGCTCGAGGCACTGCTCCAGCCAAGAGCGATCAACAGCTGCTACCAGCGCCTGATCACCTTTCTTCTTCAAGATGGTAAAGTGCAGGTCATCGACGTCTTGCGCCAGCTCATCTTCAAGCAAAAACGGCAGCATCGACTCAAACTGACGACTGGCCCCTGCTGGGATCGTCACCTCACTTAGCACCACATCACTGGCAGACAGCAGCAGGATCACACCGCGATGATCGGCATAATCTTGCAAAGTCTCCAGCTCAGCGCTGCTTGCCAACTCACCGCTGGCAATAATTTCATTGTCTTGTGTAGACCACACCAACCAAGGCACCGCGGCCTCAGGTTGACTAGTTAGTCGAACGGTCAGAAACTCGCTCACTGATCCCTCCAAAACGTCGGCGTACGACCGACGCTGTTTCTCTATTGTCACTGTACAATAGACTTCTAATTCTTACTCTAGACTGCTCAACCCAAACTTGAGCGTCTAGCTCGAAATATTGACTATCGACACCGATAAACGGCTTCGCTTCGTCACGAACGGCGGCCTCAACCCCGCCCATCTCTGACTCAGCCAGAAAGTCATCAACTGAGTCCCAGCCGTCATAAGGGCGGCTCTCAATCAAATTCTTGGCGTCACTCTGTGATAGGTGTGGATAGAACATCGCTTCTAAGAGCGGAGCTTGCTCCGGCTCAATCGTGTTGACATTCAAGATCCACTCATCGGTCGGCAGTGCGCACACCATAGGGTCAATCTTTTGCATCACCTCACCGGTCACGCCATTGATCGCGCGCAGCTCGCTGCTGTCTGCCAACCATCCGTTGGCCGCCAAATACGCAGGCTGAACACTCTCATAATAACTGTCACCCACCCCATTGGAGGTCTGGGTGCTAAATTCCGGGTTAATAAACTCATACGTCGAGTCACTGATGGTCTCCGCCGCATAACTATCGACCTCGGTGGCTTCAAGCAGTTGCTGCCATACGCGCATCACATACGGCCTTTGATTGGAGTTGCTTGAGATCACGGCTGAGCCAATCGCATTGAGGTTCAGACATGCCTGGCGATCACGAATCCGCCCCTGCGCCGTACCATAGTCAAGCGGGTAGACTTGCTCTTCGAGCGCCCACGCCTGCGAGGTGTTGATCGTATCGCTGTCTTTATAGCTCTGCTCGATGCCGACGATAGCCAGAGCCTCAACCCCAAGGCTGTACCAATACGCCTGCTGATAGTTTATCTGGTTATTGGCGCGCTTAAATTGAGTAAACAGGCGACCTGACATGCTGGCCGCCAATGCCGCCATCACCGCAAGTACCATGAGTACGACGATAATTGCCACGCCGCGCTGACGTGATGGAGACTTACTCATCATTGCCCCCTGCTAAATCATTGAGCTGACCACCAGAGGTGAGGTAAATACGCTCAATCTCGCCGTAATCTTCCAGCTCTAAACGCACCGACACCGCCTCTGGCAGTTGCCCGTTGGTCGACCATTCAGTGACCCACTCCGAGCCGTTGTAAAACCGAATATCAAAACTCTCTACCTGAGTCAGCAGTGGTGCGCTGATCGGCTCTTGGCCAACCGGCGTATCTGGATAGCGCCACCAAACCCGCTCCAGCACTTGCTCTTGGGTGCGGTAGCCAACCTTGGTCACCTCACCGCGCGGAAATTGCTGCTCTGGGTTATGCCACCCAAGGCGGGTAAACACCAGCCCTTTGGTGTCCGAGTCGAGCAGGTAGTCCTGCCAGTAGAGCAGTTGCCCAGCTGGCGCCTCACCATTGGTGCGCATACGGCGCGTTGCCATCTGGCGAAAGTCATTATCCATCAACACCATTGCGCGCTGGATCTCTTTCAAGCGCTCACTTTTTTGCAGCGATTGGGCATTGCTCTCTTGCACTTGAAACAGCACTTGGTAAGCGCCAACACTCAAGCTGGCAAAGATGGCCATCGCCACCAACACCTCAATTAGGGTAAAGCCCTTGTGGGCTTTAATCTTCGGGACTGATCGCTTCGATAATGGGCGCTTAAGGTACATAGCTTCTTACCGTTACAAGAGTTGAACCACCTTCCTCGGCAGACACGCTCACATCAAAGGCGCGCAAGAGGTTGTCGGAAGTGCTGACTGGCGTCACCTGCCAATACCAGGTTCGCCCTGCCAACTCCTCGGTGCCTTTTTTCGCGCTCAGTTTACTCGGGTCAAGCATCACCGCCGCCATTTGATTGTCCACCACCATCGCGGCGAAGGTCTTCTCTTCAAGGTAGCTCAAGGTATTGATGTGTTGACTTACCGAGCGGATCACCGCGATGGCCGCGGTAGAGAAAATCGCCAGCGCCACCAGCACCTCAATCAGGGTCATGCCGGCTGATTTAGACTTACTCTTCATACTCATCCCCCGGCTCAAGGCGATGGATGACGCCATTTTCGCCGACAATCACCCGCCAGTTATCATCGTTGACCTGATCGTTGTTGCCGAGAATATGCAGCGTAAAGGGAGTGATTTCACCACTCGATAGGATAAAAATCTGTGGTGGCTGAGGGGGAGCGTCTGACTCAACCTCGGCAAACATCTCCTCGTCGAACAGCGAGCCTGGCAGAAACAAGCTGTCGTTGTTCTTCCAGATATCACCGCCTAAGGTCATGCTCATCATCAGATCTTCCGGCAGGGTGATCTCATTTGCCATGCCGTCAATATCCATTGGCTCCCAGCCATCTTCACCCAGGGCCATCAAAAGAATACGATTCTGTTTTTCATCTATGCGCAATCCATAGTTCTGACCACTCAACAGCGCTTCGTCGTTGAGCAGTTGCAACTGCAGAAACACACGCTGGGTCTCATCCTTGGCCTGATCTTGGGTCGAACTGACGACCGTCGAGATCGCCGCTACCGCACCGACGGCGATCACCACTAATACCAGCAAAAGTTCGAGTAGGGTAAAGCCACGTGAAGAGGGAATGGAACGCGATGTAGAAGTAAAAAACACAAGCATACTCTCAATTGGGGTAAGTCTTCACTTACCCCAATTTCATTGATTTATTGGAAATCGGTTAGATTCCAGTTACCGATATCGGCATTAACGCCCTCACCGCCTTCTTGGCCGTCAGCACCAAGGGTAAAGATATCAATGGTGCCGTTGTCGCCTGGGCTTAGGTATTGGTATTCATTACCCCATGGGTCGTTTGGCAGACGACGAATGTAGCCACCCTCGCGGTAGTTGCGCGGCTCTGGGTTGTTTGGCTTAGTCACCAATGCCTCAAGGCCTTGGTCTGTGGTTGGATAAACACTGTTATCTAAGCGGTACATATCCAATGCGTTCTCTAGCGCAACAATATCACTTACCGCTTTTTTCTGGTTCGCCGTATCTTGGCTACCCACCAGGTTAGGAACCACAACCGCAGCGAGCACACCCAAGATGACCACTACTACCATAATCTCTAACAGGGTAAAACCAGCCTGTTTGCTACGTCTGTTTTTCATTACAATCTCCAAAAACAATTGTTCTCGTGCCAACTTCGGTCGAGAAATTCAATACTATCAATTAATTGACAATAAATATCAGTCACTTGATTAACCAATTAGGTTGTTCATCTCAAGAATCGGCATCATGGTCGCCATCACGATAAACAGCACCATGCCTGCCATCAGTGCAATCAGCACCGGGGTAAAGATGCCCAGCGCAATATTCACCGTCGATTCAAAGTTCGCGTCCTGGTTGTCTGCTGCGCGTGTCAGCATCGACTCAAGCTCACCACTCTGCTCACCACTGGCAATCATGTGCAGCATCATTGGCGGGAACAACTGGGTTTGATCGAGTGCCTTGCGCAGGCTCGCGCCCTCACGCACATTATCCGCGGCCATATTCACCTGCTGCTTGATGAACTTATTGGTCATCACATCCACTGCGACCTTCATCCCTTCCAAGATAGGGATCGCACTGGAGGTACAGATAGACAGGGTGCGCGCAAAGCGGGCGGTGTTCAAACCGCGGCTGATCTTACCCAGCATTGGCATACGCACAATACGGCGATCCCAGTTAAGGCGAATCGAGGGCTTGGATAAAGCAAAGCGTGCTAGGTACACCAGCACCACAAACACCCCAAGCAAGATCAATCCCCACTCTTGAATAAAATCACTCATTGCGAGCAAGATTTCGGTCTGCCAAGGCAAGTCTTGCCCCATGGTCAAAAACTGGCCAACAATCTCCGGCACCACTGCCGCAAGCAAGAAGGCCACGATACCGATGGCAAACACCACCAGCACCACCGGATAAATCAACGCCTGCTGCAGCTTAGAGCGCATCTTCTGCCGATTCTCAGCGTAATCCGCCAAGCGCTCGAGCACCGCATCCAAATGACCTGACTTTTCACCCGCCGCCACCATTGAGCGGAACAACTCATCAAAGATGTGCGGGTAATCCGCTAGGCTATCTGCGAGGGTGTAACCCTCGGTGACCTTTGAGCGCACCGCGGCCAGCATGGTGCGGATACGTGGCTTCTCCGACTGCTCAGAGACAGCCTTAAGACACTCCTCCAGCGGCATCCCCGATTGCACCAAGGTCGACAACTGACGAGTGATCAACGCCAAATCTGGCGTGCTGATCCCGCGCTGAAACGCGGGCTTTTTAGCCGATGATGACTTGCGCGCCTTGGCGCGCGTCTCGGTGATCTCAACTGGGATTAATCCCTGCTCTTTTAACCGTGATCGGACCTGGCGGGCATTATCGCCCTCGATCACACCCTTTTTCTGCTTACCCTTGGCATCCAGTGCCTTATATTCAAACGCCGCCATTAGCCATCCCCACCCCGTTAACCATCTTTAGTAACGCGCAGGACTTCTTCCAGCGTAGTGACGCCCGCAAGCACCTTATTCAAGCCATCTTGACGAATACTTGGTGTGCGCTCACGCACGCAGCGCTCAATCGCCTGCTCACCCGCTTCACTGTGGATCAGCTCTTGCACCTGATCGTCGACCAACAGCAGCTCGTGAATACCGGTACGACCGCGATAACCCTTCTGATTACACTGCTCACAACCACTTGGGCGATACAAGGTCAGTTCATCGGCTGGCGTCAAGCCAAACCATTTCTTCTGCTCGTTATCCGCCTGATACGGCGTTTTACAGTCGTTACACAAGGTGCGCACCAATCGCTGAGCCAGAACCCCAAGCAGCGATGACGAGATCAAGAAGGGCTCGATACCCATATCGCGCAGACGAGTAATCGCGCCGACAGCGGTGTTGGTGTGCAAGGTTGACATCACTAAGTGACCGGTTAATGACGCTTGGACACCAATTTGCGCTGTTTCTAGGTCACGGATCTCACCCACCATCACCACATCTGGGTCTTGACGCAAAATCGCGCGCAGACCGCGAGCAAAGGTCATGTCGACTTTTGGGTTCACCTGAGTCTGACCGATGCCATCGATATCAAATTCAATCGGATCTTCAACCGTGAGGATATTACTCTCACTGCTATCGAGCTCTTGCAGACCGGCGTACAAGGTGGTGGATTTACCCGAACCGGTTGGGCCGGTCACCAGAATAATGCCGTGCGGACGGGCGATAATATGACGGAAGTTATCATGGGTTGATGGCGTCATGCCCAGGCTATGCAGATCAAGACGAGTGGCGTTCTTGTCCAGAAGACGCATTACCACGCGCTCGCCGTGCGACGATGGCATGGTTGAAACACGCACATCCACGGCGCGACCACCGATACGCAGCGAGATACGACCATCTTGCGGCACACGCTTCTCGGCGATATCCAGCTTGGCCATAACCTTAACACGCGAGACCAACAAAGGCGCAAGCTTGCGGCTTGGCGCCAGCACATCACGCAGCACACCATCGACACGGAAACGGATCGACAGCGACTTTTCAAACGTCTCGATATGGATATCCGAGGCGCCCTCTTTGATCGCCTCACCGAGCATGGCGTTGATCAGCTTGATGATGGGTGCATCGTCTTCCGACTCAAGCAAGTCCTCATCCTGCGGCAGCTCTTCTGCCAATGAGAAGAAGTCATCGCTATCAGCGCCAATGTCTTCCATCAGCTGACGCGCTTCACTTGAGTCGCGCTGATACGCCTCGGTCAACTTAGCATCAAACGCCTCGCTGCTGAGCGCCTGTAAGGTAAACACGCGCGGTGACACGCGCTGCACTTCCAGCAGCGCGCTCATGGTCATCGGCTCTTGATAATAAAGGACACTGCCTTGCTCTTCATGCTCCAGCACCATCTTAAAGCGATTGGCGAAGCTGAATGGCAGACGATGATGAATAGCCTCGGCTTGCATTACTTCGCTTCCATTTGTTCAATCAAGACCTGCAGCTCAGGCGCAAACTCAACCGACTTCCCGTACTCTGGTAGTACAGGAACGTTTTCGTCATCCATTAGCTTCAGGCCTTGCTCTGCCTTCAATAGCTGCTCTGCACGAATATAGTTGTACTTACGCTGGGTGATACCGTCCGCAGACATACCATCACGGATAATGGTTGGCTTGATGAATACCATCAAGTTGCGTTTTTCGGTTTGGGTGCTGGTTGACTTAAACAGCTGACCCAAGAACGGGATATCACCAAGGAGCGGTACTTTAGACTCACTCTCAAGCGCACGCTCATCAATCAGGCCGCCCAATACAATCATTTGGCCGTCTTCCACCATCACAGAAGTGTTTAGCTGACGCTTGGCAAAACGTACGTCTACTGCGCCGTTGGCACCCAATACATTCGATACCTCTTGCTCGATATTCATTTGTACCGAGTTACCTTCGTTGATCTGAGGTACAACCTTAAGCTTGATACCGACCTCTTTACGATCAACCGTTTGGAATGGGTTATCGTTGTTAGAGCCAGCCGTTGAACCAGTAATAACCGGCACCTCTTCACCCACAATAAAGGTCGCTTCGCCGTTATCCATCACGGTAATACTCGGCGAAGACAGGATGTTGGAGTTGGAGTCCGAGGACACCGCGCTGATCAATGCCGTCCAGTCGCCCATGACCAGGCTCATTGCCGCACCATTTACGCCAGATAGGGCTGCTGCGAGTGTTGAGTAGTCTCCTGACTCAGTCACCTCGAAAGGAACTCGGTTTCCATCACTATTGGTGAAATACTCCGTACGAGTCTGATCTTTAGCCTCTTCCAGACCGACCATGACAC
Source organism: Vibrio glycogenivorans (assembly GCF_051660965.1). Taxonomy (NCBI): domain Bacteria; kingdom Pseudomonadati; phylum Pseudomonadota; class Gammaproteobacteria; order Vibrionales; family Vibrionaceae; genus Vibrio; species Vibrio glycogenivorans. Next base: position 161,703 of record NZ_JBPVIS010000007.1, on the reverse strand, counting down.
TACCAATCGACGTACCCGTGTTGTTATATTGAATGACCGCACCTGTCTCAAGGTTACCCCACTGAACGCCGAGGTTGATACCATCATTCTCAGACATCTCAACAATCAGTGCTTCAATCAGAACCTGTGCACGACGGATATCCAGTTGAGTCACGATATCTTGTAGGGCATTCATGATATCTGGCGGCGCGGTCATTACCAAAGCGTTGGTGTGCGCGTGCGCTGCGATAGTGACCTCACCACGTGCGCTTGGCGCTGTAGCGCTGCCACTTTGACCAGCCGCTTTTTCTGCCTGTAGGTTGTCAGACACACCACGCAGTACATCGACTAGGTCTTCCGCTTTTGCGTACTTGAGGTAAACCACCTGGTTGTTACCCTTGCTTGCCATCTCGATATCCAACTGTTTAATCAAGCGCTTAAGCTGAGCACGAACTTTAGGGTCACCTGAGAGAAGAATCGAGTTTGTACGATCGTCGGCGACCAGCGTTGGTTGCAAATTCGGCGGGGTATTCTTAGCATCGGTGGTCTTATTTAGCGCTTCAACGATACGCACCATTTCTGCCGCCGAGGCGTTTTTCAGGTCGACGACTTCAATTTCTTTATCACCCGCTTGGTCAACACGCTTGATGATCTCAGCCAAGCGGTTAACGACTGCCGCGCGGCCTGTGATCAAGATGATGTTCGCCGGGTCGTAGTGCACAACGTTACCTGCACCTGCGTTATCATTGAGCTGACGTAGCAATGGTGACAGCTCACGCACTGAGACGTTACGCACCGCCACCACGCGGGTTACTACGCTATCACCTGTCGCGCCATCATCACCGACAACGGGGATCGCTGAGGTTTTGGCGTCTTTGGCCTTAATCACCTTAAGGATGCCGTTATCCATCTCAACCACGGCAAATCCGTACACTTCCAATACGTTGAGGAAGAAGCTGTAGTACTGCTCCTCTGTCAGCGTATCGTAGCTGCGCACGTCCACCTTGCCTCGAACAGTGGGATCAACAATGATGGTTTTCTCGAGGTTACGGCCAACAATATTGATGAACTCTTGTATGTCTGTGCCTTTAAAACTTGCACTAAAATCGTTAGCTAGCACAGGTGCTGTAGTTAATAAGCTTCCTGCCAATAACCAAGCACTTTTCTTGAACCAATGCTTCACGCGGTACTCCTAAAGCTGAGTTTCGTTGTTACTCAGGGTGTTAAAACTGGATGTAGACATCATACGGCTGACCGTCACGCTCGACGGTAAGGCTCAGCTCGGTAAGGTTGCTGATGTCTTGAAAAATTTGACCCATTGCCGCTGGATCCGTTAGGTCTTGTCCATTGAGTTGAGTCGCAATATCGCCATTTTGCAGGCCGATCGACTCAAATAATTCTCTATCGCGCCCCGGACTTAAGCGGTATCCCACCACGTCACCATCACGTTTCACCTGTGACATACGCACATACTGGAAAAGCTTTTGTGGATCTGAGGAGATTTCCTCTTGGATCGCTGCTAGGCGGTCAGTGTCTGGACTGGCCGTTGCAGGCTCTGAGCGAGACGGCGCCGTGCTCTGGGTTGGCGTTTGTGAGCGCTGGTTGTAGTCGATACCATCGAGCATCAGGGTCTCGTCACGGCCCGCGTTTTCGATGATCACGCGATCCACTAATACCGCTTTCAACTTCGCACGCGTGCCTTCAACGGTTTCGTCGATGCCATAGGTCGCCTGCTGGCCACGATTGGCAATCACGGCTAAGCTCTTGCGAACATTGTCACTCGACACCACGCCAACTAGAGTCAGATTTAGACGAGTCTTAGGCGCATCCTGAACTACAGGCTGCTTGCGCTCGACCGGCTGTGCATCCTCTTGGAAGCGGCCAAACCAGTGCCCATCATGCACCTTAGACAGATCAATTGTCGAAGAGTTCGCGTTGGCATTGCCTGATGTCTGTGTGGCGCGCCACGGGGTAACCTCGGTTTCAGGCTCCACCAGCATCCAGACCATCTTACCCAACATCCAAGCGGACGCTGCGAGCAACACGATCACCAGCACGCCGCTGATACGCTGCTGGTGCTGCTTAAAGAAATTGATCAGTGCCTGTCCGTCAAAGCGGGCCATATTAAAGGCGGTAGTTGCCAAACCTATGTCCTTACTGAAATAAATTGGTGCGTTAGTATAGATGAGAAATATTTCACTATATCATACGCGGTTTAAGCAAATGGTTTTTTGTGCTTTACACACCCTTACACCTTGAAAAAGTGCGATCGCGCTACCATTGTGAGGTTGATTCAATATTAATGGTAGGAGATATAGCGCACAAATGGGTTCCAACAAATCACACAATGACCAAAACGAACAAGCCGTTCGTCTCGATAAATGGCTGTGGGCCGCACGTTTTTATAAAACCCGTTCCATCGCACGCAACATGATCGATGGCGGCAAAGTGCATTATAATGGCCAGCGCAGCAAACCGAGTAAGGTTGTTGAAGTCGGAGCCACGGTTGCACTACGCCAGGGCCACGAAGAGAAAACCGTGGTCATCGAGCGGATCTCTGATCAACGTCGCGGCGCGCCAGAGGCGCAAACGCTCTACCGCGAAACCTCGGAAAGTGTTGAAAAACGCGAAAGTAACGCCATGCAGCGCAAGTTGCACGCACACAACCCGAGCCCGGACCGACGCCCCGATAAAAAGCAGCGTCGTGACATCATTAAGTTCAAACATCAATAAGCTGGAGCTTCCTTCTATGGCAAACAATGTTTTAAATCGCTACCTTTTTGAAGATTTATCTGTACGTGGCGAGTTGGTACAACTGGATGACGCATACCAACAGATTATTACCAGCAAGGAATACCCAGCGGCGCTGCAAAAGCTTTTGGGTGAGCTACTCGTCTCCACCACACTGCTAACCGCCACCCTAAAGTTTGAAGGCTCGATCACCATCCAGCTTCAAGGTGACGGCCCAGTATCACTAGCAGTGATCAACGGCGACCATGACCAAAAAGTGCGCGGCGTGGCACGCTGGGAAGGCGATATCGCCCCAGACGCAACGCTGCACGAGATGATGGGTAAAGGCTACCTAGTGATCACGATTGACCCGAAACAGGGTGAGCGCTACCAGGGCGTGGTTGGCCTTGAGGGTGACAACCTGACGCAAGTGATCGAGAACTACTTCGCCAACTCAGAGCAGCTGAAAACTCGCCTGTGGATCCGCACCGGTGAGATGGACGGCAAGCCACACGCAGCGGGTATGCTGATCCAGGTCATGCCAGATGGCACCGGCACACCGGATGACTTCGAGCACCTAGAGCAGCTGACCGACACCATCAAAGACGAAGAGCTGTTCTCGCTTGAAGCGCAAGAGCTGCTATACCGCCTTTACAACCAAGAGCAAGTACGCCTATTTGAACCACAACCGGTTGAGTTCTTCTGCGGCTGCTCACGCGAGCGCAGCGGCGCAGCTATCGTGACCCTAGACCGCGCAGAAGTCGACGACATCCTAGCCACCGAAGGCAGCATCGCCCTACACTGCGACTACTGCGGCACAAACTACGCGTTTGACTCTGCCCAGGTGGCAGAACTGTTTGCTCAAGCATCGGCACCTGCTTCGGGTAGCGACACAATCCACTAAATAAAAGGTGCGAGGTGCGGGTTTCACTTCGTTCCGAGGCGCGAGGAGTTATCAACGTGTGTTGAGCTCCTCGCTCTCATTTTTAAGATATAAATAAAATGTCGAGTGTACCAATCTCCTCGAACCCCGGAGGGCGCTAGCCCGAAACCCGCTCTTCGCCCCCCTTTATCTAAAAGCGAATTACTTATCACGCGCACCAAACTCCCCGCTCCTCGGAGGGCACCAGCCCGAAACCCGCACCTCGCCCCTAGTTTAATTTCCTAAACTTTCGACTACGCTTACATTCACCCCAACCCACTAATGACAAAAGGATTGTTCTGTGTGGGTTAGCGCTTACCAAATAATATTTCAAACTAGCTTGTGATATAGGCAGATAATGTACGAAAAAAATGCGGATATTTTTTGAACTACCTCCCTGTTTTAAGTCATTTGCGTTGTTAGCATGGAGGCAGACTCAAAAAATTATTACAACAGGATTACTTTATTTAAAAAATTTCAAATCCCTACATTTCTTATAAAGGAGCACCTATGACTGTTATGGAACATACAAAGGCTGCAACACTTGATCTTTCTCAATACGGTATTGTTGGCGTAAGGGAGATTGTACGCAATCCGAGCTACGAGCAACTATTCGAAGAAGAAACACGTCCTGAATTAGAAGGTTATGAAAAAGGAACTGTGACTGAGCTAGGAGCGATCGCCGTTGATACCGGCATCTTTACTGGCCGCTCGCCGAAAGATAAGTACATCGTAAAAGATGACTCGACGCGAGACACCATGTGGTGGTCAGATCAAGGTAAGAATGACAACAAACCCATCTCGACCGAGGTGTGGCGCGATCTTAAGCAACTAGTAACCGAAGAGTTATCCGCTAAGCGCCTATTCGTGATTGATGGTTTCTGTGGTGCCAACCCCGACACTCGCCTGAGTGTACGAATCATCACAGAAGTCGCGTGGCAAGCGCACTTCGTTAAAAACATGTTCATCCGTCCAACTGCGGCTGAGCTGGAAACCTTCAAACCTGATTTTGTCGTAATGAACGGGGCGAAAACCAGCAACCCGAAATGGCAAGAACACGGTCTTAACTCCGAGAACTTTATCGCCTTTAACCTCACTGAGCGGATGCAGATCATCGGCGGTACTTGGTATGGCGGTGAGATGAAAAAGGGTATGTTCGCGATGATGAACTACCTACTGCCACTAAAGGGCATCGCCTCTATGCACTGCTCGGCCAACGTCGGCGAAGAAGGCGATGTGGCGGTGTTCTTCGGTCTATCCGGCACAGGTAAAACCACGCTATCGACTGACCCTAAACGTCAATTAATTGGTGATGACGAGCACGGCTGGGATGACGACGGCATCTTTAATTTCGAGGGTGGCTGCTACGCCAAGACTATCCGTCTGTCGAAAGAAGCTGAGCCAGACATCTACAACGCGATTCGCCGCGATGCGCTGCTTGAGAACGTCACCGTGCGCAACGATGGCTCGATCAACTTCGATGATGGCTCCAAAACCGAGAACACACGCGTCTCTTACCCAATCCATCACATTGATAACATTGTGAAACCTGTGTCTAAAGCTGGTCATGCGCAGAAAGTGATCTTCTTGACAGCCGATGCGTTCGGCGTGTTACCACCCGTGGCGAAGTTGACGCCTGAGCAAACCAAGTACCACTTCCTGTCTGGCTTTACCGCGAAATTGGCCGGTACTGAGCGCGGCATTACTGAGCCAACGCCGACCTTCTCGGCTGCCTTTGGCGCTGCGTTCCTGACTCTGCACCCAACTCAGTATGCCGAAGTCTTGGTGAAACGCATGCAAGCGGCTGGCGCAGAGGCTTACTTGGTCAACACTGGCTGGAATGGCACAGGCAAGCGGATCTCGATTCAAGATACGCGCGGCATCATCGATGCGATCTTAGATGGCTCTTTTGATAATGCCGAAACCAAGCAGTTGCCGGTGTTCAATCTAGAGGTGCCGCTTGACTTGCCAGGCGTGGATAAAGAGATCCTCGACCCACGTGAAACCTACGTCGACCCACTACAGTGGGAAAGTAAAGCCGAAGACTTGGCTGAGCGCTTTATCAAGAACTTTGCCCAATATACTGATAATGATGAAGGTAAGGCACTGGTTGCTGCAGGGCCACAGCTGGACTAGAAAATTGATAACCTGATTACAAGCCCTTCTTTTGAAGGGCTTTTTTTGTTGCCGTGCGCTCAAATCTGTTCCAATCTATACAGCATAGGAACCCAATAAGAACCCACACAAGGATGCGCTGGAAATGAAGAAATGGCTTGTCATCGTTGTGATTGCCCTGGTTGTGCTGATTAGCGCGGCGGTCACAACCTTGTGGCTGTTACCGGTCAAGCACAAAACCACCTTGGTCAATCACCTGCTTGAGCCCTACCAACTGAGTGTTGAGCGCGTCGATTATACCCCGCCGTATCAGCTTCAGGTTGAGGGGCTGCGTAGCATTGAATACGACTTGTATCTGCCCTCTGCCACGGTATGGCTCAACCCTTCGTTGGTGCATAACCGACAGATCATCATCGATAGCGTGCTGATTGAGGGCATTCAGCTCAATGATCGCCAGCAGCTGCGCTCACTGCCGGTGTTTAACCCAAAATTCCTTGAGCAGGTCAAGTTTCATCAACTGGCTCTTAAGCACGTCGATATCGATTTTGCCGGTTGGATCTTACGCGATGCCAGTCTGCAGATCGCCCAGCCAACCTGGCAAAATCAACACCAGTGGCTGCCTTATGGTGATATCCAGTTTCAGGCCGATCAGGTCTACGTCGAGGGTGAAGCCTTAAATAACGCCCTACTGCATGTCGTCCATCAACCCGAGAAAAGCACTATTTACGGCGCGTCGTTTGAGTGGAATAAGGCCAGGTTCAGCGGTCAGGCAGAGCGACTTGACGGTCAGTGGTCCCTGGCCAATGTCACCATCAATCAGCTTAACCTCAACCTCAGCGAAGAGGCTACGATGTCGCGCTTTTCCCAGTTGATTGATGGTTTAGACATCAACTATATCAATAGTTTAGATCTAATTAATAGCCAAATAACCACTAAGATCGCCCAAGCGGAAAACCTTAACCTTTCGATCGAATCGATCCAATTGGATCAACCCCTCACCAATCAGCAGCAAGGCTATTTATCCTTTGATGCCGATCTGTTGGTGATTGACGATTTGAGCTTTATCAGCCCGCGCAGCCGGGTTAATTTTTCCCCGCAACGGGTAGAGATTGAAGAGTGGGACAGCGATCTCTGGCAAGGGCGTGTACAGGTCTCGGGGCTTTGGTCACCGGTAGACCTAAAGCTCAATAAGCTGCACATCTCGGGAATTAAACTGTTAGAGCAAACCGAGCAAACGGCAAGTGATCTAATTGGCAAGCTCAATAAAGTCAGTGACTTAAGCGTAAAAGATCTCGCTATTTCCCGCTCACAGCTGGTCCAAGTCGAGCAAGCACCGTTCTGGCAATTATCTGGACTTAACATCAGAGGCAGCGATATGGTGCTCAAGCAAGATGGCGCTTGGGGGCTGTGGCAAGGACAAACGGAGCTGTCGGTCAATAGCGCCAGCTTTGACACGATTATTGCCACCCAAGGCATTGTCGAGCTGGCGACCATCGACCAACAAATGGAGCTCAAGCGGCTGTTTATTCCACTCGAGCAAGGCTATCTCGATGCCTCGGGCACGCGTCACCTCACCAAGCGCAATCAGCCTTGGCAGCTTGATTTCACCATCGATGGCTTGCCCTTTTCTGCCCTAGCGCCCTTTACCAAGCTGCCGTTCGACGTTGAAGGACTGCTGGATATTCAGGGTGACCTTAAGGGACTTAGTAGTGATTGGGAGCTGCTGCGCTACTCGATTGATGGACATATAGATGCTGGATTGCGCGGCGGACGTTTTCAGCATCACACGTCTATCGATGGGCAAAATAAAACGCTTGAGCAAGACTTCGAGCTCGACGGGTTTTATGCCAACTTTAATCGTGGCCGAATGAGTTTTGATACCAAGCAACTGAGCGGGCCAAATATGTCAGGGCAATTGCGTGGCTTGTATGACTGGGTAGAGCCCAAGGCTACGCCAGTGCTGCTTGAGCTGACAACCGAGTGCGAGCAGTGGCAGATTGATTTGTTAAGTGGTAATACTCAAGTTGAACAGAGCTGCCGTGAGGCAAATTAGTTGCTCACGACAGATAATTCACACCTGGTAATTCGGCAGCAGCATGTAAGTGCCTACAAACTCGACAGACGGCGTATCACCGCTGTAGATAGTCACGCTGATAACGATGCGAGCCTTACGCCCCGTGGCCAATCGGTCCAAGTCACCCGAGATCCCATCAAGTGACGTTTGCGCCACTGGGCTCTGTGTCACTGGGTGGCGATAGCGGATCTGGCTATCCGCCAGCACAATATCCGCCATCAGGTTGCGCTCTTTCATCAATAGCCAGGTCATGCCCCAGCCGGTCAAGGTCGCCAGGGTGAATGCCGAGCCTGCAAACATGGCGTTGTGTGGGTTAAGGTTAGGGTTGAGCTGGGCGCAGCACTCAAACTGATAACCGGTATACTGATTAATCTTGATGCCCATCTTGTCACTGATTGGGATCTGCTGCTCCCAGCGCTGTTGCAACTCGTGGCACCACTCGGGCTTGCGCAGCACATTGGCCATCAAGTCCAGTGGCTTAACCATCTGTTGGTGACGCACTGGGCCGCGCTCATCGCTAAGCTCACCGCGACGCTCAAAGCCATTCTTCTGATAAAAGGCAATCGCGTCCTCGCGCGCATTACACACTAGACGTTTCACTCCCTCCTGGCGCGCCAGCGATTCAAGCGCGACTAAGATCAGTGAGCCCATGCCTTTATTGCGCCGATTGGGTTTCACCGCCATAAAGCGGATTTGTCCCTCGTTATCGGGCGTGATGTACAAGCGTCCAATCGCCATTGGTCGCCCGCGGCTGTCGGTGATCATGCGATGAAAGCTCATCGAGTCGTATTCATCACGCTCCGAGCCGAGCGGCATCCGCCATGGCTCACGCAGTACTTGCCAGCGAAACTGAAAGTATTTGTTGAGCTGATTATCGGTTTTGGGCGTGATCAGTTTAAACATACTCTTCCTTTAGATGTTGTCCTAGGCCAGTTGTTTTCCTAAGGCAATAGCTTTCAGAAACCAACCGTTGTCTTAAGCCAATAGTTTGGTTACACCTGTAACCAGAAAGTCACCGGGCCATCATTGACCAAGCCGACCTTCATGTCCGCGGCAAAACGGCCGCGCTGTGTCGGTAATACTAACTCACATTGGTCAGCAAAGTAGTCGTACAAGCGCTCGGCATCCGCTGGTGCTGCGCCGCGGGAGAAGCCCGCACGAGTGCCTTTTTTAGTATCAGCCGGCAGGGTAAACTGCGATACCACCAACACCTCGCCCTCAACCTGCTTGACGTTGAGGTTCATCTTGCCCTCGTCATCCTCAAACACGCGATAGGTCGTGACTCGCTCCATTAAACGCTTGGCCTTGGCCTCATCATCGCCTTTTTCGACCCCCAGCAGGACCAATAGCCCTTGGTTGATCTCACCTACTACCTCACCCTCGACGCGGACGCTGGCCTCACTCACCCTCTGAATCAAAGCGATCACGGTTTACCTCTTGTTTGTCATACTCTTGTTTATTAGAACTTTGCTTATCAAAACACTGTTTATCATGTTCGTGCTGCATCGAGTGTACCATGCTTGGCGTTGCACTCCAGTATGCTCGCTCACCGAGCGCCGCCGTGATTTCGGCGCCGAACAAGACAATCAACCAACACAGATAAACCCACACAAACAAGATGGGGATCGCCGCAATCGCGCCGTAGATCAGCTGATACGAGGGGAACATGGTGATATAGGTGGCAAATCCTTTTTTGCTTAGCTCAAACAGCAGTGCCGCCACCAGCGCGCCAACCAGGGCGTGATGAAAACGCACTTTTTTGTTTGGCACCACAAGATAGAGCACGACAAACGCTGCGGTGGATAAAATCAAGGGTAAGCGACGCAGCAGGATATCGTAGGCGCCAGAGGCCACTTCATTGTTGAGTATCGCCAGTGAGGTAACGTAAGAGGTGGCTGCAAGGCTTGCCCCCATCAAAATCGGCCCTAGGGTTAGGATCATCCAGTACATGGAAAACGAGATGATCGCCCGGCGCTTTTTCTTGACCCGCCAAATGTAATTTAGATTTTTGTCGATGTTTGAGATCAGCATCATCGCCGCGACAAACAGCGCTGCGCCGCCCACCGCTGTCATCTTGCCGGTATTGGCGATAAACTCAGACAGCGCCGCACGCACCGCTTGCCCGGCTGCGGGCACAAAGTGGGTGATGACAAAGTCTTGAATCGCCTCTCCGGCATCGGAGAATATCGCGAACGTCGATAGCACCGACAACAGCACGGTGGCCAGCGGCACCACCGACAGCAGAGTAATATAGGCAAGATAACCTGCATTAACATTGACGCGATCGTGGTGCATACGCCGCCCTAGGTAGCGCACGAAGTGGTAATACGGCACAAGCCGATTCTCAATACTGGGGCTTAACTTGTTTCTCATCCACCTCATCCATCTTTCCCTATCACACTCACGAACGACAAATAAGTGCGCCGTTATGCGGCCTGATCTCAGTATGGCGTGACTGCCTCGTTTTTGCATCGACAGGACTTTCACCGTCACAACGCGTTACGCTCAACTATACTTGTTCAGTCTAACTCATTCTAATCGAAAGGAAATCGATATGCGTGCCATCTCTGCCTTGCTGTTTCTATCCCTGATGCTTACCGGCTGCTCCTCCACCTACTATGCCGCCATGGAGCAGGTCGGCTATCACAAGCGTGACATCATGGTCGACCGAGTCGAAGACGCTAAAACTGCCCAGCAAGACGCGCAGCAAGAGTTCACCAGTGCGCTTGAGGCACTCTCCGCTTTGACCAATTTCGATGGCGGTGAGCTTGAGAGCGTCTATAACGACATCAACAGTCGCTATGAGGCCAGTGAAGCCGCCGCCGAAGACGTGCGCGACCGCATCAAGGGCATCGAGGATGTCTCCGATGCCCTATTCGCCGAATGGCGTGAAGAACTTGAACTCTACACCAACGACAACCTGCGCCGCTCGAGCGAGCAGCAACTGCGCGCCACCCAGTCCTCCTACCAAACCATGCTCAGCGCCATGAAACGCGCCGAACAAAAAATGACCCCCGTCCTCAACACCCTAAGAGACAACACCCTCTACCTAAAACACAACCTCAACGCCTCAGCCATCGGCTCGCTACAGGGCGAGTTTATGAGCTTGGAAAATGATATTGAACTCGCGATCCAGCAGATGAACGCAGCGATTGCCGAATCAGATAAGTTTATCGCCCAACTTAAAAAATAGAAGCGAGAAGCGAGAAGCGAGAAGCGAGAAGCGAGAAGCGAGAAGCGAGAAGCGAGAAGCGAGAAGCGAGAAGCGAGAAGCGAGAAGCGAGAAGCGAGAAGCGAGAAGCGAGAAGCGAGAAAATTTTTCAATCTCTGTCACTGCTGTCAAGTGTTACACCACCTCGAGCGCAGCGTACTCGCAGGGCAAAGCCCGATCTCGATTCTCGACTCTAAAAAAAGAGCCCTAGGCACTAAACCCAGGGCTCAATTCTAAAAGCGATCAATCAACCGTTTTTATTTCGCCGCACGAGAAGCGCGCTTACGGTCGCTTTCCGTTAGGAACTTCTTACGGATGCGGATGCTTTCTGGGGTTACTTCTACTAGCTCATCTTCATCAATGAACTCTAGTGCTTGCTCTAGAGTGTGCTTGATTGGCGGAGTAAGAACCTGAGCGTCATCTGTACCTGATGCACGAACGTTGGTTAGCTGCTTACCTTTCAGCGCGTTAACCGTTAGGTCGTTGTCGCGGCTGTGGATACCGATAACCATGCCTTCGTAAACCTCAACACCGTGACCGATGAATAGGCGGCCACGCTCTTGTAGGTTAAACAGTGCGTTAGTTAGGGCTTTACCCGCAGCGTTAGCGATCAGTACGCCGTTGATGCGCTGACCGATGTTACCGCCTTTGTGTGGACCGTAGCTGTCGTAAGTATGGTAAAGAAGACCAGAGCCTGAAGTCAGGGTCATGAACTCAGTTTGGAAACCGATCAGACCACGAGATGGCATGATGAAGTCCATGCGCACACGGCCTTTACCGTCTGGTGCCATGTCTTTCAGCTCACCCTTACGCAGACCGATGTTCTCCATGATGCCGCCTTGGTGCTCTTCAAGAACATCAATCGTTACCGTCTCAAACGGTTCCATTAGCTGGCCATCAACTTCTTTGATGATTACTTCTGGACGAGATACTGCAAGCTCGAAGCCTTCACGACGCATGTTTTCGATCAGGATAGATAAGTGAAGCTCACCACGGCCTGATACGCGGAATTTGTCTGGATCGTCTGTTTGCTCAACACGTAGTGCAACGTTGTGTACCAGTTCTTTCTCAAGACGCTCAAGGATGTTACGTGACGTTACGAACTTACCTTCTTTACCCGCAAACGGAGAGGTGTTTACCTGGAAAGTCATGGTTACGGTTGGCTCATCCACTGATAGTGGTGGCAGCGCTTCAACATCGCCTTGTGCACACACAGTGTCAGAGATCTTCAGCTCACCAAGACCTGTGATCGCGATGATGTCGCCCGCAGCTGCTTGGTCAACATCGTGACGCTCAAGGCCAAGGTAGCCTTGTACCGTACCCACTTTACCGTTGCGCGTGTTACCGTCAGCACCGACAACAGTTACTTGTTGGTTTGGCTTGATAGTACCACGTGTTACACGGCCAACACCGATAACACCTAGGTATGAGCTGTAGTCAAGCTGAGAGATTTGCATCTGTAGTGGACCGTCTAGGTCAACTTGCGGTGCAGCTACTTCTTCAACGATAGTTTCGAATAGCGGCTCCATGTTCTCGCCAGTTTCGCCTTCTTCTTTGGTTGCCCAACCGTTTAGTGCTGATGCGTAAACCACTTGGAAGTCTAGCTGCTCGTCAGTAGCACCTAGGTTGTCGAATAGGTCGAATACTTGGTCCATAACCCAATCAGGGCGAGCACCTGGGCGGTCAATCTTGTTGATAACCACGATTGGCTTCAGGCCGTGAGCGAATGCTTTCTGGGTTACGAAACGAGTCTGAGGCATTGGACCATCAACCGCGTCTACGATCAGTAGTACACAATCAACCATCGACATAATACGCTCTACTTCACCACCGAAGTCCGCGTGTCCTGGAGTATCTACGATGTTGATACGGTAGTCGTTCCAGTTAATGGCAGTGTTTTTCGCCAGAATGGTAATACCACGCTCTTTCTCGATGTCGTTCGAGTCCATTACGCGCTCTTCTTGTTCGCCGCGTGACTCAAGCGTACCAGACTGCTGAAGCAGCTTATCTACTAGGGTCGTTTTACCGTGGTCAACGTGCGCGATAATCGCGATGTTTCTCAATTTATCAATCTGTGGAGTTGCCATGAATTTGCTTCACTCAGGTGGAGTCGCCGCTCAGTTATCACTCAATTTCCCTATCTATTTCAGCGGGAGTGGATAGCTGGCCACGAGTTTGATTAAAAAAACGGCCGTTAATGTACCAGATTTTGCTAAGAATCACACGAATATGTGATCTATAACCCGTTGCTTTGATGAGCATAGAAGACGGCGGAAGTTTTCGCCGTGAATATTGTGGGTTTGGATTGACATCTTTCGCCATAGAGTGCTGAATAGTTGCACTAGATTGGTACAAAACAGTGCAAGCATCACTCGATTGCACCAATTTAGTGCGCTAGTTTTCAATAATGGTGCAAACGTTTGCTTCACGATGAGGCGCAAAATCACAAGTTATTGAAATTTAAGGAATTGAAAAGTTGGCACGCTTTTGGCATTAAGAAAACCAGCATCGAGTAGACCATATTTAGACACTATTCAATGCTGGATTCCAAGAATCGAGTCATACACGCTTTAAATACACTGGAGGTTATCCAAGATGTCAGTTGAAAACGTTCTATCGCTGATCCAAGAAAACGAAGTTAAATTTGTTGACCTACGCTTTACTGATACTAAAGGTAAAGAGCAACACGTTTCTATCCCTGCACACCAAGTTGACGCAGACTTCTTTGAAGAAGGTAAAATGTTCGACGGTTCTTCAGTAGCAGGCTGGAAAGGTATCAATGAGTCAGACATGGTAATGATGCCAGATGCGGCTTCTGCTGTTCTTGACCCATTCACTGAAGAAGCAACTCTTAACATTCGTTGTGACATCCTAGAACCTGACACAATGCAAGGTTACGACCGTGACCCACGCTCTATCGCTCACCGCGCTGAAGACTACATGCGTGCAACTGGTATCGCAGACACAGTTCTGATCGGTCCTGAGCCAGAGTTCTTCCTATTCGACGACGTTAAGTTCAACACTGACATGTCTGGTTCTTTCTTCAAGATCGACGACATCGAAGCGGCTTGGAACACAGGTACTGACTTCGAAGAAGGTAACAAAGGTCACCGTCCAGGCGTTAAAGGTGGTTACTTCCCAGTAGCTCCAGTTGACTCTTCACAAGACATCCGCTCTGCAATGTGTCTAATCATGGAAGAGATGGGTCTAGTTGTTGAAGCGCACCACCACGAAGTGGCGACTGCGGGTCAGAACGAAATCGCAACTCGCTTCAACACGCTAACAACGAAAGCTGACGAAATCCAAATCTACAAGTACGTTGTACACAACGTTGCTCACGCATTTGGTAAGACTGCGACATTCATGCCTAAGCCACTAGTTGGTGACAACGGCAGCGGTATGCACGTACACCAATCTCTAGCGAAAGACGGTGTTAACCTATTCGCTGGCGACAAGTACGGCGGTCTATCTGAAACTGCACTTTACTACATCGGCGGTGTGATCAAGCACGCTAAAGCAATCAACGCTTTCGCGAACGCTTCTACTAACTCATACAAGCGTCTAGTTCCAGGCTTCGAAGCGCCAGTTATGCTAGCTTACTCAGCACGTAACCGTTCTGCTTCTATCCGTATCCCAGTGGTACCAAGCCCGAAAGCACGTCGTATCGAGCTACGCTTCGGTGATCCATCAGCGAACCCATACCTATGTTTCGCAGCAATGCTTATGGCTGGTCTTGACGGTATCAAGAACAAGATCCACCCAGGCGAAGCGATGGACAAAGACCTTTACGACCTACCTGCAGAAGAAGCAGCAGAAATCCCAACAGTGGCTTACTCACTAAAAGAAGCTCTAGACGAACTAGACGCTGACCGTGAGTTCCTAACTGCTGGCGGCGTATTCTCTGACGACTTCATCGATTCATACATCGAGCTTAAGTCACAAGACGTTGAGCAAGTAAACATGACAACTCACCCACTTGAGTTCGAACTTTACTACTCTGTATAAGATCGCTTGATGTAAGCCTGTTAGGTTTATGTTATTCAAAGGCTCGCCGTTTGGCGGGCCTTTTTTAGTTTTTAGAGGCGAGAGTCGAGAATCGAGAGGCGAGGAGGTGGAGCACGCAGCGCCTGCCCGACTTCTTGTATATCACCTCTCGCTTCAAGCCCGAGTCTCTTTAAAAACTCATCTGCAAGAATGACAACCCATCCACACCCACAAATCCCCCTCGCTTCTCGCCTCTCGTTTCTCGTCTCTGCTCTTCCGCCTCTCGCCTCTCGATTCTCGCTTCTGCCTTTACGGCAAGCTATTTGCATTGATAACCCCATACAGGTGCATCTAGATCAAATCAGCGTAAAGTCGCTGTCTTAGATAAGCGATTTTGCTTTCTCTCACCATAATGATGCGCCATACTTGATGCAAGTGCACCAAAACAGTGCAGGAGTCATTAGCTCACCCTCTCAAGTACAAGGAAGCAGTAGTGAATAGCGAACTCAGTCAGGCGATTCTTAATAATGTTGTTACCGCGACCATGATGCTCGATGAGCATCTTGTGGTGCGCCATGCCAATCCGGCTGCTGAGCAGTTGTTTGGTCAGAGCGCTAAGCGCCTTTTAGAGCAGCCGCTTTCTAAACTGATCCAGCATGCCTCGCTTGACCTTGCCCTACTCACTCAACCTCTGCAGACCGGGCAAAGCATGACCGATAGCGACGTGACGTTTGTGGTGGACGGTCGACCGCTGATGCTTGAGGTGACCGCGAGCCCGGTTTCATGGCAGCGTGAGTTGATGTTGCTAATTGAGATGCGCAAGATTGACCAGCAGCGCCGACTCACCCAAGAGCTCAATCAACATGCCCAGCAGCAGGCAGCCAAGCTTCTAGTGCGTGGCCTTGCCCATGAGATTAAAAACCCGTTGGGCGGCCTGCGCGGCGCGGCGCAGCTGCTTGAGCGCGCCCTGCCAGAGGAAGATCTCAAAGAATACACCCAGATTATTATCGAGCAGGCAGACCGCCTGCGCGCCTTGGTGGATCGCCTGCTTGGCCCACAAAAGCCCGGTAAAAAACAGCAAGAGAATGTCCATTTGATCCTTGAGAAAGTGCGTCAATTGGTCGAGCTTGAAGTCGGCTCAGAAGTGGTGATTGAGCGTGATTACGACCCAAGCTTGCCAGACATTTTGATGAACGCGGATCAGGTCGAGCAAGCCCTGCTTAATATCGTCAGTAACGCCGGACAGATACTCAAGAAGCAGGAGCATGGCCTGATCACCATTCGCACCAGAACGGTGCATCAAGCCAATATTCACGGTAAACGCCATAAATTGGCCGCACGAATCGAGGTGATTGATAACGGGCCAGGGATAGCATCAGAGCTGCAAGATACCCTGTTTTATCCCATGGTCAGTGGCCGCGAGGGCGGTACGGGACTGGGGCTGTCTATCGCCCAAAACCTGATCGACCAGCACCAGGGCAAGATCGACGTTGAGAGCTGGCCAGGAAGAACCATTTTTACTATTTATTTGCCGATTTAAAGCTATCGGCAGATATAACGTAACCTGCCGATATAACGGCCCGGCAGCAGGCACAAAAGAATTCAATTAAAAATTATCACAATGTCAGTGAGCAAGTTTGAGGACGAGAATTATGAGTAAAGGATATGTGTGGGTTGTCGATGATGACAGCTCTATCCGCTGGGTGATGGAGAAGACCCTCTCCTCCGCCAACATCCGCTGCGAAACCTTCGCCGACGGTGAGAGTGTCCTGCTCGCGCTTGAGCGCGAGACCCCTGATGTACTGGTCTCGGACATCCGTATGCCGGGGATCGATGGTATCGAGCTTCTGCAACAGATCCATTCGCAAAGCCCAGAGCTGCCCGTCATCATTATGACCGCGCACTCGGATCTCGATGCGGCCGTCAACGCCTATCAAAAAGGTGCGTTTGAGTACCTGCCTAAGCCGTTTGATGTCGATGAGACCTTGAACCTGGTTGAGCGTGCCCTCGCCCATCGCCAAGAGCAGCGCCAAGAGTCGATGAAAGACGAGCTTGATACCAGTACGCCAGAGATCATTGGTGAAGCGCCGGCGATGCAAGAGGTCTTTCGCGCGATTGGCCGCCTATCACGCTCATCGATCTCGGTGTTGATTAACGGTGAATCGGGTACCGGTAAAGAGCTGGTTGCTCATGCCCTACATCGCCATAGCCCACGCGCACAAAAACCCTTTATCGCCCTCAACATGGCGGCAATCCCGAAAGATTTGATTGAGTCAGAGCTGTTTGGTCATGAGAAAGGCGCATTTACCGGCGCCAATAGCGTGCGCCAAGGTCGCTTTGAGCAGGCCAACGGCGGTACTTTATTCTTGGATGAGATTGGTGACATGCCGCTCGATATCCAGACGCGATTGCTTCGCGTCCTTGCCGATGGCCAGTTCTACCGCGTGGGTGGCCACTCGGCAATCAAGGTTGATGTGCGCATTGTCGCCGCGACCCACCAGAACCTTGAGAAGCTGGTGCACAAGGGTGACTTCCGTGAAGACTTGTTCCACCGCCTCAATGTCATCCGCGTGCAGATCCCGGCTCTGCGTGAGCGCAAACAAGACATCGAGCAACTGACGCTGCACTTCCTCAAGCGCGCCGCCGATGAGCTTGGTGTGGACAGCAAGACCCTTCACCCCTCAACGATTGAAGTGCTCAACCGCCTCGATTGGCCAGGTAACGTTCGCCAGCTAGAGAACGTGTGTCGTTGGCTGACCGTCATGGCCAGCGGCAGCGAAATCCTGCCCAATGACCTACCCAGCGAGCTGATCGAGGAGAAACCCACCCTCAGCGCCCCAGGTTCAGGCTCATGGCAAACCCAATTAGCCAGCTGGGCAAAAAGCTCCATCGCCCAAGGCGACTCCGACATCCTCTCGGTTGCCCTGCCCGAGTTTGAGCGCATTCTCTTAGAAGCTGCCCTAGAACACACCAACGGCCACAAGCAAGAAGCGGCAAAAGTGCTCGGTTGGGGACGGAATACGTTGACGCGCAAACTTAAAGAACTCTATTAAAATCAGAGGCGAGAGGCGAGAGGCGAGAGGCGAGAGGCGAGAGGCGAGAGGCGAGAGGCGAGAGGCGAGAAAGTTTTCCAACACCGCCCCCCCCTGTCAAGTGTTTCACCCTCTCGAGCGAAGCGTTCTCGCAGTGAAACGATCTCGACTCTCGCCTCTGATCCCGTTGCGCAAACGTTTACCTCTACACGCACAGCGAATAACACTATCCCGTAAACCATGAATCTGTTATATCCCTCTATCTTCAAGGTAAATAGGGCCTAAACGCGCTATACCTTAGATAAGTTCGACTTTATTTAGCTGCAGGGATACTTCCAATGATCAATAAACGCCTTCCTCTTACCGATCTCCATCGTCATCTTGATGGGAATATTCGTACTCAGACCATTTTAGAGCTGGGTCAACAGTTTGGTATCGACTTGCCGGGGCATGATGTAGCGAGCCTGACCCCGCATGTGCAGATTGTTGAGGCGGAGCCGTCTTTGGTGGCTTTTTTGAGCAAGCTTGATTGGGGTGTGGCCGTGCTGGGCGACCTAGATGCGTGTCGCCGCGTGGCGTATGAGAATGTTCAAGATGCACTGAATGCGCAGATTGACTATGCCGAGCTGCGCTTTTCGCCTTACTACATGGCGATGAAGCACCAACTGCCAATCGCAGGCGTGGTAGAAGCGGTGGTTGATGGGGTTCAAGCTGGGGTGCGTGATTTTGGCGTGCAAGCCAACCTGATTGGTATCATGAGCCGCACCTTTGGCACCGAGGCCTGTCAGCAAGAGCTTGATGGCCTGCTCACTCAACGCGACCACTTGGTGGCTATTGACCTTGCTGGTGATGAACTTGGTCAGCCCGGAGAGCAGTTTGTTTCTCACTTTAAGCAAGTGCGCGATGCCGGTCTTGCCGTCACCGTTCATGCCGGTGAAGCCGCTGGCCCTGAGAGCATGTGGCAAGCCATCGAGCAACTTGGTGCGACTCGCATCGGCCATGGCGTCAAAGCGATTCAAGACCCTAAACTGATGGACTACCTCGCCAAGCACCGCATCGGCATCGAGTCGTGCCTAACTTCGAACATTCAAACCAGCACGGTCGAGTCCCTCGCCACCCACCCACTCAAGACCTTTCTTGAGCACGGCGTGATGGCGTGTATCAACACCGACGACCCAGCCGTCGAAGGCATCGAGCTGCCCCACGAATATCAAGTGGCTGCACCAAAGGCCGGATTATCCGCCGCACAAATCGAGCAGGCGCAGATTAATGGGTTGGAACTGGCGTATTTGTCTCACGATGAGAAGCGCTCACTGCGTGAGAGAATCGAGAAGCGAGAAGCGAGAGGCGAGGAAAGATAAAAGCCTTCTCACTGCGTGAGAAAAGCGAGCGAGAAGCGAGAAGCGAGAAGCGAGAAGCGAGAAGCGAGAAGCGAGAAGCGAGAAGCGAGAAGCGAGAAGCGAGAAGCGAGAAGCGAGAAGCGAGAAGCGAGAAGCGAGAAGCGAGAAATTTTCTAACCTTCGTCACTGCTGTCAAGTGTTACACCACCTCGAGCGCAGCGTACTCGCAGGGCAAAGCCCGATCTCGCCTCTCGACTCTGGAAATCAATAGATTTCCATAGGTTGATTATAAGCCGCAGCAGTCCGCGCCTCCTCCAACGCCGACCCTGGTTCATTACCGTGGCCGAACAGGGCGTTGAGCATTTGTTCGCTCTCGGCGGTGAGGACTAGGATCTCAATCCGGCGGTTGACTGGACTGGTTGGGTTGTCAGCGTCGAGCAACATTGTGTCGGACATCGCGGTGATTTTGGAGACTCGCTCGGTTGGCATGCCGCCATACTCGAGTACCTCACGGGCGCGTTGTGCGCGCTCACCGGATAGAACCCAGTTGTTGCCAGATGAGCGGCGATCAAATGCGGTTGAGTCGGCGTGACCGGAGATCATCAGTGAGTTTTCAACCGTGGTAAATACCGGCGCTAAGGCGAGCAACAGATCCTCAAAGAAGTGGGTAAACTGAGCGCCGCCGCGGCGGAACATCGGTTTCTCATCACCATCGTTAATAAGGACCCGCAATCCCTGTGGCACAATGTCGACGTGGACGTGTTCGCTAACATGCAGGTTGGCGCTGTATTGATCGATAAACTCGCCCAATATCGTCATCTGAGCCTGGTTGTCATAACGTCCCGGGATCAACGCTAAGCTTTCTGTGCCTATACCACCGAAGTTGTCGCCATCGCCATCTTTGACTTGAATGGTTAGGCTGTTACCGAGGTTTTCTGGGTTGCTTGGCACAGCGCTAAGCTGATCGGGCAGCGCGCTGCCACCAAAGTCGATCGCCAGTGGGCTGTTGTTGTTAAAGCTTTCATCAACCGCAACTAGGTCTGGGTTGCCGGCAAGCTTGCCGACAATCCGCTGCTTCTCATCCTCAGTGGTGACCTGGAGTACCCACATCACCATAAAGAACGCCATCATTGCGAGGGTAAAGTCGGCAAAGGCAACTTTCCACGCTCCACCATGCGAGCTCTCGGCCCCTTTGCGGCGGGGTCGCCGCACAATGATATCTTGGGAAGGACTACGCATTATTGGAACACTCGCTGAGTTACCCAACTCTCCATCTCAGAGAAGGTCGGTTTGACATCCAGCAAGATCAACTTACGACCTGCATCCACAGACACCAGCGAAGATTTACCCGTCGCGTACGCGACTAAGATGGCGCGCACACACTCATAGGCTGAAATCTCACGCTTGATCTTCTTCGCCATCGCGGCACTAATTGGATCGAACACGCAGTAACAGAAGAAGATACCCAAGAAGGTACCCACCAATGCCGCTGCGACACTAATACCGATCTGCGCCATATCGGCATCGATATTGGTCATGGTGATCACAATCCCCATTACCGCAGCAAGAATACCAAAGCCCGGCATGGCTTCCGCTAGGCGGTGCATACTGCGCGATGGGCTAAGCATGTCATCTTCAATCGCCAGAATTTCTTGCTCAAGCATGCCTTCTAGTTCGTGACCTGAGATCTTACCCATGGCTAGCAAACGGAAGTTATCACAGATAAACACCACCAAACCCGGGTGCTCCATGATCTCAGGGTAAGCCAGGAACAGGCTGCTCTGATCCGGCTCTTCGATATGCTCATCCAGCGCTCGCATACCGCCCACACGCACTTGCTCTAATAGGTGGTGCATCAAAGACAGGAGCTCTTGATACAGGCGACGCTCATCTCTTTTCACCCCGATTGAGGTGCCTTGACGCCACATCTCGATGATCACATGACGTGGGTTACCCAAGATAACCGCGCCAATACCTGCGCCCAAAATGATTGCTAGCTCTGCTGGTTGCCACATGGTATTGAGGTAGCCGCCGGCAGCGACGTAGCCACCGAACACGCCAAATACAATGACCAGTATCCCAATAATTTGTTGCATGATTTTTCCTCTATAATTGTTGCTTGATCATCGTTTGCAGATTGTTCAGTGCTGCTTTATGTAACTGACAGACGCGAGCCTCGGTCAGACCCACCACCATGGCGATCTCTTTCAGGCTCAGCTCTTTTAGGTAATACAAACTTAAAATGATTTGTTCTCGTTCTGGCAATTTGCCCAGTGCATAGCGGATCAGATCCTGGTCTATTAACTGACGCGTGCCATCCTCGATGCTCTCAGGGTGATACCCTTCCCCATTCTGCTCAATCAAGCTGTCTAGGCTTTGCAGCTCCTCCGCTTGGCTGACTGACAGCAGGTGATGGTACTCTTTGCTGGTTAAATCGAGCTCGGCTAAGATCTCTTGCTCGCTCGGCTCACGAGATAGCTTCTTGGTTAGGACTTTGATCTTGTTCATCAGATCATGGGCTTGCTGACGCAGTTGGCGTGGTCGCCAATCACGTCGACGCAGCTCATCCAAGATCGCCCCGCGAATGCGCCTGGAGGCAAACAGCCCAAAATTTTCATCGGGCTCGCCATAGCGGCGCAGCGCTTCTAACAGCCCCATCAAGCCCAACTGCTCCATATCATCGGCACCCACTGCCGCACTGCAGTGCGGCCTGAGTTGATTGACGATGCGCTTGACCAGCGGCAGATAATCCCTTAGCACCTCGCTTTCGCTGCGGGCTGCGGGCTTGGGCTGAATATCGATATATTCCTCGGGTAAACTACACTGAGCATCCAGCATGATTCGCTCCTACTTACTGCAGAACCAACTTAGTAAACAGCACATCGGTGATGCCATGCTGATAGCCATTTTGTGCCAGCGTGCTGGTCAGGCGAGCCTTAACCTTGCGCTGCAACTCTTCAATATCATCCATCTCACGCATCTCTTCGTAAGAGGTCTGGCTGAACATCTTCAGCAGTACGTTGTTGACGATTGGTCGATAGTCGTGCAGCTCCTCATGCGCACGTGAGCTCATGGTTTTAATGTCCAGCTCAAGCAGCAGATAGTGCATACGCTCATCACCATTGAGCGAGATAACAAACTTATCGAGTGGCATAAAATGCGCACGACGCTCATCATTTTTCGAGCCAAATATGCCCTGACCGCTGTTGATGCGGTTATCCATCATCGAGTAGGTCCCCACGGCGGTAACCGCCACCAAAGCGGCGGCAACAAGACCGGCCAGAAGCACTTTGGCCGTCGGGTGATTAAAGTTGATCATGGTGTCATCCTTAGATAATTCGTGTAATTCGATGGTCCTCAGGACCGGAAGTGAGCAAGGTGGAGTCTTCCCAGTTCGACTCTGCGATCACATGCTCGCTAGCAAATAGAGTCTCATCCTGCTCTTGGGGTTGATCACTGACATCAACATCGACGCTGGCTCCAGCCAGCTGCTTGGTTTCTAGGTCTGTACGCAGGCGCTCCGCCTGAGAGGAGATCGCCTCTCTTAGCGTCGGGTCGCTGGCAAACAGCTGCACATGAACCTTGTGGTTTTCGACCTTAACCGAGAGCTCCAGGGTCCCTAGGTGCGGCGGGTCGAGACGAATGCGCGCCTGTGAGATGTCTTGATTCATCTGCATCTGCACTCGGTCTTTAAGTACCGAGAGCATCTGCTGCCCCCATGCTTGCTTGTTCTCATCGACCTTAATCGGTGCCCACTCCGCTTGCGTGCTCTGCACCTCACCACTGGTTTGGGCGGTGCTCGCAAAGTTGCCCGTTTGCGCCATCAGCATCGAGAGCGAGGTCTGATTATTGGCCGGCTGCAAAAGCTCTGGGTTATTAAACTCAGGTCGAACTGGCACCATGGCGTTGGCCATCATCCGCTCAACCGCTTGCGAGAAATTCAGCATATGATGCTCGCCCTGGGTGCTGGACATGGTTTGCTTATGACCGGCTTGGCCCAGCATCACATCGACGCTTTGCAGGCCATCCGCGCGGCGCATCATCTGCACCAATTGCTGCTGTACCTCACCATCAAACTGGCTGGCAATAGAGATAACGCGAAATTGCCCCTCTGGGGTCAACTGCGTCCAAAACGGTTCGTCTTGGTTAAATTGCCAATCCTCTTGCTCAGCTAAGTGTTTGAGCTGATCGTAAAGGTCAAACCAATACTCACCCTCTTGGGTGCTCGGCAGCTCAGTGATACCGAGTAGCTCGGCAAAACTCATCTCAGAGTGCCCAGCTGAACTCACCTGACCACTGACACCAGATGGCAACGCCGAACTAATACCTGCGGCACTGACCGTGCTCATAGCCCACTCCTCTCAACTTGATCGTAGCCCTGTAGGCCTTCGCGTTGATTGTGTAAGCGCGCCAGGGTTTCCCCGATGCGCTGCTTCTCTTCATCGCAGCGTTCAATCGCCTGACTGTGCTGGGTGCGCAGTTGAGCAATATCGCGCTGCAGCCTTTCGGCCATCTGCGGGTGCAGCTTGAGGTGCTCGAGTACCTGACGGATCTTGAGATCTAAGCTACGCAGCTTCTGCCACTCTTTTTTCTCGCAGCAGTGACCGATGTGCAGCGCTAACTTGCGCAGGTCAGTGCTAGTTATTTCCATGTGTCGCTCCAAAGTTTTGCCATCCTTCCTGGATGTTGGTCATCACGGTGCGCACCTCTGACAGCTTAGTCGGGTCGTTTTGCGTGCTGGCCTCGAAGAGACGTAGGCTGCAGAAGTCGTATAGGCGATTCATCTGTGCCGCCATTTCACCGCCGCGCTCCATGTCTAGCGCACTGTTGAGGCCACCGATAATATCCAGACAACGGGCGATCGACTCCCCCTTCTCTCTAACGCGCTTGGCATCCATGTGCGCTTCCGCGCGAGTTAGGGTATCGAGGAAGCCCTCAATCATCATAAGGACTAGTTGATAAGGACTGGCTGCTGCCGCCTGTGCCTCTACGTCTACTTGCTGATAGGCCTCAAAGCCTGTCTCTTCACTAAACATAATGGTTCCTTTAATACATAAACATTGAGCCAGTGGACTGCATCTGTGACATCACCTGTGCCATCGCGGTGTACTCACGTAGGTAACGGTCGTAGGCTTTTTCCATGCGATAGTCGAGACGCTCTTTTTTGTCATCAACGCGATCGATATTGCCCTGAAGCGTGTCTTGGCGGGTCTTGAGCATATTGTCATTGCTGTTGCTGCCGGTGTAAGGCTCGATTACGCGCTCTAAGTTGTTGAGTAGGCCTGTCTCACCGAAAAAAATCGCATCGATCTTTTCAGGCTCTTCCGTCAACGCTTTTTCTAAGCGGTCACTGTCGATTTTTAATGTGCCGTCACGATTGGCCTCGATACCGATGCTGTATAGCGTGCCTTCGTCGTACATACCGCGCATCACGCTGTTAAGATTGTTCTTGATGCTGCGTGCGGTGGAGTCACTGGCTAGAACGCCTGCTTCGGTGACCTTAAATGAATCATCATCGTCATCGTCGTCGTCACCGTCATCATTCTCGATTTGAAATTCAGTCTGGGTGTGCTTGAGCAGCACTTTCATTAGGTCGTTATAGGCATCAACAAACTCTTCAACCGCTTCTTTTGAGGCTTCTTGGTCGGTACCCACCACCAAGGTGATTGGCTCTTCGGCCGGCTGGTGCGCCTTAGTTACCTCGAAAGACACACCGTAAATCACGTCATCAAAGGTATTGTTGCTGTTTGAGACGACCAAGCCGCCCTCACCACCAATGTGAACGATGGCATCAAGCGCTTCGCTAAGTTGGGTGTGGTTATGTGCCACGCCAGTCACGTTAACCTCAAAACCGTTTTCAACCCCGGTTTCATCCGAGCTCAGTAGCAGATTCAGCTCTCCCTCAGAGCGCACCACACTGGCGTTGATCCCGGCATCGAGCTCGTTGATGTGATCAGCTAAGTCGTGGATATCTTCAAAGTCGGCGAAATTCAGCTCAACCGTTTCACCGGATGAAAGCGTCAGCGACATTGAGCCCTGCTCAGGTAACTCATCACCGCCAAACCCAATCGCATCTTGCTGAGCTTTGGCTAGCTGTTGAACGAACACATCGTAAGAGCCTTCGCGCGCATAACGGCCCGCCGTTGCATTGATATAGCCATCTTCACTGGTGGTGACCGAGTTCTTTACAAAGCTGTTGTCTGGGGTATTAATGCCATCCAAAGCGCTCTTAAAGCTCGAGAAGGCTGAATCGATCTCCTTCCAGGCATTAAGCTGGTTTTCGTACATCTTCTGTTGATTAGCGTATTGAATATCAAATGGCTGACGCTGAATCATTACCATCTGCATTGCCATCTGTGCTGCATCAATCATGTCACTATTCCTATTCTGTATGCCGTTTCAGGCTGAGTCATATCATCAGGTCTGTGCTGTCGGCCAATACCCTGTTAGAGCAAGATGCGTTCCAACCTATAACCTGAGAAAATATTAATTTTTACGCCCACTTTTCCCGCAAATTTGCGCTTTTTCGCCGACTTTAGCCACCTAGGGACTTTTTAGCGGAAGGGAAACTTCCGCTGCGCGGAAAAGCGGCTATCCGCCTTATTCCGCATACAAGTGAGGGAATAAATTCGCTAGTGGGTCGCAGTTTTTATTAGGCGTTAATGACTATCAACGACCATTCACTAAGCGGAATTAATCACGTTCAAATGGCTTAATTTGATCTCGATTCCAATACGCGCGAAAGCGCAGGGGGCGGGGTTCGAGGACGTTTCACTACGAGGAGCGAGGAACAAGCCACGCGCTGAATGCACTCGCCTCTCGCAACGCAGTGATCTCGCTTCTCGCCTCTGAATTTCAGGCATAAAAAAACCGCAGCCCGAGGGATGCGGTTTTCTGCCTGAAATTCAATCCTAATGGATTAGATTAGGCTCATTACCATGCCAGACATGCCGTTTGCTTGAGAAAGCATAGACATAGACATTTGCGTTAGCATCTGATTCTTCATCATGTTTGAAGACTCAACAGCGTAGTCAGTATCCATGATACGACCTTTCGCCATTTCAGTGTTCTCACGCATGTTGCCAAGGTTAACAACAGTGTGGTCTAGACGGTTGATTGTTGCACCTAGCTCACCACGGATAGCGCCAAGGCCATCGCTTACTACGTCATCGCCAGTACCTTCCCACGTACCGCCGTTAAGGAATACATCAACCATGTCCATTGCATCGTGAGCACCACTTTGGTTGTCTTCGTCACCAGCAGTAGCTAGGTTTGCTGTTTTCAGTTCAGCAATCATGTCACGAACGCCTGCGATGCCGCCTTCGCCATCTTCACCACCAGAGATGTCGATAGTTAGAGTTTCAGAAGTAGTAGCACCGATTTGGAAAGTCATTGGACCGTCGAATAGACCGCCAGTGTTGAACAGGTTAGTACCTGAACCAAACTGAGTGTTTTCTACGATGCTGTCTAGCTCATCTACTAGTTGATCCCACTCAGCTTGCATTGCTGCGTGCTCGTCAGCAGAGTTAGTGCCGTTTGCCGCTTGTGTTGCTAGGTCTTTCATGCGGTGAGCGATGTTAGTCATCTCATCGAATGCGCCTTCCGCTGTTTGTAGCATAGAGATCGCGTCTTGAGAGTTACGCGCTGCAGTTGATAGACCGTTAACCTGAGACTGTAGACGAGTCGCGATTTGTAGGCCAGCTGCGTCATCTGATGCAGAGTTGATACGGAAGCCAGTTGAGATGCGTTGCATCGCTTGGTCCATTGCACCAGAAGTTTTGTTTAGGTTGTTTTGCGTCAGTAGTGACGTGTAGTTAGTGTGGATCGAAAGCATGAGTAAAATCCTCTATTGTATGTACTGTACCGCTTACACAACTTGAAAACGTCACTTGATTCTCAGCGCTTAAATAAAAAATTAGCGATATTTTTTCGACGACAAGAAAAAAATTTAATTAAACCTAAAACGCTGATTTTTATTGGCTCGAGATCACTAATTGACCACCACAATAATCCGCTGTAAATCCTCAGACTTAGCTTTGCCAAGCAAAAAACACCACACCAATAACGACTAACAATGCCGCTAAACGCTTAAACCAAACTTGTTGATAGAAAGGAATGCTAGCTGACGAACTTGGCTGGCCGGCCCCTGCTGGAAGCCAAAGCAGTTGGAGCGGATCCACCATATCAGTGCCATTGGCCACCACACGCCAGGTACCATTAAGCGAAGGGAGCAATTTAAGCAGTGGCTCATGTGCCAAGTTGGCGCCGAGCAAAGTCGCCTCACCTGGGGTTATCTGCCAGCGCAGCTGGTGCACCTGACCGTCAAGCTCAAACTTGGCCATCAATACGCCGCGCTCACTTGGAAACTGCAGTGAGGGGCTCGATTGTGGCGGAGTTTGATAGGCGGATTCACGTGGGTTTGTGGTGACTGAATGAGGCGCATAAAGCATACGCACCACCTGCCACTGGGCAAGTGGCATCATCAGCCCGGGCAATTGCTGCTGCCCAGGACGTGCCTGGACATGACTGGCCTGCTGCGCAGGTTGGGAGAGCTGACGCTCACTTTTGAGTTGCTGTGGCTCGACACGAACCAGTTTTTCGATACCGGGAGGAAGTTGGGATTGCATCTGGGTCTCGCTAATGGGCAATAGTTGACTATTGCCCGCAGGGAGGGTCGGCCCCTCCACCAGACGCTAGGCGAACAGTCAGTGGATGACAGTTCGCAGCCAAGCCTTATTTAGATAACAGGGCCACCACAGTATGGCGATGGACGTTGGCTTGGATACGGATATTTTGATACACCTGAGTAAAGCTCAGCTCAGCCGGCAGTATCGCCTCTAGGTCACGCTGAGCCGTATCCAAAGAGAGCTCGGCCAGCTGCGCATTGCGGCTGCTGATATCCGACATCTTATTACTGATCACGCGGCGATAGTCGCGCAGCTCTTGGATGCTGGCTTTAACCTGCTGAAGCAACTGCTTAGTTTCGGCCTGACTCTCTGCCAGTGACGGCTTATCCGCTTTGAGCTTGGTTGGCTCAAAACGCAACTGAGTCGTATCGAGCTTGGCGCGATTGGCGCGTCCAGCCGGAAAGCGCTCACCTTGACCGGTGACTTTCAGGCTCTGCTGCAAACGCTGCCAGTCGCCCTCATTGGCACTGAACACCAGTTGGCGCTGCTTATCCAGCCCGACACCAATGCCGTGCTCGTTGAAGGCTTGGCGAAACTGCTGGGCCATTTTTTCTGGCGTGGCATTGGCCGGCAACTTAACCGGAACAGCACTGGCGCCACCTTTACCAAGGTTAAACACCAGCATCTCATCGCGCGGCACGGCGCGCTGAGTTTCCAGGCCTTTGACCTTAAACGTTGTCTGCCCCTCACCATGATAAATCGGCTTAAGCTGGCGACTCAGGACGGGCTGATCTTGATACTGTGCCGATTGAAACTCACGCTCCATATTGGCGGTGAGCTGCTCGACGTGCGACTGAACTTGATGCGACGAATGTGAGCTGCGCGTGGCGCTACTCAGGCGTTTGTTGAGCTCAGTTAGGCTTTTGCCCAATTCCATCAGGGTTTGCTCGGCAACCTGCGCTGAGGCCAGCTGATGCTGAGCGCGCTGCAGCAGGCTTTGTGAGCGAGTATGCTCTGGCGTGAGCGTGCGTGACAGACGAATGGGATCACGCTGGCGACTCTCAGCAACCGCACCGCTCTGTTCTGCTCGCTTAGCAATGACTTGGGGCTGATTGTGATTGCCGGAAGCGGCGGCTCTAAGATCGCTGATTTGGGAAACCATAGTGATATAAACCTAACTGTATGCAAAAGGTAGAAACAAAGGCGGCTAGTGTAGTCATAACTGCGCCGCCTTGGCTATTACATCATAGTGAACAACGACATGTTAGCCGTTTTCATATAAGTCGCTTGGGTTGCTTGCAGCGCCAGCAAGTAGTTGTTGAACTCGATCATCGCATCGGCGTAATCCAGGTCCTCAAGCTGACCAATCAATTGATTATTGAACAGCTCAATCTCACCGTGACCGTCGGACATGGTCATCAGGGTATTCTGGCGTACACCAAGGTCAGTAATCGAAGCGGTTACCGAGTTGAGCGCTTCATCGAGCACCTTCACACTGGCATCGATAATATCGCTGCTACCCGCGGTAAAGTCTGGGTCGCGCAGCTCTTCCACTAGGGCATCAAGTTGACTAAATAGATTCGTATCGCCAGAGAAGAACATATCACCCGCATTGACGTTCACTTTGACGGTCACGCCATCACCAATCACGACTTCACGCACACCACTGTCACCGTTGTATACCCAGTTACCGTCGGCGTCTTTATCCAGAGGTTTGGTATTAACCTCGTTACCGGCGAAGATGTATTTACCGTTCTCGTCCTTGGCGTTAATCAGCGAAACAAGCGTGTCTTGCAGTTGCTCTAGCTCGCTGGCGATCGCCTCACGCTCATCGGCACTGTTGGTATCGTTACCTGCCCACAGCATCAAATCACGCATCTGTAGCATGACATCGACACCGTTTGATAGGTGGGTCTCTTGGTTTTTCAGTAGGATATCCGCCGAGTCAATATTGCTTTGATATTGACCCAGTGAGGCTTGCTGACTTTGCAAACTCATCACACGAGTCGCTGCCATTGGGTCATCCGATGGCAGCAGCAAGCGCTTGCCTGTCGCCATCTGTTGCATCAGTTTGTTCAGGCCAAGCGAGTTATTGTTCAAGCTCGACGACATCATCTGGCTGTATTGATTGGTACTTACGCGCATGGGAAATCCTTAGTAGAACAGCTGCATCACAGCGGAAAAGGTTTGATTCGCGGTGCTGATCACCTGCAAGTTTGCTTGATAGGCCTGCTGGTACTTCATCAAGTTAACCGCTTCTTCGTCCATATTGACGCCACTGGTGCCCGACTTCTCTACCGTTGCTTGAACATAGATGTTGCCTGCTGCTTGAGCATCTGACTTGGCTTGACGTGATTTGACCGCCACATCACCGACCAATGAAGAGTACGCGCCGCCTAAGGTTTGGGTGCCTAGGTGACCAATCTCAAACTCTTGGTCTTGGATCTCAATCAATTTCAGCAAGTTACCGTTATCGCCAGGGGTGCCGTCAGAGGATAAGGCCAAGTCTTCAGGCTTGAAGTCTGGGTCGATAGATAACGTCGAGGCTGGGTTATCAGGATCATAGATAAACAAAGGCTTACCCGCATTACCTTCGAGATCGAAGCCTTCCGATAGTTGGTTGTTAAATGCAGTGGCAAACTCAAGTGCGATATCATTGATCACATCTATCGCAGGCTTGAGCACTTCATGCTCATAGTCATCCAGTGCGCCCAGCTTGCCACCAATGTCTGAGCCAACTGGGAAGTCCTGGCCATTAAAGCCCAAGGTCAACATCTTGCTCTGTGGATTGTCTGGGTCGGTGATCAGGCCAAACTGAGCGGTTTGGTTGCCACTGATTAGAGGCTGTCCGTTTGGCAACGCTAGATCGAGCGTGCCATCACCTGCGTCGGTCACGCGCACATCGACAATCTCAGACAGCTCGGTGATCAACACATCGCGCTCATCTTGCAGCGTTGAGGTATTCACGCCGCTTGCCTCACCCTTACGGATCTCTTCATTGAGCTTGCTGATGTTGTTCAGTAGGCTGTTCGCCTGCGCCACTGACGACTCACGCTGCTGGTTAAGGTCAGCATACTGGCCATCGAGTGAGCCGCTCAGTTGATTAAAGCGACTCGCGAGCGCATCCGCCTCACTGATGATTTGCATGCGATGAGCAGAGCCATAGGGTGAAACACTTGAGCCGTTCAGTGCAGAGAAGAAACTGTTAAAGCCCTGATCGATATCCATCGAGTCGGCTGACAATAGGTTCTCTAATCGCTCTAGCTGCTGCGCTGACGTCGATGCCGCGCCCAGCATTGAGCTGGCGCGAAACAGTTGGTTAGTCTGATACTGGTCGGTGATACGGCGGATGCTGTTGACGCTCACGCCATTACCCGCATCGCCCATGCTGTTGGGGCCGACCGCGCCAAACATCACCTGTTGGCGGCTGTAGCCTGGGGTATT
Source organism: Vibrio glycogenivorans (assembly GCF_051660965.1). Taxonomy (NCBI): domain Bacteria; kingdom Pseudomonadati; phylum Pseudomonadota; class Gammaproteobacteria; order Vibrionales; family Vibrionaceae; genus Vibrio; species Vibrio glycogenivorans. Next base: position 130,245 of record NZ_JBPVIS010000007.1, on the reverse strand, counting down.
GATATTGGCCACGTTCTGCGCCGTGACATTCATCCCAATCTGACTGGCGGTGACGCCAGAAAGACCAATGTTCATCAAACTCATAATTCAGTCTCCTTGTCGTTCACCAGCAGTAGTGGCTGCTGAAATGCGCGTGAACTGTGTGCAGGGGCAACCGTCGGTTGCTGTTGAGAATATAAAGCGACCGAATCGTTGGTTTCCTTAAATGGATCTGGCGTCAAATTCGCCACTTGCTCGCTGTCTTCACGCGAGAGCTGTGCAACAATAGACTCTGCAAGGCCAATACTGCCTTTGGCCATCTCCATCGATAGCTGGCCGTCAAAAAACTCTTGATAGGTTTTTAGCTCGCGACTGTTAAACAGTGGGTTATTTTCGTTGTCATTCAGTGCCTCATTGGCCTGGCGCATCTGTTTGAGCACCATCTGCAGAAACATCGACTCGAACTGTTCGGCCACGCCTTCTAGCGCTTGCTGCTCATCGGCAAGCTTAAGCTGGTTAAGGTTGCGACTGTCGAAAGCATTAACGCCACTCATTGCAGAGTTACTGCTGATGGCTGAAGAGCGCCCTGGCATGGCTTGAATGGTCATCGGGTTAATTGGCATCACGGTAATACTCATCCTTAGCTCCTAGATCACCACCAGCTCGGCATTGAGAGCCCCAGCGGTGTTGAGCGCTTGAAGAATGGCCATCACATCATCTGGTGACGCGCCTAAGCTGTTAACTGCATTAACGATAGTTTCCAGCTCCACCCCTTCAGGCCAGATAAACATCGGGTTACGCTCTTGGGCAATATCGATATCGGTTTCCGGGACCACCACGGTGTTTCCGCCAGCAAAGGCATTCGGCTGGCTGACGTTAAACGACTCACCAATAGTCACGGTTAGGTTGCCATGGCTGACCGCGGCTCGGCCAATTTGCACGCCTTGCCCCACCACCACGGTGCCGGTGCGAGTATTGAAGACCACGCGGGCACGCTGGCGACCGATATCAACGGTCATCTCTTCCAGCATCGACATAAATACTACGCGTTGTTCTAGGTCCTCTGGCGCTTGCAACTCGATACGTGCATGGCTCACCGCCATTGCGGTATCTGGGCCAAACGTCTCATCAATGGTACGTGAGATATTACGCGCGGTAGTAAAGTTGGGTTGCAGCAGGTTTAGCGTCACCAATGGCTTAGAGACAAAATCAGATGGGATCTCACGCTCGATAATCGCGCCTGAAGGGATGCGGCCACTGGTTGGTACGTTAACCGTGATGCTTGAGCCGGTGCGCCCTTCAGCCTTGATGCCGCCCACCACAAGGTTGCCTTGCGCCACAGCATAAACTTGACCATCAATCGCGCGCAGTGGCGTCATCAATAGTGAGCCGCCGCGCAAGCTCTTGGCATCACCAATCGATGATACGGTGACATCGATGGTTTGGCCTTTGCCGCCCATAGGAGGAATAGAGGCATGAACACTCACCGCCGCGACGTTACGCAGCTTCGGGTCAATATTGTCGTCCAATTGCAGACCAAACTGGCGCAACATGTTGGTCACCGACTGGCTGGTGAATTTCACTTGGTTACGGTCACCCGTGCCATCCAGACCCACCACCAGGCCATAACCCACCAACTGGTTATCACGCAGACCTTGAATATCCACAAGGTCAATCAAGTGACGCTCACTGGCAGAAAAAGAAGGATTGCCTGCCGCCTCGGTCGGCATCGCGAAGGCAATCGAGACCATCAGCAGGCCTACCAGCACAAAAAGTTTGTCCGTCATAGTGACCTCTTAGAATGGGAACAGTGGGTTAACAAACAGCTTGGTCAGCCAACCAGCTTCGTTGGCATCCGCCAACACACCGCTTTGTGAGTAGGTGATCCGCGCATCACCAACGCGCTGAGAGGAGATCTCATTGCCGTTGTTGATGTCATCAACCCGCACTAGACCGTTGAGGCGAATAAACTCATCGCCCTGGTTTAGGCGCAGCCACTTCTCACCCTTGATGCGCAGCACGCCATTGGGCAACACCTCATGCACCATCACAGTGATTGAACCACTAAGGGAGTTACGCTGAGAGCTGGCCGAACCGCCATTGAAATCACGGTCACCACTCAGGCTACCTGAGGCACCACCAGAGCTGCTTCCGTTATCGTAGCTACCCGACATGCCAACCGATGAACTCTTACCAAAATTGGTATTGGCCTGTTTGCTCGAGCGCGTGTCCTCATCAAGCGACACGGTCAGGATATCGCCAACGCGATACGCGCGGCGATCTTGGAACAGGGTCCAAATGTAGTCATCGCGATACACCGAGCCTGCCACTGCATCTGGAAGTGAATAATCCAGAGCTGGCGGCGCGTAGACATCGTCATCGGGTGACGGGCGATCCTCAATTAATGGAGGGGTGCTTGAGGCGCAACCCATCAGGGTTGCGACGCTACATAGCAAGGCTAGCCATCTCAGCATACGTACTGCCCTTCCTACTGCTTATAGAACTTGGTTAACGTACTGCAGCATCTCATCCGAAGACGACAATGCTTTCGCGTTCATCTCGTAGCCGCGCTGAGTGGTGATCATATCCACCATCTCTTCAACCACCTGAACATTCGAGCCCTCAAGGACACCCTGCTTCAGCTGACCAAATGCGCCCTCACCAGCAATACCATCAATCGCATCACCGCTCGATGCGGTTTGGCGGTACATGTTGCCACCAAGCGCCTCAAGACCGGCTGGATTGATGAAGTTCGCTAGGGTGATCTGACCGATATCCTGAGGGAAATCACTGTTAGCCACTTTCGCCGATACCGTGCCATCGCTACCGATGGTGATGGTTTCCGCATCGTCAGGGACTTGGATACCTTGCGCTAGAGGCAGACCCTGTGCGTTAACCAGCATGCCCTCTGAGTTGAGGTGGAATTGACCGTTACGGGTGTAAGCGAGATCGCCGTCAGCCGTTTCCAGCTCGAAGAAGCCCTGACCGTCGATCGCCACATCCAGACTCTGGTTGGTGGTTTGGTACATGCCCTCAGTGAAGACTTTTTGTGTCCCCACCACGCGCACACCTGAGCCAAGCTGAATACCGCTTGGCAGCTCGTTCACTTCGTCGACCATTGCGCCCGGCTGGCGCTGAATTTGATAGAACAAGTCTTCAAACGCGACGCGGTCGCGCTTATAACCAACGGTGTTCACGTTGGCGAGGTTGTTCGAAATTGTCGCCATCTTGGCGTCTTGTGCCGCGAGGCCGGTTTTACTGATCCATAGTGCTGCGTTCATGATTAATTCCTCTACCCGCGGATAATTCGGTTGCCTGCTTCCGCTGTTTTTTCAGCGGTTTGCATCATTTTTAATTGCATTTCAAAGTTACGGCTCAGCTGCATTGAGGCGACCATCTCCTCAACCGCGACCACGTTGCTCTGCTCAAGAAAACCAGAGACCATGGTCACTTCGCCTTCTGCGGCATTGGCAAACGGCTCTTCGCTGCCAAATAGGCCGGTCTCAAGCTTTTGCAGTTCACCTGTGTCTGGGTTAACCAGTTTGACCTGACCAACCTCAATCGCGATGGCTTCGCCCTCAGGGACAATGTTAATCGTACCGTTGGTGCCAAACTCAATTGAGCTATACAGAGGTACATTTAGCACCTCACCGCCCTCACCAAGCAGTGGCAGGTTGTTGACCGACAGATCGCCTTCGGCGTTACGCTCAACATTACCCGCGCGGGTATAAACCTCGTCACCCGCTGGTGTTTGCACGGCAAAGAAGCCATTGCCGCGAATCGCCAAATCAAGGTCACGGGCGGTTTGCTGTAGCTCAGCAGCATCGAAGCGCGTGCCGCTGGTTTGTGGCTGCACTAGCGCACGGGTGTCGTACGCCGCGCCTTTTACCGCGTAAGAGTGCGCGCGCTCCATATCAGCGCGAAAGCCGTGGGTATTGATATTGGCCAGGTTGTTGCTAGCCACTTGCTGCGCGGTGAAGGTGCGCGCAGCGCCGCTTGCGGCGGTGTAAATCATCTTATCCATGACGAATCACTTATAGGTTGAACAGCACTTGAGTAAGCTGCTGCTGAGTAGACAGTGATTGAGCGTTAGCTTGGTAGTTGCGCTGCGCCGTCATTAGGCCAACCAGCTCCCCCGTCAAATCAACGTTCGACTCTTCTAGGTAACCGGCTTTGAGTGAGCCCAGCGTGCCAGTACCCGGCGCACCAACCAGTGGCTGACCAGAGGCTTGGGTTGCACTCCAAGCGGTGTTGCCTACCTGCATCAGGCCACCGCTGTTAGGGAAGTCTGCCAATACGACTTGGCCTTGGATCATCTGCTCGCCGTTGCTGTAATTGGCAAATAGAAAGCCATCGTCATCGATAGTGATGCCAGTAAGCTCACCTGCAGTGTGACCGTCTGAACGGTTAGTCGATACCGCAAAGTCACTACCAAATTGGGTAGTCCCTGTCATTGAGATATCAAACTGCATCGCTGACGCACCGTTATCTGGGTTGTAGTTAATAGTCACGCCGCCCGTTGGTGCGGTCAGGTTACCTTCAGTATCGAAGGTCATGGTAGTGGTCTCGTCTAGCTCCTCACCGTTCATGGTGTAGTGCACTTCCCACTCGTTTTCATCTGTCTTAACAAAGTACTGAGTCATGGTGTGCTCATTGCCAAGCGAATCGTAAACCGTCGTGGTGTAAGACGAGTTGTAGCTGTCACTGTCTTCTGGATCGAATGGGAAGTCATCGGTATCAATCACGGATGCGCCAGCATCTAGGTTCGCGGCAAAATCAACACTGCCTGTCGCTTGTGCTGGTACTGAGCCTGTTTTGACTTGCAGATCAGTCACTGAGCCCGTCATGATGTTACCATTGCTATCAACGTTGTAGCCCTGCAGGCGGTTGCCTGAGTTGTCGACGATAAAGTTATCTTTGTCCTGATGGAACATGCCAGAGCGGGTGTAGGTGGTGCTGCCGTCAGGGCCTTCCATAACGAAGAAGCCACCACCGTGGATCGCAAGGTCAGTCGAGCGACCTGTCATCACCATGTTGGCGCCATTAAAGCTTTGCGACACTGCTGACATCTCAACACCGCCGCCCATGCCGCCGTTCATTACCGCAGCAAACTCGGCACGTGAAGACTTGAAGCCAACGGTTGAGACGTTAGCAATGTTGTTACTGATGGTATTTAGTTCTTGTGAAGTGGAGTTCAAGCCACTCATTGCAATATTAAAGCTCATTTGAATTGGTCCTAAATTGGGTTAATTAGCATTACAACTAGCTGCTGGGTTGAACTACCGGCGAGCAAAACGATTCATAAATGGCGAGACACTTGGCGTGTCATCGCTTGGGTCCATGTCACCGTACTGGGTCACCTGGAAGAACGGCACGTAGCCAAGGCCAGAGATCAAGAACTCTGGTGAGCCACCGCCTGGTGGAATACGCATCTTATCGATCACACCCTCAATCATGATGGCTGGGGTGTAGTCGTCATCACTGGTCACTGCCGAGATCTCATAGTGGCCGTCAGCCAGTCCCATGGCTTTCGGGTCAAGGACAAACGCCACCTCACCCTCTTTATGATTGCCAAGTTCAATCGTCTCGACCACTTGACCCGCCTCATCGCGGATCTCGATTTTCAGGTCGTCAACGGCGCTGGTAAGGTCAATCACGCCATTGTGTTTCGAGCCATCAAATTCAATCTCGTCCGTCTCAACGCGTACCTCTTGACCGACCATACCTGCGGTGGTCAGCACCTGGATGTTATCCAAGAGCACCATCTGGTTGGTCACGGTTGAGTTCATGTACTGCATGGTCTCAACCTGAGTCATTTGCGCCAACTGCGTCATGAACTGCGTGGTATCAAGTGGGTCTAGTGGGGTTTGGTTCTGGATCTGGGCGATCATCAGGGTCAGGAAGGTATTATCCTGGCCGCCGTTACCCGCGATCTGACCATCGTTGCTACCCGAGTTGGTATTTGAGCTGTCTGACATTGCTGCAAGCATAGCGATTCCTTACTGACCGAGTTTCAGCAGCCCTTGCTGCATACTGCGCGTGCGACTGAGAACATCGACACTGGTTTCAAAACTGCGTGAGGCAGACATCATGTCCGCCATCTCATGCACCACGTCCACGTGTGGGTAGTAGACATAGCCATCGGCATCCGCGATTGGATTGCCTGGCTCGTAGCGCTTGTCGGCATCCGCATCGGTGCTGACCACATCCAAGACTTGAACGCGCGCGCCCTTATAGGCGTCGTCCTGGCTCATTAGTGAGGTTTGATGCTGCTGATACACAGTGGCAAACACCGGCTTTTTCGCGCGATAGGTCTCGGCTGCACTGCTTGAGGCGGTATTGGCGTTAGCAAGGTTACTGGCAATGGTGTTGAGACGCGTGGTCTGCGCCGTCATCGCTGACCCTGCAATCTGATAAATATCTCCAAATGACATACGATTACTGTCCTGTTATGGCTGTCGACAGCCCTTTAAATTTCATGTTGAGAAAGGTCAAACTGGTTTCAAAGTCCGCCGCATTCTGAGCAAAGGCCGCCTGCTCTACTCCGAGCTCAACGGTGTTGCCGTCAATCGCATTGTTGTATGGGTTGCGATACTGCAGTGGTGTCGCCGCCGCATCGATGCGCTGTCCAGAGCGACTGCGATGCTCGACCTCACTCAGCGCCGTTTGAAAATCAAAATCCCGCGCCTTGTATCCCGGGGTATCGACATTGGCCAAATTGCCCGCGATGATTGTCGAGCGCTCTGCGCGCAGATTTAATGCATGCGGGTGAATGCCAAGTGCACTATCAAAACTGATTGTCATTGAGTATCCTTGCCAACAATTACTGAGTTAGGCACTAGACTTAACAAGATGCGTGCCATTTTTTAAATCATTGTTTTTATTGAATTAAATAACTTTAGACTCAGTAAAGGGAAGCGTTACTTCCGCCCAATGGGAAGTACAATCGGAAGAGGAAACAGGCACCGAATAAGGTGTTTGGACAGGAACTAGCAACATGAATTTCAAACTTGTGCTCATGGCTGTTGGGCTAATGTTGAGCCAGAACTTGCCCTTGGCACTGGCCCAAACCAAGGTCGATACCACCGAAAACGCTGCGATTGCCCGAGCGATCAACAGCGATATCCAACAGGCACTGACCGAGGCCGACCAAACCTATGGCTGGCGCTTAAGTGAGCCAAAAATTGAGATAAGCCTGCCTCCAGGGAGTCATCGCCTTGCCTGCGGCGCGCCCTTAGTACTCGAGCGCCGAGACAAGCGCCTCCATCCCGCAGGTCGGCTGCGCTATCGCGTCACCTGCCCCGAGCCAGGCAGTTGGTCAATTCAAGCGCAGGCTCAAGCCGATGCCCTAGTCAATGTCACCTATGCCCAGCGTACTATTGCTAAAGACGCCTTGGTGCAACGAGATGACCTTGAGCTACGCCGCGAGCCGCTCGCCAGCCACAATCGCGATTTTGTCGCTCGTCCTGAGCAGATGGTGGGACTGCGCGCGCAGCGTCAGATCCGCCAAGGTCAGGTGATCACTCGAGCGCGGATCAGTGAGCCGTTCGTGATTGCCCGTGGTGAGCAGGTAGTGATTCATGCTGGCAGCGATCGCTTCTCCGCCAGTATGGCGGGCACCGCGCTTGAGAATGGCTATCTAGACCAACAAATTCGGGTTCGAAACAGCAGTTCTGGGCGTGTGATCCAGGCCGTGGTGATGGAAAGCGGAAAAGTTCGCAGTCTTTTTTAGCTTTTGCTAAAGAAAACCTCCGCCTCGGTCGTTTGTTTTCAGTGAGCCTATTCAACCAGAGACAGAGCAGATGATTAATATTAGTTCTAATAGCAACCCGGCGCTGATCACGACCCGCAGCGCTAGCCAGGATGCACCACAAGCAAAAGAGGCCGATAGCGTGGCATCGAGTCAAGTAACTAAGCTGGCAACGGTCAGCAAACAAGCGCGAGAGCTTGAGTCTCTGCAGCAAGAATTGCGTAGCCTGCCTGAGGTGGATCTGGAGCGCGTGAATCAAGTGCGTGCTGAGCTACAGCAAGGGCAATTCTCGGTTGATTTGGATGAGTTGGCCGCAGCAATCTTCACTACCCACCAAGGTGAGTAAATGAGTAAGACGGCCATCATTAAAGCCTTTATCCAGGGCGTGCAAGCCGATGTGCAAGACTACCAAACCCTGCTCAAGGTGATGCGCAGCCAGCATGAATGGATGACAAAGCGTGAGTCGCAGCGCCTAGAAGCCGCCGCGGGCAAGCAGCAAAAGTTCCTTGCCAAGCTCACCGGCCGCGCCGAGGAGCGCAGCAAGATGCTAGAGCAAATCGGTGTCTCTGCCGATGCAACGGGCGTGAAGCGACTGATCGCCGCCCTGCCGAGCCATGTTGCCGAGCCACTGCAAGCCAGCTGGAACAAGCTGCACCACCTCGTCAATGAGTGCCAAGTACAAAACGAGCGCAACGGCAAACTGCTCACCATGCAACAAAGCATCCTCACGGAACTGACGCAGCCTGCTTCGGTCCAAACCTACGCGCCTGAATAATTTCTGTTCATAGAATAGCTCTCGGCGCACAGGCGCGAGGACGTTTCACTACGGGTTACACTTCGTTCCGAGGTGCGAGTAGCGAGGAATTCATCACACGTGATAAACCCCTCGCTCCCCGTAGGGCGAAGCCCGTACTCGCACCTCGCACCCTTATCTCTCGCACCTTTATTTCCGATGGAAATAACGCTGCGCACCGATTTCGTCATTCAACTTCTGTTCAGCCTTCGACACCCGTAGTTGGGCGGCTTTTTTGCGTTTGTCGAGTACGGTGTCTAGGCTTTTGACCTTGACGTTTTGTTGCATGAGGGTGTGCTGTAGGCGGCGCTGTTCGGCTTCGGCTAGGGCTAGGTGTTGCTGTTGGAGTTTCTCTAGGTGTTGCAGATTGCCGCGCAGTTGGTGGCGGTTGTGCCAGGCGAAGGCGCTCTCACCGCCACTGACTTGGCATTCGTCATAGATGGTTTGCAGCTGCTGAGCATTGTGGGCGTAGCGCTCGCTTTGGCTGCGCTGCTGCTGAAGTTGTTGGCCTAACTTTTCTAAACGATCTTGGTGGATATCACGAAAGCGCTCCAGTCCTGGTCTAGCTGCCATGGCTTATCTCTCCAATCAGTTGGGTGAGTTGTTCTAGTGAGGGTTCAAACGGCGAGGATTCATCCTGACCTTGCGAAAGGAAGTTCATCAGAGATGGGTAGACGCGCACTGCGGTATCCATCACCTCATCATTGCCTGGCTGATAACCACCCAGTGGGATCAGCTCTTTGACTTCCTGATAGCGGCTGTACAAATGCTTAAACTGCATCACGTCTGCCACCTGAGTTTTGTCCACCACCTGAGGCATGGTGCGAGAAATTGATTGAGCAATATCGATCGCTGGATAATGGCCAGATTCGGCCAGTTGACGACTGAGCACGATATGCCCATCAAGAATGGCACGCGCGCTGTCGGCAATCGGGTCTTGCTGATCATCGCCCTCGGTTAGGACGGTGTAGATGGCACTCATACTGCCTTGTGGGTGATGGCTGTTACCGGCGCGCTCGACCAGTTGAGGTAACATACTGAACACGGAAGGCGGGTAGCCCTTGGTTGCCGGTGGCTCGCCAAGCGCCAAGCCGATCTCACGCTGCGCCATCGCATAGCGCGTGAGTGAGTCCATCAAAAGCAGCACATCTTTACCTTGGTCGCGATAGTGCTCAGCGACGCGGTGACAAAGCTGTGAGGCACGCAGCCGCATCAAGGGAGATTCATCGGCCGGTGAGGCAATCACAATCGCCTTTTTCAACCCTTCAGGCCCGAGCGCATGATCGATGAACTCTTTGACCTCACGGCCACGCTCACCAATCAGCCCAACCACCACCACATCGGCCTGAGTCTGGCGGGTGATCATGCCCAAAAGGACACTCTTACCCACACCACTGCCGGCAAACAGGCCCAAGCGCTGGCCCTTACCCATGGTCAGCATGGTATTGATGGCGCGCACGCCAACATCCAAGGGCTCAGTGATCGGCTTGCGTTGCATCGGGTTGACGCCCTGCCCCTGCAGGCTAATTCGCTCGCCATGACCGAGCTCACCCAAGCCATCGATTGGCTCGCCAAGGCCATTTACCACACGACCAAACCAGTTATTGCTGATCGTTAGCAAGCACTCACCCTCGACTGGCCACACTCGTGCACCGGAAAATAACCCCGTTGCCGCTCGGATTGGCATCAGATAGGCGACATCATGGTTAAAGCCAACGGTTTGCGCCTCAATGCGCTCACCACTGCCGGTTTCAACCCAGCAGCGCTGGCCGGTCAGCAAGCGACAGCCGACGGCTTCCAGCATCAGCCCCGTCACCTTAACCAAACGACCGGTGACCTTAGCCACCGGTATGGTATGGATCGAGTCCATCGCCTCTTGTAGGCGCTGGTCTATCGCGTTGCTCATAGGCTTGGCTCTAGGACAGGCTCTTCAAGTAAGTGCTTTTGCACCGCCTGCATACAGGTCTCAAGTCGCTGTTCACAGCCAGCGTCTGCCTCGGCGGTCTTGGTGATGATACGGCAATCGCCTTGACGCAAATCTGGGTCACAGACGATATTCCACTGCTTGATCTTCTCACCAGCGACTTGTTGGATCTGAGCAAACTCCTCTTGTGCCATCATCACCTTGATGCCCTCAGGCTCACTTGGCAGCGTCTCTAGCGTCTCTTCCACTAGCGCCAAGATTTGCTGCGGCTGAAGGGCCAACTCACAGCGGATCACCTGCTGCGCGACCTTTTGTACCAGCTCGCACACCTGCTCACGCTGGCGGCGCTCTTGCTCAACAAATAGCTGCTCAAGCTTTTGTGTCATGGATTCAAAAGGGGTCGCGGCCTTGAGGAAGGCCTTCTTACCCTCCGCCATGCCCTGCTCTATCCCTTGCTGCTGACCGGCAGTTAGTCCCTGCTCGAATCCTTGCGCTTGGCCTTTTTCAACGCCCTCTTTTACGCCCTCGTCATAACCTTTGGTCATGCCAAGCTGAAAGCCTTGGCTATATTGCTGCTGAATATCCTCAGCCGCCTGCTCGTCGACGCTTGGCTCTGGTGAGGGCTCAAGCATTGGCTCATCGGCAAATGAAGCCACCGAATTAAACTCATCAAAACCAAACTCTCCCAGGCCAAACTCATCTTCCACCGGTGCCGGTGGCACCGCGGATTGAGCGAGTTGGGATGGGTCAACAATCGGTGGAAAACGAAAGCTACGATACTGATGCGGCGCAAGGCGCATAATAGTGTTGCGTCTAAACATGGCTACTCCACCGTCTTGTCTTGGTACAGCAACAGATCAATCTCACCTGTCTCATTAAGCTCACGGACATACTCCATGATCTCATCACGCGCACGCTTGACCTGATTGAGGGAAACCTTACCCATTGAAGCCATCTCCGTCTCAAACGACTGACGCATTCGCTTAGGCAAGATGGATAGAATCGACTTACGTGTCAGGCTATCTGCACCCTTAAGCGCCAGCGCCAAGGTTTCAACAGGGATAGCTTCAACGATACGCGTACGCACCGCTTCTGTTTGACGAGTAAGAATACTGAACTCGTACATCTTGCTCTTCAGGCGCTCAGCCAGCTCTTGGTCTTGCTCTTGCAACGCACTCATCAGGGTTGCTGGGTCGCCTTGGTAGCGGTTAATGATGTCCGCCGCCTGCTGCTCACCCTCAACAATCGAGTTCGCGTTATCCGCCAAGTACTCGATGCAGCGCTCAACCAGCTCTTGCAGCTCATCGGCCACATCGCGCGTCACCTCACTGAGGTTAGCGATACGATACAAAAGATCGTGCTGGGTCTGCTCGTCATACTCTTCCATCACCTCCGAAGCGATATTCGGTGGCAAGAACGCGATAAACAGCGCGCGCATCTGAATGTGCTCATGGCTGAGGAACTGCGCCAACTGGCTTGGTTGTACCCACTGCAGGCGCTGCATCACGGTGCGCACCTCATCACCATAAATACTGTCAAGTAGATTGCGCGCCAGACGGCCGCCAAGTGCCTTGTCTAACGTGCGCTGCAAGAAGGTACGTGATGCGCCGCTGATGCCAGACTGGGCACGAAACTCATCAAAAAAGCCTTGCAGAACGAACTGCGCTTCGATGCTGCGGATCGCCGGTTGGAGAGCCATCGCATGGCTCACCTTCAGCAATTCATCACGGGACATATGCGCCATTACCTTGGCAGCAGAGTCCTCACCCATCGACAACAATAAAATCGCTGCCTGTTCAATCGGATCAAGAAACACATCATCCGGCAAAGAGAGATTACTAAGACTCATTAGAATTCACCCACTTCTTCACAACATCCGCAACGCGCTCTGATTCCGCGTCAGTTAGTTTTTGTAAATGCTCAACCTGAACCTCAAGGTTGGAGCCAATTGGTGGCAGGTCGTAGATATCCGTGCCATCGCTTGATGAGCCGTCATCGCCAAGGCCACCGCCCGCTTGGATTGAATCAATCAAGGCATCGGCGAGATCTTGACCGCCGTCGATTGGCGATGAGCTGATATTACTACTCTCTGAAGCCGCCACCGGCGCGGCGCGGTGGACAATCACCTCACGCTCAACCGGCACAGAGGGTTGCGTCAGCGCCTTAATCAGCGGACGCAAGACAAAGAAATAGAAACTCAACACTAACAAGGCGTATAGGCCATATTGGATCAAGGTTAGGTTTTGTTGTTGATGCCACCAAGGCACGGAGACTGTTGCCACCTCTGGGCTCCTTGCAAAATTAAACGCGTGGAGGCTGAATTGATCGCCACGCTCATCGATATAGCCAACAGAGTCCTTCACCATCTGAGCGATCTGCTCTAGTTCAGCCTGCTGCCAGCCTTGTTCATTGACGGCATCGTTGATAAGCACCGATACCGATAGATGCTCAACACCACCTTGCGCGATGCGGGTATGACGCACCTTGCGGCCAAAGTCGTATTGGCGTGAGCTCTCCGCACGCTCGTTGCGCGACTCATTAGCCTGCCCTTCTGCATCCGCCATTGGAGCTTGATTGCTCAGCGCGCCAGGGATGCCAAGCGCAAGCTGGCCTTGAGAGTTGTCTTGCTTACTAAACTCAGAGCGCAGGACTGGGTCACCCTCGATCGACTCTTCGGTTTCTTCAACTTGGTCAAAATTGAGTGTGGCCGAAACCTGAACACGGAAGTTACCCTCGCCAAGTAGCGGCGCCAGCATATCGGTGGCACGGTGGACGATGTCGCGCTCTGTGCGCTGCTGCAACTCATGGTATTGGACGCTCAAGCGTGAGTTAGAACCATTGCCAATGTCAGCGCTGAGTAGATTACCGTGCTGATCGACCACAGACACGCCCTCGATAGGCATCCCGGTGATGCTACCGCTAACCAGGTTAACGATCGCTTCGACTTGCTGCTGCTCTAATGAGCGCCCAGGAAGCAGTTCAACCATCACCGCGGCCGATGGCTTCTCGTCATTGATACCCACAAACAAGGTACGGTTTGGGATCGCGAGGTGGACACGCGCATTGTTGACCGCGTTGATCGCCAGAATGGTACGCGCCAACTCACCCTCTAGGCCTTGGCGGTAGCGGGCGTTTTCGATAAATTGGCTGGTGCCAAGCCCGGTGGCCTTGTCCAAGATCTCAAGACCGGCTGGCAGTTGAGCCTTAACGCCGTGGGCCGCGAGAGTAATACGCGCATCGGCGAGCTTATTCTCAGGGACTAAGACTTGGCCAGTCTGATTGTCAATCTGGTGCGCAATCTTGGCTTGGGTCAATACCTCTAAGATCTCCGCGCTATCGTATCGCTCCGACTCGCCATACAAGGCCCGATACGGGCTTGACTGAGTCCAGAGCAAGACCACGAGAAAGAGGGTGATCAAGGCCGCGATCGCGGTAATGATCGCCGCCTTATTTTTCTCTTTAATCGCAGTCATTGCCTTTTCCTGCCACTGCTTCCAGCGCGCAGGCTCGCTGCTGCTAGACTGGCTCTCTATTGCTGTTGTGCTCATTTAACCCTCACTAAAGTGGCATTCTCAGTACATCGTCGTAGGCCGACAGTACTTTGTTTCTTACTTGGGTAAGGGCTTGAAATGATATGCTCGCCTTCTGGCTTGCTACCATTGCCCCCACCAAATCATCCGAACGACCCGCGTCCACATCGGCCGTCATTTGGCTGGCATGTTGCTGATGGTGATCGACTCGACGCACGGCTTGTTGAATCGCGGTCTGGAAGTTATCTTGCTGTGCGGTATGCGCATTGGCCTGGATCTCGACCCCTCGCTGCGCTCGTTCACGCATCGCGTCCATGGTATTGATCATGCTGTTGTGCATCGTGGAGTGTTGCATTGACATCAATTTACTCTCTTAGTTAAGCCGCGCTATGGGCATACTGGCGGACGGCATCTACATCAATTCCCTGCTCTCGCATCGCCGCGAGCTTGTATCTCAGCGCGCGCGTGGTGATACCAAGCGCTTCAGCAGTCAGGTTTCTGCGTCCATCAAACTTGGCCAAGGTATCGAGTATGTATTGGTTTTCTGCTTGCTTTTTCGTTGACTTAAGTCGCTCTTGGGCCGCCATCGGTGGTGCTTGGGTCACGGCGGCTTGAGGCTGACTGCTGGCTAGATTTGGTAGCATCAGATCCTGTGGGGTGATCCACGTGCTGTGGCGCATGACCAAGGCACGTTGAATGGTGTTTTCAAGCTCACGAATATTACCTACCCAGTCATAGCCGAGCAGTGCCTGCTGCGCTTCTGCAGTCAGGCGGCAGGTTTCTGTACAACCGCGGTTGTACTTGGCGATAAAGTGCTCCGCCAGTGGCAAAATATCTTCTTTGCGCTCGCGCAGTGGTGGCCACTGTAGTGGCAGCACATCGAGGCGATAGTAGAGATCTTGGCGGAACTGACGTTCACTCACCGCGCGCTGCAAGTCGACGTTGGTTGCGGCAATAATACGAATATCCAGATCGATCGCCTTGTGGCTGCCCAAGCGCTCTACTTGACGCTCTTGCAACACACGCAACAGCTTTGCTTGCACGGCGAGGGGCATTTCGCCTATCTCATCGAGCAGCAAGGTGCCGCCATTGGCCTCTTCAAACTTACCGGCCTGCGCCGAGGTGGCGCCAGTAAAGGCGCCTTTGACATGACCAAATAGCACGGCTTCAAGCATGGATTCCGGGATCGCCGCGCAGTTGATCGCCACAAAAGGCCCCTCGCGACGGAAAGAATGACGATGAACGTACTGAGCCAAAACCTCTTTTCCGGTCCCCGATTCACCCGTGATCAACACGGTGGCATCGGTCTGCGCCGCGCGATGGGCAAGCTGCAAGACTTGTTGACTACGCCAGCTGCTCGCCACCAACTGAGATGAGGATTGGCGCACGGTCGAGACACGCTGGATCAAATCGGTGAGCTGCTGTGGCTGATAGGGCTGCAGTAGATAGTCAGAGGCACCAAGGCGCATCGCCTCACTGGCCAATTGATTATTCACGTAATCAACAATCGCAATCGTGGTCGAGAGAGGGGCAAGATTTTTCGAGCGCTCTATGACCTCAAGCAGTGACATATCACTCAGCTCTGACGAGACGATCAAGATTGAGTCTGGTGCGGCGCTGAGTTTGATCAGCGCATCAAATCCAGACTCAACCCAGTGGAACCCATAGCCCGCTTGCGCTAGTTCTCTGCCTGCTGCCGCCGATTGCTGGGCGCAGGCATGAGCAAAAATCACCTCGGGTCGAGAAGAGAAGCTCACGAGTTGCCTCCCTGTACCAGGCGCACTTGCACGCGGCGATTTTGATGGCGATTCGACTCGTTGACGTTCGGTACCATCGGGTAACGCTGGCCATGTGCTCGCAGCTGGATCTTGTTGCCATCCACACCATGGTGGATCAGCTGATTTCTCACTTGAACTGCTCGCTGGCGTGATAAGTCAAGATTACCCAGAGCATGACCCTGGTTATCGGTATGGCCATCAATCAAGATGTGCGATAGAGAGCTATCGTAATTAATGTAGGTCGCCAAATCTTTTAGCGTTTGAATATCTTGCTCAGCCAGCTCTACCTGATTGGTGGCAAAATGGAATTGGTTGTCTTGCGCCCCGGCAAAGTCCATTGGCAGCAGCTCAGCCATGCAGCGTTTCATGTTTTGCAGGCCAGCCGAGAAATTCACCGCCGGAATATCCCAATGTACAGCATCGCCCGTATGCTCATCGCGCGCTGATACTTGAACCCATGCCCCCTGCTCCATCTGATTAAGCAGTGACTTGATTGCTGTCTCGTCATAGAAACTCAATCCATAGTCACCAGTGACATCACCATCAAGCCATCGATCAACCGACTTCTCGATACGCCAAACCTGCTTGTTGATGCTCAACCATGCCGATTCCACCGCAACGGGTCTTTGGAAGGTCTCAAGCGTAAAAACCGGTGATTGACCTGAGCGAACCAAGATACGCGCCTGACCATCGAATTTAAGCGGTGTTTCCATCTGACAGTGGAAGCTGTCGCCACTGTAGCGCCATTCAATCAGATCAAGGGGCTTTTGCATCGTTTGGGCAAGCAGTTGGCCAGGTATCAACATAACACCAATGACAAATAATTTAGTGAGAGCCATCTCTACTCCTTTAGCCACACAATAAAATCTGAATCCCTTGCAACTGATGCAGCCTAGATGTTCACCGGCTCAAGCGACGCTCTCACGCCGCGAGCAACGACTAAATGCAATGCGGAATCAGGAAAGAAATTTAAATAACAATTCGAACTAGAATAATAAAATCTTGAATATGCTATTTTCTGTAAATAATAAATACCACCACAAATGAGTGACTTATTTTTAGCGATTGGGTAAAGATCACATTCGCCTACTTATTAATCAGAATTATTAATGCACGGTTACAGTTGCGTGTATTTTTCACTCTACTGACAATGTTAACTTTAGGTAAATAACACTTTTCCAAGACGTAAAATGTGCCACCCCTATAAATTAAGACGCTGTATTTTATGAGTTTATTACAAAAATCAACCTGCATGACGCAATTCACGCATTACATAAAAATTAAATATTTACGCCTAAAAAGTCAAAACTGAGATCTTGGTTCACTATGTTTAAAAAACACATATTATTTTTAAGCCATATAAGGCTTAATGTCTGCAAAGTAACGCGCTTATATAATGCTCAATAAGTTCCTAGGTATATAGCGCCTGTAAATTGTCATTATTCCAACTATTTCAGATGCCATATGAAGAGCAATACTACTAACCAGCACACCAGTCCGGTCACCAGTGATAACGATGCCTTTAATATCGATCCAATCACTTTGGGTCGACCATTAAATATTGCTAAAAATAATCTTGCACCAAAGATTAGCCGTGCCGAAAAAGCGCTGACTGTGACGCTCAACGCCATGACCAAACGTAACGATTGTCGAGTACGCCTGTGTCATCTTGGCCTAGAAATGCGTGCGACAGAGGTGTCTTACCAAGCGCCGGTTCATTTTACTCATGAAACGCATGGCGGAGACTGCATGCTTGAGGTGAGCCCTACCTTGCTCACTCGTCTAGCAGATGCGTTCTATGGTGGTACGCCGTGCTTTAATACACCAGCACAAGAGTCTGATGCGCCACTGCTGCTCAATGCCAGTGAACAACGAGTCCAAGCACGCTTGGCAAAAGTTATCTTACAACAGCTCGATACTTCATGGCACGAGAGCACACAGACCGCACCACTGAGCAGCTGCTGTCTCAATGCTCACTTTGAGCTCACCGTCGGTGAAATTGTCGGTGAGCTTAGCCTACAGATGGACGACGAACTCCTTATCGCACTTGGTCAAGCCAGTAACACGGTCAAGTTAGACCCGCAGGAGCTTGCGGAAAGGCGCCATCAACAGCTGTGCCAGATCCCAGTGCAGTTGAATGCCGTGCTGGCTCAGCAGACCATGTCGCTTGAGCAAGTGACGCAGCTGAAAGTTGGCGACATCATCACCTCCGATATCCAAGAAATTGTTGAAGTAAGTGCTGGAGCGCAAAAGCTGTATCGTGCACGCGTTTCCGAGCAAAACAACCATTTGGTCTTGCAGATCACGGACCACCTTAATCCAGCAGAGAATTTTTGATTATGACTGAGCTAAACCTATCACTTGAAGATGATTTGAACTTCGACTCCAACGTCGGTGACCTATTTTCTGAGCCAAGCCCTGTTGCAGCGGCAGCAGAAGCGCCGACAACGGCACCACGCGAGCTGAGCTTCTTCCGCCAGATCCCGGTGTCCGTTACCCTGGAAGTCGCCAGCACCTCTATCTCTCTTGGTGAACTGATGCAAGTCGGGCCTAACTCAGTGATCGAGCTCGACAAGCTAAACGGTGAGCCACTGGATGTGAAGGTCAATGGTCACCTGCTTGGCCACGCCGAAGTGGTTGTGGTCAACGATAAGTATGGCCTGCGCCTAACCAATATCGCAGAAGATGCTCTGAATGAAGTTTCGCTCTAAGCAATTATCCAAGCAGCTCATTATTGGGCTGCTATTGATCACTGGGCTGGGGCTGTTTTCAACCCTGGCCTTTGCTGATCAAGGCATTCCATTTATCACCGTGAACGACGGTGACAGCAGTGAAGAGTACTCGGTCAAGGTTCAGATCTTGATCTTGATGACCGCCCTCTCCTTCCTGCCCGCCATGCTGATGATGATGACCAGCTTCACGCGCATCATTATTGTCTTGGCGATCCTGCGTCAAGCGCTTGGCCTGCAGCAAAGTCCACCGAACCGTATCTTGATTGGTATTGCGTTAACCATGACCATGTTGGTGATGAAGCCAGTTTGGACTCCGATTTACGAGGACGCATACCAGCCCTACGAGGCCGGTGAGATCACCCTGCAACAGGCATTTTCTGTCGCGGAGCAACCACTTCGCCAGTTTATGCTCAGCCAAACCTATGAAACCGCCCTTGAGCAGATGCTGCGTATCGCTAACGAGCCACTCGATATGGCACCGGAGGAGATCAGCTTCGCCGTACTGATGCCAGCCTTTGTGATCAGTGAACTCAAGACCGCGTTTCAGATTGGCTTTATGCTGTTTATTCCGTTCTTAATCATCGACATCGTGGTTGCCAGTGTACTGATGGCCATGGGTATGATGATGCTTTCCCCTTTGATCATCTCCTTGCCATTCAAGCTGATGGTGTTTGTGATGGTTGATGGCTGGGCGATGACGGTTGGCAGCCTGAGTGCCAGCTTTGGAGGGCTCTGACCATGAACCCAGCGATCGCGAACCTTTATGCCGATGCCATTTTTATGATCATTACTATGGTGGTGGTATTGATTGGGCCGAGCCTATTGGTGGGTTTGGTGGTGGCGATTTTCCAGGCCACCACTCAAATCAATGAGCAGACGATGAGCTTCCTACCTCGTCTGCTCACCACACTGTTGATGCTGATCTTCGCCGGGGGCTGGCTGCTGCGTAATATCAGCACCTTTTTTACCGATCTGTTTTACACCATCCCAACCATCGTAAGTTAGGTCGAATGTACGCGGTTAGTTTTGCTGAAATCACGGCGCTGCTCGGTCAGGTATGGTGGCCCTTTTTTCGCTTGTCCGCGGCATTCATCACCATGCCCTTCTATGGTGATGGCTATATCAGCCCAAGAATACGCGTTTTTCTCGCCCTGGTGATCGCCGCCGTTGCCGGGCCTCTATTGCCCGCGATGCCCGAGGTTGACCCGATTTCTATTCAGGCCGTTGCCATCGCTCTGGAGCAGGTGGCTATCGGCGCACTGCTCGGCCTGACTCTCCATTTCTTATTTGCTGCCATGGCGATGGTGGGTCAGATCATGTCGATGCAGATGGGTCTTGGTATGGCGATGATGAATGACCCTGCCAATGGCATCTCCGTTGCCTTGCTGGGTAACTACTTTTTGATGTTCACCACCTTGATGTTCCTGTCTCTTGATGGCCATTTGGTCGCGCTGGATGTGGTGATCCAGAGCTTTGAGCGCTTCCCGGTCGGCGCTGGCATCAGTGAATTGTCACTCACTTACTTTATTGGCCTGTTTGGCTGGATGATGGTCGCCGCCGTGTCGATCGCCTTGCCAACCATCGCCGCTATGCTGACGGTCAACCTGACCTTTGGTGTGATGAACCGTGCCGCGCCGTCGTTGAACGTGTTTGCCCTTGGCTTTCCGATGTCGATGATGCTCGGCCTGTGTGCTGTGTTGCTCTCTCTGTCGGGGCTGCCAAGCATCTATGCCGAATTGGCGCATGACATTCTTGAACAAATGCGCCAGATGGGAGGTAGCTAGCCATGGCTGAGAATCAAAGCAGTCAGGACAAAAGCGAGAAACCCAGTCCCCAGAAACTGCGCAAAGCCAAACAGGAAGGTCAGGCGGCGCGATCGAAAGAATTTGTCGTTGGGGTCTTGTTTATCGCTATCGCCCTATTTCTTTGGGCATATGGCCACTATCTCGGCCAGCAGGCACAAAAGCTGTTTACGATTAACTACCAGCTCTCGTTTCAGGAGCTGCGCCAGCCAGACATCATGACGCGTAAACTCGCCGAGAGTGTCTTGCTGCTGGGTGGTTTGTTTATCCCTATGGCAGCGGTGCTCATACTGGTGACGATTCTAAGCTCCATGATCCCTAGTGGCTGGGTGATGTCACTCAAGCTTATCAAGCCGAAGCTGAGCAAAATCAGTCCAATTGAGGGATTTAAACGCCTGTTTTCGATCAAATCTTTGGTCGAGCTCGCTAAATCAATACTCAAGGTTGTCTTCATTGGTGGCGTGCTGTATTGGCTCCTGAGCAGCAATCTGGCCAACCTGATCGCTGCGCAGCGTGCCCCGCTTGAGCAGGGGATCAGTACCACCTTGGCCCACCTTATTAAGGCTCTGATCTATTTTGGTTTTGTTGTGCTACTCATCGGCCTTATCGATATGCCTTATCAGCTATGGAATCACACCAAGCAGCTGAAGATGACCAAGCAAGAGGTCAAAGAGGAGCACAAGAACAGCGAAGGTAGCCCCGAGATTAAGCAGAAGATCAAGCAGTTGCAGCAGCAGATGTCGCGTCGTCGCATCGACAACTCGGTGCCGACCGCGGATGTGGTGATCACCAACCCGACCCACTACGCCGTGGCAATTAAATACGACCTATCACGTGCAGGGGCACCGTTTGTCGTCGCCAAGGGTGAGGATGAAATGGCGCTGCGCATTCAAGCAGTGGCACGACAACATGATGTCGAGATCCTCAACCTGCCACCATTGACCCGTGCGGTGTACTTTAATACCCGCGTCGACCAAGAGGTACCAGGTCCACTGTTTGTCGCTATCGCGCACGTGCTGACCTATGTGATGCAATTGAAAGAGTACCGACAAGATCGCTCACGAAAACCAACGCCGTTGCCGCCATTAGTGATCCCTAAGGCGCTGCGCCACGATTAACCCATTTGATTAACCCTGACCACTTACACAATCGCCATATCGAGTAGATATCCCTATGAAAGAAAGACTAAATTTAATATTTCCAGCGATTAAAAATAGTTACTTTGGCATCCCGATCCTACTGCTAACCGTGTTGGCAATGGTGATCCTTCCGTTGCCACCAGTACTGCTTGATGCGCTATTTATCTTCAATATCGTACTGTCGGTGATCGTACTGTTGGTCGCGGTTTCCAGTCAGCGACCGCTTGAGTTCAGTGTCTTCCCGACCATCTTGCTTATCGCCACCCTGATGCGCCTGACACTCAACGTCGCCTCGACGCGTGTGGTATTGCTCGAAGGTCACAACGGGGGTGATGCCGCCGGTAAGGTGATTCAAGCGTTTGGTAATGTGGTGATTGGCGGTAACTACTTTGTTGGTATCGTGGTGTTTATCATCCTGATGATCATCAACTTTGTGGTGATTACCAAAGGTGGTGAGCGTATCTCCGAGGTCTCGGCGCGTTTTACCCTTGACTCGCTACCCGGCAAACAGATGGCGATCGATGCCGACCTAAATGCCGGTATCATTGACCAGAACCAGGCCAAAGAGCGCCGTCGTGAAATTGCGCGCGAAGCAGATTTCTATGGCTCGATGGATGGTGCCTCCAAGTTTGTTCGTGGCGATGCGATTGCCGGGATGCTGATCCTAATCATCAACATCCTCGGTGGTGTGACCATAGGTATGGTTCAGCATGACCTAGCCGCAAGCGAAGCCTTCCAGCGCTTTGCCCTGCTTACCATTGGTGACGGCCTGGTTGCGCAGATTCCGTCACTCTTGCTAGCAGTTGCCGCGGCCATCATTGTGACCCGAGTCAGTGACTCCGGTGAGCTCTCAGATGACGTGCAAAAGCAGATGCTGGCTTCTCCGCTGACGCTCGCGACAGCCAGTGGCATCATGCTTATCATCGGTATCGTACCGGGCATGCCACATTTGGCCTTCTTCAGCTTTGCCGCTCTGCTCGCCTTTGCGGCGTGGAAACAGGGGCGCAAACACCTCGACCCAGAGCCCCTTGAGCAGGCTGAGGCCGTGGCTGAGGCCGTGGCTCAAGACGAAGCACCTACGCTTGACTGGCAAGATGTCCCGCATGTTCATCCGCTCTCGCTTGAGCTTGGCTATCGCCTAGTCAACCTCGTTGATAAGAACCAAGGTGAGCCGCTGGCGCTGCGTGTGCGCGGCGTGCGCAAGACGATTACCGAACAAGCAGGTTTCTTGATCCCAGAGATCGCGATTCGCGATAACCTAAAACTAAAGCCAACCCAATACACCATCTCGCTGTATGGTGAGACCCTCGCCAAGGGTGAGATTGACCCCGAGCGCTTGATGGCGTTGGCAACCGGTGAAGTCTATGGTCAGTTAGATGGTGTACTGGCCAAAGACCCAGCGTATCAGCTTGATGCGGTATGGATTGAGCCCAACAATAAGCCGCAGGCACTAAACCTGGGTTACTCGGTTGTCGATGGCGCGACGGTGATTGCTACTCACCTGAGCAAAATCATCAAAGAGCACACCGCGGAGCTGTTTAATCACGATGATGTCGAGCGCGTAATGGAGCGCCTTGCCCAGCACTCGCCAAAACTGGCAGAGAGCCTAGCAACGCAGTTGACCCACCAGCAACAGATGCGCATCTATCGCCAACTGCTGGCGGATCAAGTTCCGGTTAAGGACACGCTCAACATCTCTTCAATCATGCTAGAGAGCAGTGAAGTGACTAAGGACGCGATCCTTATCGCCTCAGATATCCGCTGCGGCCTCAAGCGCACGCTAACCAATCATCTGATTGGCACAGGCAATGATTTTAATATCTTTACCCTCAGCGATAATCTAGAAAAGATGCTGATGACCGCCCTAAACAAGGCCCAACAAGCCGGCAGTGTTGCCCTAGACAGCTTCCCAGTAGAGCCCAACCTACTGGCACAGCTACAACAAAACATGCCCAACATCCGCGAGCAACTAAAACAAAACGGCTTCAAACCAGTTCTATTGGTCGCCCCACAGTTACGCCCTCTCCTATCCCGCTACGCACGCACCTTCGCTAAGGGATTGATTGTTCTGTCTTATAATGAAATCCCTGAAGACAAAAACATCAATGTGCTTGGGCATCTCGGATAAACACAGGGTACGGGGACGTTTCACTACGGGTTTCACTTCGTTCCGAGGTACGAGGAGTCCACAACGCGCAAGGAACTCCTCACTCCCCGTAGGACGATAACCCGTTCTTAAACTCCGCACCCTTTTATTAGGGTGCGAGAAGTCCCCACGCGCGAAGAACTCCTCGCTCCCCGTAGGGCAAAGCCCGTACTCGAACCTCGCCCCTTTATTTATATTTAAGCAATAGGAAACGCAAACGCAGTAACCTCGTCAATATGACTACACCCAAGCGCCAACATAATAAGCCTGTCGATTCCGAGGGCGACGCCGGCGCAGTTGGGTAAGCCGGCCTCTAGGGCGGCGATCAGGTGGTGGTCTATGGGTTGGGGTTTGAGGCCCATTTCGAGTCGTTTTTGGTTGTCTTGTTCAAAGCGGACTAGTTGCT
The DNA here is from genome assembly GCF_051660965.1 of Vibrio glycogenivorans. Taxonomy (NCBI): domain Bacteria; kingdom Pseudomonadati; phylum Pseudomonadota; class Gammaproteobacteria; order Vibrionales; family Vibrionaceae; genus Vibrio; species Vibrio glycogenivorans. The sequence continues at coordinate 106,266 of NZ_JBPVIS010000007.1, read as the reverse complement.
CTTGCGGGTTGTCGAGTTCGTGGAAGCCGTTGGCGAGCTCGATGCCTTTGAAGTACACCTCGAACCGGTCGGCAACGCGCGGATCGGCTGGGTTGATTTTTGCCAGTGCGGCTTGGCTAGCTGGGAAATCGTAAACAAACGCGGGTGCGTTTTGGCCAATCTTGGCCTCAACACCGACACTAAACAGCAGCTGGAGCAAGGTGTCACGGTCTTGCTCTGGCAGTGCGATATCACCAAGACCTAGGGTGACGGCGACCTGTTTCAGCTCATCCATTGAGGCTTCGAGTGGGCATACGCCGAGAACCGAGAGAAAGGCTTGCTGATAAGTCATGCGCTCGGCGGGCGCACTGCGTAACACTTGCTGCAGCAGTTCGTCCATCTCATTCATTAAGGCATGGTGGTCAAAGCCGACCCGGTACCACTCGAGCATGGTGAACTCAGGGTTGTGGTGGCGACCGTTTTCTTCGTTACGAAACGCTTTATTGATCTGATAGATGCATCCACTGCCTGCGGCGAGCAGACGTTTCATGTGAAACTCTGGGCTGGTCATCAGGTACAGGGTTTGTCCATTGGCGTAATCGGGACCGATAAACTCAGTATTAAACGTATGCAGATGGATGTCGGTGACGGTGGCATGGCTCATCGCCGGTGTATCGACCTCCATCACCTCACGCTGGGCGAAAAAATCACGGATCTGGGTAATGATGCGCGCACGCTGTTTGAGCTGGGTAATAGAAGCAGAAGGCTGCCATGCTTGGGGGTTCGACATACGTAATTCTCATGATATTTGACCGCCGTAGTGTACTTGCTCAACGCCCTCGACCCAAGCGTTTCGCCTACTGTTCAACCAATTATCAGCCGGTGAGCCTAGTCACAGTTTCCTGCAAATCTCACTTATCTGGCTGAAATTCCGCCGCAAAAACCTAAGTAAATCAATTTTTCCTTCATCTGGGTCTTTTACACTGGGCTACCACTTTGGGATAGGTGGCATTATTGAGCCTTTCATTGATGATTTTATGCATGGGCTCAGACTAGAAAAAAGAAGATTAGAGCGGTATAAACCGCTGATTTCACTTACACACCTGGAGGATAACTGTGAAAACAATTACCACAGATATCGCAGTAATTGGCGCTGGTGGCGCTGGCCTGAGAACCGCAATCGCTGCGGCTGAAGCAAACCCAGAACTAGAGATTGCTCTGATTTCTAAAGTCTACCCAATGCGCTCTCACACCGTTGCGGCGGAAGGTGGCTCAGCTGCCGTCATCAAAGATGAAGACAGCCTAGATAACCACTTTAACGACACCGTTGGCGGTGGCGATTGGCTGTGTGAACAAGACGTTGTTGAATACTTCGTTGAGAACGCAACCCGCGAAATGATTCAGATGGAACAATGGGGTTGCCCATGGAGCCGTAAAGAAAACGGCGAAGTGAACGTGCGCCGCTTTGGTGGCATGAAGGTTGAGCGTACTTGGTTTGCCGCAGATAAAACCGGCTTCCATATGCTGCACACCCTTTTCCAAACCTCTATTAAGTACAGCAATATTAACCGCTTTGACGAATACTTCGTGGTCGACCTGATTGTTGATGAGGGCGAAGTGCAAGGTTTGGTCGCCATCCACATGTCTGAGGGTGAACTGGTCACCATCAAGGCAAAATCCGTCGTCCTAGCGACTGGCGGCGCGGGCCGCGTTTATCACTGTAACACCAACGGCGGCATCGTGACCGGTGACGGCATGGCAATGGCTTATCGTCACGGCGTGCCACTGCGTGATATGGAATTTGTTCAATACCACCCGACTGGCCTTCCTGGCACCGGCATCCTGATGACTGAGGGTTGTCGTGGTGAAGGCGGCATCATCGTCAATAAAGATGGCTACCGTTACCTACAAGATTACGGCATGGGACCGGAAACTCCGGTTGGCGAGCCAAAAAACAAATACATGGAACTGGGTCCTCGCGACAAGGTTTCACAAGCTTTCTGGCATGAGCAGCAAAAAGGCAACACCATTAAGCACCCTCTTGGTGACGTGGTCCACCTCGACCTGACTCACCTCGGTGAAGAGTACCTGCAAGAGCGTCTGCCGTTTATCTGTGAGCTATCGAAAGCCTACGTTAACGTCGACCCAGCCAAAGAGCCAATCCCAATCCGTCCAACGGTGCACTACACCATGGGTGGTATTGAGACTGATAAGCAGTGTGAGACACGCATTAAGGGCCTATTTGCGGTTGGTGAGTGTGCGTCGGTTGGTCTGCATGGTGCGAACCGTTTGGGCTCAAACTCACTGGCTGAGTTTGTGGTGTTTGGCCGCGTTGCGGGTGAAAATGCGGTTAAGCGTGTGGAAGAGTTTAAGGGTTGGAACCAAGACGCTATCGACAGCCAAGTTAAGGCGGTTGAAGAGCGTATCACTGCACTGCTAAACCAAGAAGGCGACGAGAACTGGGCCGATATCCGTACTGAAATGGGTCACACCATGGAAGCGGGCTGTGGTATCTACCGTCAAGAAGATCTGATGCAGGCAACCATCGAGAAGCTGCAGACGCTGAAACAGCGCTACAAAAACGTCAGCATCAAAGACAAAGGCAAGGTATTCAACACTGACCTACTTTATGCGATTGAGGTTGGCTATGGACTAGAGGTGGCCGAGGCCATGGTTCATTCAGCAATCTTGCGTAAAGAGTCTCGTGGTGCCCACCAGCGCCTAGATGAGGGTTGCACTGAGCGTGATGACGAGCTGTTCCTGAAGCACTCGCTGGCCTTCTACGAGGCCGATGCCGACCCGCGTATCGACTACAGCGATGTCACCATCACTAAGTCTCAACCCAAAGCGCGCCTCTACGGTGAAGCGGCAGAAAAAGCGGCGGCGGAAGAGAAGCAGGCTGCAGAGCAAGCCGAGAATAAGGAAGAGGAGCAAGCCTAATGTCATCTACTCGTATTCAGAAAGTTGAGATCCTGCGCTACGACCCAGAGCGTGACGCAGAACCTTTCTTCCAGACTTTTGAGGTGCCATTTGATGAAACCATGTCTATCTTGGACGCACTGGGCTACATCAAAGACAACCTAGATAAAAACCTGTCGTACCGTTGGTCTTGCCGTATGGCGATCTGTGGCTCATGTGGCCTGATGGTCGATGGCGTGCCTAAGCTGGCGTGTAAGAGCTTCTTACGTGACTACCCGAACGGGGTGAAGATTGAGCCACTGGCCAACTTCCCGATTGAAAAAGACCTGATTGTTGATATGACGCCGTTTATCGAGCGTTTAGAGGCCATCAAGCCTTACATCATCGGCAATGACCGCACGCCAGAAGACGGCGCTAACATCCAAACTCCAGAGCAGATGGCGCGCTACAAGCAGTTCGCTGGCTGTATCAACTGTGGTCTGTGTTATGCCGCGTGTCCTCAGTTTGGTCTAAACCCTGAGTTTGTTGGCCCTGCAGCACTCACACTGGCGCATCGCTACAACCTGGATAGCCGTGATAATGGCGCTGATGAGCGTATGTCGATCATCAATGGTGAAAACGGCGCTTGGGGCTGTACCTTTGTTGGCTACTGCTCTGAAGTCTGTCCGAAGAACGTTGACCCAGCAGCGGCTGTAAACCAAGGTAAAGTCGCCTCATCAATGGACTTTGTTATCGCGATGCTTAAGCCTGATGGCAAGCCTGTCGCAGAGGAAGTGTAATTATGAGTAATCGTAAACCTTACGTGCGCGAGGTAAAGCGTACTTGGTGGAAAAACCACGCCTTCTATCGTTTCTACATGCTGCGTGAAGCGACGGTGCTACCACTGATCCTATTTACCCTGTTTTTGACCTTCGGCCTTGGCGCGTTGGTTAAGGGCCCGGAAGCTTGGCAAACCTGGCTAGCGTTTATGGCTAACCCATTGGTGGTTGGTATTAACCTGGTTGCTCTGGCGGGCAGCCTGCTGCATGCACACACCTTCTTTAGCATGATGCCGCAGGTAATGCCGATCAAACTCAAAGGCAAGCCAGTCGATAAAAAGCTGATTGTGCTAGCACAATGGGCAGCCGTTGCCTTTATCTCACTCATCGTATTGATTATTGTCTAAGGAGTTTATCGTGAGTCATACCAACTTTAAGGTAGATACTGCCCCGAAACGCTCGGACGAGCCAATATGGTGGGGACTGTTTGGCGCCGGCGGTACCTGGTTCGCTATGCTAACCCCAATCACAGTGTTTGTCCTGGGCGTATTAGTCCCACTGGGCATCATTGATGCAGAGGCCCTGAGCTACGATCGCGCGCGCGACTTTGTCGGCTCGTTCATCGGCGGCCTATTCATCATCGCCACCCTGGCCCTGCCCATGTGGCACGCCATGCACCGCCTACACCACGGCATGCACGACCTAAAATTCCACACAGGCGTTGTAGGGAAGATCGCTTGTTATTGGTTTGCTTCGGCGATTACGTTACTCGCTATTATCTTCGTGTTAATGGTTTAATTTTTAGGGGCGAGGTGCGGGTACGCTAGCGCTACGGGGAGCGAGGAGTTTATCGGTAGTGGTGACTTTCTCACTCTCCCTGACCTCCCCGCTTAAACCAATGTAAAAAAGCCAATGGCAATGCCATTGGCTTTTTTATTATGTAAAGCACAGAGCTTGGGTAGGAGACATAGCCAATCACGTCCACCAAACTCCTCGCTCCTCGTAGGGCAAAGCCCGTACCCGAACCCCGCCCCCCTAAAGCGAAGCTTTAGAGAATGAATCGACTCAAATCCTCATCCTCAACCAGCTCACCCAGCTTGGCCTTCACATAAGCTTGGTCGATGACTAGCTCGCTGCCGGCTTTGTCGGTGGCTTCGAATGAGATCTCGTCCATTAGGCGCTCCATGACGGTGTGTAGGCGACGGGCACCGATGTTTTCGGTGGTTTCATTGACCTGCCATGCCGCGTCTGCGATCTGGTTGATGCCGTCTTCGGTGAAGCTCACGTTGACGTCTTCGGTCTTCATTAGTGCTGAGTACTGCTCAGTCAGAGATGCTTTAGGCTCGGTTAGGATGCGCTTAAAGTCATCGCTGGAAAGCGCTTCGAGCTCAACGCGGATTGGCAGACGGCCTTGCAGCTCAGGGATCAGATCCGATGGCTTGGCTACCTGGAAAGCACCCGAGGTGATAAACAGGATATGGTCGGTTTTGACCATGCCGTGCTTGGTGGAGACTGTGCTGCCTTCAATCAGTGGCAACAAGTCACGCTGAACACCCTCACGCGAGACATCTGGGCCTGAGCTTTCGCCACGCTTACAGATCTTGTCAATCTCATCGATAAATACGATGCCGTTGTTCTCTACGTTGCTGATGGCGCTCTCTTTAAGCTCTTCTTGGTTGACCAGCTTGGCCGCTTCTTCTTCAGTCAGCGCCTTGAAAGCGTCCTTGATCTTAAGCTTGCGCTTTTTCTTGGTGTCGCCAGCCAGGTTTTGGAACATACCCTGGAGCTGGTTGGTCATCTCTTCCATGCCAGGAGGCGCCATGATCTCAACGCCCATTTGCGGAGCAGCAACATCAACTTCAATCTCTTTGTCATCGAGCTTGCCTTCACGCAGTTTCTTGCGGAAGATTTGACGTGTATTCGAGTTATCCTCGCTTTGCTCATTCTGACCCCATGCATCACGGGCCGGTGGCAACAGTGCATCGAGAATACGCTCTTCTGCCTGCTCTTCTGCGCGGAACTTGACCTTCTCCATCGCTTGCTGATGGGTCATCTTGATCGCCACATCTGTCAGGTCGCGAATAATGGTTTCCACCTCTTTACCCACATAACCCACCTCAGTGAACTTGGTCGCTTCCACCTTGATAAATGGCGCATTGGCCAGTTTTGCTAGGCGACGAGCGATCTCGGTTTTACCCACACCGGTTGGGCCAATCATCAAGATGTTTTTTGGCGTCACTTCAGCGCGCAAGCTCTCTTCAAGCTGCATACGGCGCCAGCGATTACGCAGGGCAATCGCCACTGAGCGCTTAGCGTTGTCTTGGCCAATAATATGGCGGTTAAGCTCATGTACAATTTCGCGAGGAGTCATTTCAGACATAACAAATCCTTAAATCAGTTAAAGGCCATTTGGCCATTTCACGACACAACTATCTTGGGGTTATTCCGCGCTTGATGGCGCAGCGCCCGCTGGCGTTTCTAGTTCTTCGATAGTGTGATGGTGGTTGGTGAACACACAGATATCACCGGCAATCTTAAGTGCTTTCTCGGCAATCTGTGTTGCGTCTAATTCGGTATTCTCCAAAAGCGCCGTTGCCGCCGCTTGCGCAAAGCTGCCGCCTGAGCCAATCGCAATCAGGTCGTTCTCTGGCTGAACGACGTCACCGTTACCCGTGATGATCAGTGATGCCGTCTCATCGGCGACCGCGAGCAGCGCCTCTAGCTTGCGCAGAGCGCGGTCGCTACGCCAGTCTTTGGCCAACTCAACCGCCGCCTTAGTCAGGTGACCTTGATGCATCTGCAGCTTACTCTCAAAGCGCTCAAACAGCGTGAATGCATCAGCAGTACCACCGGCAAACCCAGCCAGTACTTTGTTGTTATACAGACGGCGAACCTTACGTGCGTTCCCTTTCATTACAGTGTTGCCCAGTGACACTTGCCCATCACCAGCAATGACAACTTTATTATTACGGCGAACAGATACAATCGTAGTCATGATTCAAGCCTCTAATTAGAATTTCACATTGGATATGAAAGTTATATGAGGACCACGAAAGGGGAATTCAAGCCCCCTCTCTTTTTAGGGGCGAGGTGCGGGGACGGGCTGCGCCCTACGAGGAGCGAGGGGTGGGTTACGAAAATTTTGAGGAAAAATAAGAGTGTTGATTGCGCTTTAAGTTGCAAGAATGAGTCTGTATTGCGCGAATGGAAACGAAGTAAAAAAAGCAGAAGGTCAGAAACCACAGAGAGTAGGGAGAGCGAAAAAGCAACCACATTCGATACACTCCTCGCTCCCCGTAGCGCGAGCGTACTCGCACCTCGCACCCTTGCCTTTTCCCGAAGCGCCAGCGTCCTCGCCCCTGCGCCGTAAGGCGCCGCCTACGGCGCCGCTTGCTTCCAAATCGCGCAAGGCTCAATCTTCGCGCGCTCTAGACGGTGCTTATCACGCTCAGCGTCACGCTTCATCTTGTAAGGCCCCAGAACAACACGATACCAGCTGCTGCCTTCTTGATTGACAACTTTGCTCTCGATGCCCTGGAAGGCGATATCCAGCTTGCGTGAGTCAGCCTGCTGTTGAGTCTTGTAGGCGCCGCACTGCATGATGTATGGGATTTCAGACACCTTGAGCTCTTTGGCTTCCACCTTCACCTCGCGGTTTGGTAGGGACTCGACGTAATCCCATTTCTCTTCCGGTTTGGGCGGAAGTTCAGGCTTCGGCTTCGGCTTAGGTTTTGGCTTTACCACGGGCTGTGGCTTGGGTTGCACAGACGCAGGCTTGGCGGGTTCATCGGCGATATGCAGTTGATAGAGGCCATAGCTGAATGTGCCAATCAGCAGGATCGCCAACAGACCACTGCGCCAAGGTTTCTTCGGCGCAGCACCACGTTTGGTTGGGCGTCGCGTGTTTCCGCGACCACGTTTTACATAATCTTTTGCCACAGCAATATAAAAATAATCAGTGGATGACGTTATGCATGGTAAAGCAGAACGTCTGTTGAGAACAACGATTACCGGTTATGGTGATAAAAAAACACCTAACCGGTTATATTCAAAGCGTTATTGACATGAGCGACTGCGGGTTACACCAGTCTTGGTGGCGCGGCGCTATCGCGGATCACTAGCTCAGTATCCAGAAGGCGTGAGCCTGCACGAACATCATTGCCGCGCAGCACTTCCAGCATCATCAACATGGTTTGGCGGCCTATCTCGTAGCGAGGCTGAGCGACAGTGGTCAGCGGTGGATCGCAGTACATGCCAAAATCAATGTTATCGAAGCCAACCACCGAGAGATCCTGGGGCACTCTAAAGCCAAGGCGCTTCGCCTCTTGAATCGCACCAATTGCTTGGGTATCACAATGACAGAAGATCGCCGTCGGCGGTTCAGGGTTAGACAGTAAACGGCGCACACCAGCGACACCACCTTCAAAGTTAAAGTCGCAGTATTCAACGTACTCCGGCTTCATATCCAGTCCAGCTCGGCGCAGCGCTTGCTGATAGCCCTGATGACGGAACTGGCACAGGGCCGAGGTATCGGGACCAGACAGCTGGGCGATTTTCTTGTGCCCAAGCTGGGCGAGATAGTTCACCGCCTCAAAGGCTGAGGTCAGGTTATCGATGTGTACCGTGGGCAGCTCAAGCTCTGGCGCATACTCACAGGCCATGACCATTGGCGGTAAGTTCTTCTGCTCAGACTTGCTCACGTCAAAGGGCAGATCTGAGCCGAGCAGCAACATGCCGTCAGCCTGCTTAGTGAAGACCAAGTTAACAAAGGATGACTCACGCTTTTTTTGCTGACCACTGTCCCCAAGCAGAACCAAATACCCATGCTCCATCGCCGCATCCTCAATACCACGAATGATCTCTGAGAAATATGGGTCACAGATATCGGGAATGATAGCAACAATGGTTTTAGATTCATTGCGACGCAGATTACGTGCTAATGAATTGGGTGAATATCCGGCTTCCATCACCGCATCCTCGACTTTCTCACGAGTGGCGGCGGAGACTTTTTCTGGGTTCATCAGTGCGCGGGACACCGTCGCTGTCGAAACCCCAGCCAGTAAAGCAACATCCTTCATTGTCGCCATAAGGTTTGTCCTCTTGGTTTCATCTCTATTTTTCTCTGTACGATAAACTAGTGTAAGTATTAATAAATTTTATGTTACGGGACAATTAACATTTTTTGCAGGCAAGTAGTGACGACTATCACAACCCGCCAAATCTGCCCAATAACTGACCACCTAACTGAGATCTTGTGGCTCGATATCCAAGCTCCAGCGCACCTTTTTCGCCAAAGGCAGCATCGCAATCGCTGGCTTGGCGCTGGCGAGCAATCGTTGCATTTGCCCACGCGTTTGTGTTTGAAGTAGCAGTTGCCAACGATATTTTCCGGCGCGCTTAGACAGGGGGGCTGGCGTTGGACCCAGCACCACATCACCGCCACTAAACTGAGGATGCGCCTCTAGGGTATGACGAACCTGACGCAAAAACTGCTCTACAAGTGCGTTATCATTTGCTTCTGCCTTAAACAGAGTCAGGAAGCTAAACGGAGGCAACTGAGCCATCTTGCGCTCTTGCAGCGCTGTGTCAGCAAACTGATCGTAACCTTGTTTGAGTAGAGCCTGAAGCAGCGTATGTTCTGGGTGATGCGTTTGCAGGATCACCTCACCCCGCTTACTGGCACGACCTGCGCGCCCTGCCACTTGGATAAACAGCTGTGCTAGACGCTCGGAGGCGCGAAAGTCGCTGCTGTAGAGCGAGCCATCTACATCCAGCAGCGCAACCAGAGTCACGTTAGGAAAATGGTGTCCCTTGGCGAGCATCTGAGTACCAATCAATATCTGATGCTCATTGCGCCGGATTGACTCGAGCGCCTCCTCGAGGCTGCCCTTGCGCCGCGTGCTATCTCGGTCAATGCGAATCGCACTGTAATCTGGGAACAGCTGGTTAAGCTGCGCCTCAAGCTGCTCAGTCCCCACCCCAACGGTCACCAAGTGAGTACTTCCACACCCGTGACACTGGTGAATAACGGGTCTTTGTGAGCCGCAATGGTGACAACGGATCTCACTGCTGTTTTGGTGGTAGGTGTAGTAGGCCTCACAGCGCTGACATTCAGCGATCCAGCCACACTCATGACACATCAGCGCCGGGGAGAAGCCGCGCCGATTAAGAAACAGTAATACCTGATTGCCTGCATCAAGATGCTTGCGCATCTCAGCAATCAAGGGGGCAGACAGCCCGCCTTCAAGATACAACCCCTTGATATCCAGCACCTTATTGGTAGTGGGTTTGGCGTTGCCCGCACGCTGAGTGAGGTGCAGGTGGCTGTATTTGCCGCTGCGTGCATTGTGCAGGGTCTCTAGGGCCGGCGTTGCCGAGCCAAGCACTATCGGGATGCCTTGTTTGTTGGCACGCATGATTGCCACATCTCGAGCATGGTAGCGTAGGCTGTCTTGCTGCTTGTAGGAGCTGTCATGCTCCTCATCGACGATAATAATGCCGAGATCAGCAAACGGTGTGAGCAAGGCAGAGCGGGTACCAATCACGATTCCACATGCGCGATCGCGCGCCGCTAGCCAAGCATTGAGTCGCTCGGTCTCATTGAGTCCCGAGTGAACCACAGAGATCGGCACATCAAACCGCGAGGCGAATCGCTCGATCGTTTGTGGCGTAAGACCGATTTCTGGCACCAACACCAATGCCTGCTGACCGCGCTCAAGCACTGGCTTAATCAGGTTCAGGTAAACCTCGGTTTTTCCTGAGCCCGTCACGCCTTCAAGCAGGAAACAGCCGTAGCTGCCGCGGTTATTGACGCTGGCAATCGCCACCGCCTGCTCCTCATTGAGCTTGGGCTTATCCGCCGTTTTCTCGACCTCACGTCCCCACGGATGGATGGTTGGCAGTCGCGATTTGGCACTTATCCAGCCCTTTTCCTCCAGTGCTTTGACCACACTGGATGAGACGCCTTGCTCTGCAAGCGCCTCGCGTGTCATCCCACCGTGCTCTAGAAGCTGCAGCGCCAGCGCCTGTTTTTTCGCGCGGCTGAAGCCCGCCATTAGCTGAGAGCGGCCCTCTTCGCTAAGGTGCCACTCTACGATGGCCGTGACTTGAGCAGGCTTGCCCTTTTTCAGCGCAGCAGGCATGGCATTGGCAAAGGTGTCACCGAGCGGATACTGATAGTACTGACTGCACCACACCAGCAGCTGATAAAGAGAGTCCGGCCATAAAGGCTCACTATCGAGCACGGCCTTGATCGGTTTGAGCTTGTCAAACTCCGACTCGCTGGCAAAGGCGGTCACAATACCAATCAAGGTTTTCGGTCCAAAAGGCACACTGACGCGCCCGCCAATCACCGGGAAAAGGTGAGCAGGGATCTCATAGTCAAATGACCTATCCAGCGGAACTGGCAAAGATACACGGGCAATGGTTGGACGCATGGACAAATTGATAAGGTTTGCAGAGGCGACATAGTATACCCAATCTAGCCCTGATCCAATCGCTGAGCCGACTATTGAACAAAAAAGTGGCGATTATTTTGTCAAATTGGTTGATCCCAGCCGTTGGTTTCATTACTATATCGCGCCTTAGCAATATGGCTTGAATTTGTACAATGTGCATTGACAGCGGTATCGCTACTAAAACGTTTTTGTTTAATTACGTGTGGTGTCCAGCGTAGAGTTGGATGGCGACACGGCCTAATTTGAGGTTTTCCCTATGAAAGCTGGTATCCACCCAGAATACAAAGCTGTAACAGCAACTTGTTCTTGCGGCAACACTTTTGAGTTCAACTCAACTCTAGCAAAAGATTCAATCCACCTAGACGTGTGTGACAAATGTCACCCATTCTACACTGGTAAGCAACGTATCGTTGATACAGGCGGCCGTGTAGATCGCTTCAACAAGCGTTTCGGTGCTCTTTCTTCTAAGAAGTAATTATTTAGAAGCAAAGCTTGAAAAAGGACGCCCTCGGGTGTCCTTTTTTGTTGCCTGTCAGCCACGTATCAACACCTCATTCCAGCCTTACCCTACCCGCTAGAGCCCCTCTCAGCCAATTTAGTCGTACGCCGACTTGTAATTTATTCCATTATCAGTAGTTTGTACTACAGTGATTTCGTTGTGCACTGCCATTGCTCGGTTTGCATAACACTATCTATATACCCAAGTGACCTCAAGATGCAGACTTCAGAGCCAAGCAAATCTCACTGAAACTGCACCTTGAGATTACTTAGGTATACACTAATTTGTTATTTTAAAAACAAGGATTAAATGCAGACAATTATGTCCGACCATAAAAACGACTCAACGCCCCCAACAGCCGAAGAGCAACTCCGTCAGCAAGCGCTTGACTATCATGCCCAACCTACCCCTGGCAAGATTGCCGTTTCACTGACCAAGCCTGCCGACTCAGCGCAAGACCTTGCACTCGCCTACAGCCCAGGCGTTGCCGAGCCAGTACGTGAAATTGCGGCGAATGCCGACAATGTCTACAAATACACAGCAAAGGGCAATATGGTCGCGGTTATCTCTAATGGCACCGCGATTTTGGGCCTAGGTAACCTAGGTCCTATGGCGTCTAAACCAGTGATGGAAGGTAAGGCGCTGCTATTTAAACGCTTTGCTGGTCTGGATTCGATTGATATTGAGGTCAAGCACCGCACCATCGACGAGTTTGTCGATACCGTGGCCAATATCGCCGATACCTTCGGTGGCATTAACCTCGAAGATATCAAAGCACCGGATTGCTTTGAGATTGAAAAGCGTTTGATTGAGCGCTGTGACGTGCCGGTTTTCCACGATGACCAACACGGTACTGCGATTGTGACCGCAGCAGGTATGCTGAACGCTATCGAGCTGCAAGGTAAGAAGCTCGAAGAATCGACCATCGTCTGCCTTGGCGCCGGTGCTGCCGCTGTGGCGTGTATGGAGCTGCTGATCAAGTGTGGCGCGATGCGTGAAAAGATCTATATGCTCGACCGCAAAGGTGTTATCCATACTCGTCGTGATGACCTGAATGAATACAAGCAATTGTTTGCTAATAACACCGATAAACGCACCCTAGAGGATGTCATTACCGGCGCTGATTTGTTCCTTGGTGTATCTGGCCCGAACCTGCTTTCACCTGACGCGCTGAAACTGATGGCGGATAAGCCAATCGTATTTGCCTGCTCAAACCCAGACCCTGAGATCAAGCCAGAGCTAGCACACCAAGTGCGCGATGACCTAATCATGGGTACCGGTCGCTCTGACTATCCAAACCAGGTCAACAACGTGCTGTGTTTCCCATTTATCTTCCGCGGAGCACTTGATGTACGCGCGAGCGAGATCAACGATGCGATGAAACTGGCAGCGGTTGAAGCGATTCGTCAGCTTGCTAAAGAGCCCGTTCCTGCCGAGGTATTGCAGGCTGCAGGTGCAGACAAGCTTGAGTTTGGCCACGACTACATCATTCCAAAACCAATGGACTCACGCCTACTACCAAGAGTTGCGCGTGCTGTTGCACAAGCTGCAGTTGAGTCTGGTGTAGCACGTATTGAGATGCCAGAGAATTACATGCAAAGCTAAACCAGCCAAAAATCTCACAAAAACCAGTAATTTAGTAACAAATTACTGGTTTTTTTTATTCTATTTCTGTGCGTTTTGTTCCAAAATAGTCACCGCACTAAAAGTACGGAATACGGTAGTGCAATAACAAAAAAATATATAAATCGAATCAATCAGGAATATAGAGACAGATGGAAAAGTTCACTAAACTAGCAGTGTCAGTCGCGCTAGCTCTACCTATGATGGCCAATGCCACGGTAGACACGCGCTCTTTCGCCATGGGCGGCACCGGTGTGGCCTCTGCCACTTACCTCACCAGTAGTATTCATAACCCGGCCCTTGCCTCTCAATACGGTGATAGCGATAACTTCGGCATGATCATCCCCACTCTAAGTGCAAGCGCACACGATAGTAGTGATATGGTGGATACCATTGAGCGTTTTGATGATGCGTATGATGCTTGGGAGAAAGCCATTGATGGTGATATCACTGCTTCACCAGAAGAGTGGCAAAATATTTTGCGCGAACTTGACGGTGAGACTCTCGCTGTCGAGGCGAGCACAGGCATTATCATCGCAATTCCAAACAAATACCTCAGTACCAACTTCTTTGCCTTGGTTAACGCCAATGTGCTAGGTCGTGTTGACCTTGATGAAGGTGATTTCAACGTTGACCCAGACAACCCGCAAGACCACGAACTACTTTCTACCGCTAATGCCTTTGGTGGTGGTACTGTGGATGTCGGTCTCACCTTTGCTCGTGAGCTATCTCTGTTCGACAAGCCTTTCCATTTGGGCGTGTCACCAAAAGCACAAACCATGTTTGCTGTTCACTACCAAGAAAATGTTGATGAAGTCGAAGACGATGATTTCGACTTTGACGACGCAAACTCTGAGACACGCTTTAACCTAGATATTGGTATGGCGTATGAGCTAAGTGATCGCTGGAATCTAGGTTTTAGTGCGCGTAACTTGATTGCTCGTGAGCTTGAAACCAATGGCAACAGTGGTATGCCTGATACCTTCGTACTTAACCCAGAGTACGTTATCGGTACATCATACGACCGCGGTTGGTTTGTCATTGCAGCAGACGTTGATTTGACTGAGAAAGAGTACTTCAAAGGCTTTGACTACAGCACTCAGTTCGCTCGCGTTGGCGCTGAGCTGAACGCTTGGGGCTGGGCACAGGTGCGTGCCGGTTACGCACACTCGATGACCGAGCATGCGGAAGACGTGGTCACTGCCGGTATCGGTCTAAAACCATTTGGTGTGTTTGGTCTTGATATCTCAGGCTCTTACGGCGCAGACCAAAACTACGGCGCATCAGCTCAGTTGATCTTCAACTTCTAACCCTCTGTGTATCGAAGCTGATTACCCTAAAAGGCTCCGCTCGGAGCCTTTTTATTTATTTCACACACATCACATTCAATAGCGACTGGCCAGAAAGCGGATTGGCCCGCCCTGTGGTAAACAGCCCGGTTCGCTCCTCGCCCCAATAGGGTAAATGCACTGGCCACTCGCCGCGGTCTAACACCCGAGAGTCGATCAGTTGTTGCCACTCTCCCACACTCGGCAGGCGCATATTAAGCTGCTGACAAATCTGATTTGCACGCGTGTAGCTCAGGCGCGTCCATGGCTTACCATACTCCATATAGAAAGCGTCACTGCCAAAGCTGAGATCGGGCATATTGTAGCTCACGCCATTGACCACGCTGCTGAGCCGCATGGCTGCATGCGATGCTGGGGCTGGGGACTTGGCGATCATGGGCGGGACTTCTAATTTGATTTTGGGCTTGTCAGTCGCCACGGTATTCACCACAGTATCGCTCACCGCGCCCATCTCGCCATCAGGCTTATACACGGCGCGCACAAATGCCTCGCGATAGCCTTTGATGCGTTTAACCTCACGCAGATCGATATTGGCTTCTAAAAGCGATGCATAAGGCCCTATCAAGCAGCGACTGCCCCGCTCCTCTGGTCTTGCCCAGACATCGGCTTGAATCACCTCATACAGCGGTTTAGCTTGCTCTAGGGTCAATGGCTTAGCGAAGATCCCGCACTGAATCCAGAACATGGAGACCGGTTGGTTGGGCTGCTGTTGCCCCCACAGACCCGCGCCAATGGGACAGGTTGCCTCCAACACCGCAAGCTCAGTGCTTGATGCCTGGGTGGCATCACACAGAAAAGTCTCTGCGGCTTGAGCCGGCTGATTCACGCCCACCACAGCGATGAGCGATACCATTACCTTGCCACCTAAAGAGCCTATATCCATATATCGGTTTCCTTATTGCGCCGCTGTTGACGTCCGATAAGCAAAAAAAGAGCCGCATCAATGCGGCTCGTTAATTGGCTGATTTCCAGAGCCTTAACTCCAGTTTATACGGCTTTTATCCTAGCTGTCCGTAAAAATGATCACCCTTTGTAGATTTTCGGGTTAAACACATCACGCAGCCAGTCGCCAAGAAGGTTGATCACCAACACCAGCGTCACTAGCACCAAGCCTGGGAAGGCGGTGATCCACCAAGCGCCAGAGAAGATATAGCGGAAACCGATGCTGATCAGCGCGCCAAGTGACGGTTGATCAACTGGCAGACCCAGACCGAGGAACGACAGCGCCGCTTCTGACATGATGGCGTTAGCAATCTGGACAGTAGAGATAACCAAGATTGGCGATAGACAGTTTGGCAGAATATGACGGAACATGATGCGTGGTGCTCTAAAGCCCATCACGCGAGCCGCTTCAACATACTCTTTCTTCTTCTCTGCCAGAACTGAGGCGCGAATGGTACGTGCGTACTGCGGCCACTCCGCGATACCGATGATCACCACCAGCATCACCACCGCGTATTGGCTGTAGAACTGACTGCCAAAGCTGGCTTTAAAGATCGCCGAGACAATGATCGCCACCATCATAGTGGAGAACGACAGCTGAATATCGGCAAAGCGCATCAGGAAGTTATCGATGCGACCACCAAAGTAGCCCGCTGACAGGCCAATAATCACGCCCAAAAATAGCTGTAGGCCCACGGCAAGAAAACCGATCGTCAGTGACAGTCTTGAGCCATAAAGGATGGTTGAGAAGATATCTCGCCCTTGGCCATCGGTGCCAAGAATGAACTCTGGGTCGCCCCCATCGAGCCACATTGGTGGCATCTCAGAGTTCATGATATTGATGGTGGCCAGATCATACGGGTCAGCCGTGGCAATCCAAGGCGCAAGCAGGGCGGCAACCAAGAACATCAAGAACACCGCAAAGCTGGTCATCGCGACCTTGTCGCGCACAAAGTAATACAGAAAGTCTGACTGCTTAAATCGCTCCCAACGAGATGGAGCAGATAGTGATTGTTCCATGATTATGCTCCTTTACCGGTAATATCGACAGTTGGGTTGATGATGCCGTACATCAGGTCAACGATGGTGTTGGTCACCACAAAAATCAGGCCAACAAAGATCACGTAGGCGGTGATTAGCGGTGTATCGACGCGGTTGATCGCCTCGAGGAACAACGACCCGGTGCCCGGCCACTGGAACACAGTTTCGGTCAGGATGGTGTAGGCCACCATGGTGCCGATCTGTACGCCACCAACGGTCAGCACTGGCAGCATGGTGTTTTTCAGTGCGTGTTGGTAGTAGATCTTGTTCAGTGCTAGGCCTTTGGCCTTACCAAACTTGATGTACTCTGAGCTCAATACCTCGAGCATCTCTGAGCGCACCAGACGGATAAACAGCGGTAGCATAATTGAGGCCAAAGCAATACTAGGCAGCACGAGGTGGCGCAAGCCATCGAGGTTAAAGAAGCCCGAGTCCCAGCCCAATGGGCTAGTGGTTTGCCCGCGGCCGTAAGATGGCAGCCAGCCGAGTTCAATCGAGAACACATACATCAGCATAATCGCGGTCAAAAACACCGGGATAGAGATACCGATACTACTGCCGGCCATAATCACCTTAGTAAAAAAGCTCTTGGGATTAATCGCGGAATAGACCCCGAGCGGGATCGACAGCGCAACGATGATTAGTGTCGCACCAAATACGAGCTCGAGCGTCGCAACCAGCTTATCGAGGATCACATCCACCGCTGGTCGCTTGAAGAAATAGGAAGTACCTAAATCACCTTGTAGGGCGCTGCCTACAAAGCGTGAATACTTGGTTATGAAGGGATCATTCAGGCCGAGCTCATCACGCATCGCTTGGCGCTCGGCTTCAGAAACCGATTGTCCAACCAACTCGCGCAACGGGTCGCCAAGATTATCTTGAATGGCAAACGCCACCAAACTGATCACAAACATCACTATCAGTGCCTGATACAGGCGCTTGACCAGAAACGAAAACATTCCCTGCCCCTTAACTATCCTTGAGTTTCAGTCAACAACTCCACTCTCCTTGCGCTGCTTTGCTACTTCGCGATGAACTTCATTTTGGTTCATTTGGCGATGAGATTCGCAATAGAAAAACGCGATGAGAGGAGTCAGTGTTCAGTCTTAAAAATGGCACCTAACCCGACTGAACAGAGCTAAGCACCAAAAAGCGTCGCTTAGCTTAGGAAGACCTCCCCCTACCTTGGGGGAGATCTCGGCTAAAGCGAACTTAAACGCCGGACTTATTTGACCACTAGGTCGCCAAAGTATGGGAAGTTCATGCCGTTGACGATTGGACCAATCTCAACGTTGCTGCGTGCTGCCCATGATGGATCTTGCCAGTGTAGAGGGATAAACGCCGCCTCGTTGTACAGGATCTCTTCAACCTTCTTCAGCATCGCGCTGCGTTTTTCTAGGTCCGTTTCCGCGTTGGCATCGTTGACTAGCTGGTCAACTTCAGCATTGCTGTAGTAACCACAGTTGTACTGACCTTTACCCGTTTCAGAGTTACGAGTCATGGTTAGGAACTCAGTGAAGTTAGCTGAATCTTCAGTATCTGGGTGCCAGCCGATCATCAGCATGTCTGCCGCACATTTATCGAATTCAGGCCAGTATTGCGCTTTTGGCAAGGTCTTCAGGTCAACCTTTACGCCAATCTTAGCCAGCATCGCCGCCGAAGCTTGAGCGATCTTGTCATCGTTCACGTAGCGGTTGTTTGGCGCTAGCATGCTCAGGGTAAAGCCGTCTTCGTAGCCCGCTTCTTTAAGCAGTGCTTTTGCCTTCGCAACGTCAAAACGTGGGGTTAGTGCCTCGTTGTAACCTGCGTAGCCAACTGGGCTTTGCTGACCCGCTGCTGTCGCTGCGCCCTTCATAATGCGGTCAACGATACCTTCGTTGTTGATCGCATAAGCAATAGCCTGACGCACGCGCGCGTCTTTCAGAGCAGGGTTGCTGTCTTGGTTCATTTGGAAGGTGATCACGCGAGTACCTGGCATCGAGTACAGGTCAACGCCCGATGCACGCTCGATACGGTTGTAATCGTTCGGTGATACCGGTGCAATCATGTCCACGCCGCCAGAAAGAAGTGCTGCAACGCGAGTTGCGTCTTCTTTGATTGGTACAAGAGTTAGCTTCTCAACGTTACCTTCTGTCTCTGTATCCCAGTAGTCAGCAAAACGTTCGAATTCAATTTGTACGCCTTGCTCGCGAGAGATGATTTGGAACGCGCCCGTGCCAGAAAGGTTAGCTGAAGCAAATGAGTTACCGTGCTTAACGATCTCCGCTTTGTCTTTGCCGTCTGCTGTCTTACCTGTGTAGAACTTGCTGTCCATTGGGAAGATGTAGGTTGCCACGTTTTCGATCAATGGGTAAGTGCCATCCGTTTTCACTTCAACAGTGAACTCGTCAACTTTAGACATTGAAAGTAGTGGCTCAAAGATACCTTTGAAGTCTGGAGAATCTTTCAGGCGGTCAAACGTCCATACCACATCGTCTGCAGTCATGTCGTTGCCAGAGTGGAACTTCACGCCCTTGCGCAGGTTGAAACGCATCGTCTCGTTATCAACACGCTCCCAAGACTCAGCCAAGCGTGGTTCAAATTCCATATCTTGAGTGAAACGAATAAGTGGATCAAACACCATGTGTGACAGCTGAAGTGTGCCGCCTGATAGCTGCTCATGTGGGTCTAGCGATACTGGATCAGCATCGTAAGCGACCTTGATTTCCGCTGCCGCAGCACCGAAGCTCAAGCCTGCGGCCATTAGCGCCACTGCAATTTTGCTCTTCATGGTTTTCATTGCATAACTCCTTATGCGGGAATCTTTTCCCTGATTATTGTGTTTGCGTTTTGTGTCTGGCTCGAATGAGCCAAGTATGTGAACACTCACCTCAAGTCAACGACCCTCGAGGTGAGGCTGTTGTACTGCTACTGTCTTGCTACGCGCTCTTGATCTCTTGTCTTAAGCCAGTAAATTCCGGCATCAGGGAGATCAGGTGCTGACTGTATTCATGCTGTGGAGCATTAAATAGCTGCTCGGTTGGCGCCACCTCAAGTAAGGTGCCCATCTGCATCACGCCGACTCGGTCACACATCTGGCGAATCACCGGCAAGTCATGGCTGATAAACAGCATGGTCAGATTGAGCTCATCTTGCAGATCTTTGAGCAGGTTCAAGATCTGCGCCTGTACTGAGACATCTAGAGCAGACGTTGGCTCATCACAGATAAGCAAGCGCGGGCGGGTCGCCAGTGCCCGAGCGATAGAGATACGCTGACGCTGACCGCCGGAGAATTCGTGCGGGTACTTGACCCCAGCCATACTGCCAAGGCCAACGTGGTCGAGAAGATCGTTGACGATAACGCGAGTTTGCGCCTCATTTTCTGTCAGTTTGTGAAAGCGAATTGGCTCGGCGATGATATCGAAGATCTTCATCCGCGGGTTCATCGAGGTGTATGGGTTCTGGAACACCATCTGCATCTGACGACGCAGTGGGCGACGCTCTTTCTCTGAGCGCAGTGCAGTCAGGTCGACGCCTTCAAAGGTCACTCGACCCGAATTTGGCTGATACAAACCAGCGATGACACGCGCGATGGTGGACTTGCCTGAGCCCGATTCACCGACTAAGCCGAAGGTCTCACCTTCTTTGACCTCAAAACTGACATTGTTTGATGCCTGAACGTATTCACGACGGCTCTCAAACAGGGAGTCTTTAGTGACAAAACGTAGGTTAACATTTTCAACGTTTAGCAGAGGGCCGGTGTATTCACGATGGTCTTGGCTTTGGCCAAGCCAGTGATTCTTCACATCCAGCGGCTCCATCTCTTGCGCTTCTTCGATGTAGCTCACCAAGGGGAAGCGCTCAAGCTTGATGTCTGAGCGCGGCACGGCTGAGATCAGGCTGTGGGTATAAGGGTGCTCTGGCGTGCCAAGCACTTGTCCGGTTGGGCCAATCTCGACCAAGTCGCCACGATACATCACCGCCACGCGATCGGTCACGTTAGACACCACGCCCATGTCGTGCGTGACTAGCATGCAGCCAACGCGTTTTTCGATACACAGCTCGCGGATCAGGTTAAGGATTTGGTCTTGGATTGAAACATCCAGTGCCGTGGTTGGCTCATCAGCGATAATCAGATCCGGCTCACCCGCGAGGGCAATCGCAATCACCACACGCTGGCGCATACCACCAGAGAACTGGTGCGGATACTGTTTCAGACGGTTTTCTGGTTGGGGAATACCCACTTGCTGCATCAATGACAGTGCGCGCTGATACGCCTCATCATCACTGACATCCATATTGGCATGAATGGTCTCTTTGAGCTGATGCTCAACGGTAAACAGTGGATTGAGTGATGTCATTGGGTCTTGGAAAATAAAGCCAATCTTCGAGCCGCGCACTTTGCGCATCTCTTCAGCAGACAGACCCGAGATCTTCTCACCATCAAGGAAGACCTCACCATCGGCGATCGTCCCTGGGGGACTGAGTAGATCGATGACGGCATTACCCACGGTGGACTTACCGGCACCCGACTCGCCAACCACACCAACGATCTCGCCACGTTCAATGGTAAACGACAACGCTTTTACCGCAGCGTGAACACCATGACGCGATGGGTACTCGATGCGAAGATTTTTAACTTCTAAAAGAGACATGTATCAGACCTCTACTGCATTAGACAGTTTTCTGCCTTGTCTGAGATTTGGCGATTGGGCAGCTTAAATAAGCTCAAACACTGGATAATCCCACCAGCACCCATTGCAGGTTCTCCTGCCTACCAAATCCATGTGAATCCATTCTCACCAGAATTATATTCTGGTCATATACAAGGAACACAATGTGGCAAATTATTCACACAAAAGCAACAAAAAAAGGATAAAAAGTCATCTTTTAGCGATTAAAGCAGATTTTATTGCATATTTATATGCAATAAACCAACTAAATATGCGTTAACATTTCCTTATCAATACAGCATATTACTCGATAAGCCCTTGTTTATTCCCGCCCCCCATCTCACTACCAAGCAAGTAACGCACCATGATAGTGCATAATTTTATCACCCAATCTTAGCCTACTAATACATAACAAATACAAAACATGTATCCGTCCAAATATCTTTATGCAGAATTAATGTTGGCCATACATTCATCAACTCAAACTAATCCCCTAGGTCTTATTTCAACTATTAGAGAGAGTGAAATAATATGCACCAACTTAGTGCAATAACTTAATTTTTACTTTGCTCAATAGTTTGCTCAATCACCCCCCCTTGATGCTGGCAGCTTATTCAGAATAATATTTTTGGATGAATTTCTCGTTATTTAGGTAAAACTGAGCATAAATGCATCAATACACTGAGAAAACATGGAGAAAATGTGCGTTATAAAAAGCTGAAACGGGAGTAGATAGGCTCTCAGATAAGTTCAAAAGTTGAAAAGAGGACATCCGAATGCGGGGGTGGCAGATTTTGAAAAGACGAAAAAGTGAAGCTAAAGTGTTTCTTGTCAGCCAAGATGTGAAATAACAGTCGATCATTCTGTTTAGAAGCGAGAATTTTTTTCAACCTTGGTCATTGCTATCAAGTGTTTCACCGCCTCGAGCGAAGCGTACCCGCAGTGCAACGATCTCGACTCTCGCCTCTAAACCCCACATACGCAATACTTATCACGTTCACTAGAATTATCTGGCCTCAGGAACGAAAAAACCCCGCACTAATGTGCGGGGTTTTCGAAAAGTGGTCGGTGAAGAGGGATTCGAACCCCCGACCCTCTGGTCCCAAACCAGATGCGCTACCAAACTGCGCTATTCACCGACTTGTATTTCGCCTTGAGTCAATCAAGACAGGGAGCAAATGCTACCACAAATAAATGGGGTGGCTAACGAGATTCGAACTCGCGACCACCGGAATCACAATCCAGGGCTCTACCAACTGAGCTATAGCCACCATCAATTTGTTTGTCTACCGCTATGAAAAGTATAGCCATAAACTTAAATAGTGGTCGGTGAAGAGGGATTCGAACCCCCGACCCTCTGGTCCCAAACCAGATGCGCTACCAAACTGCGCTATTCACCGACTTGTATTTCGTCTTGGTCAATCAAGACAGGGAGCAGATGCTACCACAATTTTGCGAAAAAAGAATGGGGTGGCTAACGAGATTCGAACTCGCGACCACCGGAATCACAATCCAGGGCTCTACCAACTGAGCTATAGCCACCATAATTTTTTCTACCGATATGTTCCTTTGAGGCAATGGCACGCCCGAAAGGATTCGAACCTTCGACCTTTGGCTCCGGAGGCCAACGCTCTATCCAGCTGAGCTACGGGCGCATGCCCTATCGGCGGAGTGGAATAATACGGATATCACCCTAGGTCGTCTAGTGTTTTTTGTAGTTTTTTTTGCGTTTGATGCCTTTTTCATCAATCAAAGTGTGACAGGTGCCTATTTTGGTCGTAAAAAACAGTGACATCTCGGTTTTGATCGGTTTATTGCAACAAACTATCGGGATATAATTACCGGGTGTTTACAATCATTTAACAGCTGTATGCGCGCTTTCCACTCAAGCCATGCAAGGAAGCAGCTAAATACAATAATAAGGTGGGCTATTGGGCCTGCCTGGAAACGTAAAGTGAGTAACCAACCATGCCTCATCATAGAAAAATGCCTCATAGAATGATTATTGCTGTCTTTGCCGCCCTCGCCTTCTCAACCGGTGCGCTTGCTGCCAAGGTTAGCCAAGCTGACTACGATGCGATTGCGGAGCGCATCAAACCCGTGGGTAATGTTTATGTGGCAGGTAGTGAGCCCGTGGTGGAAGTGGCAGCAGGACCTCGCGACGGCGCGTCCGTCTACACTATGTTCTGTACAGCTTGTCACGGTGTGGGGGTGAGTGGCGCACCTAAGACTGGTGATGCGACCGATTGGTCACCGCGTATTGCGCAGGGTATGGACGTGCTCGCAGACCATGCCATCAACGGCTTTAATGCCATGCCGGCTAAGGGTGCCTGTATGGACTGCTCCGATGATGAGATCATTGCCGCGATTGAGCATATGATCGAAGGCATCTAGCTCGGTATCAAGGATAAAGGCCGTGGCCTTTATCCTCAACATTCTAGATAGTTTTCGTTGAGCGCTACTTTTTATTAAACATCGCTTTTAGATTGGCGATGTGCGCCTGCCCTTTGGCCATTCGCTCTTCCTGCGTTACCGGCTTTTTGACCATCTCCCACTCGACATCATCAAACGGCAGTTCATCTAAGAAGCGGCTTTGGGTCGGCTTGATCAACTCACCATATTGGCGGCGCTCTTTACACATAGTAAAAGTCAGCTCACGTTGCGCACGGGTAATGCCCACGTACATCAGGCGACGCTCCTCTTCGACGTTATCCTCATCAATGCTGGTTTGATGCGGCAAGATGCCCTCTTCAGTTCCCATCAGATAGACATAAGGAAACTCAAGGCCTTTAGAGGCGTGCAGGGTCATCAGTTGCACCGCATCGCTATCATCTTCCTCTTCACCGCGCTCCATCATATCGCGCAGTGTCAGGCGCTGAACCACTTCCTTGAGGTTCTTCTCCTCTTGGTCATAGTTATCGCCCTCTAGATCCGCCACAATCCATGAATATAGATCTGAGACGTTCTTCATGCGCATCTCAGCCGCTTTAGGGCTACTTGAGGTCTCGTAAAGCCAGTCCTCATAGTTAATGTCGCGCACCAGTGAGCGCACTGCTTCAACTGTGTCACCGCGCTCGGCTTGATCGGCGATCTTCACTAGCCATTGGGTAAAGCGGCGTAGATTCTCAAGCCCTCGCCCACTCAGGTGCTGCTCAAGCCCAAGCTCAAAGCTGCACTCAAACAAACTCTTGCCACGCATATTGGCGTAGGTGCCAAGCTTCTCTAACGTCACAGGCCCAACCTCACGACGGGGCGTGTTGACGATGCGCAGGAATGCATTGTCATCATCTGGGTTCACTAGCACGCGCAGATAAGCCATGATGTCTTTGATTTCCGCGCGAGCGAAAAACGAAGTGCCACCCGAAATTTTGTACGGCACGCGGTTTTGCATCAGCGACTTTTCTATCAAACGCGACTGATGGTTACCACGATATAGCACAGAGTAATCACGATAGTCGGTGCGATTAAGGAACTTGTGGGCGATGATCTCACCGGTAATGCGCTCCGCCTCATGCTCTTCATCTTTCGCATTCAGTACTTTAAGCTTTTCACCATCGGGGATCTGCGAGAACAGCGACTTTTCATACACGTGCGGGTTGTTGGCAATCAGGATATTGGCCGCACGTAGAATTCGGCTGGTCGAGCGGTAGTTTTGCTCGAGCTTAATCAGGCGCAGGTTGGGATAGTCTTCGCCCAATAGCACCAAGTTTTGAGGCTTGGCACCACGCCAAGAGTAGATTGACTGGTCATCATCCCCTACCACGGTAAGGCGACCACGCTCACCAACCAGCAACTTAACCAGCTCGTATTGGCTGGTGTTGGTGTCTTGGTACTCATCGACTAACAGGTAGCGAATGCGGCTCTGCCAGCGCTCGCGCACCTCTTGGTTGGTTCTGAGTAGCAGTACGGGTAACGAGATAAGGTCATCAAAATCCAGCGCGTTATAAGCCTTCATCTGCTTATCATAAAGGTCAAAGCAAAACGCAAACATCTGCTGCTGCTCACCCTTAGCCTGCGCCATCGCCTGTTGCGGGGTCAGCATGTCATTTTTCCAGTTTGAGATGGTACTCATTAACTGACGCAGCAAGTCCTTATCGCCATCGATTTGTTTTTCAGTCAGCTCTTTAAGCAGCGCTAGCTGGTCTTGGTCATCAAACAGAGAAAAGCTGGCTTTGAGGCCTAGGTGCTTGTATTCACGCTTGATAAGGTTCAGCCCTAAGGTATGAAAAGTGGACACTATTAAGCCTTTGGACTCGCCTTTGCCTAGCGTCTGCCCCACTCGCTCTTTCATCTCACGCGCCGCTTTATTGGTAAAGGTTACGGCAGCGATATTACGCGCCTTGTAGCCGCACTGCTGAACCAGATAAGCAATCTTGTTGGTGATAACGCGGGTTTTACCCGAGCCTGCGCCCGCAAGAACGAGACAAGGACCGGAGACATACTTCACCGCTTCGTCTTGGCGTGGATTCAATTTCATGGGGTACTCTCTATCTGCTTATAAAGAGGCTAGGTGCCTTTTCGCTCGCCATTCTATACCTAACCTTAGTTGGGATGCGAGATACAATCCCGATATAACTCGATTTCTCGCTGTTATACGAGCGACGCTTCAAGCACACCACCACCACTCCTCACAGTTACACTCACTTACATCCGTTATTCCTTTGTTATCTAAATATAGAAAATTTACGCAACATTTATTATAAGCTTTTGATTGCTTTCTGGTTAACGATCACACAAATTAGTGAATGAACGTTCATTCATGGATTGAATCAATGCCCGATAGTGACAAACGTCAACGGATCCTTAAAGCCGCAGAAGACTTGATCGCCGAGGTTGGCTTTCAAGGCCTCTCAATGAGTCTGCTCGCCCAGCGTGCCGATGTCGCCGCCGGAACCATCTATCGCTACTTTAGTGACAAAAACAATCTCTTGGATGAAGTCCGCCTGGAAGCCATGCGACTGGTCGCGGATGAGGTGCAAAAAGGACTGGATAATGAGCTTGATGTCAAAAGCCGCTACCACTTGGTGTGGCACAACATCTGGCGCCTTGCCGCCTCGAATGCCAGCTCCTATAGCATTCGCCTTCAGTACGAGTCCTTACCTTGTACTGACCAATACCGCCAGCGTCAAAATGAGCTGCAGCTCTTCGCTGGCATTAACCAAATCTTTGACGATGGCAAACAGCAGGGGCTACTCAAACCCCTGGCTAATGAAATCCTTGCCGGACTGAGCTTCGAGGCCAGCGCGACAATCTCGCGCAAGGCCGCCCTAGGACTGTACAACTTGTCTGCCGACGATATCGACGCTGCGTTTGAGGCCAGTTGGGACGCCATAACCCTTCATTAATCTGGAGTTGATAGCAAGATGAAAAAATGGACTGTGCTGATGTTACTGCTGGTAACTGCGATATTTGGCAGCGTGATCGGCTTTAACGAATTTAAGCAGCAAAAAATCGCCGAGTTTATGGCCAATCGACCGGAACCGGAGTTCCCTGTCACTGTGGCGGACGTCGATGCCGTGGACTGGGTTCCGGTGATTGATGCGATAGGCTTTATTGAGCCGAATCAAGGGGTCACTGTTGCAAATGAAACCAGCGGAGTCATTCAACAAATCCTATTTGAATCAGGCACTCAAGTTGCAGAAAACCAACCTCTTGTGCGTCTCGACTCTCAGGTAGAGCAAGCCAACCTCAAGAGTGTTCAGGCGCGCTTACCAGCCGCTAAGGCCAAGTATGAACGCTACCAAGGTCTGTTCAAAAAAGGCTCTGTGTCCAAAGAAGCCTTTGATGAAGCTGAGGCAAGTTTCTTCTCGCTGCAAGCGGATATCGACAGCTTGAAAGCATCAATTGAGCGCCGTGAGATCCGTGCCCCCTTCAGCGGTGTGATGGGGATTCGTCAAGTCTATCTGGGTCAGTACTTACAAACCGGCAGTGATATTGTGCGTCTGGAAGATATCAGCGTAATGCGCCTGCGTTTTACCGTGCCGCAAACGGACATCTCTCGAATTCACCTGGGGCAGAGTGTTGATATCTTTGTTGATGCTTACCCAGATAAAACCTTTTCTGGCTCTATCTCCGCCATCGAGCCGGCGGTCAATGTACAAAGCGGTCTGATCCAGGTTCAGGCAGACATCCCCAACAGCGAGGGTCAACTGCGTTCTGGTATGTTTGCTCGCGCCAACATCTTGCTACCTAAGCTAGAGAACCAGGTAACCCTGCCGCAAACGGCGATTACCTTCACTTTGTATGGGGACAATGTGTATATCGTCAGTGAAGAAAACGATGAGCTACGAGTACAGCAACATGTGGTGAGAGTTGGTGAGCGCATGGCGGATATCGCGCATATCCTCGATGGGGTCAAACCCGGCGATCGCGTCGTGACCTCTGGCCAAGTACGTCTGAGTAATGGCGCCAAGGTGCGTGTGGTTGAGAGTAATGCCATCACCCCACCAGCTCAAACCCCAATGCTGTAAGTGAGGTAGGCATGCGATTTACCGATATATTTATCAAGCGCCCTGTCCTCGCGGTCTCGATCAGTTTCCTGATTGCGCTGCTTGGCCTACAAGCCATGTTCAAGATGCAGGTACGCGAATACCCCGACATGACTAACACGGTTGTGACGGTGACCACCAGTTACTATGGTGCCTCGGCTGATCTGATCCAAGGCTTTATTACCCAACCTCTTGAGCAGGCTATTGCTCAGGCGGACAACATTGACTTTATGACCTCATCCTCGGTGTTAGGCCGTTCAACCATTACGGTGAACATGAAACTCAATACCGATCCTAACGCCGCACTCTCGGATATCTTGGCCAAAACCAATTCCGTGCGTTCGCAACTGCCGGGCGAGTCTGAGGACCCAACGGTGACCATGTCCACCGGTTCAACAACCGCGGTAATGTACGTCGGCTTTACCAGTGATGAGTTGGCATCAAGCCAGATAACCGACTACCTCGAACGAGTCATCAATCCGCAGCTGTTTACGGTCAATGGCGTGTCAAAGGTCGACCTGTATGGCGGGATGAAATATGCCCTTAGGGTTTGGCTGGACCCAAGTAAAATGGCCGCGTTGAATCTTACAGCGCTTGATGTCATGGGCGTTCTCAATGCCAACAACTATCAATCCGCGACAGGACAGGCGATCGGTGAGTTCGTGCTTTATAACGGCAGTGTCGACACTCAGGTATCCAATGTCCGCGAGCTAGAGAACCTAGTCGTCGGCTCTGATAATGGCAATATTATTCGTCTAGCTGATATCGCTAAGGTGTCACTAGAGAAGAGTCACGATATCTACCGCGCCAGCGCTAATGGTCAAGAAGCGGTTGTCGCCGCAATTAATGCAGCACCGAGCGCCAACCCGATCAATATTGCGGCAGACATTATGCAGCTTTTGCCTCAACTCGAGCGCAACCTGCCAAGCAACATCCATATGAATGTGATGTATGACTCAACGATTGCCATCAATGAGTCAATCAATGAGGTTATCAAGACCATCCTCGAGGCTGCCCTGATTGTTTTGGTGGTGATCACTCTCTTCCTTGGTTCATTCCGCGCTGTGGTGATCCCCATCGTCACCATCCCACTTTCCCTCATTGGGGTCGCGGTCGCGATGCAAGCGATGGGGTTCTCTTGGAACCTGATGACCCTTCTGGCAATGGTACTGGCGATTGGGCTAGTGGTGGATGACGCCATCGTTGTTTTGGAGAACGTCGATCGACATATCAAGCTCGGTGAATCACCGTTTCGCGCCGCGATTATTGGTACCCGTGAGATTGCCGTCCCAGTTATTGCCATGACACTGACCTTAGGTGCGGTCTATGCCCCTATTGCGCTAATGGGTGGGATCACCGGCTCGCTGTTTAAAGAGTTTGCCTTAACCCTTGCCGGGGCAGTGTTCGTATCTGGCATAGTGGCCCTGACACTCTCACCAATGATGTGCTCAAAGATGCTTAAGGCCAATGAAAAGCCAAGTAAATTTGAGCAACTCGTACATCGCTTTCTTGATCGCATGACGGAGCGCTACACCAAAATGCTCACTGCTGTCATGCAGCGTCGCCCGGTTGTGATTGCCTTTGCACTGATTGTGTTTGCTACTCTTCCGGCGCTGTTTAGCTACATCCCAAGTGAACTTGCGCCTTCAGAAGACAAAGGCGTGGTAGTGTTAATGGGTACCGCCCCGTCTAACGCGAACCTCGACTTTATGCAAAACACCATGAATGACGTCAATGAGATACTCTCAGACCAACCTGAGGTTTCATTTGCTCAGGTGTTCACTGGTGTGCCCAATTCCAACCAAGCCTTCGGCATCGCTTCTATGGTGCCATGGAGTGAACGTGAGACCAGTCAATCAGAAGTAGCCAACCGAGTGAGTGCGCTGGTTGCCAATGTCCCTGGAATGGCGGTTACCGCCTTCCAAATGCCTGAGCTTCCTGGCGCGGGATCTGGCCTACCTATCCAGTTTGTTATCACCACGCCAAACAGCTTTGAGAGCCTGTTTACCATCGCCAGTGATATCCTCGCCGAGGTCACTACAAGCCCTATGTTTGTCTACAGCGACCTCGACCTCAACTACGACTCTGCAACAATGAAGATCCATATCGACAAGGATAAGGCTGGTGCTTATGGCGTGTCGATGCAGGATATTGGTATCACTCTAAGCACCATGATGGCCGACGGTTACGTCAACCGAATTGACCTCGATGGCCGCTCATACGAGGTGATTCCGCAAGTTGAGCGTAAATGGCGCTTAAACCCTGAGTCGATGAATCAGTACTATGTACGCGCCGCTAACGGCAATGCGGTTCCACTCGGTAGCTTGATCAGTATTGATGTCGTCGCTGAGCCGCGCTCACTGCCGCACTTTAACCAGCTCAACTCCGCCACAATCGGTGCCGTGAATGCACCTGGGGTTGCGATGGGTGAAGCGATTAGCTGGTTTGAACAAATCGCACAAACCAAGCTCCCAACGGGCTACAACCACGACTATATGGGTGAAGCACGCCAGTACGTGAGTGAAGGCAGTGCCCTGTATGCCACATTTGGTTTAGCGCTAGCCATCATCTTCCTCGTGCTTGCGATTCAGTTCGAATCCGTGAGAGACCCACTGGTGATTATGGTCTCCGTGCCACTCGCCATCAGTGGTGCTTTGATTGCTCTCGCTTGGGGAGCGGCATCGATGAACATCTACTCTCAAGTCGGTCTGATCACCTTGGTCGGTCTGATCACCAAACACGGCATCTTGATCTGTGAGGTGGCCAAGGAGGAGCAGCTACACAACAAGCTATCCAAGACAGAAGCGGTCATGGAAGCGGCCAGAGTGCGTCTCAGACCAATTTTGATGACCACCGCGGCGATGATTTCAGGCCTAATCCCCTTGATGTACGCCACAGGAGCTGGCGCTGCGCAGCGCTTTAGTATTGGGGTGGTGATCGTTGCCGGCCTTGCTATCGGTACCCTGTTCACGCTGTTTGTTCTGCCGGTGATCTACAGCTATCTTGCTGAAAGACATAAGCCCCTACCAGTGTTTGTCGAGGATAAAGACCTCGATAAACTCGCCCGCGTCGATGAGTGCCACGCCGCACATCGCCAGCTGGCTGAAAACCGCTAAAATCCGCACCACGCAACAAAAGGCCACCTCAGTGGCCTTTTTTCATACCAAAAAGGCGACAATTTCGTACTGATTACATAGAATGAGGACAAATTGACAGGAGTTATATTCACCATGTTTGATCCAAAAAAACTAGAACAAGTCGCAAAACAAATTCATGACTCTATGCCCCAGCCCGTCAAGGATCTCGGCGCTGACGTAGACCAAAAAGTTCGC
The DNA here is from genome assembly GCF_051660965.1 of Vibrio glycogenivorans. NCBI lineage: Bacteria > Pseudomonadati > Pseudomonadota > Gammaproteobacteria > Vibrionales > Vibrionaceae > Vibrio > Vibrio glycogenivorans. The sequence goes on along the minus strand of NZ_JBPVIS010000007.1, from coordinate 75,227 downwards.
CAAGTCATCCAAGGCCAACTCAACAAACTCGACGTCGTCAGCCGCGAAGAGTTCGACGTCCAAACCCAAGTCCTCCTCCGCACCCGCCAAAAACTCACCGAAATGGAGCAGAAGCTAGCGGAATTAGAACAAAAAATCTCACGCGAATAGAATTCGCTATGGGGCGAGGTGCGGGGACGCTTCTCTACGGGGAGCGAGGAGATCGCGCTCGTTTTAAGAGTATCGATCACAGAGCAGTACCACGCACTCCCAACTCCTCGCTCCTCGAAGGGCGAAGCCCGTCCCCGCTCCTCGTACCTGAAAACGAAAAAGCCACCGACAAACGTCGATGGCTTCCTATTCAAAATTAGCCAAATTTAACAGAGAGAGTTAGCCGCCAACCGCGATGTGCTTCATGTCTGTCATGTAGCCGCGTAGCTCTTCGCCGATGTACTCGACTGGGTGGTTACGGATGGCTTCGTTAACTTCGATTAGGCGCTGGTTGTCTACCTGGTTTGAGCTCTCGCCTAGGCCTTTACCAATCACATCTGTGGCTACTGAAGGCATAAACTTCTCGCGTAGTAATGGTGTTGCTACGTTAGCGAATAGGTAGTTACCGTACTCAGCGGTGTCTGAGATAACCACGTTCATCTCGTATAGACGCTTACGTGCAACAGTGTTGGCGATCAGTGGTAGCTCGTGTAGTGACTCGTAGTACGCTGACTCATCGATGATGCCTGATGCCGTCATGGCTTCGAACGCTAGCTCAACACCGGCGCGAACCATTGCGACCATCAAAATACCGTTATCGAAGTACTCTTGCTCTGCGATCTCGATATCGCTTGCTGGGTAGTTTTCAAACGCCGTTTCTGCCGTTTCTTCACGCCAGCCTAGTAGGTTCTTATCGTCGTTTGCCCAGTCCGCCATCATAGTGCGAGAGAATTCACCCTCGATGATGTCATCCATGTGCTTGTTGTACAGTGGACGCATTAGGTCTTTTAGCTCTTCTGAAAGCTCAAACGCGCGGATTTTCGCTGGGTTTGATAGGCGGTCCATCATGTGCGTGATGCCACCGAACTTAAGTGCTTCAGTGATGGTTTCCCAACCAAACTGCAGCAGTTTACCTGCGTAGCTTGGATCAACACCGTCAGCAATCATCTTCTCGTAGCACACGATAGAGCCCGCTTGTAGCATGCCACATAGGATAGTCTGCTCACCCATTAGGTCAGACTTCACCTCTGCAACAAATGAAGATTCTAGACAGCCCGCACGGTGGCCACCCGTTGCTGCCGCCCAAGCTTTAGCGATATCCCAGCCCTCACCTTGTGGATCGTTCTCTGGGTGAACCGCGATAAGCGTTGGTACACCGAAGCCACGCTTGTACTCTTCACGAACTTCCGTACCAGGACACTTAGGCGCTACCATGACAACGGTTAGGTCAGAACGAATTTGCATGCCCTCTTCAACGATGTTGAAGCCGTGTGAGTAACCTAGCGCTGCGCCCTGCTTCATTAGTGGCATGACGGTCTCAACAACGTTGGTGTGCTGTTTGTCTGGCGTTAGGTTTACCACTAGGTCAGCTTGAGGGATCAGGGTTTCGTAAGCACCCACCTCAAAACCGTTCTCTTTAGCATTCTTGTAAGATTGACGCTGCTCATCGATAGCTGCCTGACGTAGTGCGTATGACACGTCTAGACCTGAATCACGCATGTTGAGGCCTTGGTTCAGACCCTGTGCACCACAGCCGACGATCACGACTTTCTTACCTTTTAGGTAGTCCGCTTCAGTGGCAAACTCATCGCGGTCCATAAAACGACAGCGACCTAATTGGTCTAATTGTTGGCGTAGGTTTAGGGTGTTGAAATAGTTAGCCATGAGGGCCTCTCCTTACAGTGAATTCGTCCGTCTATCTTGATTGCGGTCAGCATGTGTGCTGAATGAGTTCATACTAAAGCAGGCACTCAATTGCTTAAAGTGATATATTCACAACTTATCGTTGCAACTTATGCAACGTACTTTTTTCGCAAGGATTGCCGACTTTCAGTATGAATATCAAATCACTACAACTGTTTATCCACTTGTGTGATAGCCAAAGCTTCAGCCGCACCGCCGCGGCCATGCACATCAGCCCTTCGGCCCTCAGTCGCCAAATCCAAAAGCTTGAGCAAGAGGCCGGTCAACGTCTATTGGTGCGTGATAATCGCAGCGTTGAACTCACTCCAGCCGGCAAGAACCTGCTCCCCGCGGCGATGCGTATCGTCGCTGAGTGGCAGCAATTTCACACCATGAGCAATCACTCTGAGCAGGTGCTGCGCGGAGAAATTCGCCTATTTTGCTCAGTGACAGCCAGCTATAGCCATCTGCCAGAGCTGTTATCCGTGTTTCGCCACCAGCATCCCTTCATTGAATTCAAACTCTCCACTGGCGACCCGGCGCAGGCGATTGATAAGGTGTTAAACGACGAGGCGGATATCGCGATCTCAGCTCAACCCGATCAACTGCCTGCCCGCCTTGCTTTCGAGACGATCAGTGAGATTCCACTCTCGGTGATTGCCCCTGCCGGCATCCATAGTTTTGCCGATGCCCTAAGTGGCAATACGCCAGACTGGACCAAGGTGCCCTTTATCCTTCCTGAAGCCGGAACGGCGCGTGAGCGGGCTAATGCTTGGTTTAAGGCGATGAAGATAAAGCCCAATATCTACGCACAGGTATCGGGGCATGAGGCGATCGTCAGTATGGTCGCCTTAGGATGTGGTGTGGGGATTGCTCCAGATGTGGTGATCAACAACAGTCCGGTTAAAGATAAGATCACTCGATTGAGCACCGCGCCGATTGAGCCATTTAAGTTGGGGGTGGTGTGCAAAGCTGCTCAGCAGGACAACCCGCTGATCAAGGCGCTGTGGCAGGTTGCCGAAAGCACCTATATTCAACCCTAAGTCTATTCAGACTTAAATAGTTCCAGCCCTTAACGCAAAAGTGCAAGCCGAGGCTTGCACTTGATATTCCATTGCGATGCTAAATCACGCGCGAGAACTGCTGTTGGCGCGCCTTATCACGCAAGTACTTGTCAAAGCACATGCAGATATTGCGGATCAGAAGTCGTCCACGCAAAGTCACATCGATAGAGCGCGGATTATTCTCCACCAACTCATCATCGATAAACGTCTGTAGTAGCTCGAGGTCTTGCTTGAAGTAAGCATTGAACCGCACGCCGAAGGTGCGCTCAATCTCTGCCTTATCGAGCTTAAAGTTACAGATAAGCTGCTTGATCACCTCGCGGCGAATGATGTCATCACTATCGAGCACCACCCCACGCCAAATCGCATGACGCTGCATCTCGACCTGCTCACGATAGGTTTTGAGGTCTTTCTGGTTTTGCGCGTAGGTATCACCCACCATCGAGATGGCCGACACACCAAAACCAACTAGGTCACACTCACCTTGAGTAGTGTAGCCCTGGAAATTACGATGCAGCTTGCCTGCGCGCTGGGCCACGGCCAACTCATCGTCTGGCAGAGCAAAGTGATCCATACCGATAAACTGATAGCCTGCACCAGTTAAAGTGGCAATCGTGTCTTGTAAGATGGCCATCTTTTCTTGTGCGACGGGCAGGTCTTCATCTTTAATCTTGCGCTGCGCGGCAAACAGTTGCGGCATATGGGCGTAGTTAAACACCGATAGGCGCCCTGGTTGCATCTCTAACACCTGAGCAAGCGTCTCGGCAAAAGAAGCCTGAGTTTGCTTTGGCAGGCCATAGATTAAATCGAGGTTAGTAGAGCGAAAGCCTAACTGCTTAGCGCGCGCCACCATCTCAATAATAAATTGCTCATCCTGCTCGCGGTTCACCAGTTGCTGAACCTGCTTATTGAAATCCTGCACACCGATACTCAGGCGATTAAAGCCCTCGGCACGCAAGTGGTCGAGCATGGTGAGTTCAATCTCACGCGGGTCGACTTCAATACTGATTTCAGCTTCGGCAGCAAAATTAAACTCGCTGCGCACAATCGCCATAATACGGCTGATCTGACTTTCGCTAAGGAAGGTCGGTGTGCCACCGCCAAAGTGCAGTTGAGTAACACGACGCCCTTGCAGCAGCGAAGCACGTGTGCGGATCTCAAGCTCGAGGATATCAAGATACTCATCAGCCTTATGGCTATGACGAGTAATGACCTTATTGCAGCCGCAGTAATAACACAGCTTATGACAAAACGGGATGTGGATGTACAGCGACAGAGGACGATCAGGGTACTGGGTACACGCCATATCGTAATCTGACACGGTAAACATCTCATGAAACTCCAACGCCGTTGGATATGAGGTGTAACGAGGCCCTGAATAGTTGTATTTATCCAGTACCGCTTGATCCCAAACTATCTGTTGCTGGTCTGTGACCTGCTGAGATTTTACTTCATGAGACATGATTCTAATTCCGCTTTATCACTGTGTAGGCTAAATCACACAACCCTAGTGCACTGTTTGAATACTGATTTGGTTATTCAATGGCGCAATTTGCTGTTTCAGCCGCTTAAGTTCCTCGATTATGTCTTGCGTGAGTCTGGCCTCTGCTTTTTGCCGAGCCAGGTTTTGCTTCATTCGCTCACGTTTTTCAAGTGCTTGGCGATCGTCACCGCGAGCCATATCTTTGACCACATGATACAGCTCTGCAATGGCTGGATAGGTCGCGTCAAAGTCAACTCGCTGTTCGCCCTGAACATAATCCATAATGCAGTAGACACGGATGCTGATCTCAGACAGATCGCACTGCCCTTCAATACCTGCCGCGCATAGCGTACTAACATTATCGAAAATGTTGGCGTTGCGTTTATCAAGCGCCAATTTCTTGTGGTGCTGTTGCAACTCCGTTTGCTTTTTAAGTTGCAGCAGAAGGTAACCAGCGTAACCCGCCAAGCCAAGAATAATCAAGCTGCCAAGGGTTGCTAACAAGGTTACATTCATAGCGACTTTCCTATCCTTTGAAATCGTTCAGATCGAGACCTTCAAACTGAGACAGAAGCTCATCATCGCTGCTTGAGCGTTTCGCCGCCTTAACAGGCTTTTGCTCTTCTGCCTCTTGCTCGATATCAAGTTCGTCTTCTTCTGAATCATCTTCTTCTAACTGATCGTAGATGCCAAGCTGCTTCATCAGCACTTCCATACGATCCAGTTTCTGATCAACAAACTTCTGCAAACCCGCACCAAGCTTTTCACCGTTCTCCAAACGCTCAAGCAGCACAAGCAATTGTGCGTCGTTCTCGATCGCTGCCAACTCTTGCTGAGCCGACACCTTACGCTCGGATTTAGTTAGCTTCTTCGGCGCTTCCACAATGAGTGGGATTTTCTTCTTGCTGCCAAGGCGTGGGTCACGCTTTTGACCAGTACCAAGCGCCTTCTCAGCTTTTGCCTCTGAGTTACGGGTACCCGTTTTTAGGCCCTTACGCTTTTTCAATCTTTTACGCTCACGGCCTTCAACATCAGACTGTGTACGGTTGCGAACCACGATAACGTCAAGGTTACCGCCAGATCTTGCTTTTTTTGCACGACTCATTACTGGGTCTTCCTGAGTAAAATTACATCTTTACCAACAAATTCAAGTTCGAGCCTATCCCGCTCTGCCAAGTACTTAAACGTGGCACGACTAAAAAAGACCACGTGAGTCGGGTCATTCTTATAGTGCCACGAAGCAAACGCCTCTGCGTCGATCACTAGCTTGGTCATAATACCAATCCAGCCCCCTGGCTTAACCAGATTCAACCATTGTTGCCATACTTCACCCGGCTGGTAAAGGTGTTCAATCACCTCAGTCGCCGTCATAAAGTCATAGGCAGTACTCAATACGTCACTGTTTGGCTGATAATAGATATCATACAGTGACATAGAGTGTCCCGCTTCTTGCATCATCAAGTGTAGTGTTGGACCGGGTCCACAGCCAAAATCAAGGCCTGATGAAGCGGGTTGTATACGTTCGAGTATGGGGTCTGCCATGCGTGAAAGAAAGGCACGATACCCCATATCTAGCGGATTATTCTCATGAAGATCGTAATGTGACTTCTCTGTCTCAGCATCGAGTCGTTGTTGCTCAGGCACAAAAACCAGCTGACAGCGCTGACACTGCAAATAGCTGCGGCGCTTGTCTTGATGAAAGTGCTGTGTATCAGAGTGATAACACAAAGGACATAGATGCATAACGTGATCCTCAAATAAGGATGCGAAACATACCAGAAATAGAAAAAAAGCGATAGGTCACCCTATCGCTTTCTGACTGCCTTAGCGGCTAAAATTTGTTGCACCTAGTAATGTGCCCCAATATTCCTTTTGTTTTTCGTGCTTTCCCTGCCAATTTTATGGTTTTTCATCATCCTGATGAGTTTTCACGTTCCCTGATAACGTCCTGTCACTGGGCAAGTCCATTGCCTGCTCCATACCACTGTCTTTTCCTTAGACGTTAATTAACCATCCCTGTTACAGCCATCATCCTGACGACCACACACTCCATGCTCAATCATCCGAGCTCCCTGCTCGCGTCCTTGGTGGCTCTCCGAGCCCGTTTTCCTTTATCAGCTTCCTGCCGATGGATTCACTTTAACTCAGTAGCACATCTCAACAAGCTCAAAATCGCTATTTTGCAAGTTAATTTAGGGCTGAATTTTTAGTTCAATTATCGATCAATCACTTACAAAAAATAAAACGTCAACCGCCATATCGACTATGGCGAATCTCGCACAAACCTACAGGCAAAGTTGACGTGTCGCTAAAAATCCCAAGTACCTGTTAGGTTGTATTGGATCACAGAATATCTGGGTGCGAGGTAACAGGTACGAGGAGCGGGGACGCTTCGCTTCGGGGAGCGAGGAGATAACACTCGGCTCAAAGATTGTCGATCACAGAGCTGCACAACGAGCTCATACAACTCGCACCTCGGAACGAAGTGTAACCCGCTCCCCGCCCCCCTAAAAAAAGCGCCCTTTAGGCGCTTTTTAGTCGTTCTAGTGCAAACCACCAACATACTTGGACAGGATATCGATGTCCTCGTCAGTTAGCTTGCGTGCTATATCGCGCATCATGGCATTCATATCGTTAGCACGATTGCCATCGCGGAACATCTCTAGCTGCGCTTTGATGTATTCTGGGTACTGACCAGAGATCTTAGGAAAGCCTGACAAACTGGTGCCATTACCGCGCGGGCCGTGACACGCGATACATGCCGTCACACCACGTTCCATATCACCAGCTGTATACAGCACTTTACCCTGCTCAACCACATCTTCAGGCGTTGTGGCATGTGCAATCGGTACTGAGGCGTAATAAGCGGCTAAATCCGCCATATCCTCTTCGCTAAGGGGCATAGCCATGCCACTCATGACCGGGTCATAACGCCCCTGCTTGCCCTGACTGGACATCCCCAGCTTGAACTCTTTTAATTGCTTTTCAATGTACTTTGCGTGCTGACCTGCTAGAGTTGGATAAATGGCCAAGGGGCTGTTGCCGTCCGCTCCATGACATGCTGCACACGTGAGAGATTTTGCCTTACCTGCTTCGATATTACCGGCTGCCCATGTGGAACAACTGGCGATAAGGCTTACGATTAGCGCTAATTTCTTCATGACATTCCATTATAATTATCAAGCTTCCAGTACCACGCTGCAGTGCTTCTCATGGTACACTATTGCGATCTTGTGCTTAGCACAGTTATTTTACACAATTTCACAAAAAAGTAATCAATCGACTACAAAAAGTCGAGATGGAGTTAACAGTGAGCGTAAAAATTCATTATCAAAACACCCACTTCATCACGAGTGCGCCAGACATTCGCCACTTACCTGAAGATGAAGGTATCGAGATCGCGTTTGCTGGACGCTCTAATGCGGGTAAGTCAAGCTCACTGAACCGCCTGACCAACCAGCGTAACCTAGCAAAAACCAGTAAAACGCCGGGGCGTACTCAGCTGATCAACCTTTTCAAGGTGACTGAGGGCTGCCACATTGTCGACTTGCCTGGGTATGGTTTCGCTCAAGTCCCGCTTGAGATGAAGAAGAAGTGGCAAAAGTCACTGGGTGAATACCTGCAAAAACGTCAATGCCTGAAAGGTTTGGTGGTGTTGATGGACATCCGTCACCCAATGAAAGACCTAGACCAACAACTCATCTACTGGGCAGTCGACAGCGGCATCCCAGTCCAAGTGTTGCTCACCAAGGCTGACAAACTTAAGCAAGGCGCCCGCAAAGCCCAGGTACTAAAGATCCGTGAAGCGGCGATGGCCTTCGGCGGTGATGTACGCGTCGATGCATTCTCATCCCTAAAAGGACTTGGCGTCGACATCCTACGCAACAAACTAGACGAATGGTTCGCTCCCGCACTACTTCAAGCAGAAGAAGCTGAAGAACCAGAGCAAGACGACACACCTGAATAACGTTCCCTGGCGGGAAGAGGCGAGAGACGAGATCGCTTCGCTGCGAGAAGCGAGGATTTACCACAGGTTAAACCCCTCGCCTCTCAAATAGCAGCCTTTCGTCTCCGCCCATCTTATTGTTACCTACAAAACGACTCACATCCCACGCGCTCAAATCCCCTCGCTACCCGTAGGGCGACAGCCCGTACCCGCACCTCGCCCCCTCTAAGTACAAACCGAAGCACACACCACGCGCTCAAACCCCCTCGCTACCCGTAGGGCGACAGCCCGTACCCGCACCTCGAACCTTGCCCCTCGCAGGGCGCTAGCCCGATCCCGTTTCTCGCTTCTCGCCTCTTTTTTGAGAAGCAAAAAATAAAAAACCCCACTGATAACAGTGGGGTAACGGGAGAGAAGTCGATAGGTAGTTATTGTTGTGTCTCTAGGATTCCTGATTAGTGACAGAGAATCAACTTCGACGCGCTCGATGCACTCAAGAATAAAAACGTTTTAGAACAAACACTTAATTAATATTCGATAACATTTAGGCTTGATTAGTTAATAAAAATAACAAAAGTGTGACTGTCATTCAGGCACAAATTGCTAATTTGATTACAAAAAAAGCTGCTCAACAAAATGACGGATTAGCGAGATCGACTGGTTTAAAAAGACGAACAGAGAAGCCCAAGGTTGGCCATAGAACGGCAAAATGCTGTGGGAGAGATAGTTATTAAGATACTGATAGTTATAGGCTTAAATTTTTGCTTGCCCCAATAAAAAACGCCCCAGCTAAAAACTAGCTGGGGCGGCTGAATCAGCCTAATCCAATAACGTGAAACAAAAGGTCTGAAAGATAGAACATCTTACCTCTGTACCCTACGCAGATAAATGTACATCAAACGGTTGGAAATTTAAACAGTTTTTGTAGTTTTTTTTCATTAAAGTTTTATTAACTTACAATACACACTTATCTAGGCAGAGTTAGTTGACGACAAAAAAAAGCCAGCACTTGTGCGCTGGCTCATACTTATTGATCAACTTTAACTAAATTTTGTCTAGTGAGCCTGATCCCAGTTGTCACCGTGATCTGAGTCTGCGACCAATGGAACTTCAAGTTGTGCTGCAGATTCCATCAATTCCTGTACTTTACTTTCAATTTCGCCAAGGTGGCTTTCTTCAACTTCCAGTACCAGTTCATCGTGTACCTGCATCAGAAGCTTCACACGCCCCGCCCCATGCTGCTCTATCCACTCATCGACCAACAACATGGCCTTTTTAATGATGTCCGCTGCGGTGCCCTGCATCGGCGCGTTGATGGCTGCACGTTCTGCTGCTTTACGACGCATGCCATTGCGCGATTTAATCTCCGGTAGGTGGAGACGACGACCAAAGATAGTCTCAACATAGCCCTGCTCAGACGCGGCGCTGCGAGTGTCTTCCATATACTGCATCACACCTGGGTAGCGCTCGAAGTAGGTATCCATGTAAGACTGTGCTTCACCACGCGGAATACCGAGCTGTTTAGCCAAGCCAAACGCGCTCATACCATAGATAAGGCCGAAGTTGACCGCTTTCGCGCGGCGGCGCTGCTCACTGCTCACCTGCTCAATATCAACGCCCAAGATCTCTGCCGCGGTTGCCGCGTGGATGTCCTTGCCTTCTCTAAAGGCAGCCAATAGCGCTTTGTCACCCGACAGGTGCGCCATAATACGCAGCTCAATCTGTGAGTAGTCGACCGCGAGGATTTTGTAGCCATGCGGTGCGACGAACGCTTGACGGATACGACGCCCCTCCTGGTTACGAATTGGGATGTTTTGCAGGTTAGGATCGGTGGAAGAAAGGCGTCCGGTCGCCGTCACCGCTTGGTGATACGAGGTGTGTACGCGCCCTGTTTCCGGATTGATCATCTTCGGCAGCTTATCAGTATAGGTCGATTTAAGCTTCGCTAGGCCACGATATTCAAGGATCAACTTTGGCAATGGATAATCCAGCGCCAGCTCTTGCAGCACCTCTTCATTGGTCGATGGCGCGCCCGATGGCGTCTTCTTCACTACTGGCAGGCCCATTTTCTCAAATAGGATCGCTTGCAGCTGTTTTGGCGAGTTCATATTGAACTTTTGCTCTGCGATCTCATACGCTTGCTGCTCTAGCTCATCCAAGCGCGCTGCTATCTCCTGCGATTGTGCACCCAGCAGCATGTCATCGATCAACACCCCTGTGCGCTCCATACGCGATAGAACTGGCACCAAAGGCACCTCTAGATCTTGATAGATGGTCTTGAGTTTTTCGTCTTGATCAAGATTCGCGCTAAGGCGATTGTGCAAGCGCAGAGTAACATCCGCGTCTTCTGCCGCGTATGGTGAGGCCTGCTCGAGATCAATTTGGTTAAAGGTCAGTTGGTTTTTGCCTTTACCAGCGATCTGCTCAAACGAGATGCAGCTGTGCTGCAAGAAGCGCAGCGCCAAGCTATCCATATCGTGCTTGCCACCAACGCTGTTGTAAACATAAGACGCGAGCATCGTGTCGTGCTTGATGCCACGCATCTCGATGCCGTAGCGTGCCAACACACTCGCATCGTATTTTAGGTTCTGTCCGACTTTCGCCTGCGTGTCATCTTCTAGGATTGGCTTGAGCTGAGCCAGTACCCAATCACGATCAAGCTGCTCAGGGGCATCAAGATAGTCGTGCGCGACTGGAACATAGGCTGCGACGCCCTCTTCAGTGGCGAATGACAAGCCAACCAGATTGGCGACCATATAGTCGAGACTGTCGGTTTCAGTATCAAAGGCAAACACATCACTTTGTTTAAGCTTCTCTAGCCAACGATTAAATCCGTCTTGATCCAAGATAGTTTCATACTGGCTACGATCGATGGTTACCGCACTGGTGTCGATTTCGCTTTGGCTTGCGGCTGACGGGCTTGCAGATGAGGTTGCTGCTGAACCATCCGCTTCCACCACGCCATTACCGCCCTCAAGTAACTCATTGAGCCAAGACTTAAACACCAACTGACCGAAGAGTTTGATCAACTCGTCTTTGTTTGGGGTTTGCTTCACCAGTGATTCTGGTGTCTCTTCCAGTTCAACGTCGAGTTTGATCGTCGCCAACTCATAAGAGAGCATGGCGTTATCTTTGTTGTCCACCAACTTTTTAGCCATGGTTTTCGAGCCACGAAAGCCAAGCGGCGCAATATCATCAAGCTGTTGGTAAAGCTGACTCAAGCCGCCAATCCCTTGTAGCAACGCGGTGGCCGTCTTGTCACCGACTCCTGGCACGCCTGGGATGTTATCGACCTTATCGCCCATCAAAGCGAGGTAGTCGATGATAAGCTCTGGTGGAATGCCGAACTTCTCGACCACGCCCTCGCGATCTAATACTACATTGGTCATGGTGTTGATCAGGGTGACATTATCGTCCACCAATTGCGCCATATCTTTATCACCGGTACTGATCAGGACTGGCATTCCAGCCTGAGATGCCTGATGAGCAAGAGTGCCGATCACATCATCAGCCTCAACGCCCGGGATAGAGATCAATGGCAAACCCATCGCGCGGATCACCTGATGCAAAGGCTCTATCTGGCAGCGCAGATCGTCAGGCATTGGTGGTCGATTTGCCTTGTACTCCGAATACATCTCGTCACGGAAGGTCTTGCCCTTGGCATCAAATACCACCGCAATACGCTCAGAGGCAAACTGGCGCATCATGCTGCGCAGCATATTCACCACGCCGTAAACAGCATTGGTTGGGATATCACCATTACTCATGGTGCCAGGGTAAGCATGAAATGCACGGTAGAGATAAGAAGAACCATCGATAAGAATCAACGGATTATCAGGAATACGAGCCATAATTTGAAGTATCCAAAGATAAGCGAAAAGGAATCTGCCTAGAATGCCACGGGAGCGGTTTGGTTTCTATGCTCTCACGGTGGAATAAATCCTTATTTTCCCTTGACAGCCACACACGCCACCTGTGGATAACTCTGTTTATATAATTTCTTACCCGAGCATGATTTATTCACACTCGAAGTAAAAAAAACACACAAACCTCTGTTTTAAAGAGAATTAAACCAAGATCAGCGTAGACCAAGATGATCCAAAACAGATCATTGATTGTGGAAAAAAGTGTTTGTTGGCCATTTTTGCTTGACTTAAAGTGGATCCACCCGTGAACAAGCACCCGACTAAAACATAGCCAATGGATCGTCAATTTGTGTAGAATTTTTATCTGAAAAACAAAGAAGCGAGAGTCGAGAGTCGAGAGTCGAGAGTCGAGAGTCGAGAAAACTTCTCAACCTTGATCACTGCAGTCAAGTGTTCCACCACCTCGAGCGAAGCGTTCTCGCAGTGAAACGATCTCGCCTCTCGATTCTGCTCTTCCTGAAGGATAAAAAAAGCGACTCATGATGAGTCGCTTAGCGAAAAGAGGGAGCGCGATCGTTGTAACGTACTGCCACGAACCCGAAAGCTATAAAATTACACTGGAAGCAATGTGAGCAATGTCGTGCCATACAAACCTTGTTACCCGCGAGATAAATTTGATGCGAAAGAAGCGCCTTTCCACCTGACTACTTCTAATAACAGTGTTTGCACCGACACCTAAACAATAATAGTTATCATTTACGAATGCAAGCTCTATTTGAGAATTAATCTCAATTAGCTTGAACTGGCTCACTTTGGATCTGTTTACAAAAATGAATTCGCGACTCGGCCAAGGGATCAACGCGCTCGAAGTCTTCTATTTGATAGCCATTGCGGATCAGCAGACGCAGCATACTTGGAAACTGATTACGCGACTTAACCTTGAGCTGATGATAGCCCTGCTCACCCACCCAACGCTCCTGCCAGTCCATTAGAATTTGCGCGACACCGCGCTTTCTTGCCAGTGGCGAAACGCCGCCAAACCAGCTATAAAAAGTAACGGCATCAAGTTGATAGCCGATCTTAAAGCCCAACAGGTCGCCATTTTCCTCGGCTACCAGTATCAGTGCTTTTTTGTCATCCAGCCGCGCAGAAAGAGTATCGACCGTCTCTTTGCGTGCAAACTCAGTGATGCTCGCCACAATCTGTTCGACTTCTTGCAGCGAGCCCTCTCGTACTGTGATCATCTTTTTACCTCAGCCAATAAAAAAGGTTGGCACCTTACACAGTTGGCGCCAACCTGACAACTCTATGCTGAGCTCAAGGCTACTTTAACGCTGTTGACGCCTGCGCGTTCTCTTCCGCCAACCACTCGGCAACTTGCTTAGCAAAGTAAGTCAGCACACCATCTGCCCCGGCACGCTTAAAGCATAGCAGCGACTCAAGCACGGTTTCACGCTCAGACAGCCAGCCATTTTCAATCGCCGCTTTGTGCATCGCATACTCACCTGAAACTTGATAAGCAAAGGTCGGCACCTGCAGTTCACTTTTCACTCTACGCACTACATCCAAGTATGGCATACCCGGCTTCACCATCACCATATCCGCACCCTCGTTGATGTCCATCGCCACCTCTTGCAGTGCTTCATCGCTATTGGCGGGATCCATTTGGTAGTTTTTCTTGTTACCACCTTTAAGGTTTGATGCCGAGCCGACAGCATCACGAAACGGACCGTAATAGCTTGATGCGTACTTGGCTGAATAGGCCATGATCTGGGTATTCACATAACCCGCCTCTTCCAGCGCAGCGCGGATCTCACCAATGCGTCCATCCATCATATCGGAAGGAGCAACCACATCGGCCCCTGCCTCTGCATGGGATAAAGCTTGTTTGATTAGCACCTCGGTCGTAGCATCATTGAGGACATAACCTTCCTCATCAATGATCCCGTCTTGACCGTGCGTTGTGAATGGATCGAGCGCCACATCGGTGATCACCCCGATCTCAGGCACATGCTCTTTTAGCTCTCGCACCGCGCGCTGCACTAGGCCTTCTGGGTTAAAAGACTCCGCAGCACACAAGCTCTTGGCATCTTGATTGACCACCGGAAAGAGAGCGATAGCAGGAACGCCTAGTTGAGCCAGGTACTGCGCCTCTTCCAGCATCAAATCAATCGATAATCGCTCAATACCAGGCATCGACTCCACCGGCTCGCGGCGGTCTTTACCCATTAAGATAAACATTGGATAAATCAGATCACTGGCTGAGAGTTGGTTTTCCGCCATTAAGCGGCGGCTAAAATCGTGTTTGCGCATGCGACGCATACGGCGAAGGGGGAACTGACCTAATACTGCTGCTGACACAGGCTTCTCCTTGGCTGGATTTGTTATTTTACCTGTTTGAATCATATCACCGTAGTCGAGGCGCGCTAGCCATTACCGCACAAAATCAGCGCTTGCTTTGTAAATGTGCAGGAGTACCCTAGGGCTACAGCCGATTTACCAAGAGAAGCATCATGATAGATACCCATGCTCACATCTATGCTAGCGAGTTTGACCAAGATCGCGACGAAGTCGTTCAGCGTGCCCTAAGCCAAGGCATTCACCACATCCTGCTGCCGAATATTGATCTCGACTCTATCGAGCCTATGCTCACCACTGAGGCGCGCTACCCCGAGGTGTGTCGCTCGATGATGGGATTGCACCCTTGCTATGTTGATGGCGACGTTGAAGCGACTCTCGAGACCATCAAGGCATGGTTTGACCGTCATTCCTTTATTGCCGTGGGTGAGATTGGTATCGATCTTTATTGGGACAAGACCTATCGCCAAGAGCAAGAATGGGCATTTGCCACTCAGCTTGATTGGGCAAAAGAGCGTAACCTTCCAGTGGTGATCCACACTCGCGACTCGATAGAAGAAACCCTGAACCTACTCGAAACGGCTCAAGATGGTCGCTTACGAGGCGTGTTCCACTGCTTTGGCGGCAGTGTTGAGCAAGCGCAAGCGATTAATCAGCTCGGCTTCCATTTAGGTCTTGGTGGTGTTTCGACTTTCAAGAATGGTGGCATGGATAAGGTGATCCCACACCTTGATATGGACAAGGTGATTCTAGAAACCGACTGCCCCTACCTTGCGCCTGTCCCTCATCGTGGCAAGCGTAATGAGCCCGCCTACACTAGCCTAGTGGCTGAGCGTATCGCTGACCTGCGTGGACTGAGCCTCAGTGAGGTGGATGAGATGACGACCTTTAATGCCAAACAACTTTTCCAACTCTAAGAGAGTGTCGAGGGGCGAGATTCGAGGAGCGAGACGTCTTTCTCGCGAGGTAAGTTACTCGTTTATCTGAAAATCACACTATCTGGAATAGAAAAGACCAAGCTTTCGCTTGGTCTTTTTTGTTTGGCTAGAGAGTATTTAATCCTCTTGCTCTTCTTGTTCGTCTTGGTCTGGTTTGCGGACGTAGAACCTTGCGACGAGCAAGCCGACCTCAAACAGCAGACACATAGGGATGGCCAGCAGGGTTTGTGAGATCATATCCGGTGGCGTGAGCATCATGCCGACCACAAATGCGGCGACCACAATATAAGGTCGTTTTTGGCCAAGGCTCTCTGGTGTGGTTGCCCCAGTCCAGCATAACAGCACGATCGCGACTGGTACCTCAAAGGCAATACCGAAGGCTAAAAATAGCGCGAGCACAAAATCGAGATAGCTCGAGATGTCAGTGGCAAATTCAACCCCGCCCAGCGAGATCGCGGTGAAGAAGCCAAACACCAGCGGGAACACCACGTAGTAAGCAAACGCGACACCGCAATAGAACAGCAGTGAACTGGAGAATAACAGCGGCATCACCAGCTTACGCTCATGCTTATACAAGCCTGGTGCGACAAACGCCCACACCTGATAAAGAATAAACGGCACCGCGATAAATACCGCGGTGATAAGAGTTAATTTTAGTGGGGTGAAAAACGGCGATGCAACGTCGGTCGCGATCATCGTTGCCCCTTCGGGAAGACGCTCAACTAATGGCGCTGAGATAAACTCATAAATTGTGTTGGAAAAGTAAATCAAGCCAAGGAAAATCACCAACACCGCGGCCATGGCACGCAGCAGTCGGTCTCGCAACTCAAGCAGATGCGAGATCAATGGCTGAGTCTGCTCTACAGAAGACATATCCATCCTCTTGGGAGAAATAAAGACAACAAGAGCTGCTCAAACGGCAGCTCTATGGGAACATCACTCATCTTTAGAGCGGGTCGACTGGCCAGTTGCACTATCAACTTGCGTTGACATCTCTGCTGGCTGAGCCTTAGCTTGCTCTACGGGCTGAGTTTTTTCAGACGCGGACGACGTCTTATCCTCATAAGGACGCTGAACCTCTTGCGCAGTTTGTTTGAGCTCATCAATCGAAGACTTGAGCTCAGGCGACAGGTCTTTCATCCCCATCTGCTCTGCTTTCTTGAGATTCTCTTGCAGCTCTTGAACCTTAAGTTCATGAGACAGCTCGTCCTTAACGCTGTTTGCCATCGCTTTTGCACCGGAGATAAAGCGAGAAACGCTGCGGATGGCATGCGGGAGACGCTCAGGCCCTATGACCACTAGCCCCACCAAAGAGATTAATATCAGTTCCCAGAAACCAATATCAAACACGGATTATGCCTGCTCTTTGTCTTTTTTCGTTTCAACAGAAGCGTCCGTTTTCTGCTGCTCAAGGTTTTTCTGCTCGAAGTCGGCGTCTTTGCTGTCTGCTTTGTCGTCCTCACTCATCGCATTCTTGAAGCCTTTCACCGCACTACCAAGATCGCCGCCAATGTTGCGAAGCTTCTTGGTTCCAAACAGTAATACTACAATAACGGCAACGATTAGAAGTTGCCAAACACTGATACCACCCATTTTCTCGTTCCTCGGGTTATGTTGAGAATATGCTATTTGCGACGGTAAGCTCGCCAGCTCATTAGCCAAGCGATACAGCCCAATGCCGCTCCTAGTAACGATAATCCATCATAATGATGGTGATTTATAAGTATCGCTGAACACACCATAAGTGTGGCACCGATACCAAATAAAAACTGCCCGGTTGCCTGATTACGCTTCGACTCCCTATAGCCATGATAGAGCTTTTCCATGCGTTGATTCATCGACTTACCTTGCTTGAGGCTATCGTACAGCAGCTCTGGTAGCTCGGGTAGTTTTTCTGCCCAATAGGGTGCGCGGTCTCTCACTGCATTGACTACCGCCTTCGGGCCAATCTGATTCATCATCCATTCTTCCAGGAATGGCTTGGCCGTATCCCATAGATCGAGCTGCGGATAAAGCTGCCTGCCTAGACCTTCAACATAGAGTAAGGTCTTTTGCAGTAGCACCAATTGTGGTTGCACCTCCATATTAAAGCGACGTGCGGTGTTAAACAGGTTAAGCAGCACGTGACCAAAGGAAATCTCACACAAAGGCTTAGCAAAGATCGGCTCACACACGATCCTAATCGCGACCTCGAACTCATCCACATTCGTTTCACGTGGAACCCAGCCCGACTCAACATGCAACTCAGCAACACGACGATAATCGCGATTAAAGAACGCCAAGAAGTTCTCAGCCAGATAGCGCTTATCATCACTATTGAGTGTACCAACAATGCCACAATCGAGCCCAATCCACTTCGGGTTCTCTGGATGCTGTTTGACGACAAACACATTACCTGGATGCATGTCGGCGTGAAAAAAACTGTCGCGGAAGACCTGGGTAAAGAAGACCGTCACCCCTCGCTCCGCCAGCAGCTTCATATTGGTGCCGTTAGCGCGCAGTCCCTCTATATCTGAGACCTGGTAGCCATATATTCGCTCAGAAACCATGACGGTTTGATTACTGAATTCGGTGATCACCTCGGGAACATACAGCTCTTCACTGCCCTCAAAGTTGCGACGCAGTTGGATAGCGTTCGCCGCTTCACGGCGCAGATCAAGCTCATCGAGCAAGGTCTTTTCGTACTCGCGTACGACCTCGACAGGCTTGAGCCTTCTTGCCTCCGGTAGCATCTTCGCCACCAGACGCGCCATACGGTACATCAGCTTGAGATCGGCCTCGATCACTGAGCGAATGTCAGGGCGGATCACCTTAAGCACTACCTCACGTCCGGTGTCCTTTAACTTAGCGGTATGCACTTGAGCAATTGAGGCAGAGGCAAGAGGCACCTCATCAAAGTCACTAAACCACTGCTCAAGCTCACCACCCAACACCGCCTCAATCTGCTTACGCGCCAGTTTGCCATCAAAGGCCGGCACGTTATCTTGCAGTTCAGCAAGCGGATCGGCAATGTGTGGTGGGAGAAGATCTCTTCGAGTAGAGAGCATCTGACCGAACTTGATCCAAACAGGACCGAGCTCCTGAAGCGCAAGACGCAAGCGCTCACCGAGTGATTTATCCGGGTGGCGATTTTTGATCCAAAACAGCGCTTTGCGGGCGTACAGCGAGCCTTCAAGGCTTGGGGTCAGTGTATCGGTGATGGTACTAGGCGGGCTCGCGAGCAACTCATCAAGTCCAAACTCGAGCTGGACCTGGATAATACGATACAGACGCTTTAACTCAGATGGCGTCATAGTGTCTCCTGAAGCGCTTTAAGGCGCGCCTCAAGACGTCGTGCTTGGCTTTGCACGTCGTCCACTTGATCGCAAAAATGCGCCACTTCTAGCGGCGCGGGGGCAATTCGCCACTCTTCCGTCAACACCTGTGCTAAATGGCTTTGGTGCCGTTTAAGCTGCGAGTTAACCAGCTGTCCGGCTTGCTTGATACCATAGACGGCGCTGTGAGCCACGGCGTCACCGGTGAGTTTCGCTAGCCACTCTTCTAGGTCGGGCTTGGCCTCATCGAGCAGCTTCGCCAGCGACTGAGCCAATTGAATATCCCCTTCGAGCTCCAGCTTGCCCTGCTTGATCAGGCGAGTGATGTTCGAGCGATCTTTCAGCTCAGGTAGCACCATGAGAGAGAGCTTTAAGTCACAATCTGGGATGCCTTCATACTCAGAAAGCACATCGATCTGTTGGGTGAAAATGAATGTCAGGGCATGATTGAGCTCTTGAAGCTTAACACGAATCACCTGCCCACGTAGGCGGCTGAGACGAGCCTTGGCCTCATCGCTTTCCCTAATACATAGGTTGAGCGCAGTCTCTATGCCTGCAGTCACCAACGGCATAAATGGCATAGTGCCTCCCTAAAACTTGTATCCTCGGTGCAGAGCAACAATGCCACCGGTCAGGTTGTAATAGCTGGTCTGCTCAAAACCCGCTTCATCCATCATGGCTTTGAGTGTGTTTTGATCGGGGTGCATGCGAATCGATTCCGCCAGGTAGCGATAACTTTCGGCATCGTTGGCCACTAGCTCACCCATTTTAGGCAGCAGATGGAATGAATAGGCATCGTAGACTTTAGACAGAGGTTCAACAATCGGCTTTGAGAACTCGAGTACCAACAGTCGACCACCGGGCTTGAGCACACGAAACATTGAGCGCAGAGCTTTGTCTTTGTCGGTCACATTGCGCAGACAGAAGCTAATGGTGATCACATCAAAGTAATCATCGGGGAACGGCAACTCCTCAGCGTTGGCCTGCACATAGTGGACATTACCAACCACCCCACTATCTCGCAGCTTGTCACGTCCCACATTAAGCATCGAGTTATTGATGTCCGCCAATACGACATGGCCCTTATCGCCAACGATGCGTGAGAATTTGGCGGTCAGATCGCCGGTGCCACCACCGAGATCGAGAATACGTTGCCCAGGTCTTGCGCCACTGCAATCAATAGTGAAACGCTTCCATAGGCGATGAACGCCACCCGACATTAAATCATTCATTAAGTCGTATTTTGCCGCAACAGAGTGAAAGACTTGTGCAACCTTCTGCACCTTCTCTTCTTTTGCTACCGTGGTGAAGCCAAAGTGCGTAGTGTCCTGATTTTCTTTTATTTGTTGCGTATCTACACTGGTGTCCATTTTCTCTCTTCCTCTTGATACAGCCCACTTCAGGGGGAGTAGTACGTCGTTCCCCCTTGCTGCTGCGAAAACCTAGTTTACTTTATCCTCTATCGCTTGTCTTTGCGCTTGTGTTAATTGTGCGTCTTGCTCATCAACCGCTTTATCACCGACACTCGGTGAGATGGGACGCTTGATCTCAACCCCAAGCTGCTTAAAGCTCTCAGCCTGTCGAATAGCATTGCCTCGGCCAGTGGCTAGCTTGTTCATTGCGCCTTGATATTGCTGATTGGCCTTGTCCAGTGCACCACCAAGACCTTCCATATCATCGACAAACAGACGCAGCTTGTCGTAAAGGCGAGCCGCTCGCTCAGCAATCTGTTTGGCGTTTTGATTCTGGCGATCGTTGCGCCATAGATTGTCGATGGTGCGTAGCGCCACCAGCAAGGTGGTTGGACTGACCAAGAGGATATTGTTATCAAACGCATCGCTAACCAAGCTAGGGTCTGCCTCAATCGCAACCTGGAAAGCCGGCTCAACCGGAATAAACATCAATACGTAATCTAAGCTCTCAACGCCTTGTAGCTGATGATAATCCTTCTGCCCTAACCCTTTAATGTGCCCTCGCACCGATAATAAGTGCTCACTCAGGGCTTGCTGGCGCTCGCTGTCATCACTGGCATTAAAGTAGCGCTCATAAGCCACTAGCGTCATCTTGGCATCGATAATCACCTGCTTACCTTGCGGCAGATTGACTATCACATCCGGCTGATAACGCTTACCTAATTCGTTTTTCAGGCTAGTTTGGGTGGTGTATTCGTGCCCCTCACGCAAGCCTGACTCAGCCAATACGCGCGCCAGAACCACCTCACCCCAGTTGCCTTGCTGCTTGTTATCGCCTTTAAGCGCATTGGTCAGATTGACCGCCTCAGTGGTCATACGCTCATTGAGTTGCTGTAATTTATGCAGCTCATGGACAAGAGTGTGACGCTCTTTAGCTTCAAGGTTAAAGCTGTCATTGACCTGCTTCTTAAAGCCTTCCAACTGCTCTTTTAATGGAGAAAGCAGCCCCTCAAGACTGATGCGGTTTTGCTGATCAACCTTGGCGGTTTTACTGTCAAACAGCTGATTCGCGAGCTGTTCAAACTGCTGCTTCAGCCGCTCTTCGGCTTGTTCGAGCAACTTGAGCTTGTCTGTATTGGCCTTGCTTTCTTGCTCATGACGCGCCTCTTGCTCTCGCAGGCTGGCGCTCAGCTCAGATTTCTCTTCACGCAGTTTATCCACCTCGTGAGCATAGCGCTCCCGCTCTTGGCGCAAGGTTTCGAAATGGCGCAGTTTCTCCATCATCGCCATCATCTTGCCATGGGTTTGCTTAAGCTCATGAGCGGCTTTGTCGCGCTCAAGGTCGAGCTGGTCGAGCTCGCGCTGGTTATCACTCACACGCTGTTGCAACTGGGCGCGCTCAAGCTCAAACCGCTGACTCGACAACTCAAGCTCTTGCTCAAGCTGCTGGTATTGGCGCTGCATGGCGCTTTTTACCCACCAGCCAACAATGCCAGCGCTGGCTACGCCGCCACCGATCAGGGCCAATAAGGTGGTGTGATGCTCGGTGAGCCACTGCATATCTGCGATCCTTCCTAACGCGTGTAATTAATTGATAATGGTATTTTTATACTGGATAAATGTCCAGTTTTTGCCCTTGATTGTCCCCGATACACTTAGCGGCAAACTGTTTTTCTAATCAATGGACTCGATCATGAATGAGCGCCGCGCGCTATTATTTGGCCTTAGTGCCGTTTTGCTTTGGTCAACGGTGGCTACCGCATTTAAACTGACCTTAGCGGAGTTTTCCCCAATTCAAATGCTTACCTTTGCCAGCATGGTCTCTGCGCTTGCGCTGCTGCTTATCTGCGCCGTAAAAGGCACGCTCAAGCTGATTGTGCCTACCTTTGTTGCCAACCCCGGTTACTACTTACTACTCGGCCTGATCAATCCACTGGCCTACTACTTAATCTTATTCAAGGCGTATGATTTGCTGCCCGCTTCGCAAGCGCAGGCGATCAACTACAGCTGGGCAATCACCTTGACCCTAATGGCCGCCCTATTTCTTGGCCAACAGATCCGCAAGCAGGATTGGGTCGCCTGTAGCCTGAGTTACCTTGGGGTTATTGTGATTGCTACGCAAGGTAACGTTTTGAGCCTTAGCTTTGAGAGCCCACTCGGGGTGGGCCTTGCCCTGCTCTCTACTTTGCTTTGGGCAGGCTACTGGATCCTCAATACCAAAAACCAAGCCGACCCGATCGTTGGCGTGCTGCTCGGCTTTTTGGTCGCGATCCCATTTGCGGTAGGGTTGATGCTCTATGAAGGCGGTAATTTAAGTGTGATCAGCCGCAGCGGTTGGCTAGCGGTAAGCTATGTGGGGCTGTTTGAAATGGGGGTTACCTTTGTTTTGTGGTTGTCGGCGTTAAAACTCACCAACAATACCGCCCGGATCAGCAACCTTATCTTTGCCTCCCCCTTCATATCATTGTTCTTACTCGCCACCATCATCGGCGAGCAAATCCACCCAAGCACACTAATGGGATTAGTACTGATCATCTCAGGCTTAGTCATCCAACAGCTTAAACTAGGGAAGAAGGCCAAAGCCTCAGCAGAACAAGGATAACCAACGCGATTTATCGAAGACCAAACCAAAAACAGCAGGCCAAGCCTGCTGTTTTCTCATGTACTGTCGGTCCTAAGGTATATATTGCAAAGCACCCTATATAAGGGCACGAGTGACTAAACTCACGCACAAAACCCCTCGCTCCCCGAAGGGCAACGCCCGTCCCCGCGCCTCGAACCTTTCTTTTAGGCCCATTGCCCAGCAACAAACCCCGAACTCCAACACCACTGAAAGTTGTAGCCCCCCAGCCAACCGGTCACATCTAGAACCTCACCGATAAAGTACAAGCCCTTGACCGATTTACACTCCATCGTTTTTGACGAGAACTGATCGGTATCGACCCCACCAAGGGTCACTTCTGCGGTGCGATAACCCTCGGTGCCATTGGGCAGTATTTGCCAATTTTCCAGTTGCTCTACGACCTGGTCAAACTGCTTGGCATTGAACTGCTTCAGTGGACGGTCATCAAGCTCACGGCGCGCGATCAGCACCTCAACCAAGCGCTTCGGTAGCACTTTGGCGAGCGTGGTTTTCAAAGTCTGGTTGGGGTGTTTCTCTCTGGAAACTTCCAGCAGTTGAGCAACATCTTCGTTTGGCACCAGGTTAATACTCACTGACTGTCCCGCTTTCCAGAATGAGGAAATCTGCAACACAGAGGGCCCTGAAAGTCCACGATGAGTAAACAACAAAGCCTCTTTAAACATAGTGCCATCTTGAGCCGTCACCTCACAAGGGACAGCAATCCCCGACAAATCATCGAGGGTTTGCTTGTCCTCTTTATGCAGAGTAAACGGCACCAAGCCCGCGCAGGTCGGCACAACCGATAGGCCAAATTGCTCCGCCAGCTTATAACCAAATGGGGTTGCACCAAGTTTTGGCATCGACAAGCCACCTGTGGCCACAACCAAGGAGTCACATGTTACTGTCTCAGTGTTGATAGACAGGCGAAAACCCTGCTCTTGCTGCTCAACTGAGTGGACATCAGCTTGGTATTGGAAAGCAACATTGGGCAGTTCACACTCCGCGAGAAGCATTGAGACAATCTGCTTGGCTGAATCGAGGCAAAACAGCTGACCATGATCGCGCTCTTCAAACTCGATGCCATACTTACTCACTAAAGAGATAAAATCCCAGTTGGTGTACTGTGACAAGGCCGATTTAACAAAGTGAGGGTTGTTACACAAATAGTTTTGCGCGCTCACATCATAGTTAGTGAAATTGCATCGGCCTCCACCAGAGATCAGGATTTTGCGTCCCGGTTTCTTTGCATGATCCACCACCAGCACGCTTCGACCTCGTTTCCCCGCCTCAGCGGCACACATTAGTCCGGCTGCACCTGCGCCAATAACAACCACGTCAACGTGCTTACTCATGCCCATCTACTCTCTTACTCGCGGAAATAAAAAAAGGATGCGCAAAGCACATCCTCCATGATTGGTGGGTATTTTAGCCGCAAAGTCAGCGCGGGGCAAACTAGCGCAAGGTATCCTTAACGCCCAGCCAACCTTACACTTGGCTCACAGCATAAATGCAGCGAAAACGGTCACGGCGAGTAGCCCCATACTGAGCACGAACAACTCCCTAACGTGCTGACACTTGTTAATAAACGCAGTGTCATGATGATGAAGATACTCTTTGCTCTTCAGGTAGTGAAAAAGCCGCACCTGTTTCGTCATATTCCCATGGGTGGTAAAGAACCCCCCGCCATCGACTTGCTGATACAACAACGGATGCGCCTCGCGCATGATGTATATCAGTGAACGCAACGCGGTTAAGTAGCGCGCCAGATTGACGGCACACACCACCATTAAACAAAACAGTATTGTATCGCTGCTGATCATCTCTCCTCCCTACACCTTGGCTTGGGCTGCGGAGAAATGAACTACACGACCTAGACTAGTGAACTAGCTTTAGGGGTCGATCTTATTCCGCAGGCATGTCCATAACCGAAGATGAACCTTCTTTTGCCATCGCTGCTAAATCCTTATCGATAAAGAACAGCGCCTTGCCGTCTTCACCGACCAGATCCAACTTGTCTAAAATCCCCTTAAATAGCTTCTCTTCCTCGTGTTGCTCTGCCACGTACCACTGCAAGAAGTTAAAGGTTGAGTAGTCTTGAGTAGAGAAAGCAACGTGAGCCAATTTGTTGATTTTCTGAGTAATCATCTGCTCATGCTCATACGTTTCTCTAAAAACGTCGCCAAGACTGTCAAACTGGTGTTTAGGGGCATCTATCGCGCCTAAGATAGGCATTGAGCCTGTCTCACTTACATAAGTAAATAGACGCTGCATGTGCTCCATCTCTTCTACGGCGTGGGCGCGTAAAAATTCAGCTGCGCCTTCAAACCCTTTGTCTTCACACCAAGCACTCATTTGTAAGTATAGATTGGATGAGAAAAATTCCAGATTAATTTGCTCGTTGAGCTGTTCGACCATTTGTTGGGCTAACATGGGGACTCCTAGTGCCGAATGAATTTATTCCTTTTAATCAGTGTGTTGATTGGGGCAAAACGCCCTCGCTTACACACCGATTTGCCACAAGTTGTGGCCACATGAGATTAAGATAACATTTTGCTTTCAAGAAGTGGATATGCGATCACGGCGACAGTCACTCATAGGCACAGGTGCTAATATTTAATTAGGATCTAGCCGTTTCGGAGGTGTTTGTATGAGTTATCAACATATTCTGGTTGCTGTCGACCTGACCCCCGACAGCCAACTACTCATCGACAAGGCCGTGTCACTTGCTAAGCCGCTTGGCGCTAAGGTGTCACTTGCCCACGTTGATGTTAATTACGCCGAGCTCTACACCGGGCTGGTCGATATCAGTATGGCGCAATCGCAAGATCAATCGATGGCCGCCTCACAGAGACAGTTGGGTGAGTTGTGCGAGCAGGCCGAATACCCGATCAGTAATACCCTTGTGGGCGCGGGCGATCTCGGCAGCGAGCTGTGTGATACCGTCGATAAGTTGGATATCGACTTGGTGGTGTGTGGTCATCACCAGGACTTTTGGAGCAAACTGCTCTCCTCGACCCGACAGCTTATTAACTGTACCCCTGTCGACGTCTTAGTCATCCCGATTAAAGAGTGACGTTTTAGTGCAGCGCCCCTGAAGGGGCATCAGCTTGAATCGTCTGAGTGATCGCAGCTCGAGCCAATTTGTGCTCGAGCTTTTGGTGTTTTCTTGCCAGTTTGCGCTGCTTTTTCAGCAGCTTTTTCATTGCTTTGAGGGACTTGCGCTGTTTCTTAAGCGCTTTCTTCGCCGCTTTAATCACCTTCTTGTCTTGCGCCGAATCAGGCTTGTTTGCATCAGTTGAACAAGACTGCGTATTTACCTGAGAATCTAGTCGAGTTGTGGGCAAGTCACCACTTGTTAGCAACTCTGCAGCACAATGACGGCTGGGCAGCGCCACCGGTTTGCACAGATGCACTTTATCCGCAGCTGAGCGGGCACAAGAGCGGCAGACGTATTTGGGCTCTGCCACTAACTGATAGATATCACCGATCTGCTCGACAATGGCGTGCCGATTGAGTTTACACAGTCGCTTAGTCATACCGCTCACCTAACTAATAACAAGAATGATTATCAGTCAGGTATAACCTGATTCCATTGATTGTGCAAGGATATTGATCACACGCCGAGTCAGCGTCTATCGACGTCTTAGTCGTTCATTGAGGCTTTAACATAAACATCGAAACGATTTTTCTTGGTTTCAATCTTCATGCTTGGGGTTTGCCCCGCTAGATAAGGCGCATAATCTGGACGCTTGACCACAACGCGTTTACTCGCCAGTCCCATAGCAGGTTGCCAAAGTGCATCGGCATCGGTATCCGCCCCTACAAGAGATTGGAACACTCGCATCTCTTTTTTGACTAAGGCAGACTTTTTCTTATTCTCTGGATGCGGATACATAGGGTCGAGATAAACCACATCAGGCTGAGCAAAGTCTTCACTTTGCGCAAGCGTAGTCAGCGCTTGATGGCTAGAGTCATGCAACAACGACATGCGCTCAGAGACCCACGCGCCAATTTCACTATCCTGTTTCGCGCGGCTAAGGCCATCATCAAGCAGCGCAGCCACAACCGGGTGACGCTCAACCATCTGCACCTTACAACCCAGTGAAGCAAACACAAAAGAATCACGCCCAAGACCAGCAGTGGCATCTAAGATGGTTGGCGTGACCCCTTTATTTAGCCCAACCGCCTTAGCGATAGATTGGCCTTTGCCGCCACCGAACTTTCGTCGATGGGCAACCGCCCCAGAGATAAAATCGACAAAAATTGCGCCAAGCTTTGGCTCATCAAGCTTGCGCAGCTCTAGACGCTGCTCTGAGAGCACTAAGGCAAATGGGCTTTGCTCATCGTGCTCTAAGTTCCAGCGTGAAACCAGCTGTTGAAAATGTTGAATTTGGGATGAATCTTCGCAGATCAGCTGTAGACGCAAGGTGGGCTCCATATAACAATAACTCGTCTCACACAGTGTACCCAATTATCCTGATATCCTCTAAGATATCTTCAACTTTCAGGTCATATGGCAAGGAGCCCAAGACGATGCATACCAATAAGCTCGATGAACTCGACCGCGCAATCCTCAAAACCCTAATGGAGGATGCACGTACTCCCTATGCAGAAATGGCCAAAGAGTTCGATGTTAGTCCGGCAACGATCCACGTGCGGATTGAGAAGATGAAATCTGCCGAAATCATTCAAGGTACCGAGGTGATCGTCAATACCAAGAAGCTTGGCTATGATGTGTGTTGTTTTATTGGCATCAACCTAAATGCTGCCCGCGATTATCACTCGGCGTTAGAGAAGTTGAATGCACTGGATGAAGTGGTCGAAGCCTATTACACCACTGGGGCATACAATATCTTCGTTAAGTTGATGTGTCGCTCGATTGAGGAGTTGCAGTTTGTCTTGATTGACAAGCTACAAGCAATTGATGAAGTTCAGTCAACAGAGACCTTAATCTCGCTGCAGAACCCCATCAATCGCAACGTAAATCCCTAGCATTAAGGACTACTTCTTGGTTAAGAATTCACGCAATTCATCTGGGCTGATACCCTGCTCTGCCAGTTGCTTAGCCAAGATATCAACCTGCTCCGATTTACGTGATTCAATCACTTCTTGAAAATGGAACACCATATCACGCAGCATCTCGATCGGAACCTGTTTCGCCGCACTGCGGATACGCTCAGCGCTTTGATTACCAAGCTCGTTGAGTAGCTTACCAAACATTACTTTCTCTGGGCTGGTGTCTAGCTGCTCGAGAACTTTTGCCATTTCATAAGTCGTTAGCGACATAGTGAGGATTCCACTGTTTAAGCCCGTTTCCCTTCGCGTAGTCAGAGACCTGACCTCAAGCCTAGATTGGCTGTGGAAACAGGGGAAATAAATAAAGACGTGTTCAAGCGTATAAATATACCCACAAAGTGAGCAAAAACAAAGCATTCACCACTAAAGTTTATTTCTCTACTACCAAAGTGGGATACCAGGCCCGAGCCCGTTGAGTGATGAGAATGATCAGGCCAGGTGCGCACAGCGACATCAATAACACCATGTGCATGACCGACGATTCAAACCAACCCTGTGTTAGGGTGACAAGCATGCCCGCCCCCGTCATCTGAAACAAGCCTAATACTGCTGATGCAGTCCCAGCTTTGTCGCCAAAAGACGCTAGTGCTTGGCCCGCAGCAGCGCCCAAGATAAGCGCAAAACCCACTGATGCAATAAAGATTGGCAGCATAAACGACAGCGCTGATGGACCAAAGACGACACTCACCATCACCAAAGCCGCAAAACAAAGTAGAGCGATCCCAACAATCAACGTCAAGTACGGCCCTTTTGCTTGCAGCAATTTGGGACCAATAAAACACGCCAGAATATTAATCGCAGCGTTAATCGAAAACCACACGGTGAACTGCGACATACTCAGCCCGAGTTCTCCGATCAAATAGTTTGGCGCGGCAGTAACATAACCAAGAATAACCCCCATCGCTAACATGCACATCAGGGCATGAAACATAAAGCTTGGGTTGCTCAATACATCCCGATAGTGTCGCAAGTCGATAGCTTGTTGGTTTTTTGGGCTGGTCTGTGATGGCATGCTCACCACTACGATGACGCCTACAACAAAGGCAAAGACTGCCATTACTGTAAAATTCGCTCGCCAACCAAACCATTGGGTAAGCCATGCACCGAGGATCGGAGCCAAGGCCGGGATGAAGCAGATAATGCCGTTGAGATAGCTGATCATCTTGCCGCTATTTTTGGCTCCATAGAGATCGCGCACACTGGCAAAAGCCGCTACAGACGTTGCACAAGCACCAATGCCCTGCAGCACTCGCGCACCTAACAGCCATTCAATATTCGAGCTGTAATACGCCAAGATAGAAGACAAAAGGTATAGCATCACCCCAGTCAGAGCAATCGGCTTGCGACCAAAACGGTCAGCAAGGGGGCCAGCAAATAACTGACCTATCCCAATCGCAATCATAAACCAGGTGATAGTGTCTTTTACTCGCGAAGGTTCCACGTGAAACGTTTGGCTCATCTCTGGTAAGGCAGGCAGATAGATATCGATCGCCAAAGGACTGAACAACACCAATAATGACAAAACAAAGAAAGCAGAACGGGAAGATGATTGGGTGCTCATGGTGCCTCTAGACCAGCAAAGATGAATAATTCGCTGCATGCTATACAATCACTACTATGACTAGAAGTGGTATTTGGTCATATCTTTTATTCCTACACGTGATGACTACGAGAGATGACTATGTCAGCTGACCAACGCACCCGACCGGACCTCAACTTACTGTGGCAACTGAATGTACTACTCGAAGAACTCAGCGTCACACGCGCCGCACAGCGTCTGTGCCTCTCACAGTCTGCCGTGAGCAAAAACCTGGCGCGGCTACGCGATCACTTTGGTGACCCACTGTTTACTCGTACCCCTCAAGGTCTAAGCCCGACTCCTCGCGCGCTGCAACTCAAACCTAAAATCCATCAACTGATCCGGCAGCTAAAGGCGCTCGATGAGCCATTAGAATTTGACCCGTCCACTAGTCAGCACCGCTTTGAAATCGCTGCCGTTGAGAGCATCTATTCTTTGGTGCTTCCCCACTTTATGCCCGATGTGTTTCATCACGCTCCTAGCATCAACTTCTCCACCCATGTATGGGACAAGGATACCTTCAAGCGTATCTTGGATGGCGAATTGGATATGGGGATCACGGGTAAGGATATCGATATCCGTGATGCGCGTTTGACCATGCTCGCGCCGGAGGGGATCGCCGAGCAAGAAATCTATCGCGATTTGCAAATGTGCGTAGTAAGAAACGACCATCCGGTTCTCAACCAGACTTGGGATTTGGACACCTACCTAGGGTTGCGTCATGTCCAAGTACGATGTGATGGTAATGATCGCTGGCTGCTGGACTATCGACTCGCCGATCGCGGTTTGGCTCGGGACATTGCCATCACCGTGCCGGATTTTAATAGTGCCGCGAGCCTGTGCACATACTCCGATTTGGTTTTCACCGCACCGGCCCACTTTACCAAGATGGTGAGTAAGCAACTGGGGCTGACCCTATTGCCCTTACCTCTAGAGTTTCCACCGATGGCCTACACACTTTTTTGGCATAAAGACCGAAGCTCTGAACCCGCCATCCGTTGGCTTAAGCAGATTATCGTAGAAAAGACCGCTCATCTGAGATAAAAATAGAACAGATGCAAAAGAACACCGTCAGCCCTGCTGATTCAAACCAGCAAGTGACTCATGTATAAAGGAACACACGTCATGGAACAACAAACCCAACAAAAAGTCGCTCAGCTCCGCCATTGGCTAGAAAGCCAAGATTATGATGCCTTCATCCTTCCCCATGAAGATGAGTATCTCGGTGAGTACATCCCCGCTCACAACGAACGGCTACACTGGCTAACTGGCTTCACCGGTTCAGCCGGTGTTGCCATAGTGACCAAGCAAAATGCGGCCATCTTTGTCGACGGCCGCTACACCGTACAAGTGACTAAGCAAGTCCCAAGCAGCGAGTTTGAATACCGCCATCTGATCGACGAGCCTGCACTGGATTGGTTGCTGACACAACTACAGCCAGGGGCCAAGGTCGCGGTAGACCCACGTATGCACAACGCCAACTGGTTAGAGGCAGCACAAACCAAGCTAGCAGCAAAGCATCAAGTCTGCCTGCTGAGCACCAACCCAATTGACGAGCTGTGGCAAGACCGCCCAACACCAAGCCTGTCTCAAGTCATGCTGATGGCAACAGAGCAAGTCGGCCAATCGAGCCAAGATAGGCGCTCGGCCATCGCAGGTAAGGTAACTCAAGCAGGTGCTGATGCTGCCGTGATCACCGCGCTCGATTCTATTGCTTGGCTGCTTAACATTCGTGGGCTAGACGTCTCTCGCCTACCTGTCTTGCTCTCTCATGCCATCCTATATAAAGATGGTGCGCTGGACTTCTTCATTGATCCAACCCGATTGCCGCAAAGCTTCGAGCAACACACCGGTCCGAACGTGACGGTTCTACCAAGTGAACAGTTGCAAGCACAATTAGAGGCATTTACAGAAAAGAGCGTCATTGTTGATCCAGCGACATCGAACGCGTGGATAAAATTGGTGCTGCAAAATGCCGGGGCAAATGTCATCGCCCAACCCGACCCAACACTACTGAGCAAGGCGTGCAAAAACCCAGTAGAGATCGGTGGTATGCGCGATTGTCATGTCCGTGATGGTGTCGCGATGGTTAAATTCCTCACCTGGCTCGATGCTCAAGTCGAGCTTGGTAACCTATTGGATGAGGCGCAGTTATCCGACCGATTAGAACAGTACCGTCGCGAAGATCCAACCCTGGTTGATTTGAGTTTTGATACCATTTCTGCCGCTGGCAGTAATGCCGCGATGTGTCACTACAATCACATCAATCAGGCAGTACCCGGTCGTTTAGCGATGAACTCATTGTACTTGGTCGACTCTGGCGGTCAGTACTTAGATGGCACCACCGATATCACTCGTACCATCGCGATCGGCAACCCAAGCGATGAGATGAAGCGTCAGTTTACCCTCGCGCTGAAAGGCCATATTGGCATCGCTCGCGCTCGCTTCCCTAAGGGCACACGAGGTTACCAACTTGATACCCTAGCAAGACAACACCTATGGGCTGAAGGATTTGATTATGACCACGGAACGGGTCACGGTGTTGGCCATTTCCTTAGTGTCCATGAGGGCCCACAAAGCATCTCTAAACGCCAGATTGATGTCGCTCTTGAGGCAGGTATGGTGCTGTCTAACGAGCCAGGTTATTACCGAGCGGATGCATTTGGTATCCGAATTGAAAACTTGGAGTTAGTGGTTGAGCAAGCAACACAAGGTGATTTCTCGGTACTGACTTTCGAATCACTAACACGCTGCCCAATCGATTACCGCAACATCGATGTCAATCTACTAACCAAACCAGAGTTAGCATGGCTGAATGACTACCACCGCAAAGTATGGCTAGACCTTAGCCCGTTAGTGGAAGGTGAAGTGAAGGCTTGGCTCGAGTCGGCCACACGCCCCCTTTTACACGCTTAAGAGGCGAGAATCGAGAGACGAGATGCGGGAAGATTAAAGCACGCGCCGTAATACTCGCACCCCGGAACGAAGTGTAACCCGCACCTCGAACCTACTACCTCTCACCTTAAAGAAAAGCGCCTAGTTTTATTCACACTAGGCACTTTTTAGTGTTCCATCGATACGAAACTAGAGTGTTTCACGTGAAACCTATCGAGAGTAATTAGCCTGAATAGACTGAGTGCCAGTCGCGCCAGACAGGGTCAAAGCCCTTTTGACGAATCGCATCTGCCACCTGCACAGCGCTGCGTTCGTCGCTGATCTCGAACTGCTCAAGCTCTACATCTTCCATCGCGTAGCCACCGGGTTGGGTCTTTGAGGCGGCTGACATGGTGGTAATTCCAAGTGGTAATACGGCATCGCGAAACGCCTGTGATTCACGCGTGGATAGCGATAGCTCAACCTCAGGGTTAAGCAGCCGATAGGCGCAGATCAGTTGAACAAGCTGCTTGTCACTCATTATTGACTTGGGTTGTAACCCCCCTTCACAAGGACGCAAGCGCGGGAACGAAATTGAGTAGCGTGTCTGCCAGTAGGTACGCTCGAGATAATCAAGGTGCGCGGCAACGAAGAAGCAGTCAGTGCGCCAATCTTCGAGGCCAATCAAGGCACCAATCCCTATCTTATCAATGCCGGCTTTGGCTAATCTATCTGGCGTTTCTAAGCGGTATTCAAAGTCCTTTTTCTTGCCTCGCAAATGGTGTTGAGCATACGTTGATGGGTGGTAGGTTTCTTGATAAACCATCACGGCGTCGAGCCCAAATTGCTTCAGCTCTGCATACTGGTCTTGCTCCAGCGGCTGCACTTCCATTGCCAAGTAATTAAACTGTTGCTTAATCACCGGCACCATTTGCCGAAAGTAATTCATCCCTACTTTGGTCTCGTGCTCCCCTGTGACCAACAAAACACTATCAAACTTCATCTGTTTGATAGCGTCGAGTTCCGCCTCGATCTCCTCTTGATTGAGAGTACGACGCTTAATGCGATTCTCCATCGAGAAGCCGCAATAGGTGCAGGCATTCGCACAAAGATTCGAGAGATACAAAGGAATGTATAGAGACACCGTGTTGCCAAATCGCTTGCGCGTTAAAGCAAAAGACTGCTGAGCCATCTGCTCTAGGTAGCCCTCAGCAGCAGGAGAGATCAGTGCCTTGAAATCCTCAAGATCGCGCTTGGTTTTTCCTAGCGCCCTTTCGACATCGGCAGCTGTCTTGCTCATGACAGACAGCGAGATATCATCCCAATCTAACTGACTAAATTGATTTACAAAGCTCATCGATTCCCCCTAATTACAGGTCATCAAGGAAGGCTGTCAGTGGGCTTGATGCCACTGCATGCGAAACCTGACCAGCAAGCCCTGCTTCAAACGCCGTACGCCCTGCCTCGACCGCTTGTTTAAAGGCGATCGCCATTGCGACCGGATTTGATGAAGCAGCAATTGCCGTATTCACCAGCACCGCATCCGCGCCCATTTCCATTGCTCGAGCGGCATGAGACGGTGCACCAATCCCAGCATCAACCACCACAGGTACATTGGCTTGGTCGATAATAATCTCTAGAAAATCGTGCGAAGCGATCCCCTTGTTCGAACCAATTGGTGCACCAAGTGGCATGACGGCTGAACAACCGACCTCTTCAAGTCGCTTACACAAAACTGGGTCAGCATGACAATACGGCAGCACAATAAAGCCATCTCGAACCAATTGCTCAGCCGCCGCTAGAGTTTCAATTGGGTCAGGCATTAAGTACTTAGGGTCTGGGTGGATCTCCAATTTGAGCCAGTTAGTACCCAGCGCCTCACGCGCTAGGTGCGCGGCAAAAATCGCATCTTTTGCGTTCTTTGCACCCGAGGTGTTGGGCAGTAAACTCACCCCACAGTCAACCAAAGGCTTCAAGATATCATCTTGACTGTCATTGACGTCAACGCGCTTCAGCGCCATAGTTGCTAGTTGACTGCCAGAGGCTTGGATTGCTTGTGCCATTACCTGGCTGCTTGAGAACTTGCCCGTACCCGTAAACAGGCGTGAATCAAATTGTTTATCTGCAATAGTTAACATGCTTAACCTCCGGCAATTGCTTGAAATAGTGAGATTGCATCACCGTCATTGAGATGCGTTGATGACCATTGATCACGCGGAACAACCGCATTATTGATCGCAAATACACAGCCCAGTTGTGGGAGTGAAAACTGACTGATAATGTCCTCTAAGCTGGTATTCGAAGCCACCCGTTGCTCTTGATCATTAATAATTATGCTTATGGAATTCATGATGTATCCTGGATTAATTGCCATCGCTCGAGCAGACACTGCACGACATATCGCGATGAGTTGAGAGGGTTTGCCATGTCATGGCAAGACCATCGAATAAGTGGAGTTGATTGGCTTTTATCGCGGGTTGCTCAAGGGCAAGACACTGGATAGCAGCAAGTGCTTGGTAGTTCCCCATCGTCCCAACAACCGGCCCAACTATTCCTGACTCGCTGCACTTGGTTGCCTGGGGAAGTTCATCAAATGGATAGATACAACGATAGCAACCACGGCTAGTGTCTTGTTGGAAATCAAACCAACAATACTGCCCCTGCCAACCGATGGCAGCAGCAAACACCAAACGTGTTTGCTGCTGATAACACAGGCGATTAATCATCTGTCGAGAGGCGATATTATCCGTGCAATCGAGCACCACATCCGCCAGCATGATCTCTAAGGCCAATTGTTTCTCATCCAACCGCTTGGCGATAACACGCACATTAAGCTCAGCATTAAGCGCCGTTAACTGCTCAGCCATGGCTGAGACTTTGGCTTGCCCAACCTGCGATTCGCGGTAGACAACTTGACGCTGTAGGTTGCTCGAATCAACCTCATCATCATCAACCAACACCAGACGACCGACACCCGCCGCAGCCAAGTACAAACTTGCCGCCGAGCCGAGCCCGCCACAACCAATAATCAGCACGTGCCCGCTACCCAATTTTGCTTGCCCCTGCTCACCAATATTCGGTAGCGAGACTTGTCTTTGGTAACGAATAAAATCACGGTCAGATAGCGTTGGCTTAGATAGCATTCGCTTCCTCCATCACCGGCTGCATGATTTGCTCAAACTGCTCAATCACCTGCTGTGGGCTATCAGCCAAGGTGATGGCACGAACCACCGCTAAACTGGACACACCACACTGCCAAACTTGGTCGGCATTGGTAAGGTCAATACCACCGATCGCCACAGTTGGATAACCAAAGCCTGCCCCATAAGGAATCGAATTGATCAGGTCTTGGTAGTGACCAAGGCGCACTAGACCTTGTGGCTTAGATGGCATTTCTTTGGTCGTGGTTGGGAAAATATGCCCCAAGGCAATATAGCTTGGGTTGATTTGCACGATGCGCAATAATTCATAGTAGCCATGAGTCGAAAGGCCCAGACAGATACCCGCCTGCGCAAGCTGACTTAAATTGGACTCTTCAATGTCCTCTTGCCCAAGATGTACCCCATAAGCGCCATGCTTGATGGCTAGCTGCCAATAGTCATTAATGAATACCTGAGCCTGATGCTCTTGCCCTAACTCGATGGCTCGCTTAACTTGCGCTTCCAGATCCGGTGTTTTTGAGTCCTTGATGCGCAGCTGGACCGTATTAATACCGAGTTTAAGCAGGCGCTCAATCCAGGTGACATTATCCACCACGGGATACAAGCCAACCTGATGTTTGTCCATATTGGGGAACGTGACGGTTTCAGCATTCGCAGCCCAACCAACTCTAACGCCAAGGCGCGGATCCTCAAGGACAGGGGTTGGGAACTTGGTAAAGTCGTTTGCCCAGGTTTCACGTGAAACATTGAGCTGAGCATGACTAAAGGTCAGTGCATCCTCAATTGGGAAATCGAGTGCCAGCAAACTAATCACCCAAGCTAGGTGTTGTTCAGTTGAAAAGACACTTCCTGCAAGGTAGCTCAGCGCCCTTGCCTCACCGTGATGCTGCCAAGCATCGACATAACCTTGCTCATCCCGCAGGCCAATAAAAATCGTATTGGCTGCCCAATCTTGGCGACGAACATCATCAACCGTTAATGGCTCGGCAGCGCTGAACTGATAGCAAAAATGCCAATCAACGCTCTCTGCCTTTGTCACAGCACCGATGGTATCACTGCTTATCCTAATGACTACCTCTTGGTCATTATGCAGCTCAAACTGATCACTTGAGCTCACGCCCAGGCAGATCTCTTCTGTCGCAAAACCATGTTGCTTTGCGACCAACAAGCACTGCTGAATGCTGTAGGTGATTTCTATCTGCTGTTGCGGAACGAGCAGGCGCATAGTTTAGTCCTCTGTATTGGTCACTGGGTGATAGAGTTCAGAGCCAGTATCTAGAAATTGTTGGGATTTCTGACGCATCCCTTCAAGTGGATTGTCCAACATTTGAATTTCAATGGCTTGGTCTGCCGCGACCTGTTGGCTGTCTTTGGCGTACTCACGCACCTCTTGGGATATTTTCATCGAGCAGAACTTGGGGCCACACATAGAGCAAAAGTGTGCCACCTTGCCAGACTCTTGAGGCAAGGTTTCATCGTGATAGCACTGCGCGGTTTCTGGGTCGAGAGATAGGTTAAATTGATCCTGCCAGCGGAACTCGAAGCGCGCCTTAGACAAAGCGTTATCACGCACTTGTGCTCCAGGGTGGCCCTTGGCCAGATCCGCTGCATGAGCCGCGAGTTTATAGGTGATAAGCCCAGTCTTCACATCTTGCTTGTTTGGCAGGCCTAGGTGCTCTTTGGGGGTGACATAACACAGCATCGCACAGCCATACCAACCTATCATCGCCGCGCCAATACCTGAGGTAATGTGGTCATAACCTGGGGCAATGTCGGTGGTTAGTGGGCCTAAGGTGTAAAATGGCGCCTCATGACAGTGCTTGAGCTGCTCATCCATATTCTCTTTGATCATGTGCATCGGCACGTGCCCTGGCCCCTCAATGATCACCTGGACATCATGCTGCCACGCAATCTTGGTCAGTTCACCAAGGGTACGCAATTCTGAAAACTGCGCCTCATCGTTGGCATCGGCAATCGAGCCCGGACGTAGCCCATCACCCAAAGACAGCGCGACATCGTACTTGGCACAGATCTCACAGATCTCTTTAAAGTGGGTATAAAGAAAGCTTTCTTGATGGTGAGCAAGACACCATTTAGCAATGATCGAGCCGCCACGCGAGACAATGCCGGTCACGCGTTTCGCCGTCATTGGGATGTAGCGTAGCAATAGTCCCGCATGAATAGTGAAGTAATCAACACCCTGCTCGGCTTGCTCGATCAAGGTATCGCGCATCACCTCCCAGTTAAGGTTCTCTGCAATGCCGTTGACCTTTTCTAGCGCCTGATACATAGGCACGGTACCAATTGGCACTGGACTGTTACGCAGTATCCACTCACGTGTTTCATGAATATTGCGTCCCGTCGACAAGTCCATCACAGTATCGCCACCCCAGCGGGTTGACCACACCAGCTTTTCAACCTCTTCCTCTATCGAAGAGCTGACCGACGAGTTACCAATATTGGCGTTGACCTTAACCAAGAAGTTACGACCGATAATCATCGGCTCCGATTCTGGGTGGTTGATGTTAGAGGGAATGATAGCGCGCCCTTGAGCGACTTCTTGGCGGACAAATTCAGGGGTAATATCTTGCGGTAAGTTAGCACCGAAATGCTGCCCAGGATGCTGTTGAGTCAGGACCTCGTCACGGTACTTAGCCCGCCCCATGTTCTCACGAATGGCGATGAACTCCATCTCTGGGGTGATGATTCCCTGTCGTGCATAGTGAAGCTGAGTGACGCACTGCCCGGCCTTTGCACGGCGAATAGGTGGCAAATGACCATAGCGCAGCTCGTCTAAACTCTCATCCTCTAGACGCTGCTTGCTGTATACCGAGCTCACCTCATCGAGTA
Organism: Vibrio glycogenivorans; assembly: GCF_051660965.1. Lineage (NCBI taxonomy): Bacteria > Pseudomonadati > Pseudomonadota > Gammaproteobacteria > Vibrionales > Vibrionaceae > Vibrio > Vibrio glycogenivorans. The sequence goes on along the minus strand of NZ_JBPVIS010000007.1, from coordinate 36,811 downwards.
ATTCGGTATCACCCCGCTCCTCTATCCATGCCTGACGCAGCTTAGGTAGGCCTCGGTAAAGGTCGATTTGGTGCTCAGGATCGGTATAAACACCGGAGGTATCGTAGACTCGAATCGCCTCATTGGACTCATAGATAGGAGCCTCTTTGGTTCCGCCAACTAAGGTGTCAGCCAAGGCGATCTCGCGCATAGGTACACGAATATCAGGCCTTGAGCCTTGAATATAAACTTTCGAGGAATTTGGGTAGGGCTCTACAGAGAGCGTATCAATAAACTGTTTTGCTTCCAGTCTTGCTTGTTTACGATTCGACATAGCATTCTTCCTTTGCTTAAAATGGAATGAAAATGCTTGGCGGATAGATGCGACAAGAGGGTCGAAAAGACGGTCGATGTCCTATCGAACGCTAGCGTGAGCGATGTAGATTGCAGCACGCTTGCTCTTGTTCCCTTCGCAGGTGTTAGCCTGATCAGGTTCAACGGATCCCGAATTAACGGTCTCAGCCAATGTGGCACTCCGACAAGTTTCAGCTCACTAAATCTGTGAGAACTCCGATTATAGAAAAATTGTGGCGACAAACCAATCGGATCAGCCCAGATAGTTAACTCTTGATCAACAATTGGAAGCCTAGCCAGGCTGCAGAGATACTGAGCACAACATTAAGCAACACATTGAGCCCCATCTTGAAAAAAGCCCCCTGCTGCATCAACAGGACATTGTCCATTGAGAAGGTCGAAAAGGTCGTCAGAGCGCCAAGAAAGCCTAAGCCAATAATTTGTCGCCACGGGTCAGTGGCTAGCATCTCGTTCTCAAAAGCGGCGATCAAGCAGCCCATCGCAAACGAACCGACCACATTAACGGTCAATGTGCCATAAGGAAATCCACGACCGAAAAGCTGTACACACAACTCTGAAACTAAATATCTAGAACAAGCACCAAAAGCACCACCAAGTGCAATGAAGCCCAAAATGGAAAACTGACCCATGGTTTAACCCCAAAATCCGACCAAAATTAGTGCTGATAAGTATACGGAACTGCCCACAAACAACAACAAAATGAAAAAGTTACACCAGTCACTTTTTCCAGGTGCGAGGAGCGAGTACGGGCTTTGCCCTACGGGGAGCGAGGGGATCTGCGTTGGTTGTTAGGTATGGGGAAAGTAAGAAACGATCTATGTAAAAAAAGGGGGGTGTAGTAACTGTATTCAAGATTGAGTGACTTTATCTCACTACCAGCAAAACAACTCGCTACTCGAAGCGAAGCGTCCCCGCACCTCGCCCCTCTTTTTTTGGCCAAAAAAAGAGCGCCTTTCGGCGCTCTCAATCTCTGATTGAAAAAACTTAGCCTTCAAGCAAGTTGTTGCCGTTGATGGCAATTTTGCGAGGCTTCATTGCTTCTGGGATCTCACGTTCTAAGTCTACGTGCAGTAGGCCGTTTTCCATGGTTGCGCCGACGACCTTAACGTAATCTGCGAGTTGGAACTTACGCTCGAAGTCGCGCTCGGCGATACCTTGGTAGACGTAGTTCTTACCCTCTTCGGCTTGACGCTCACCCTTAACCAGTAGCATGTTTTCTTTTTGGGTGATCTCGAGTTGTGACTCGGCAAAGCCGGCTACTGCCATGGTGATGCGGTAGTGGTTTTCGTCTTTTTGCTCGATATTGTATGGAGGGTAACCGCCAGAAGTGTTTTTAGCTGAATTCGCTTCCATCATGTTAAACAGACGGTCAAAGCCAATTGCATTGCGGTATAGGGGTGTAAAGTCTACAGTTCTCATCATGCTATCCTCTTAGTAAGCAATAGTCTTAGCCTCAAGCGCGATTGATCGTCACTGTGAGTGATCAAGTCGCTAGCTAAGAGATCCAATATCATTCCACAGGCCGCTTATCAGAGGCGCAGGGACATGAGTAGGGATCAAGGTTAAATTGTCTGCCAGCAGAGCTATCCTCATCAGAGCGATGCGCCGTTGGCGGGTTTGAGGCGGTCTATCTTCTATTCTCTAGCAAGATACCCCTTCCTCATAACAAGATATGTGGACGCCAAAGCCCTCTTTCAAGTAATTTTCTTTAATTATTTTTATTACCCGAATTTTCATAGCCTTAAACCCAACACACTGATGATTAAAAGGCTCTACCACTAAACTAACCTCAAGTGACAACCTACTCGCTCCCCGAAGTGAAACGTCCCCGATCCTCGCCCCTATTTCCGTTAGCCCCAAAAAAAAACAGCCACCGATTGTCGGTAGCTGTTTCCAATATTGATAAAAGCTAATACAAATTAAACGTCAAGGTTAGCCACTTTCAGCGCGTTCTCTTCGATAAAGTTACGACGAGGCTCAACCTGATCGCCCATTAGCGTAGTAAACAGCTGATCGGCACCAACCGCATCCTCGATCGTCACCTGCATCATACGGCGAGTATCAGGGTCCATAGTGGTTTCCCACAGCTGATCTGGGTTCATCTCACCCAGACCTTTGTAGCGCTGTAGGCTCAGGCCACGGCGTGACTCTTTGATTAGCCAGTTAAGCGCATCAACAAAGCTGCTGATAGCAAGAGTACGCTCGCCACGCTTGATGTAAGCACCCTCTTCAATCAAGCCATCAAGTGCCTCTGAAAGGTCTGCAAGCTTGCTGTACTCTTTCGAGTTGATGAAGTCGACAGACAGTACGTACTCGTGCACCACACCGTGCGTACGCACAATTACCTTCGGCAGGTTTAGGCCTAGCTCAGCGTGCTGTTCAACCTCAACGCTGTACTGGCTCGCACCAACTTCTTTCGCGTTTAGCTGATCCACCAACTGCTTGGTCCAAGCCTCAACCGCGCCAGCATCGTGACACTGCTCTGCGGTTAGACGTGGTGTGTAGATAAGCTCGTGTACCAATGCTTGTGGGTAGCGGCGGCTCATGCGATCCACCAGCTTCATACCTTTATTGTACTGCTGAACCAGTTTCTCTAGCGCCTCACCTGCAAGCGCTGGTGCTTCTGGGTTCACATGCAGCGCTGCATTATCAAGAGCCAGTGCAATCTGATACTGGTTCATTGCATCTTCATCTTTGATGTACTGCTCTTGCTTACCCTTCTTCACCTTGTAAAGCGGTGGCTGAGCGATGTACACATAGCCGCGCTCAATAAGCTCTGGCATTTGACGGTAGAAGAAGGTCAATAGTAGCGTACGAATGTGCGAACCATCGACATCCGCATCGGTCATGATGATGATGTTGTGGTAGCGCAGCTTGTCTGGGTTGTACTCATCGCGGCCGATACCACAGCCTAGCGCGGTGATCAGTGTCGCGACTTCTTGTGAAGACAACATCTTATCGAAGCGCGCCTTCTCAACGTTCAAGATCTTACCCTTAAGCGGTAGGATTGCCTGATTCTTACGGTTACGGCCTTGTTTTGCGGAGCCGCCTGCCGAGTCACCCTCCACTATGTACAGTTCAGACAATGCTGGGTCTTTTTCCTGACAGTCGGCCAGCTTACCTGGTAGGCCTGCAAGATCGAGTGCGCCTTTACGACGGGTCATCTCACGCGCTTTACGCGCTGCTTCACGCGCACGTGCTGCGTCGATGATCTTACTACAAACCGTTTTTGCTTCGGTTGGGTTCTCTGCGAGGAAGTCGTTTAGCTTTTCACCCATCACCGACTCAACCGCCGATTTCACCTCAGATGAAACTAGCTTGTCTTTGGTTTGGCTTGAGAACTTAGGATCCGGTACCTTAACCGAGATAACCGCCGTTAGACCTTCACGTGCATCATCACCCGAGGTCGAGGTCTTGGCTTTTTTCGAGAAGCCCTCTTTATCCATAAACGAGTTCAGTGTACGAGTCAGCGCAGCACGGAAGCCCGCCAGGTGAGTACCACCATCGCGCTGAGGAATGTTGTTAGTAAAACAGTAGATGTTCTCTTGGAAGCCATCGTTCCACTGCATCGCCACTTCTACTGCAATGCCATCTTCACGCTCAGCGTCAAAGTGGAATACCTTCTCGATAATTGGGGTTTTATTGGTGTTGAGGTGCTCAACAAACGCCTGGATACCACCTTCATACATGAAGTGATCAGCCTTATCCTCTTCACGCTCGTCTTTAAGCTTGATCGAAACGCCAGAGTTTAGGAACGATAGCTCGCGCAGACGCTTAGCTAGGATGTCGTAGTGGAATTCTGTGTTCGAGAAGGTCTCTTCGCTTGGCCAGAAACGGATTTCTGTACCGGTCTTATCGGTCTCACCTACGACGCTTAGTGGCGCTTGTGGCTCACCGTGATGGTAGGTTTGGGTGTGGATCTCACCGCCACGGTGAATGGTCAGCGTGACCTGCTTAGAAAGGGCGTTTACTACCGAAACACCTACCCCGTGCAGACCACCTGATACCTTGTACGAGTTGTCATCGAACTTACCACCGGCGTGCAGTACCGTCATGATAACCTCAGCCGCAGAGACGTTCTCTTCCGGGTGCATCTCGGTTGGGATACCACGGCCATCATCGCGTACTGAGACAGAGTTATCCTCATGAATAGTCACAATGATGTCTTTACAGTGACCCGCCAACGCTTCATCAATTGAGTTATCCACCACCTCAAAAACCATGTGGTGCAGACCAGTACCATCGTCTGTATCGCCGATGTACATACCCGGACGCTTACGAACCGCATCCAGACCCTTCAGTACTTTAATACTCGATGAATCGTAATTTTCAGACATGAGTTACTCTCTATTTATCCTTGCTCAATCTGTCCCTGTTCCACATGGAACAGCTTACCGCTCTCGTCGCGCATATCGGCGATCTGCTCGGCGGTAATTGAGCTTACAAAAACTTGTGCCCCCGTCGCCTTCAAGCAGTCAGCGAGACGCTTGCGACGTTGGCTATCTAATTCTGATGCAAAGTCATCTATCAAGTAGATACATGGCTTTTCAGTCACCTGGGTCAAGTGTTGACCTTGGGCGACCCTTAGCGCACACACCATTAACTTGAGTTGACCACGCGACAGCACGTCCTCAACTGGCGTGCCGTTCACTTTGATGCGCAGATCCGCTTTGTTCGGTCCACTAAAAGTGTAGCCGAGCGACTGATCGCGCTCGAAATTTCGTTCCAGTAATTGATGGTAGGGGGTGTCTTTTTCCCAGCCCCTATAATACTTCAATTGGATATCAAATTCTGGCAAAAATGTCTGACACATCTGCTGAGCCACCTCAGTCATCTGTGCCACATAAGCCTCGCGCCACTGGCTAATCTGCTCAGCGATCTCCGCCATCTGCTTATCCCAGTAGCTCAGCTCGCGATAGCTTTGCGCATTTTTCAGCAGGGCATTACGTTGCTTGTTAAGGCGCTTAAAGCGCCCCCACGCTTCATGAAAACCGGGTTCGGTATGAAACACGCCCCAGTCGATAAAAGCACGGCGGAACTTAGGTCCGTCAGTCAACAGCTCAAACCCCTCAGGGTGGATAAGTTGCAGTGGCAGAATCTTGGCTAACTGCGCAAGTTTTTGCCCAGACTGACCGCCTATTTTAACCTCACTTGAGCCATCACGCTGCTTATTTATCCCAACGGGTAGCTCAAATTGATCTTGGTTCAAAGAATGCTCAATCACGCGGCCGTGAACAAACAGCTCAGACTGGTCATTTTGGATCACGCGCCCAGTCAGGCTGCTCTTAAACGAGCGACCATGGCCAAGCAAATAGATGGCTTCAAGCACGCTGGTTTTGCCACTACCATTGGCACCAACAAGAAAATTAAAGCCTGGTGATGGTTGAATATCACAGGCTTTAATATTGCGAAATTGCTGAACAATCAGACGGGAAAGCGGCATTCTAGAGACGAATTGGCATCACAACGTACATCGCGCTGTCATCACCGGCATTCTCAAGCAGGGCACTGGCGTTGGCGCTCGACATCGATAGGCGCACCGTCTCGCAGCGCAGGGTGTTTAGTACGTCCAACACGTAGTTGACGTTGAAACCAATCTCGATCGCCTCACCCTCATACTGTACGTCGAGTAGCTCCTCAGCTTCCTCTTGCTCTGGGTTGTTGGCAGTAATGCGCATCTCCGTGCCATCAAGATTCACTCGTACGCCACGAAACTTCTCGTTCGACAGGATCGCAGCGCGTGAGAACGCTTGGCGCAGCTCATCACAACTCGATTCCATCGTCTTAGTAGTACTTTGCGGCAGCACGCGGCGATAGTCAGGGAATCGACCATCCACCAGCTTAGAGGTGAAGACAAAGTTGTTCACTTCAGCGCGCAGATTTGAGCTACCGATTTGCAGCTCGACCTGCTGCTCTGGCGCATCAAGTAGCTTAACCAGCTCAAGCACGCCCTTACGCGGCAAGATGATCTGTTGATTGTCACCGGCCTTAGCAAGTTCAGTCTGTGCCACGGCCATTCGGTGACCATCGGTTGCGACGCTGCGCAGCGTGGTACCGTCAATCTCAAACAGCATACCGTTGAGGTAGTAACGCACGTCTTGGTTGGCCATCGAGAACTGAGTTTTATCAATCAAGCCCTTGAGCTCAGCCTGAGTCAGGCTGATCGAGGCTTCATTCTGCCAGTCTTCGATATTCGGAAAGTCATTCGCCGGCAAGGTGGCTAGCGAGAAACGGCTGCGGCCAGAGCGCACCTGCACGCGCTCCCCTTCCAAAACAAAGGTGATCTGAGCTGAATCAGGCAGGCTACGGCAAATATCAAGGAACTTACGCGATGGAACGGTGATCGCCCCAGCTTCACTGTCCGCCTCTAGAGCCACCTTACTCACTAGCTCCACCTCAAGGTCGGTAGCCGTCATCGACAACATACCGTTATCTACTTTGATCAGTAGGTTACCTAGAATAGGTAGGGTTGGACGACCGCCAAGCGCGCCAGAAACTTGCTGGAGGGGCTTCAGGAGGTGTTCACGTGCAATGGTAAATTTCATTATCAGCTCTAATTGGATTATCTGAACAAGCGTAGCTCTACTCTAACCCTATCGCCGTTAAGACGATAGCGTACGAATCAAATTCGAGTAGTCTTCTTTAATATCGTGGCTCTCTTCACGCAGCTGCTCTATCTTACGACAAGCGTGCAGCACCGTGGTGTGGTCACGACCACCAAAGGCATCGCCGATCTCTGGCAGGCTGTGGTTGGTCAGCTCTTTGGCCAATGCCATCGCCAGCTGGCGAGGTCTTGCGACCGAGCGTGAGCGGCGCTTAGACAGCAGATCCGCTACCTTTATCTTATAGTACTCAGCCACGGTTTTTTGAATATTGTCGATGGTGACCAGTTTCTCTTGCAGGGCAAGCAGGTCACGCAGGGCTTCACGAACAAAATCGATGGTAATAGGGCGTCCGGTGAAGTTGGCGTTGGCGATCACTCGGTTGAGTGCACCTTCAAGCTCACGCACGTTGGAGCGCAGGCGTTTAGCGATAAAGAACGCGACCTCATCCGCTAGGTGGATCTGGTGATCTTCCGCTTTTTTCATCAAGATCGCTACGCGCGTCTCAAGCTCAGGCGGCTCGATCGCAACCGTCAGTCCCCAACCAAAACGAGACTTGAGACGATCTTCAACCCCGGAGATCTCTTTTGGATAGCGATCTGAGGTGAGGATGATCTGCTGGTTACCCTCAAGCAAGGCATTGAAGGTATGAAAGAATTCTTCTTGCGATCGCTCTTTATTGGCAAAGAACTGGATGTCATCGATTAGGAGCGCATCTACGCTGCGGTAGTAGCGTTTGAACTCTTCGATGGCGTTGTTCTGCAGCGCCTTAACCATGTCCTGAACAAAGCGCTCCGAATGCATGTACACCACTTTGGCGTTGGGTTTGTTATCCACAATCGCATTGCCCACGGCGTGGAGCAGGTGAGTCTTACCAAGACCTGTACCACCGTAAAGGAACAGTGGGTTATAGGCAGCGCCAGGGTTGTCAGACACTTGACGTGCCGCAGCCAAACCTAGCTGGTTCGACTTACCCTCGACGAAGTTCTTAAAGCGGTGCTTTGGGTTTACGTTTGAGCGGTGGTTAATATCGGCGATCGCCTGTGCATCATCATCCCAAGTTTTATGCACGGGTTTACGCGCTTGCAGCTGCGCAGGTGCTGACGACTCTGCCGCTACATCTGCGGGCGTGCGCGTCGGCGCAGGCTTAGGCGCCGCAACTGGGCGACTACCCACTTCAAAGCGTAGGCTCGGTACATCGTTGCCGCAGAACTCTTGCAGCAAACGATTAATATTGTTGAGGTACTTATCGCGCACCCAATCAAGCACAAAGCGGTTGGGCGCAAATAGCGTCAAGGTGTTATCGTTTAATTCGGCCTGTAACGGACGAACCCACATACTGAACTCAGTAGCAGGCAGCTCCTCTTGAAGCTGTTGCATAACTTGCAACCAAAGCGAAGATGACACGGTGACCCCACTCAATAAACAGAAAACTTGGAAAGACCCACAATTTTACCTGTTGATAACTAAGATCGCCAGTAAATGATCGACGGATCAGTGAATAAGATCGGAGTTATTCACAGATATTCACGGCAAAAACCGCGGATCAGCACATCGATCCCCCAGATTACTCACAATAAGATCCACATTTAGGCTGTTTTACCCAGATCCAAGGTTTGGGTATAAGTCTGTGAATAGCCAGATCAAAGTCAGGCGATCCCGCCATTATTGAGTTATTACTAACTAGTCTGAGTTATGCCAGAAGGTTATTTATTACTGATTAAAAACAACCAGTAGTATCCCGTGTTACATAATTTAGGAGCTGTATTATGAATAACTGGATGAAGGCAGCACTCGCTGCTGTTGCGCTATCTGCGGTCACTGTAAACGCCGCGACTGAAGTCAAAGTGGGTATGTCAGGACGCTATTTCCCCTTTACCTTTGTTAAGCAAGACCAACTGCAGGGCTTTGAAGTCGACCTGTGGGATGAGATCGGTCGTCGCAACGATTATCAGGTCAACTATGTGACCGCAAACTTCTCCGGTTTATTTGGCATGTTAGAGTCGGGTCGTATCGACACCATCTCTAACCAGATCACCATGACCCCAGCCCGTACTGAAAAATACCTGTTTGCTGACCCTTATGTGGTTGATGGTGCGCAGATCACGGTGCGCAAAGGCAACGATTCTATTCAGGGCATACAGGATCTAGCGGGCAAAACCGTAGCGGTCAACCTAGGATCGAACTTCGAGCAACTGCTGCGTGATTACGATAAAGACAACAAGATCAGCATCAAGACTTATGACACGGGCATCGAACATGACGTGGCACTCGGCCGCGCTGATGCGTTCGTCATGGATCGCCTATCGGCGTTAGAGCTGATCAAGCAAACAGGCCTGCCATTGCAGCTTGCCGGTGAACCGTTTGAAACCATCGAGAACGGCTGGCCGTTTGTCGACAACGCGCGTGGCAAGCAATTGCGTGACGAGGTCAACGCGGCGGTAGCTGAGATGCGTGCTGATGGCACCATGGCCAAGATCTCTGAAAAATGGTTTGGCGCTGATATCACTCACTAGCCACAACTTTGGCTTACGTAACTGAGCCAAACAATCTGTGTATTAATCTAGGTGGGATTCTAGGATCCCACCTTTTGTTGTATTAAAAGGAAAGTAAAAGTCATGGGTTTTGATTTTGCTTATATGCTCGATCTGCTGCCAATTTTGCTCAAATACCTTGGCACCACGATGGAGATGGCGATGTGGGGACTGGTGTTCTCACTGATTTTAGCGGTGGTTATCGCTAACATTCGTGTGTTTAAGATCCCAGTCCTCAATCAGCTCAGTCAGCTGTACATTAGCTTCTTTCGTGGCACCCCACTTCTGGTCCAGCTGTTTCTGCTCTACTATGGGTTGCCACAGGTATTCCCATTCCTGGTCGGGCTCGACGCCTTTAGCGCGGCGGTCATCGGCCTAACCTTACACTTTGCCGCTTATAAAGCAGAGAGTATTCGCGCTGCGATTATTGGCATCGACCGCAGTCAGATGGAAGCCAGCCTGTCGGTCGGCATGACCACCGCGCAAGCGATGCGTCGAATTATCCTGCCGCAAGCCACCCGCGTTGCGCTGCCATCACTAATGAACTACTTCATCGATATGATTAAGTCGACCTCGCTGGCCTTTACCCTTGGGGTGGTCGAGATCATGGCCACCGCGCAGATGGAGGCCGCTTCAAGCTTCCGCTTTTTCGAGGCGTTCCTGGCTGTGGCCCTGATCTACTGGGTGGTGGTGATTATCCTGACCCGCGTGCAAGTATGGGCAGAAGAGAAATTGAATAAGGCGTACGTACGATGATCAAACTTGAGAATATTCACAAATCGTTTGGCAGCACTGAGGTGCTCAAGGGCGTTGATATCGAGATCCAACAAGGTGAGATCATCGTGATTATCGGCTCCAGTGGCACGGGTAAATCCACCTTACTGCGCTGCGTTAACTTTCTTGAGCAAGCCGACCAAGGCACGATCACCATCGATGATGTCTCGGTTGATGCCGAGCAACACAGCAAGGCAGAGGTATTGGCCCTGAGGCGTAAAACCGGATTTGTATTTCAAAACTATGCCCTGTTTGCTCACATGACCGCACGGCAAAACATCGCCGAGGGCTTGGTCACGGTGCGCGGCTGGAAGAAAGAGGACGCCAACGCTTATGCCCAGCAACTGCTCGAGGAGATCGGCTTGGGCGACAAGGGCGACAGCTACCCAGCCGCCCTCTCTGGCGGTCAACAACAGCGTGTGGGCATTGGCCGAGCGATGGCGCTCAAGCCAGAACTGCTGCTGTTTGATGAGCCCACGTCCGCGCTGGACCCTGAATGGGTTGGCGAGGTACTGGCACTAATGAAAACCCTCGCGGCTCAGCATCAAACCATGCTGGTGGTGACCCACGAGATGCAATTTGCCAGAGAGGTCGCTGATCGAGTGATCTTTATGGCCGAAGGGAATATTGTCGAGCAAGGTTCTCCACAGGATATCTTCGAGCGCCCACAGGATCCTCGCTTGCAAAAGTTCCTTAACCAAGTTGGGGCTTGATCAAGGATCAACTCGGATCGAAAGATCCTTGAGATTTTTGTTTGGCTCCGTATAATCGCCCGACCGGAATTATCACCACAGTGAAACTTGGCTTTTTACTAAGATTCATGTTACTGACACTCAATCTATGATTGACAGTAAATGTGACAGTGATTACAATTCCGCCTCTTTGTTGAGAGGCGTCGGTACTTAAGGCTACCTTCCTCTTATATATAGAGAAAGCAATAGCTGCCCACGCCGGGTTAACATTGACCTAAAACTGATCAGTAAAGGTATTTATCATGAAACGCACTTTTCAACCTTCAGTTCTAAAGCGCAAGCGTACTCACGGCTTCCGTGCACGCATGGCGACTAAGAACGGTCGTAAAGTAATTAATGCACGTCGTGCAAAAGGCCGTGCGCGCCTATCAAAATAATTCGCGATTATTTTGAATAAGTACGCATTCCATCGGGAGTTACGCTTGTTAACTCCCGAGCATTACCAAAATGTCTTCAAGCAAGCTCATCGAGCTGGCTCACCCCATTTCACTATCATCGCTCGAGAAAATACTCTTTCTCACCCCCGACTTGGTCTCGCTGTTCCTAAAAAGCAAATCAAAACTGCGCCTGCTCGCAACCGCTTTAAACGTATTGCGCGAGAAAGCTTCCGTCTACGTCAACACAAACTTCCTAACAAAGATTTTGTTGTCATTGCCAAGAAAAGCGCCCAAGATCTGAGCAATGAAGAATTGTTCAAGTTATTTGAAAAGTTATGGCGCCGTCTCTCTCGCCCCTCGCGTGGCTAGCAATTGGTTTGGTCTATCTGTATAGATGGGTCATCAGTCCTATGATAGGACCGCGTTGTCGCTTCACTCCTACTTGCTCAATGTATGCCATTGAAGCATTGAAAGCTCACGGTTTTTTAAAAGGATGTTGGTTATCTGGCCAACGTCTATTAAAATGCCACCCATTAAATGATGGCGGTTATGACCCCGTCCCACCAGTCCAAAACAAAGACAGAGATTAAATAACGATGGATTCTCAACGTAATATTCTGTTAATCGCTTTGGCTTTGGTCTCTTTCCTACTCTTCCAACAATGGAATGTAGAGAAGAATCCAGCGCCTCAGACGGCTTTACAGACGCAATCTAACGGCAGTTTGCCTGCTTCGGGGTTTGCAGATGACCTAGACCCAATGCCAGCTCAGGCAGCTTCAGCACACACCATTACCGTGACAACTGACGTGTTGACTCTGTCAATTGACACTATGGGTGGTGATATTGTTGCAGCTAACCTGAACCAATACTCCGCAGAGCTTGAATCAGAAGAGACTTTCTCTCTGCTGAAAAACGAAGCTGGTTACCAGTTTATCGCTCAAAGCGGTCTGGTTGGCCCTCAAGGCATTGACCGCAGCAGCGCCGATCGTCCGACTTACTCGGTAAGCGCAGACAGCTTCACCCTGGCGGATGGCCAAGACGAATTGCGTATTCCAATGACGTTCAGCGAGAATGGCATCGACTACATCAAGACGTTCGTACTTACGCGTAACAGCTACGCTATCGACGTAATCTACGATGTAGTGAACAACTCTGGCAGCACAGCCACGCTAGGCATGTACGCGCACTTGCGTCAAAACCTTACCGACTCTGGTGGCAGCCTAACCATGCCAACCTACGCGGGCGGTGCTTACTCAACGCAAGACACGCGCTACAAAAAATACAGCTTTGATGATATGCAAAGCCGTAACCTGTCGCTAAACCTACCAAACGGTGAAGGTTGGGCGGCAATGATCCAGCACTACTTTGCGACAGCTTGGATCCCACGCAACGAGCCAGGCACAAGCCTATACACTCGCGTGATCGGTAACCTAGGCGATATCGGCCTACGTATGCCAAACAAAGCGATTGCTGATGGCGGCGAAGCGCAGCTAGTCGCAACGCTTTGGGCCGGTCCTAAACTACAAGACCAGATGGCAGCAACGGCGCCAAACCTTGACCTAGTAGTGGATTACGGCTGGCTATGGTTCATCGCGAAACCACTGCACTGGTTGCTGTCATTTATCCAGGGCTTTGTGAGCAACTGGGGTCTAGCGATCATCGGTCTAACCTTCATCGTACGTGGTGCGATGTACCCACTGACCAAAGCGCAATACACCTCTATGGCGAAAATGCGTATGCTTCAGCCTAAGCTGCAAGCGATGCGTGAGCGTCTAGGCGACGACCGTCAGCGCATGAGCCAAGAGATGATGGAGCTGTATAAGAAAGAGAAAGTAAACCCGCTAGGCGGCTGTCTACCTCTTATCCTACAGATGCCTATCTTCATTGCACTGTACTGGGCATTGATGGAATCGGTTGAGCTACGTCACGAGCAGTTCTTGTGGCTACAAGATTTGGCGGCAATGGACCCATACTTCATCCTACCGCTACTGATGGGTGCAAGTATGTTCATCATCCAGAAGATGAGCCCAACCACAGTCACTGACCCTATGCAGCAGAAGATCATGACCTTTATGCCGGTGATGTTTACCTTCTTCTTCCTATGGTTCCCATCAGGTCTGGTTCTTTACTGGCTAACGTCAAACATCGTGACGCTGATCCAGCAGACACTGATCTACAAGTCTCTTGAGAAGAAAGGTCTACACTCTAAGTAACCTTTAAGCTTAAAGAAACACCAAGAAAGGCGGCCAAAAGGTCGCCTTTTTGTTTGAGGCTGATTACAATTCTCTCCAATACATCCAAATGGCTCCATACGGCGCCACAGCGTTTTTAAGGTCATCTTATGACAACAGATACTATTGTTGCTCAGGCTACTGCGACAGGTCGTGGTGGCGTCGGTATCATCCGCGTTTCAGGCCCAAAGGCCAACGAGGTCGCCCTTGCTGTAACCGGCAAGACCCTCAAGCCGCGCTACGCAGAATACCTGCCGTTTAAAACCGCACAAGGCACCGAGCTCGACCAAGGTATTGCCCTTTACTTCCCTAACCCGCACTCGTTTACTGGTGAGGACGTTCTTGAGCTGCAAGGCCACGGCGGCCCAGTGGTCATGGATATGCTGATCAAGCGTATCCTTGAGGTCGATAACGTGCGTCCGGCGCGCCCTGGTGAGTTCTCTGAGCGTGCCTTCCTTAACGATAAAATGGACCTGACTCAGGCCGAGGCGATCGCCGATTTGATTGATGCCAGCTCAGAAGAAGCGGCCAAATCAGCGCTGCAATCGCTGCAAGGCCAGTTCTCTAAACGCATCAATACGCTGGTGGAATCACTTATCCACCTGCGCATTTATGTCGAGGCGGCTATCGACTTCCCAGAAGAAGAGATCGATTTTCTTGCCGACGGCAAGGTCGCGACCGACCTGCAAGCGATCATCGACAACCTTGATGCGGTAAGAAATGAGGCCAACCAGGGTGCCATCATGCGTGAGGGGATGAAGGTGGTGATTGCCGGTCGTCCGAATGCAGGCAAATCGAGCCTGCTTAACGCCCTGTCAGGTAAAGAGTCGGCGATTGTGACCGATATCGCCGGCACCACACGCGATGTCTTGCGCGAGCACATCCATATTGACGGTATGCCGCTGCACATCATCGATACCGCAGGTCTGCGTGACGCCTCGGATGAGGTGGAAAAGATTGGTATTGAGCGCGCATGGGACGAGATTGAGCAGGCTGATCGCGTGCTGTTTATGGTGGATGGCACCACCACCGATGCCACTGATCCGAAAGAGATCTGGCCGGACTTTGTCGATCGCCTGTCGGATAACATCGGCATCACAGTGATCCGCAATAAAGCCGACCAAACCGGGGAAGATCTCGGGATCTGTCATGTCAACTCACCGACGTTGATCCGCCTTTCGGCGAAAACCGGTCAAGGTGTTGATGCGCTGCGTAACCACCTGAAAGAGTGCATGGGCTTTGCCGGTAATAGCGAAGGTGGCTTTATGGCGCGTCGTCGTCACCTCGATGCGCTCGAAAAAGCGGCCCAGCACCTCGATATCGGCCAGACACAGCTTGAGGGCTACATGGCGGGAGAAATCCTCGCAGAAGAGCTGCGCATTGCCCAGCAGCATCTCAACGAGATCACCGGCGAGTTTAGCTCCGATGACCTGCTTGGACGCATCTTCTCATCGTTCTGTATCGGTAAGTAATCACTTTCAAAGGAAGCCTATTGCGCTTCCTTTTTTTCTGTCTCAACCTGTTGGACAAGAACAAAGTATAAGGAAATCTATATGATTCATATAATAACAGGCAGCACTCTAGGTGGTGCCGAGTACGTTGGCGATCACCTCAGCGAGCTGCTGGAGCAAAGCGGCTTAGAGACCCAAATCCACAACCAACCCTCGCTTGACGAGATCGGCAACGAGGGGATCTGGCTGCTGGTCACCTCGACTCATGGCGCGGGTGAGTACCCAGATAACATCCAGCCCTTTATCGCCGCCCTGCAAGATACCCCACCTAGGATGAGCAACGTCAAGTTTGCGGTCGTTGCGATTGGTGACTCCAGCTACGATACCTTCTGCGCGGCTGGCAACCATGCCTATGACCTGCTTGAGGATATTGGTGGCACCCCACTTACAGACTGCCTTGAGATCGATATCCTCGAACAATCAGTACCAGAAGACGCCGCAGAGGCCTGGCTTAAGCAGCATATCGAGCGCTTTCAGAGCGCATAAACCGCCAACAGCATGTTGATCAAACGCGGCCGATGTAGCCGCGTTTTTTGTATCTGTGAATAACTTTGACCCATTCACAACAATCTTTCGTACAAAAAACCAACAAACGCTCTGTGGATAAGTATAGTAATTTCCTATGATCAACCTATAGTTATCCAAAGAACAACTTTGATCATGATTTACCCCTGTGAATAAGTACTGTTTTTGATCCCAGTTAATCCTCGATCTGATCAACGCCTGATCACAGCAAATGATCCAAAAAAGATCCATGATCTTGTTGATCATTTTTTACTTATCCACAGAAAACAGGATCACTAATAATAGATCCAATAAAAGATCTATATATAGATCTTATATATATTTAATTTCGATCCATTTTGACAAAAGTTCGAAAAGCGATTTTCTCAGTTCAGGAAAAGAGGTAAAATACCGCTCTTTTATTTTCCATGCTTTGAATACCTGAGGTCGGTTCATGCTTTATCAAGAAAACTTTGACGTCATCATCGTAGGTGGTGGTCATGCAGGGACGGAAGCCGCATTAGCGTCAGCACGCACAGGACAGAAAACACTTCTTTTGACTCACAACATTGATACTTTGGGTCAAATGTCATGTAACCCAGCGATCGGTGGTATCGGTAAGGGTCACCTGGTCAAAGAGGTGGATGCAATGGGTGGTCTAATGGCGCAAGCGATTGATCATGCAGGTATTCAATTCAGAACACTTAACGCCTCAAAGGGCCCAGCCGTTCGCGCAACTCGTGCACAGGCAGATCGAGCCTTGTACAAAGCCTACGTGCGAAGCGTGCTAGAGAACACACCTAACCTGACCCTGTTTCAACAGTCGGTCGATGATCTGATCATCGAGAATGATCAAGTGGTTGGTGCTGTGACTCAAATGGGGCTTAAATTCCGCGCCAAAGCGGTTGTATTGACCGTGGGCACCTTCCTTGGGGGTAAGCTTCACATCGGTCTAGAAAACTTCTCTGGTGGCCGTGCAGGCGATCCTCCGTCGATCGCGCTGGCCGATCGTTTGCGCGAGATGCCATTCCGCGTTGATCGTTTGAAAACCGGTACACCACCGCGTATCGATGCGCGTAGCGTTGATTTTAGTCAGATGGAAGCCCAACACGGTGATAACCCGACTCCGGTGTTCTCGTTTATGGGTAATCGCAACCAACACCCGCGTCAGATCCCGTGTTTTATTACGCACACCAATGAGCGTACCCACGATGTGATCCGCAATAACCTTGATCGCAGCCCGATGTACGCTGGCGTGATCGAAGGCATTGGTCCGCGTTACTGTCCATCGATTGAAGACAAGGTGATGCGCTTTGCCGACAAGAACAGTCACCAAATCTTTGTTGAACCAGAGGGACTGGATACGCACGAGCTCTACCCTAACGGTATCTCAACCAGTCTGCCATTTGATGTGCAAATCGAGATTGTTCGCTCAATGAAGGGCTTTGAGAATGCGCATATCGTCCGCCCAGGTTATGCGATTGAGTACGATTTCTTTGACCCGCGCGATTTGAAGCACACTTACGAAACCAAATTTATCAAAGGCTTGTTCTTTGCTGGCCAGATCAACGGTACCACCGGTTACGAAGAAGCGGCAGCACAAGGCCTGATGGCGGGTCTTAACGCAAGCTTGTTCAGTCAAGACAAAGAGGGCTGGAGCCCACGTCGCGATCAAGCCTACATGGGCGTGCTGATCGACGACCTGTCGACCATGGGCACCAAAGAGCCGTACCGTATGTTTACCTCACGCGCCGAGTACCGCTTGCTGCTGCGTGAAGACAACGCCGACCTGCGTTTGACAGAACAAGCCCACGAGCTTGGCCTGATTGATGAGGCGCGTTGGGCTCGATTCAACCAAAAAGTCGACAATATCGCTAAAGAGCGCCAGCGCCTAAGCGATACTTGGATGAATCCAAAATCTGAGGGTGTCGATACCCTTAACAACCTGCTCAAGACACCAATGGTGCGTGAAGCAAGTGGTGAGGATCTGCTGCGTCGTCCAGAAATGACCTATGCCCAGCTCACCGAGCTAGATCAATTTGCGCCTGCGCTTGAGGATCAACAGGCGGCTGAGCAGGTCGAGATCCAGGTTAAGTACGAGGGCTACATCAAGCGTCAGCAAGATGAGATTGAGAAATCACTGCGCCACGAAAACACCCAGATCCCATTTGATGTCGATTACGGCGAAGTTAAGGGTTTGTCGAATGAGGTCGTTGTTAAGTTGAATGATGCGCGCCCAGAATCGATTGGCGTGGCGTCACGTATCTCTGGTGTGACACCTGCAGCGATCTCTATCCTGTTGGTACATCTGAAAAAACAAGGTTTATTGAAAAAAGGTGAGGCTTCCTAATGACGGCACTACGCGAGCGACTAGACCAGCTTCTGGCTAAGACCGATCTTGAGGTTTCACCACAACAGCGTGATCAACTGGTGGGTTATGTCATGTTGTTGGATAAATGGAACAAGGCGTACAATTTGACTTCGGTTCGCGATCCGATGGACATGTTAGTGAAACATATCCTTGATAGCGTCATCGTGAGTACGTATCTTGAAGGCGAGCGCTACATCGATGTGGGTACTGGCCCTGGTCTGCCTGGCATACCGTTGGCCATCATGCACCCGAATAAGTCGTTTGTGCTGCTCGATAGTTTGGGGAAACGGATTCGATTTATTAAGCAGGTCATTCATGAGCTGAAGATTTCGAATGTGACTCCTGTTCAAAGCCGTGTAGAAGAGTTTGATCCAGGTGAGGGATTTGACGGCGTATTGAGCCGCGCCTTTGCCTCAATGAGAGATATGGTTGAATGGTGTCACCACCTACCAAAACCTGAAACTGGCCTGTTTTTAGCTCTTAAAGGGCAGTACTCAGAAGATGAGTCGGCTGAAATTCCAGCCTGGTGTTCTGTGACCGACATCAAATCTTTACAAGTTCCTGAATTGGAAGGTGAGCGACATCTTGTAATCTTATCTCGCACTGCATAAAAGCGAGATGGACCGTGGGTAAGATTGTAGCAATAGCGAATCAGAAGGGTGGCGTTGGTAAAACGACCACCTGTGTCAACTTGGCAGCCTCAATGGCGGCCACAAAACGTAATGTATTGGTTATCGATTTGGATCCGCAAGGAAACGCGACGATGGCCAGTGGTGTCGATAAATATCAAGTCGATGCGACCGCCTATGACCTGTTGGTGGAAGACGTGCCATTTGACCAAGTGGTGTGTGGCAAAACAGCGGGTCACTATGACTTGGTGGCAGCGAACGGTGATGTGACTGCAGCAGAGATAAAGCTGATGGAAGTCTTTGCGCGTGAGGTTCGATTAAAAAACGCGCTAGCATCGATTCGTGATAACTATGATTTCATATTTATCGATTGCCCTCCCTCTCTAAACCTACTTACTATCAATGCGATGGCAGCGGCAGACTCGGTTCTGGTGCCAATGCAGTGTGAGTATTTTGCCCTTGAAGGGCTAACTGCTCTGATGGATACCATCAGTAAGTTGGCAGCCGTAGTGAACGAAAACCTTAAGATTGAAGGGTTGCTGCGAACGATGTACGACCCACGTAATCGTCTCTCCAGTGAAGTTTCCGATCAGCTCAAAAAGCATTTTGGCAATAAGGTTTATCGCACCGTGATCCCGCGTAATGTACGTTTGGCCGAAGCGCCAAGTCACGGTAAACCCGCAATGTACTACGATAAATACTCCGCAGGCGCTAAGGCATATCTCGCGCTGGCGGGAGAAATGTTGCGTCGCGACGAAGTCCCTGCTTAATCAGATTTCTATAGGATAATTTCATGTCTAAACGTGGTCTAGGTAAAGGGCTCGATGCCCTGCTTGCAACCAGTTCTATTGCTCGTGAGAAGCAGCAGGTGGCAACCCAGAGTCAGGCACTATCAAACGATGGTGAACTGACGGATTTGTCGATCCACCAGCTGCAACCGGGTGTCTACCAACCGCGTAAAGACATGTCAGACGAAGCGCTCGCTGAACTCTCTGCTTCGATTCAATCGCAAGGGATCATCCAGCCGATTGTGGTCAGACAGGTGGGCAACGAGCGTTTTGAGATCATTGCTGGTGAGCGCCGTTGGCGTGCAGCCAAGCTCGCGGGTCTTAAGCAGGTGCCTTGTCTGGTTAAGAACGTGCAAGATCGCGCCGCCGTTGCGATGGCGCTGATCGAGAACATTCAGCGTGAAGATCTTAACGCGATCGAAGAGGCGCAAGCGCTTGAGCGTCTGCAAGATGAGTTTTCATTAACTCATCAACAAATCGCTGAGGTGATCGGCAAGTCTCGTGTTACGGTAAGCAACCTGTTGCGCTTAAATCAGCTTAATGACGATGTAAAATCGCTGGTTGAGCAAAAAGTCCTTGAGATGGGACACGCTCGCGCGCTGTTAGCGCTACCTATTGAACAGCAGCCTGAGATCGCGCTGCAGGTGGCGAAAAAGAAACTGACCGTACGTCAAACCGAGGCCTTGGTGAAGAAATCGTTACAAGGTGATAACAAGCCTAAGACGGAAAAGGTCCAGCTCGCTCAGGAAACCAACCTGATGCTAGAGCAACTGCAGTCACAGCTGAACACCTCTGTGAACGTCCAAATCTCAGCCAAGGGCGTTGGCAAGGTACTCATCGATTTTAAAGATGAAAGTCAATTGATAACAGTGTTGAAACAATTGGATTTAATTGTTAAGTAATCATAGGTCACATTCTTAATGGAATGTTACGCCCACGGGCGGGCTAACAATTGTCTTTTAATTGATTGCAGATATAATTCTGCATGATTTTTCACCTATTTAGAGTGGATTTCTCCTAACTTGACTCTTACTCTAGGTGATTAGAAAGGAAACAGGTGCTCTCGATGTTAATTTCAAATAGAAGTGCACAGGGTCGAGCCGCATTTCGTGTGGTTCATCTTCAGCTGATATTTGTCATGCTCATCGCGAGTATTGCGTATTGGAAGTTTGGTCAAGATTCGGCTCGCTTTGTTCTCAAAGGCGGGCTTATTGCGGTCTTTGCAAACTACATTTACGCTCTGTTTGCGTTCTTACCAAGACCGGGCTCTGATGGCGTTGTGCTGTTGGGGTTCATACTCATTGGTTGGACGCTAAAGCTGGTGTTCACCATAGTGATGTTTGTGTTGGTGTTCTCAGTATCGGAGCTTCTTCAACCCGGAGCCTTCTTTACTGGGTACAAACTGACCATCCTGATCTTCTGGTTATCACCAATATTATTTTTTCAAAAAAATGGGATTAACCATGGCTGATACTCCGCAGGAATATATCCAGCACCACCTGACCAACGCCAAAGTGTGTTTGGTTGATGGTGGCATTGCAACCAACAAGGGTTGTTATGATGCTGGGTTCTGGACGTTGCACTGGGACTCTCTGTTGGTCTCCGTAACGCTCGGTGCACTATTTTTGTGGTTGTTTTATCGGGTCGGAAAAAATGCAACCACGGGCGTTCCTGGAAAGCTACAGTGTTTCGTTGAAATCATGGTCGAGCAGGTCGATGAGATCTGTAAGAACGCTTTTCATGGACGTGATAAGTTAGTCGCACCTCTGGCGTTAACTTTGTTTGTCTGGATCTTCCTAATGAACCTGATGGACTTAGTGCCAGTAGACTTTATCCCGCATCTAATGGGATACGCTGGGGCTGATTACTTCAAGCTCGTACCTACGGTCGACTTGAATGTCACACTAGCACTTGCATTGGGTGTCCTAGTACTGACGGTGGTTTACCACATTAAGTACAAAGGATTTAAGGGATTTGTAAAGGAATTTACGCTTCATCCGATCAACAACAAGGCGTTGATACCTTTCAACTTAGTTCTGGAAACCGTTTCATTGCTGGCTAAACCCGTCTCCCTATCACTACGTCTGTACGGTAACATGTACTCAGGTGAACTTATCTTCATCCTGATCGCGGTTACTTACACTGCAGGTGTGGTTCTAGGTGGTCTAGGTGTTATAGCTCACATCATTTGGGCAGTTTTCCATATTCTGGTTATTACTCTGCAAGCCTTTATTTTTACAATGCTGACGATCGTTTATCTAAGCATGGCGAGTAATGACTCTCACTAATTACTAACTATTAATTTTATTTATAACTATTTCGGAGATTATTATGGATATCTATTTGGTTGTTGCTCTACTTCTAGGTACGTGTGCTATCGCAACTGGTTTTGGTTTCGCTATTCTTGGCGGTAAATTCCTTGAGTCAGTAGCTCGTCAACCAGAAATGGCACCAGTTCTACAAACCAACATGTTCATCCTAGCAGGTCTACTTGATGCGGTACCAATGATCGGTGTTGGTATCTCAATGTACATGCTGTTCGCACTGTAATCCCCTTTCTCTTATTGAGTTATAGCGTCTCGACCTTGTGCTCGAGACATACCATGGATAAAGGAGGGTCATTGTGAATATCAATGCAACTCTGCTGGGACAAGCAATCGCGTTTATCCTCTTCGTTTGGTTCTGTATGAAGAACGTATGGCCGCCAATCTTGGCTGCCATTGAAGAGCGACAAAAGAAAATCTCTGAAGGCCTTGAGTCAGCACAACGTGCTGACAAGGCGCTGGATTTGGCGAAACACAACGCAGCAGATCAGTTAAAAGATGCTAAGAAGCAAGCGCTAGAGATCATTGAGCAAGCGAATAAACGCAAAGCTCAGATCCTAGATGAAGCTCGTCAAGAAGCGCAGCAAGAGCGTGAGCAGATCCTTGAACAAGGTCGCTCTGAGCTTGAAGCTGAGACATTGCGTACGCGCAATGAGCTGAAGAAAGACGTAGCTGAGCTGGCTATTTTAGGCGCTGAGAAAATCATCGAGCGTTCGATCGACCCAGCTGCTCATCAAGATATTCTTGATGGGATTTCAGCGAAACTGTAACGGGAGGGCATCAGCATGTCGGATTTGACAACTATTGCTCGACCATACGCGAAGGCAGCCTATGGCTACGCCAGTGACAATGGGGCGATTGAAAAATGGTCTCAGATGCTGGAGTTTGCCACTGAGATGTCATCAGTCAAAGAGCTGAAGACCGCAGCGCTAAGCTGGCAGCCAGAGCAATTGGTGCAATTGTATGTTGATGTTGCCGGTGACCAGTTCGATCACGCCTTTCAAAACTTTTTGAAAGTGGTTATTGAAAATCACCGTACCTCAGCGCTAGGTGACATTTATCATCAATACACGCGCCTCACTGTTGAAGCCTCTAACTCAAAAGAAGTGTCGGTAACGACGCCTTTTGCCATGACCGAAGCTCAGCTAGCGGAACTGACAGCAAGCCTAGAAAAGCGTCTTGACTGCACGGTTCAGCTTAACTGCCAGGTCGATGAAGAGCTCATTGGTGGTGCTGTCATCCGTATCGGTGACACAGTATTGGATAACTCACTGGTTAGCCGCCTCACACGTCTTAAAGACACGATTCAGTCTTAATTAGGGGAATTGGAGCAATGCAACTTAATTCCACGGAAATTAGCGAACTAATCAGAGCACGAATTGAAAAATTCGAAGTAGTCTCTGAAGCTCGCAACGAGGGTACTATCGTTTCTGTAAGCGACGGTATCATTCGCATTCACGGCCTTGAGGACGTGATGCAAGGTGAAATGATTGAGCTTCCGGGCAATCGTTTTGCACTAGCACTTAACCTAGAGCGTGACTCTGTAGGTGCTGTAGTTATGGGTCCTTATGCCGACCTTAAAGAAGGCATGAAGGTTACTGGTACAGGTCGTATCCTTGAGGTGCCTGTTGGCCCTGAGCTACTTGGCCGTGTGGTAAACACCCTAGGTCAGCCTATCGATGGTAAAGGCCCAATCAACTCTTCACTGACATCGCCAGTAGAAGTGATTGCACCGGGTGTAATCGACCGTAAGTCGGTAGACCAACCAGTACAAACAGGCTACAAGTCTGTTGACTCAATGATCCCAATCGGCCGTGGTCAGCGTGAGCTTATCATCGGTGACCGTCAGACCGGTAAAACCGCAATGGCGATTGATGCGATCATTAACCAGAAAGATTCAGGCATCTTCTCAATCTACGTAGCGATTGGCCAAAAAGCGTCAACGATTGCTAACGTAGTACGTAAGCTAGAAGAGCACGGTGCACTGCAAAACACTATCGTGGTTGTGGCATCAGCCTCTGAGTCAGCGGCACTGCAATACCTTGCGCCATACGCAGGTTGTGCAATGGGTGAGTACTTCCGCGACCGCGGTGAAGACGCACTGATTGTTTACGATGACCTGTCTAAGCAAGCGGTTGCTTACCGTCAAATCTCGCTACTGCTTAAGCGTCCACCAGGTCGTGAAGCATTCCCAGGTGACGTATTCTACCTCCACTCACGCCTACTAGAGCGTGCCGCTCGCGTAAACGAAGATTACGTAGAGCGCTTCACTAACGGTGAAGTGAAAGGTAAGACTGGCTCGCTGACGGCACTGCCGATCATCGAAACCCAAGCGGGTGACGTATCTGCCTTCGTACCGACCAACGTAATCTCGATTACCGATGGTCAGATCTTCCTACAGACTGAGCTATTCAACGCGGGTGTTCGCCCAGCGGTTGACCCAGGTATCTCAGTATCTCGTGTAGGTGGTGCAGCGCAAACCAAGATCATCAAGAAGCTATCTGGCGGTATCCGTACTGCACTAGCGGCTTACCGTGAACTGGCGGCTTTCGCTCAGTTCTCATCAGATCTTGATGAAGCGACGAAGAAGCAGCTAGACCACGGTCAAAAAGTAACTGAACTGATGAAGCAGAAACAGTACGCGCCAATGTCGGTATTCGACCAAGCGCTTGTTATCTACGCAGCAGAACGTGGTTACTTGGAAGACGTGGAGCTGAGCAAGCTTCTAGACTTCGAAGCGGCACTACTATCGTACGCTCGTGCTCAGTACGCAGATCTTGCGGCTGACATTGACCAGTCAGGTGCTTACAACGATGAAATCGAAGCCAAGCTGAAAGAGCTAGTGGATGATTTCAAAGCGACTCAGACTTGGTAATTGCCACCAGGTTTGATACTGACGGAGTGTAACGATGGCCAATACAAAAGAAATTCGTAGCAAGATTGGGAGTGTCAAAAGCACTCAGAAGATCACCAAAGCGATGGAAATGGTAGCGGCTTCTAAAATGCGTCGTACGCAAGACGCAATGGAAGGCCCTCGTCCATACGCCGAGAATATACGTAAAGTCATTGGTCATTTAGCAAACGGTACACTGGATTACAAACATCCGTTTCTAGTGGAACGTGAGGCCAAGCGTGTGGGATACATTGTTATCTCCACCGATCGTGGTCTGTGTGGCGGCTTGAACATCAACATGTTCAAGCAGTCAACGGCACAGATGAACGAGTGGGCAGAGAAAGGGGTTGAGGTTGATATCGCTGTGATCGGCGCAAAAGCGACCTCTTTCTTCAATAGCCTTGGCGCCAACGTGGTTGCTCAGACTGCTGGTCTGGGTGACTCCCCTACTCTTGATGACCTTATCGGTCCAATCAAGGTCATGCTGAAGAAGTATGAAGAAGGGGATATTGACCGTTTGTACTTGGTGTTCAACGAGTTTGTTAACTCAATGACGCAAGAACCAAAAATTGACCAATTGATACCTTTGCCTAAACAGCTAAGCGATAACGATGCAGAGTTCAAACATGCGTGGAGCTATATGTTTGAATCGAATGAGAAAGCACTACTGAACACCCTGATGGACCGATTCATTGAATCACAGGTTTACCAAGGCGTAGTGGAAAATCTTGCATGTGAAATGGCTGCACGAATGATTGCGATGAAAGCCGCAACAGACAACGCAGGCAACCTGATTGAAGAGCTTGAACTTGTGTACAACAAGGCTCGTCAAGCAGCGATCACGCAAGAGCTTTCTGAGATTGTTTCGGGCGCGGCAGCGGTTTAATTTAGGTATAAGAAACTAATTTAGAGGATTAACGATGGCTACAGGTAAGATCGTACAGATCATCGGTGCGGTAGTCGACGTAGAGTTTGCACAGAGCGATGTACCAAGTGTATACGACGCTCTAAACGTAACGGGTACTAAAGAGCGTCTAGTTCTTGAAGTACAACAACAGCTTGGCGGTGGCGTCGTGCGTTGTATCGTTATGGGTAGCTCAGATGGTTTACGTCGTGGTGTTGAAGTTGAAAACACTGGCGCTCCAATTTCGGTACCAGTAGGTACTAAGACCCTAGGTCGTATCATGAACGTTCTAGGTGATGCAATCGACGAGCGTGGTGAAGTCGGTGCGGAAGAGACTTACTCTATCCACCGTGAAGCACCAAGCTATGAAGAGCAGTCTAACGTTACTGAGCTGCTAGAGACCGGCGTTAAGGTAATCGACCTAATCTGTCCATTCGCTAAGGGTGGTAAGATCGGTCTATTCGGTGGTGCGGGTGTTGGTAAGACCGTTAACATGATGGAGCTTATCAACAACATCGCTATCCAACACTCAGGTCTATCAGTATTTGCCGGTGTTGGTGAGCGTACTCGTGAGGGTAACGACTTCTACTTTGAGATGCAGGAAGCGGGCGTTGTAAACGTTGAGAAGCCTGAAGAGTCAAAAGTAGCGATGGTTTACGGTCAGATGAACGAGCCACCAGGCAACCGTCTGCGCGTCGCACTAACCGGTCTAACCATGGCGGAGCGTTTCCGTGATGAAGGTCGTGACGTACTGCTGTTCATTGATAACATCTACCGTTACACGCTTGCCGGTACTGAGGTATCAGCACTGCTAGGTCGTATGCCTTCTGCGGTAGGTTACCAGCCAACTCTTGCAGAAGAGATGGGTGTACTTCAGGAGCGTATCACGTCAACTAAGCAAGGCTCTATCACGTCGGTTCAGGCGGTATACGTACCTGCGGATGACTTGACTGACCCGTCTCCAGCAACGACGTTCGCGCACTTGGATGCAACGGTTGTACTTAACCGTAACATCGCAGCCATGGGTCTATACCCTGCGATCGACCCATTGGACTCAAGCTCTCGTCAGCTTGACCCATTGGTTGTTGGTCAAGAGCACTACGACGTAGCTCGTAACGTTCAGCAAACGCTGCAACGCTATAAAGAGCTTAAAGATATCATCGCGATCCTAGGTATGGACGAGCTTTCTGAAGAAGATAAGCAAGTCGTATCTCGTGCACGTAAGATTGAGCGTTTCCTAACTCAGCCTTACCACGTTGCTGAGGTATTTACTGGTTCTCCAGGCATCTACGTATCACTGAAAGACACGATCCGTGGCTTTAAAGGCCTACTGGCTGGTGAGTACGATGATATCCCTGAGCAGGCGTTCATGTACTGCGGTACGATCGATGACGCACTAGAGAACGCGAAGAAGCTGTAACTCGAGACTGATAAGGAGGCTTTATGAGCACCTTCCATTTGGACGTAGTGAGTGCTGAGAAACGTATTTTCTCCGGCTCTGCTGCAAGCATCCAGGTTTCGGGTGAACAGGGTGATTTGGGTGTGTTGGCTAACCACACACCTCTGCTAACGCGCATTCGCCCTGGCATGGTTCGCATTGTAACCAAGGACAAGAAAGAGCAAATTGTCTACCTTTCGGGTGGCATTCTGGAAGTTCAGGCTTACGATGTGACTATTCTGGCTGATACGGCAATCCGTGCGGAAGACCTTGACCAGGCCAAAGCAGAAGAAGCAAAGCGTCGCGCTGAGCAACTGATGACTGGCAACCATGGTGATGTCGACTTTGCACGTGCCTCAGCTGAACTGGCGAAAGCGATCGCCCAGCTGAAAGTAATCGAGCTAGTGAAAAAACGTCGCTAGAAGATGAAACTTTGCTTTCATTGTGTAAAAAGGCAGCCTATTGGCTGCCTTTTTTGTAGGTTTTGTCTAGAATAAGCACACACTTACATACAATTATAAGCAGGCAATACAATGAAGTTTAGCGCGGTGATTCTGGCGGCGGGTAAGGGAACCCGTATGTACTCAACCAAACCTAAAGTGCTCCATACTCTAGCAGGTAAGCCGATGGTTAAGCACGTGATTGACACGTGTAAAGGCCTTGGGGCACAGAATGTCCACTTGGTTTATGGCCATGGTGGCGATCAAATGAAAGCCGTTTTGGCGGATGAGCCAGTTAACTGGGTGCTACAAGGCGAGCAGCTAGGTACGGGCCATGCGGTTGACCAAGCTTCACCGAGCTTCGCTGATGATGAAAAAGTCCTGGTTCTCTATGGCGACGTACCACTAATCTCTGAGCAGACTATCGACGCCTTGCTTGAGGCGCAGCCTAACGGCGGTATCGCACTGCTGACCGTGGTATTGGATAACCCAACGGGTTACGGTCGTATCGTGCGCAAGAATGGCCCTGTTGTGGCGATCGTTGAGCAAAAAGATGCGACCGATGAGCAGAAGCTGATCAATGAGATTAATACTGGCGTGCTAGTCGCAACAGGCGGTGATCTGAAGCGCTGGCTCGCGGGTCTAAATAATGATAACGCACAGGGTGAATACTACCTTACTGATGTGATTGCGGCAGCCCACAACGAAGGCCGCGCAGTGGAAGCGGTTCATCCACAAAGCACAATTGAGGTTGAAGGTGTTAATGATCGCGCCCAGCTTGCGCGTCTAGAGCGTGCCTTCCAGCAAGACCAAGCGCAGAAACTGCTTAAGCAGGGCGTGATGCTACGTGACCCAGCGCGCTTCGACCTGCGTGGCCAACTGCAGTGCGGCATGGACTGTGAAATCGATGCTAACGTGATCATCGAGGGCACGGTTTCACTTGGCGATAACGTCAAGGTTGGTGCGGGCTCTGTGCTGATCGACTGTGAGATTGATGACAACACCGTGATCCGTCCATACAGTGTGATTGAGGGAGCAACCGTCGGTGAAGAGTGTACCGTAGGTCCATTCACTCGCTTGCGCCCAGGCGCTGAGCTGCGTAACGATGCGCACGTTGGTAACTTTGTTGAGGTGAAAAACGCCACACTTGGTGAGGGCTCAAAAGCCAACCACCTGACCTACCTAGGTGACGCTCAAATCGGTCAACGCACCAATATTGGCGCAGGCACGATCACTTGTAACTACGATGGCGCGAACAAACACAAAACCATCATTGGTGACGATGTATTCGTTGGCTCTGACTCCCAGCTGGTGGCGCCAGTGACCATCGCTGATGGCGCAACTATCGGCGCGGGCACCACGCTGACCAAGTCGGTCGAGCAAGGCCAGTTAGTCATCACTCGCGCCAAAGAGCGCCGCGTGGCGGACTGGCAGCGACCGGTTAAAAAATAAGGGGCGAGGCTCGGGGACGGGCTTTGCCCTTCGGGGAGCGAGGAGTTTTCAGTACGCTGAGAGCCCTTGCTCCCACGTCCTCATGTTTAAGACCGGTTAAGCCTGTAGCTATCGTTCATCCAAACCCAGTCAAAATATTTGAGCTTCGAGCGTTACCCTTACTCTGTAGGGAGAAGGAACCATCCACCTGTGAGGACACTCGCTCCCCGCACCTCGAAGTGAAACGTCCCTGCCCCTGTCATTAAGGTCGTTCAAACACAGTAGCAATCCCCTGCCCCAACCCAATACACATCGTCGCTAACCCGTACTTCGCATCCCTGTCTTCCATTAGGTTGATCAGTGTCGTCGTGATGCGTGCGCCTGAGCAGCCTAGTGGGTGGCCGAGTGCGATGGCGCCGCCGTTGAGGTTAACCTTCTCTTCCATGACCTCCAAAAGACCGAGGTCTTTGGCACAAGGGAGAGACTGAGCCGCAAAGGCCTCATTGAGCTCGACGATATCGATATCCTCGATGGATAGGCCTGCACGTTTGAGCGCTTTTTGGCTGGCGGGTACTGGGCCATAGCCCATAATGGAAGGGTCGCAGCCAGCAATGGCCATGGCTTTAATTCGAGCGCGGATGGTCACGCCAAGTGCATGCGCCTTTTCTTCACTCATGATCAGCATCGCTGAGGCGCCATCTGAAAGTGCAGAAGATGAGCCCGCAGTGACGGTGCCGTTCGCAGGGTCAAAGACTGGGCGCAGCTGTGACAGACCCTCCACTGTTGTTTCAGGGCGGATCACCTCGTCATACTCAAGGGTAAACAGAGAGCCATTGGCGTCATGGCCTTCAGTCGCTAGGATCTCCCGGCTAAAGCGCCCTTCTATGCTTGCCGCATGTGCTCTGGCGTGAGAGCGAGCGGCAAACTGGTCTTGCTGCTCGCGACTGATGCCGTGCAGTTTGCCGAGCATCTCTGCGGTCAGCCCCATCATTCCAGCGGCTTTAGCCACATGCTTGGCAAGGCCTGGGTGAAAGTCGACCCCATGGGTCATCGGCACATGCCCCATATGCTCGACTCCTCCGATCAGGCAGATATCCGCATCACCCGTCATGATTGAGCGCGCCGCATCATGCAAAGCCTGCATTGATGAGCCGCATAGGCGGTTAATGGTGACGGCTCCAATCTCAATCGGCAGGCCGGCGAGCAGCGCAGCATTGCGCGCGACATTAAAACCCTGCTCTAGAGTCTGCTGCACACAGCCCCAGTAGATATCTTCTATTTCGTTAGGATTAACCTCAGGGTTGCGCGCCAAGAGCCCTTTCATCAGGTGGGCAGACAGATCTTCCGCGCGGGTATGACGAAAGGCACCACCCTTGGAGCGTCCCATCGGGGTCCGTAGACAGTCCACCACGACAACATTTTTGATTTGCGAGTCCATTTGATGTCTCCTCCTTAGATTGAGCCTTGTTGCTGGTTGCGATAAAAGGACTCGCCCTTGGCGGCCATATCCGTGAGCATCTTCGGTATTTGATACATAGCGCCGAGATGAGAGTACTGTTTCGCCATCGCGATAAACTGATCTAAGCCAAGGTTATCAAGGAAGCGCAGCGCACCGCCTTTGGATGGTGGAAAGCCAAGGCCATAAATCAGCGCCATATCAGCCTCTTCTGCACTGGCAATGATGCCTTCTTCGAGACACAGCACGACCTCGTTAATCATTGGAATCATCATTCGCTCTATGATGGTGTGTTGATCAAACGTTTGTGGTTCACTGCATACATCGGCCAGTACCGGCAATATAGTGTCAGAGAGGGTTTTCTTCGGCTTGCCTTTTTTATCCGTGGTGTAGTGATAAAAACCATCACCATTCTTTTGACCAAAATTGTTGGCATCAAACAAGGCATCAATCGCATCGCGTCCTTGTTTGCCCATGCGCTTGGGATAACCTTTAGCCATGACTTGCTGGGCGTGGTGCGCTGTATCGATACCGACTACATCCAGTAGATAGGCCGGTCCCATAGGCCAGCCAAACTGCTTTTCCATCACCTGGTCAATCTGAGTAAAGTCCGCGCCATCACGTAATAGTAGATTGAAGCCGCCAAAATAGGGAAACAGCACCCGATTGACAAAGAAGCCCGGGCAGTCGTTGACCACAATGGGAGATTTGCCCATTTTGGCCGCATAAGCCACAACTCGATTGATGGTCTCATCTGATGTGTGCTCACCGCGGATCACCTCGACTAAAGGCATGCGATGTACGGGGTTAAAAAAGTGCATCCCACAGAAGTTTTCTGGGCGCTGCAAGGATCGTGCGAGCAAGTTGATAGGAATCGTTGAAGTGTTGGAGGTCAGCACCGTATCGGCAGTGACTTGATTTTCAACCTCGCTCAGCACGGCTCTTTTGACTTTAGGGTTTTCGACCACCGCCTCAACCACGACATCAACGTCGTTAAAGCCTACATAGTGAAGACTCGGTGTAATGGCGGAAAGAATCTCAGCCATGGCGTAGCCATCAATACGTCCTCGCTCAAGGCGCTGATTGAGTAACTTGCTGGCCTCACTCATTCCAAGGTCGAGTGACGATTGAGCGATGTCCTTCATAACCACAGGTACGCCCTTGAGCGCCGATTGATAGGCGATCCCACCACCCATGATCCCTGCACCAAGCACCGCAGCGCGATTGGTAGAACGATGTACCGATTTGCTCGCTCGCTTGGCAATCGCCTTGATGTACTGATCGTTGAGAAAGAGCCCGACCAAGGCTTTTGCCTCTGGGGTTTTGGTCAGGCGGATAAAGTAATCACGCTCGATATCCAGTGCAGCATCACGGCCCAAGGTTGCGGCTTCCTCTATCGCTTTCACTGCACTCATTGGCGCTGGGTAGTGCTTACCTACCTTTTGTACCACGAGTCCTTTGGCGGTGGTGAAACTCATTATGGCTTCGAGTTTACTCAGTCTCAGTGCTGCCAACTTTTGTTGTCGCCTAGCTTGCCAGTCAATTTTTTCGTTGATGGCTAACTCAAGCGTGCTCAGTGCAGACTGGGTAAGGTTGTCTTGATCGACAATGGCATCGATCAGTCCAAGCTTTAAGGCCTCGCCGGCGCGGCATGCCTTACCTTGGGTGATGATCTCCATCGCATTGTCCGCACCAATCACGCGAGGTAGACGCACACAACCACCAAACCCCGGCATAATACCCAACTTGGTTTCAGGTAGGCCGATGCTGGTGGTTGAGTCACCAATGCGAATGTCGGTGGCAAGTACACACTCACATCCGCCACCTAATGTGTGACCTTTTACTGCTGAGAGAGTCGGCATCGGTAAATCTTCGAGTTTGGTGAAGATACTATTAGCGTACTGAAGCCATTGATCTAGCTGCTCATGAGGCTTAGCAAATAGGCCAAGGAACTCAGTGATATCAGCACCAACAATGAAGGCATCTTTATTGGACGTCAGTATCAACCCCTTGAGGGCTGAATGGGCACTTACGGCATCAATGGCCTTATCCAATGATTCCAGTGTTGCGAGGTCGAGCTTATTAACCGAGCCGGGGGAGTCGAAGCAAAGTTCGGCCACGCCCGGTTGTACTTCCTTTACTACAATAGCGTCTGATTGGTAAATCATTGTCTATCTCCATGACTTACGATGAGGTTGTAGGGGTTCTTGTTATAATTATCTGGTTAGACCAGTAGTTTTAGTTTGCGACGGCTTTTGGTGAATTTCAATACAAAATTTAAACAAGTGTTTAACATTGTGGTGCCTGTTGACTATTCTGTCTACGCCAGAGTTCGTGATAAACTCCCTCGACCACAGCCTGCAACGTAGCAATATGAACAATCAGCCCTATCTAATTCCTCAGCAAGCCGCTATTTTTGAAGAAGAAATCAAAAAGAGTGTGTTTATCACTCATCTCGCCCATACTCCCAGCGTTGAGGCGGCGAAAGCCTTTGTTGAGCAGATCAAGCAGCAGCACTCGGCCGCCAGACATAATTGCTGGGGGTTTGTCGCTGGCCGACCAGAGAATTCAATGTTGTGGGGCTTTAGCGACGACGGTGAGCCATCGGGGACGGCAGGCAAGCCGATTCTGGCGCAACTGTCAGGCTCTGGCGTGGGAGAGATCACGGCGGTAGTGACGCGTTACTCTGGTGGCATCAAGCTGGGTACCGGAGGCTTAGTGAAAGCCTACGGTGGAGGGGTACAACAAGCCCTTAAGGTACTGCAAACAATAGAGAAAAAAATCACCACAAACCTAGTGATAGCGTTAGACTACAGTTTTGTGCCGATCTTACAGTCGATGCTTGGCCAATTTGGTGCGCTAGAGATTGCTGCCAACTATGCTGAAAACGTCGAGCTAACGGTTGAGATTGAGGTTAATCAAGTCTCCTCGTTTACCGAAGCTGTCGTTAATAAAAGCGGCGCGAAAGCGATAGTGACGTCGCAAGACAAATAACCACAAGGAAAAGTGAAGCTCGCTTCGATAACTACTCATGCAATTTCGATCCATAATTCGCATCGTTGGGCTATTGCTTGCCCTATTTAGTGTCACTATGCTTGCGCCTGCGTTGGTGGCGTTGATCTACCGTGACGGTGCGGGTGTGCCTTTTGTCACCACCTTTTTTGTGCTGCTGTTTGCCGGCTTCTTATTCTGGTTTCCCAATCGACGTCATCGTCACGAGCTCAAGGCGCGCGATGGCTTTTTGATTGTGGTGTTATTTTGGACGGTATTGGGTAGTGCAGGTTCGCTGCCTTTCCTGATCTCCGATGACCCAGCCATCTCGGTCACAGATGCTTTTTTTGAGTCTTTCTCTGCTTTAACCACCACAGGTGCGACGGTTATTGTTGGCCTTGATGACTTGCCTAAGGCTATCTTGTTCTATCGCCAGCTCCTGCAATGGTTTGGTGGCATGGGTATCATCGTGCTGGCAGTCGCTATTCTTCCCGTTTTGGGGATCGGTGGCATGCAGCTC
Source organism: Vibrio glycogenivorans (assembly GCF_051660965.1). Taxonomy (NCBI): domain Bacteria; kingdom Pseudomonadati; phylum Pseudomonadota; class Gammaproteobacteria; order Vibrionales; family Vibrionaceae; genus Vibrio; species Vibrio glycogenivorans. Next base: position 2,987 of record NZ_JBPVIS010000007.1, on the reverse strand, counting down.
TACCGCGCCGAAATTCCAGGACCAGTTAAAGACACTAAGATGACGCCAAGGATTGCAGAGACGGCCAAAGCACTGTGGTACATCTATCTTAGTCTGACGATTGGCTGTGCCCTCTCCTTCTGGATGGCGGGAATGACGCCGTTTGATGCGATTAGTCACAGCTTCTCAACCATTGCGATTGGGGGGTTTTCTACCCACGATGCCAGTATGGGCTACTTTGACAGCTATGCAATTAACCTTATTACGGTGGTGTTCTTGCTGATCTCAGCATGTAACTACTCTTTGCACTTTGCTGCATTTGCCTCTGGTGGTGTGCACCCCAAGTATTATTGGCGAGATCCCGAGTTTCGAGCTTTTCTGTTTATTCAGGCGCTGCTGTTTGTGGTTTGTTTTGCCATCCTGCTTAATCACCACTCTTATGACTCGACCTACGATGCATTCGATCAAGCTCTGTTCCAGACGGTATCGATCTCAACCACGGCTGGTTTCACGACGACTGGTTTTTCTGAATGGCCGCTGTTCTTGCCGGTATTGCTATTGTTCTCTTCTTTTATTGGTGGCTGTGCAGGCTCAACCGGTGGCGGTATGAAGGTGATCAGAATTTTATTGCTTACTTTGCAAGGTGCGCGTGAACTGAAACGCTTGGTTCACCCAAGAGCGGTCTACACGATCAAAGTGGGCGGTTCTGCCCTGTCCCAGCGTGTGGTGGATGCGGTATGGGGATTCTTCTCGGCTTATGCATTGGTGTTTGTGGTTTGCATGCTGGGTTTGATTGCGACTGGGATGGATGAGCTCAGTGCGTTCTCTGCGGTCGCGGCGACTCTGAATAACCTGGGCCCTGGTTTGGGCGAGGTGGCACTGCATTTTGGCGAGATTAATGACAAAGCCAAATGGGTATTGATTGTTTCGATGCTATTTGGTCGCCTAGAGATCTTTACCCTTCTTATTCTATTGACCCCAGCATTTTGGAAAAGCTAAAGGAGCTCGATTTGGAAAAAGCATTGTTACTCTACTCTTCAAGAGAAGGACAAACCAAGAAAATCATCAACCACATCGCTTCTCGGCTAGAAGGTGTTGAGTGTGAGGTTGTCGATTTGCACCAGTCACTTGGATTAGACATCGAAAACTATGATCGAGTCCTTATAGGTGCTTCTATTCGCTATGGTCACCTGAATAAAAAGCTATATAGGTTTGTTTCAGCCAATAAAGAGTGTCTGACCCGCAAAAATGCGGCTTTCTTTTGTGTCAACCTGACCGCTCGTAAAGAAGACCAAGGTAAGGATACCCCTGAAGGAAGTGTGTATATAAAGACGTTCCTAAAGAAATCACCCTGGCAACCCAGCCTAATTGGCGTTTTTGCTGGTGCCCTCTATTACCCCCGTTATAACTGGATCGACAGAAACATGATTAAGTTAATAATGACATTAACCGGTGGTGAGACGGATACAAGCAAAGAGGTAGAGTACACCAATTGGCAAAAAGTCGATAAATTCGCAGAAACCTTTAATAAGATGTAATCAAAATAGGTGTTTTTACTGTGTTTTGCTCGCTTTGTGTTCGGTTGCGATAAAAATCGAAAAAACTTTGAAAAAAGCCTTGCCAAGCAAACGCGAATCTCTATAATGCCACCTCGCTGACACGGGATGGCTTCGAAAGAAACCCAAACGGTTAGCGGTGCAAAACGCTTCAAGCGAATCGCTTGAAAAAAGATTTAAAAAAGTGGTTGACACGAAAACTTAAATCGCTAAAATGCACATCCGCTCTGAAGGAAAGCTTCAAAGCAACGCTCTTTAAAAATATAAACCTATCAATCTGTGTGGGCACTCGTTGATGATAATCGAAAATGAAGCTTAGGCTTCAACTTAGATTTCAATGAAACGAAGTGACCATTACGAATCATTAGATTCGGCACAGTCAATTCAAACATTACTTATGTAATGTTCAGTATTCATTGAGTCACAAAATCTTAAATTGAAGAGTTTGATCATGGCTCAGATTGAACGCTGGCGGCAGGCCTAACACATGCAAGTCGAGCGGCAGCGACAGTTACAATCCTTCGGGTGCGTTTCTGGGCGGCGAGCGGCGGACGGGTGAGTAATGCCTGGGAATATGCCTTGATGTGGGGGATAACTATTGGAAACGATAGCTAATACCGCATAATGCCTTCGGGCCAAAGAGGGGGACCTTCGGGCCTCTCGCGTCAAGATTAGCCCAGGTGGGATTAGCTAGTTGGTGAGGTAATGGCTCACCAAGGCGACGATCCCTAGCTGGTCTGAGAGGATGATCAGCCACACTGGAACTGAGACACGGTCCAGACTCCTACGGGAGGCAGCAGTGGGGAATATTGCACAATGGGCGCAAGCCTGATGCAGCCATGCCGCGTGTGTGAAGAAGGCCTTCGGGTTGTAAAGCACTTTCAGTCGTGAGGAAGGTATCGTAGTTAATAGCTGCGGTATTTGACGTTAGCGACAGAAGAAGCACCGGCTAACTCCGTGCCAGCAGCCGCGGTAATACGGAGGGTGCGAGCGTTAATCGGAATTACTGGGCGTAAAGCGCATGCAGGTGGATGATTAAGTCAGATGTGAAAGCCCGGGGCTCAACCTCGGAACAGCATTTGAAACTGGTCATCTAGAGTACTGTAGAGGGGGGTAGAATTTCAGGTGTAGCGGTGAAATGCGTAGAGATCTGAAGGAATACCGGTGGCGAAGGCGGCCCCCTGGACAGATACTGACACTCAGATGCGAAAGCGTGGGGAGCAAACAGGATTAGATACCCTGGTAGTCCACGCCGTAAACGATGTCTACTTGGAGGTTGTGGCCTTGAGCCGTGGCTTTCGGAGCTAACGCGTTAAGTAGACCGCCTGGGGAGTACGGTCGCAAGATTAAAACTCAAATGAATTGACGGGGGCCCGCACAAGCGGTGGAGCATGTGGTTTAATTCGATGCAACGCGAAGAACCTTACCTACTCTTGACATCCAGAGAACTTT
>NZ_JBPVIS010000006.1:0-398256 GCF_051660965.1 Vibrio glycogenivorans | reverse complement strand
GACCCAGAATCATTTCAGTCATCCAACTCGAAGACCTAACTCTCCTACTCTGTTAAGACACCCTCAAAGGGACATTTCTACTTTGCTGAAGACAGGACATTTTTAACTGGGATTGACAAGGGGTGTAAGAGCTATTTAGTAATGTCCGGTTTGAACCAGGTTAAAATGGCTCCTTTGTGAGCCTATTTGGCTAGTTGTTGGTACCACACATGGCCTATAACAAATTTCCTGATATCGATAACTGTGAGTGCTAACGAATTCTCTGGTTTTAAAGTCCTTCGTGATGTTCGTGAACTCCGTCTGTGCAAATATTGAAGAGATTCTCACTCCGTTACTCACGTTCAGCGATCAGTGAGTTGATTACACGTTGTTGTTGGTTTTGCCCTCCATAAACACATCAAGCCAAGCAATAATCAAATCGATATTGAGTTTAGTGTCTGAAAAATCAATTGAACAACATCACTTGCCAATCTTAACGGAGACACTTGGCATCAGATAAATGCAGATGACTTCTAAGCGACAATGCTCTTGATGCAATCTTTAAATTTACCAGCGGTGCCATTGTCATGATCACCTCAGCGAGTTTATCCTAATTGATGACTCTCACAATGACTGATTACATATTCGACTCCTGCACCTGAGAGATATCTTGTGCTCACTCATTGCTAACTAGTCAATAAAAGCACCCAATCATAAACTAGACCAACGACTCAATTTAACTTTATAGAACCCCTTAAAGGTTGATCAATAACCTACTTTGGCGACCAATGCATAGAAACAAGTTTACCAATATGCATTAAATGACCGGTATTTAAACTAACAATAAAGGGTTCACAGCATGCATAGGCAAACACCTATCAAAGCCACCATTGTGGCTACTCTACTGACCTTAGCGGCTCAGGCACATTCCGCCGTAGCACCGACAATCACCGGCTCGAGTGAGCGTGATAACCTTGTAAAATCAATGAACTGGCAACGGGTAGACAACTTATCCGACGAGTTTGACTCCGATTCGCTTGATGGCTCAAAGTGGGATCATCGTGGGGTGATTCCTGGTAAATTCTATTGGGTTGGACGCTACCCATTCATGTTTGATGACGACAATATCACGGTGCAAAACGGTGAACTGTGGTTAGAAGCGGAAAAGTTTGATGCGCCCAAAGCCGATGCCTTTGGCGAGCGAAACGACTGGACTCACGGCGGCGCAATTGTTCGCTCTCATGGACGGGCAACGCCTGGTGTCTATATTGAAGCATCGATGAAAACCACCGACACGATTATGTCTGGGACATTTTGGTTAATGATGCCCGGCGTCGACTGTAATGAGTATATCTACAAAGAGCTGGATATTACCGAGAGCATCGGTCGCCGCTCTGGTGTATTCAAACCTATCCCAGAGGGAGAAGATCCTAAGAAATATGCTTGGTACCACCCTGTTTCAGTAGAATTTTCAACCGGTATCAACCCCACTGCGCGTGAACGAAAAACATCGTGCCGACCAGCGCACAATGTCTCGGCCAAAAAAGGCGACAATACGACAGACTTTGACCCCGCTGCTGACTTCCACGTCTACGGGTTGTACTGGAAGTCACCAACAGAGCTGTATTTCTATGTCGATGGTGAGTATCAGTTCGAGATCGTTCCATCAGTGCCTTTTGAAGACCCAATGGCCGTTGTGATGGCGATAGAAACCTATGACTTTAACTGGCCGAGTGGCGACGATGTAGCCGATGGCTTTATGCTAAAAAATGGTGAGACACGACCACTCATTGATCGCGCGACTCGATACAAATGGGTTCGCACGTGGGAGGCGGTTGAATAAGCGACATACTTGCAAAGCGTTGATGATTATCAGCAACCAATCATGTTTACTTATTGGCTGCTGATAATCTCCCTCCCCACTCGCCTGCTCCACAGGCTCAAGACATCGATAACGAGCAAAAATAAACCAAACGGTGAGCCTAAACTTGCACAATGGCTACTAACACGTATATTGCGCACAGTTACTCTATATTCATGCGTTCAATTAATGACCACTTTCAAGTTTTTGGTGTTCGGTATTGCTATCACCCTTTTGTCTGTCTATGGCTTCCAAGACACCAAATCAATGGACTTACACGGAATCGAGACACAGGCGACTATTACTGGGTTTGAGGTTTATATGGAGCCAAGAGGCCTAAAAAAGCGTTCAAAAGAGCGGCGCGAAAGTCAGACCCACCAATACGTGACCTACACATGGATAAGTCGACAAGGCATTGAGTATACAGGCAAAGAAAAAGTCAGAATGGACTGGGAGCCGCCTCAAAATGGACGGTTAAACATTATTTATGCTGATGACCCAAATCGCTCTACACTAATGGTGGATGTCGTTTTTAGAAAACGTAACCCTCATCGCTCTCAGTTTTTATTCGTTTCTTTTGTAATTATGGGTTTACTTGGCACTACGCTGGTCCTTGCCTGTGTGTTCAGGTTGTATTCCAAGATTCTAAAGGCTATTCGCGAATAGGTGCACTCATCAAGCGCAGAAGTCATAGCGTGCGGCTAATCAATAAATCTCCCTCTCATATTTGCAAACTGCAAGCATCTAGCACGCAGTTTGCAAATCAATTACTAAATTGCAATGCAACTTTTAGCATATTAGAAAGGATTTTGGGGTAAGGCATTGAAAAGTGGTTACCTTCTATCTTTGGCACGCTGAATGCAGTGTAATAAATGACTCTGGCTCAGGCGAGAGTCACCTAGCCAACTGACATTTTGCGAACTTAGATAGTTCCATCTGTATACAGCCAACCACGCATTGTGATTGGCTTTTTTTTTAGAAAATCGGGTGAACCGTGCCATCTCCGTCATTCTCTTGGTACTTGTCAGCGAAATGAATGATCGCTCCCTTGTTGAGCATGACATAAAGCTGATTGTCTAAGTAAACCCCTACTACATAATGATTTTTCGGAATACGATAGCTTGGTATTTCCGCCCTCTCATCCTCACAAACCACGGTAATATTGATCAACTTAACGCGTTGCAGACCAACCAGGTTTCCCGCCTCGATAAAGCCACCAAAGGGCGCACGGAACGTGCTGCCACTGCGCAGGTAAGCCTCGATCATGCCATCATTGTTGTGGTTATTCCCCACGGGACCATTGGCGTTGATCCTATCAATTCGATAGGAAGCTGCGACTTGGATAGCTCGATACATAAGGAAATCTCGATATACTGTTTATTTATACAGTATATCGATAAAACGAGACCTGTCGAGATGAACACACCGCCTATTGCCTGAAAATGCATCACTTGAAAGTGCATGACTTGGAAATGAATGGTTTGGAAATGATTGGCAGGAGGCTATGCGAAACTTTTTAAGTGAGATGTATTCGATGCATAGCCAATCACAAAGCTTGTGATTGGCTTGATTGTTCAGTGGAGTGTAGACGCCGGAGCACGACGAGAAAAAAGAGAGGACTAAAAGGTATGGCTAAAAAAGTTGAGTGGCAAACGTAGGCCAAGTCCACACACTATTCGGTAAGGAGCTTACTTAAGTCTTCTTTCAGCGTGCTAACCTTTTGTGTCGCTTTCTCACTGCGAGACGCTTCTGAGAGCAGATACTCAATTGCATCGGATAAGGTACAGCCAAGTTCGTTGGCGCGATACGAGAGCTTTTCCCACACGCGGTAATCGAGATCAATCGATTTCTTACGCGTATGCAGCTGCTCTGCATTGTAGTGACGCTTACGTTTGGCTCGAATGGCCTGTTTGAGTTTGACATCCAGTTCCGGTGACATGTGCTCTTCAATCCATTCAAGCACAAGGGTTGGAATCGATTCCATTTCACGCAACTGGTCGACCGCGGTTTTCTGCTCGCTGGTATCAATATGACGAGTGATGTTGACGCCGTCCTTCCACTTCTTGATCAGGTACTGCCACTTCCATCCACATTCAAGGTTTTCTAATTGCTGGTATTTCATTCGTCATTCCCCAAGTTGCATGGGTGACAGCGTAACCCAAAACGGTAAGTAAGTGAATCATCAGTGATAAAAACAGCGACCAGGATCAATTTCTCTGGTGCAATTTTGAAAGCTTTCATTATACCCAAGCGAATGTTGCCAGATAATGAATCAGGCGCGCATCTTTATGAAGATACGGGTATAATTGCGCCCTTCACACTGAAATACACCGCTGACTGGACCGTATGAATCAACAAACATGGCAGGCTGTCTGCCCGCAATATGACCAATATCAACCGAGTATCGAGCGCTTTGATAGCCTTGCTCCCTACTCTTTTATGGCGCTACAAGACCGATTTGCACAGGCATTAGCCACGTTCACATCGCCATCAGCGGTGCGTCAGGGAGCTGGAGTGTCGCGCATGTTACTGGTCAACGCACCAGACAATCCGATCTATTTCGGTGAGATTGTGGCGCAGATCAAGCAAACCTCTTCTCAAAGCGTGATGGCCGGTGAAAGCTTAGATGGCTTTGATGTGTTTGGTAGTTACCGTATTTCAGAATCTGGTGATGTCATTGAGCAACCTGGCCTAGTTGATCAACTGGGCTGCGGCGTATTGGTGTTGAGCGCTAACTTCCTATTAGCTAATCCGCCTTTATGGTTGACGGTAAAAGCACTGGTGCTGGGTCAAGCGATCTCGCCGCTTTGTTCAGATCGCCGCTTTGGCAAGTCTCCAGCGCCAAAGAAGCAATTTGATATTAAGGTAGTGATTGTTGGTGATCGAACTCAGTTTGCAGAGCTTGAGTACCTTGATGATGAAATTCATTCCGGACTAGCGCTATTTAGTGAGCTGGAGCTGGAAGTGGGACTCAATCAAGAGTCCGCCGAACGCTATTTGGGCTTTGTTAAGGGCCTACTAGAACAATACCAACTGCCGACGCTGTCCAGCTCCGCCATTCACCGACTGATGATAGCCGGCGCGCGCGAGACCGAAGATCAGCGCTATATGCCGCTTGGTTTGCTCTGGCATATGTCGCTGCTTGAAGAAGCCGCGCAGCAAAGCAATGGTGAAACCATTACCGATGACGATATCGAGCAGGTACTGCAGCAGCGTCTCTACCGCGAGTCTTACCTGCCTGACCGCGCTTTGTCCGATATTCGCGATGGGCAAGTGATCATCGAAACCGAGGGTGAGCAGATTGGTCAGGTCAATGGCCTGACGGTGATTGACGTACCAGGACACCCACGCTCGTATGGCGAGCCTGCGCGTATCTCTTGTGTGATCCACTTTGGCGATGGCGATATCTCCGATGTCGAGCGTAAGGCCGACCTTGGGGGCAACCTGCACGCCAAGGGAATGATGATTATGCAGGCGTTTGTCAGCAGTGCTTTGCAGCTCGATGAGCCGCTACCCTATTCTGCCTCGTTAGTCTTTGAGCAGTCTTATTGTGAGGTGGATGGTGATAGCGCCTCGCTGGCTGAGTTGTGCTGTTTTGTCAGCGCACTATCGGAAAGTCCAATCAACCAGCAGATCGCCGTGACAGGCGCGGTGGATCAATTTGGCCGAGTTCAAGCCGTTGGTGGCCTAAACGAAAAAATTGAGGGGTTTTATCACGTTTGTCAGCATCAGGGCCTAACCGGTCATCAAGGTGTCATCTTGCCCAAGTCTAATCTTAAGCATCTCGCACTTACTCGAGACGTGGTAGAAAGTATCCGCAAGGGCGAGTTCCACATTTGGTCTGTTTCTAGTGTCGATGAAGCGGTGCCTATCCTAATGAACACCCCATTTCGCAGTGATAAGCCTGAACAAGAAGAGTCAGAAACGGAAACGGTACTTGGTAAAATTGCTGAAAGAATTCAAGCTTTTGACCGCCACGCTCACCCTGAAACTTGGTTAGACCGCATCAAGAGTTTGTTTTAGGCCTCAACCTCACAGTTTTACACTGGTCGGGGTTGTTTAGCTTACACGTGTTCTCTAAGATGCTGCTAACATCATATGGAGTAGTACAATGCAGAACAAAAAAGAATCCTACAATCGTGAAGAGCTGTTAGCGTCAAGCCAAGGCGAACTGTTCGGTCCTGGTTATCCTCAATTACCAGCACCTAACATGCTAATGATGGATCGCGTTACCAAAATGTCGGAAACGGAAGGCGACTTTGGTAAAGGTCTTATCCTTGCGGAGTTGGATATCACCCCAGACCTATGGTTCTTTGATTGCCACTTCCCAGGTGACCCTGTGATGCCGGGTTGTCTAGGTTTGGATGCGATGTGGCAATTGGTAGGTTTTTTCCTCGGCTGGGTCGGCGGTAAAGGTAAAGGCCGCGCCCTTGGTGTGGGTGAAGTGAAGTTTACCGGTCAAATTCTGCCAACAGCGAAAAAAGTCACTTACGAGATTCATATGAAGCGTGTGGTTAATCGCAAGTTGGTGATGGGTCTTGCTGATGGCCGTGTGCTTGTCGATGGCAAAGAGATCTACGTAGCAAAAGATCTTAAAGTAGGCTTGTTCCAGGACACCTCTGCATTCTAATTAGCGCTCAACCGTTGATTTCCTGAGATAATCGTCAGCCAGCTACACCCTAACAAAATAATCAAGTAGCCCTTTTCTCATTAGGAAAAACACCAAGGCCCCTTTTCAGGGGCCTTGACTCTCTCAATTCGGTTAATCTTCGTTTCTCGTTAATAGACTGGTATAAGTCGTTATTTGTATAAGCCTGCGTTCTTATCATCCCTGGCGTCTCGCCATCCACCTAGCCAATACGATTTCGCTTCCATTTGTGTATATGGACATTCTTCCGAAGAGCGTCCATTCAACCCTGCCTTGTACCCTTGTGAATGTGCTCTTTCGTTGCGATCTCGTTTCTGTCTCTTCATTGTGTCGTCCTCTAAAACGTATAAGTTGTTCACGTTGAGATGACAACCAAAGGTCTGTGAGTGTCTTTCATACCCTGGCGTTGGCTATTAATCGCAGCTGAGTCACGACAGCTTGCTCACACCTGCCAAGTGAAATGACCTCCCTTTGGCATTGGCATCAACTTTGATGAAGTTTTTGTGACTGCCTTATAACCATCGTACAAAAAACGCTCAGACACAAGGTATAAAAAAAGCACGCACTCAATAATGTGAGCGCGTGCTCTGTTCAGAAAAAAACTTTTATCGGCGGCGCAAACCAAACACACCTAGAGCTGCAAGGAATAGCCAACCAAAACCTGCACCTTGACGCTCAACCGGCGGATCATTCAACTCACGCGGCGTGATCGTTGGGATCTCATCATCCGCGCTTAACTGATTTGGTACCAGTTTAACCGCAACCACTTTCTCTTCACCTTGACGGTTACCACAGTAAGCATTGTGTGCCGTATCATCATAGCCACCCTCACAGAAGATTGCCGTCGCAGCAATCACGCCCGCGTCGTTGATGTCACTTGCACTGATGATACGATACTGGTTGTTAAACCCATCGACCTCACCGTCATTAGTAAGATCGTCCAACAGCCATGCTTTTTGGCGATAAAGATCTTCACGAGGACTATCTAGACCAGGGACAGTGAAAATAAACCCACGGCGACGACGAGGCTGACCATCGCTCTCGCGCAAGCGTGAGGCATCAATTTCACCCACAATCTCGTTGTAATTGTTGATCGCACCTAGGTCAGCGCCCATACCAGAAAAGAACAGCTCTTGATCATACGTCTGTAGATACTTGGCGCTTGGGCTATCAGTGATATCTAACACCACAAACGGACGATTAGCCGCCGCACCATTTTCAGGACGGCTACCACGTAGCTTAGACTCACCAATCGCGACACCGTTTTGGTTTAGCGAGACCAGTTGAGTGTTACTGTTGACTCGCTCGTCTTTGCTGTTCTCAATTCGCGCGCCAGAGACACCGCTTTCATTCTCAAAGCCGTCTTCACCAAGCTTAAAGACCGACGCTTCAAGGTAGTTCTCGCTGCTATCCCAGGTGTTGTAACCAACCGCGTAGATCTCCTCACCCACTTGGGCGATATCACGCATGCTGCCCTGAGCTAGGCGCTCGCCATCCTTGCCTTTACCACTTTCCCAAGCGATTGCGGTATAGTCGAAGCCATCGTCTGTCGACGTCCAAACCGTCGCTTTTGATGTGAAGTGGTTACCGTTGGTATTGTTACGTACTACCGAGCTACTACCGACGACATAAACCGTGCCATCATCTGTAGTCAAAGTTGCCCACGCACGGTAGTCTTCAACCTCATCCTCAAGTCCGTCTAAGCTCGCACTCAGGTCATACGGTGAGACGGCAACAATTTCCCTACGTGGTGCAGATACGCTATCCGCCGCTTTAGTGCTCTGGATGCCAATCGGGTTGCCATCGATATCCAGTCGAGTGATCACGTTATTAAAGTCAGTGTTGTCATAAACGATATCGTCACCCTCAACAAAGCTCTGCAAGTTTTGCACGCCGTTCAGATCGTCTTGCCAAGCACTCCAGTACTCACGTGACCAACTCTCATCACAGGTCGCATAAAGAAGCTCGCGATAACAATAACTTCTGAAGTCACGGCGCTCTTCAATGTAGCCGAAAGAGACATCCATTCCGAACGGGGCTTCATCTTTCAGGCTGACACCATCTACTGTGTTGCGAGTCTCGCCACCCAGCAGGTAGCCAGTACACTGTGCTTCGTCTGCATCAGGAGCAAAACACCCTAGCTCGTCACCCATAGCAGATGGTTGGATTGCAATACCGTGAGATTCAATAAAGCTACTATCAACTAAATCGTTTGGTACCTCAACAGGTACCACTTGATACATAGGGGCTGCATTGACTGCAAAGGCTGAAAGTAGCGCACTTGTCACCACGCTCAGCTTAAAATTCTTACTACTCATTCAATTAACTATCCTGTTGCATTGCTTCTAGCTCGTCCCAGCGTTCGAAGGCAATTTCCAGCTCTTGTTCAAGTTCCGCGAGCTTATCTAAAACCGGTTGAGTCACATCGACTCCTTGAGTGAAAAACTCTGGGTTGTTCACTTGCTCTTGCATCTGTTCGATGTCCGTCTCAAGCTGTTCAAGCTTTTCAGGCAACGCCTCTAACTCTCGCTGCAGTTTATAAGATAACTTCTTACCCTTACCTTTATTTACTGCGGTTTTGGGAGTTGGGTCAACCACCTTTTCGGCTTTTGCTGCCTTTTCCATCACGCCGCGGCTTTCCATTACCTGAGCACGCTGTTGTTGCGCGTCATGATAACCACCCACGAACTCTTCAATGATGCCATTGCCTTCAAAAATCCAGCTTGAGGTGACTGTGTTATCAACAAACTGACGATCGTGGCTGACTAAGAGCAAGGTACCCTGATAATTGGCAAGCAAATCCTCTAAAAGTTCCAAAGTTTCGATATCAAGATCGTTGGTTGGCTCATCGAGGATCAGCAAGTTGTTCGATTTTAGGAAGATACGCGCAAGCAATAGGCGGTTTTTCTCACCACCAGACAGTGCCTTAACCGGTGTGCGAGCTCGCTTTGGTGAGAACAAGAAGTCTTGCAGGTAGCTCAGCGCGTGACGCTGACGGCCACCGACCATCACCTCTTGCTTACCATCAGCTAGGTTATCGATCACTGTTTTCTCAGGGTCGAGGATTTCACGGTATTGGTCAAAATACGCCACCTCTAGCTTAGTACCGCAGTGCAGGTTACCACGTAACGGCTCCAGTGTTCCCAGCAACAGCTTAAGCAAGGTACTCTTACCGCAGCCGTTTGGCCCAATCAGGGCGATACGATCGCCACGCATGATATTAAAGCTGAAGTCTTTAACAATCGTCTTACCGTCGATCTCATAGCCAAGGTTTTGCGCCTCAAACACAATCTTGCCTGAGCGCGCTGCATCATCGATACGAATATTGGCCTTGCCTTGTACGTCACGACGGTCTTTACGCTCCTCACGCAGCGCTTTCAGCGCACGAACGCGTCCTTCATTACGGGTACGACGCGCCTTGATGCCTTGGCGGATCCATACCTCTTCTTGAGCCAGCTTCTTATCAAACTCCGCGTTCTGCATCTCTTCAACGCGCAGCATCTCCTCTTTTTCTACCAGGTAGTTTTCATAATCACCAGGGAAAGAGCTCAGAGCGCCGCGGTCTAGGTCAACAATGCGCGTCGCCATCGATTTGATAAACGCACGGTCGTGCGAGATAAAGATGATCGAACCACGGAAATCTTTAAGGAAGTTCTCTAGCCACTCAATCGTGGTGACATCCAAGTGGTTGGTTGGCTCGTCAAGCAGCAAAACGTCTGGATCACGTACCAGCGCACGCGCCAGGGCCGCTTTGCGTTGCCACCCACCCGAGAGATCGGTCAGCTTGGTGTGGCCGTCCAGTTTGAGCGCGCCAAGCACGTTCTTAATTCGATCCTCAAAGCGCCAAGCGCCTGAGTGCTCAAGCTGCTCTTGGGTGTTAGCAAGACGTTTGATGTTTGACTCAGTCGGCTCTTTGGCGACGAGATCAAGAAGATCTTGGTAGATCTTCAGTTGTTCGCCCACTTCTGCCAAGCCTTTGGCAACGTAATCGTAAACGGTGCCCTGCTCGTTACGAGGGGGATCTTGCTCTAGACGTGAAACGACCACATCTTGAGTAATTTGCAGCTTACCGTCGTCGAGGTAAACGTCACCGTTAAGTACCTTCATCAAGGTTGACTTACCGGCACCGTTGCGTCCAACCAGACAAACACGCTCATTTTCTTGCAGTGCGAAGTCAACATGATCTAACAGAGGGTGGTCGCCGAAACCTAGCAAACCATTATGAATTGTGAGTAATGCCATTAGCTGATAACCAGTTGCTTAAACCAGACGCATCAAACGGCCAGTTTAATTCATTATTATTGAAGTTAAGCACAGGAATGGTGACGCCGTAACGAGCAAAGAGCTGATCATCGAAGGCGATGTCGACAATGTCGACCTCATTAGCTACACCAACCTGTTGTAAAAGAGAGAAGGCTTGCTCACATAAGTGGCAGCCTTCTGTACTGAATAATGTAATCTTCATCCTTGAACTTACCTAATGCTTATCCTGAGGGTTTATTTATCCTTCTGCCTCAATTTATACGTGAGCGACTTACCTATGCGTGAGTCACGATCCAGCAGTTGTGGATATGTTTATTACGCGCGAAATCCATTGGCAAGGTTTTGTGTGAGATGTTCTGGGCCGTTAAGCCAAGCTCTGCCAAGGCTTCCATATCCATTTTGAAGTGGCGCTTGTTGTTGGAGAACACAATAGTGCCCTGTTCATCAAGCAAACGCTTAAGGTTTTTCATCAGTTGAATATGGTCGCGTTGCACGTCAAACGTTTGCTCCATGCGCTTTGAGTTAGAGAACGTCGGCGGATCGATAAAGATCAGATCGTACTTGTCGTTCGCTTGCTCAAGCCACTGCAGACAATCTGCCTGAACGTATTGGTGCTGACGACCAACCTGACCGTTCAGTGCCATGTTATCGCGCGCCCACTGCAGATAGGTCTTCGACATATCGACCGTGGTGGTCGATGCTGCGCCGCCACAAGCCGCGTGTACTGTTGCAGAGCCCGTGTAGGCAAACAAGTTGAGGAACTTCTTACCCTGCGCCATCTGGCCTAGCTGGCGACGAGTGATCTTATGGTCAAGGAACAAACCCGTGTCCAGGTAGTCTTGCAGATTAACAATCAGCTTCACGCCATACTCATTCACGTGCATGGTATCTGACTGCTGCGAAAGCTTCTCATACTGAGAGCTGCCTTTCTGTTTTGCACGAACTTTAAGTATGACCTTATTGGCATCGGTTCCTGTTACGTCAATCGCTGCACGAATGATATCGGTCAGACGACGCTTGGCCTTCTCTTCGGGAATGTTTTTTGGCGCGGCGTATTCTTGGATCACCAAGTGATCGAGGTAGACATCAATCGCCACATTGTATTCCGGCAGGTCGGCATCATAAATACGGTAGCAATCAAGTTGCTCACGCTTGGCCCATTTACCAATTTTTGCCATGTTCTTCTTCAGACGGTTGGCAAAATCTGGTGCAATCGAAGAGGCCTGTTTAGTGCCTTCCGCTTGATTGGTCTCGCTCGCATCTTGAGCGCGCGCGGTGATTGAGTAGTTCTTTTGGTGACACGGTAACGCACCGTTGTTCAGTTTGAACTGCTTGTCGGCACGCATGCGCAGACAGCTCAACAGATCATCTGAGCTTGAGAAAATCGACGCGGTGCAGCCACCAAACTCAGCCTTTAGCTGAGCGCCAAACGCTGTATAAAGCGCAATCAAACCCGGATGAGTACCCAGACGCTCACCATAAGGCGGGTTAGACACAATTGTGCCCTGTTCGAAATTGGCTGGGCGCTTAACCAACGCGGCATCACCCTGGGCAAACTCAATAAGAGAATCAACACCGGCACGGCGCGCATTATCGCGAGCAGTTTTCAGCACGCGAGGGTCATTATCAAACCCGTAGAAACGCGCAGTGACTTTCTTGATCCCACGTCTCGCTTGCACGGATGCCTCAGACTTAATCTCAGCCCATAGCTGTGCATCGAAGTCCTCAAGAGCCTCAAAACTCCAATACTTGCGCATCACACCCGGTGCCATGTTGGCGGCCATCATCGCCGCTTCAATCAGCAAGGTGCCCGAACCACACATAGGGTCAAGCAGTGGTTTATCCAATTGCCAGCCACTGCGCTGAACAATGGCACTGGCCAGCGTCTCACGCAAAGGCGCACGACCCGACTCTGGACGGTAACCACGCTGGTGCAAACCGCCACCGACCATATCGATACCAAGAATGGCATTATCGCGATGCAAACGCACATGAACACGTAGGTCTGGCTGCTCTTTACTGATAGAAGGGCGAGCGAGGTTCTTCTTTTCGAATGAATCAACAATCGCATCTTTTACCTTCATGGCGCCGTACTGGCTGTTGCGGATCTCACGGTTTGTACCGTTGAAGTCCACCACTATCTTCTTCGAGCCATGGAAATGGTTTGCCCAATTAATAGCGTTCACCGAAAGGTAAAGATCCATATCGTCCTGACAGCGGAACTCAGAAAGTACTCGAACAAAGCGCGATGCGAAACGGCTCCAAAGGCAGCAGCGATAGACCTGCTCGAGGCTGGCTTTAAATTTAACGCCAGCTTGGACCGGTTTCGGGTTTTCGATGCCCAGTTTAGCCAACTCGTCAACGAGAAGATTTTCAAGACCGTTTGATGTGACTGCGAGGTATTGATGCATAAGAGATTCTTAACAGGAAAATTTGTCAGATTATAACTGACAATGGTCACGATTGATAAATTTACTGGCACATTTGTGTCTACTTGCCTACCAAACAAGCAAATCCCCCATCCAACACGGCTCACAGCCCAATTCCAGTGACAATTAAGCGTAGAAAAATTACACCAAATTCTTATCACCAACTTTCGGATAAAAACCGGCTTAAATCGCGCCAATAGCACAAAAAGAATCTCCATTACACGCAAAACATCCAGCCAAAAGCTGAGTGAGTGCATACATATTCACTGCTAATTTGGTATATACCAGAGCGAGTAAGCAATGGTAATTTAACTACAAAACGCACTAAAAACGGGAATAAATAGGGTTAAGAGCGAACCTAATTCGGTTGGATCAAAGCATAAGAAGAATAAAAAACGTGAAGTCGGTGTAGATAATTTCGCCTCATCAGAGAGCAAAAATTCGTCATCTATAGAAATTTAGACAGAGAATAAGCCGCTTTTTAAGCAAAAACCCTCACCTCAGAACAGACGTGAGCCAACAAAAAAGAACATTGTCGAGATACTCCCACGACCACGTCTCGCCGACCGCCACTCGCCTCTCGCAGCACCGCGATCTCGCCTCTCGACTCTCCCAACAGGGAACAAAAAAAAGCCGGCTCAAGGCCGGCGGGAAATATAACAGAAAAGAAAACGTCTAATTGAAAGGAGAATCGTTGGCGGTTTTAAACCGCCATGGCCACACTGGGCGTATCCATGATCTCGTGCATTGTCGGGCCTATACGGTCGTGCATGACCTTAATCGGCTCGCCAAAGGCCAGCTGCTTACTATCGCTTAGCGTGAAGCCATCTAGCTCTACAGGCGCGATAAGACACACTGCATCGGTCACCTCAAGGATAATAAATACCCCCTCGCCAAACTCGTTACTCAGCTTGACCAGGTTACCCTCGTGCAGACGACAGTTTGACCCTCGTCCTTCGTAGAAGAACCAGCTCTTGGGCTGGACTGGCTTATGAAACCGCCGTGCAGCAACACAGTAGAGCGCCAACTCAGCTTGGCGTGGCTCAGATAAGTCAAGATGACTCAAGGACTCTTTAAACGTTTGATAGGCACTGGCATCGTCGACGCAAAAGGTATTAATGCCAATTGCGTACTCCACCAGCAGTTTGCGTGATAGGTTGGTTTTGAACACTATGTTGTCACCTACATCGAGCATCAGGTGATTTTCCATATCATCAAAATACCACGTCCAATTGTCTCTCGGTTTAAGCATGTGTCCTACTCTCTCATCGCTCCAAGTTTTCAAAGTCACATGTTATTTAAGTCGCATTTACTTGAGGTCACATGTGTTCAAGGTCACATGGTGATGCAGGTTTTCATGTGCACTGACTTGTAGTTTATGAGTGGATAGGAATAAAAAAAGAGGAAATGAAATCTCATTTCCTCTTGTTGGATTGATTAAAGATCAACTATTTACAAAGTGACGACGTCACAAGATCCTAAATATTTTTAACAATGTCACGCACGAGACCTGGGCCGTGATAAATAAAGCCAGAGTAAACTTGAACCAACTCAGCGCCCGCTGACATCTTCTCTTTAGCCGCAATCACAGAGTCGACTCCGCCAACGCCGATGATTGGCAAGTGACCATCCAGTTGCTGTTTGAGTTTACGCACGACTTCCGTGCTACGTGACTGAACGGGACGACCACTCAAGCCCCCCATTTCTGTCGCATGCTTCATGCCTTCGACCAAAGAGCGATCGAGTGTGGTGTTGGTGGCGATAACACCATCAATTTTGTATTTGATCAGCGACTGACAAATCTGTTCGATTTCGTCATCGCTCAAATCTGGGGCAATCTTCAAGGCTAAAGGTACATATTTGCCATGCTTCTCAGCCAATTCAGCCTGTTTGTCTTTCAATGCAGAAAGCAGCTCATCAAGCGCTTCACCATACTGAAGCGTGCGCAGCCCTGGTGTGTTTGGTGAGGAAATATTCGCGGCGATATAACCGGCGTGCTCATAAACCTTTTCCATACAGATCAGGTAATCTTCGGTCCCTTTTTCAATCGGCGTATCCTTGTTTTTGCCGATATTAATGCCAAGAACGCAGTTAAACTTTGCCTTCTTGACGTTTTCAACCAAGAAATCCACGCCCTTATTGTTGAAACCCATGCGGTTGATAATGCCTTCGGCCTCAACAAGACGGAATAGACGCGGTTTGTCGTTACCTGGTTGAGGCCTTGGGGTCACTGTGCCCACTTCGACAAAACCAAAGCCCATTGCATCAAAGGCTTCGATACACTCTCCATTTTTATCAAGCCCCGCAGCAAGACCGACAGGGTTTGGGAAGGTGATCCCCATACACTCTACTGGACGATTAGGAAGTTTTTGACGGTAAAAAAGGTCAATGGGTGTGCCTGTAAAACGCTTGAAATTGTCAATCGCAAGATCGTGCGCCTTCTCAGGATCGAGTTGAAAAATGCCAGTTCTGGCAAGACGGTAAAGCATTGTGCCTCCGATAAAAGCCCCGTAGTAAACGGGGCGCTATTATTTACTCATTTGACGAACAATTCAAATTTAATAGCATCAATTCACGCAAAGCGACGGAAAATTTTGCAAACTCATGCACCGAGCCGACCTTAAACTCATTCAAGATGCTATTCCAACGCACCAAGGGCTGCTGATTGGTCACTATCCACTGCTCTAATTTGTCAATCACACTATCCTTGTCACTATTGCAACCGCAGCCGAGCACCTGACGTGTCAACTGGCGTTGTTGCCAATCGAGATCCTCGCGAAACGCTGCTCGTGCGAGGGCCTGCCAGTTGTTATCGACGGTCTGGTTATTGATTTGCTGTAAGAACCAATGTAGCGATAGACGGTTACCGAGATTAAAGTAGAGCGTGGCGCAGTCTTTAACGCTGGTGCCGGTTTCTTTGGACACTGTAGATATATCCAGTACTGAATACAAACTCGATAAACGCGAGACAAAATTGGCCAATCCGTCATCAATGCCCCGCTCAATCCACACTTTGGCGAGGTTATTGTGCTCATCAACCTCACTCTCTACCAGGCAGCTATCTAGGATTGAAATCGCCGTCTGCGCATCTTGTTTATAACGCTCAACCGCGCTCACCACTTGTAAATTGCCATGATGAGTGCGCAGTAGCCAGCGCGCAACACGGCGTATACTGCGTCTGACGATCACTATCATCTCGTATTGCACCTGGGTTGGCGCGCGATTATCGTGCTCTCGGATATGATCGTAGATACGACCGAGATCAAATATCTCACGAGCGGCGACATAAGCATTGGTCACGTCAATCACGTCCGCACCCGTTTCATCTTGCAATCGAGTGACAAAGTTACAGCCCATCTCGTTCACCATCTGATTGGCGAGTGAAGTGGCGATAATCTCCGCTTTCAAAGGATGAGAATCCATTGCCTCAAGATAGTTACGGCGTAACTCTGCAGGGAAGTAATCGACCAGTTGTTGGCTATGGAACGGGTCTT
Organism: Vibrio glycogenivorans; assembly: GCF_051660965.1. Taxonomy (NCBI): domain Bacteria; kingdom Pseudomonadati; phylum Pseudomonadota; class Gammaproteobacteria; order Vibrionales; family Vibrionaceae; genus Vibrio; species Vibrio glycogenivorans. Next base: position 381,582 of record NZ_JBPVIS010000006.1, on the reverse strand, counting down.
GCGATATCGCAGGATCAACAAGCTGCTCTTTGAGCATCATTTTCGCGTAGGCCACCAGCACCGACAGCTCAGGGCGAGTCAGTGACTGACCGAGTTTTTCTCGCTCGAATAGGCTCTCATCATCAGGAATGTACTCCAGAGCGCGATCCAAGTGACCGGATTTTTCTATGGTATGGATAAAACGCACCAACTCTTTCACCGTGCTCACACCTTGGTGCTGTGCAACCGAGATCGCCTCGGATTGATGGTAGGCATCATCTAACACAATCTCCCCGACCTCACCCTCCATCGATTCGAGGATGACATTGCGCTGCTTAACCGTTAAATCGCCGGCTGTCACTAGGTTATTGAGGAAAATCTTAATATTCACCTCGTTATCAGAACAATCGACCCCGCCGACATTATCAACAAAATCGGTGTTCACATGGCCACCATTCAGCGCAAACTCAATCCGCCCGCGCTGAGTCAAGCCAAGGTTTCCCCCTTCACCAACGATTTTGGCCCGCAATTGGTTGCCATCAACGCGCAGTGCGTCATTAGCGCGGTCGCCCACCTCAGAATGCGTCTCTTGTGCTGATTTAACATAGGTGCCGATCCCGCCATTCCACAAAAGATCCACGCGCATCTGCAATATCAGCTTAATCAGATCATTGGGGGCAAGGGTTTTATGATCCGTATCTAGCAGTTTACGCATTTCGCTGCTCAATTCGATCGATTTTGCTCGTCGCGAGAAGACGCCACCACCTTTGGAGATCAACTTAGGATCATAGTCCTCCCAACTCGAGCGCGGTAGATCAAATAGACGCTTACGCTCTTGCCAGCTTGAAGCTGAATCGGGATTGGGATCAATAAAGATATGCAGGTGATTAAACGCCGCTAACAAACGCGTGTGTTTTGACAGCAACATACCATTACCAAACACATCACCGCCCATATCGCCAATCCCTGCTGCGGTAAAATCGGTGGATTGACAGTCGACCCCAAGCTCACGGAAATGACGCTTGACCGACTCCCACCCCCCTTTTGCAGTAATACCCATGGCCTTATGGTCGTAGCCGTTTGACCCACCCGAGGCAAAGGCATCACCAAGCCAAAATTGGTACTCGGCAGACACCGAGTTAGCCAGATCAGAGAACGTGGCAGTGCCCTTGTCTGCTGCGACCACCAAATAGGCATCATCCTCATCATGGCGCACCACATTTGCAGGCGGCACCAGCGCACCATCGACAATATTGTCGGAGACATCAAGCAGCGCGCGAATAAAGCGCTTATAGCAGTGCTGCCCTTCGGCAAATATCTCATCGCGACTGGTTAGGCCGGGCTGCTTCTTACACACAAACCCACCCTTGGCACCGACAGGCACAATCACGGTGTTCTTGACCTGCTGTGCTTTCACCAAGCCAAGAATCTCTGTGCGAAAATCCTCTTGGCGATCGGACCAGCGCAGCCCGCCACGCGCAACCTTACCGCCTCGCAAGTGAACCCCTTCGATATCTGGGGCATAAACAAAGATCTCGTAGGCAGGCACAGGTTGTGGGATCTCAGGAATCAAGCTAGGCTGCATCTTGAGTGATAACCAAGGCTTAGGCGTGCCATGCTCGTCCACCTGGTAGTAGTTGGTGCGTAGCGTCGCGACCATCATGTCCATATAGCGGCGCACAATCCGATCATCGTCCAAGCTCTCTACGCTTTCGAGTAGTTCCGTCAGCTTAGCCAAGACCTCATGCTGAGCCCGCTGACTCTCCTTCATGTGCGGGTTAAAGCGATGGACAAACAGCTCCACCAGCGCAGTCGCCAATTGCGGATGATTGTTCAGGGTATCTTCGATATAGCTTTGACTAAACGGAAAACCAACCTGACGCATATAGCGGGCATAGGCTCGCAAGATGGAAGTCTCTCTCCCCGTCAAACCTGCGCCTAGTACCAGTCGATTGAAGCCATCATTCTCAAGATCCCCGGACCAAATGGCAGCAAACGCTTGCTGGAAACGATCCCGCGCCTGGCGAAGATCCACGCGACCACCGCCTTTATGCAGCATCGAGAAATCGAGGATCCAAAATGTCTGACCATTGGTTTTGTTGATCTCATACGGTGACTCACCAATCACTCGCAAACCTAAGTTCTCAAGCATCGGCATCACATCCGATAGATGGATAGGCTCATCACCATGATAGAGTTTGAGTCTCACCGCATTGGAATCCGCTGCCAGCTCTTGAGGACGATAGAACAGCATGCCAAGCTTGTTGTCTTCATCAATCTTTTCAAGCCGCTCAATATCACTCACCGCTGCAGCTGGCAGCACATCCTCTTTATATGAGCGAGGGAAAGCATAGAAATACTGCTTGGATAGAGGAACCCCCTTACTCTCACCAAAATTGGCAATAATCGTCGAGGACAAGCGATCGTCCCAGGTTGAAGAGGCCTCCATAAGGTTTTGTTCGATCATTTTCACGTCTATATCGATATTATTATTCTCAACTCGGACAATATAGTGAGTGCGGGCCAACGGACTTTCAGAAAAGAAGGTAGTGAAATCGACTTCCTGCTTGGATCCAAAGTACTGTTGGAAGATCCGTTGGGTTTGACGACGCAGTTCGGTGTTATAGCGCTCCTTATTGACGTAAACCATACAGCTAAAGAAGCGACCGAACGGATCTTTGCGCACAAACAGTCGCAGCATATCCCGGTCTTGCATTTGCACCACGCCAGTCCCCACCTCGAGCAGCTCCTTCTCTTTGGCCTGGAGCAACTCATCACGCGGAAAGTTCTCTAAAATATTATTCAGCGCCTTATACGCATACGAGCCGCGCATATAACCACTATTATTCAGTATTCGCTGGACTTTATGATTGACCAACGGGATCGATTGCACGCTTTGGTTATACACCGCCGAGGTATATAAACCGGTAAAACGATGTTCACCGATCACCTTACCCTTATTATTGATCTTTTTGATCCCTATATAGTCGGTATAGGCCGGGCGATGGATCCGCGATTGAACATTGCCCTTGGTCAGGATCAATAAATACGGCTTTTGCGCCTCTAAACGAGCGGAGTCGGGAAAGTCAGAGAGTTTCACCGAGCGCGCGCGCGCGGGTACTGAAAATAGACCGAGACCGGTGCCCTTTACTGGTTGCAGCTCAATATCATCATTATCTGTGACTAGTTTGTATTCTTTATAGCCCATAAAGGTGAAATTATGGTCAGCTAACCAGCGAAGAAACTGGATCGCTTCTTTATAGTGGTCAGCATCGATAAACTGATTCGATTTTTGCTGCTCAAGCTCTTGTGTCACCTGCTCGAGCTTTTCTGCCATGGCTTGCCAGTCCCGCACCACCATGCCGGTATCTTTGAGCACCTTATTCAGTTCAGATTCAAGGGCTTTCATCTCTTTGGCGGTATTGAGCCTATCCACCTCAATATGGAACAGAGAAACCAAATCGCCTTTCTCAGTGTTAAAGCTCTCAAGTCTTTTGCCACTGCGCTCAACGCGAGCTGGGCCGTGCAGCATCAGGTGCGCCGTCAGGCCAAGCCGTGAGAGTGCCATCTTAATCGAGTCAACCAGAAATGGGCCGTCATCCACCACCACCTCAACAATGGTATGAGTCGACTGCCATCCACGTCGACTAACGGTTGGATTAAACACCCTGACAGAAATTTGCTTCGATTTGGTCTCGCCTAGGTGATGCCAAAGGCTAAGCAGAGCGCCGTAGAGGTCCGACTCGTTTCGATTAATCAAGTCATCGTGTGAGACATTACTAAAAAGATGCTCAGCCAACTGAGTGACAAGCGGACAATCATTCGCCTGCACCTTATCTTGGATAAGTTTGATCACCTTCTCGAGCAGTACGGGGACAATGGTTTCTCGCTCAGACATAAGATCACTCCATAATATTATTTTTATAGGATCGCTATAAGCATAGGGTATCTCCCACTTAATAATGGAAGTAATAGTGAAATTTATCTCTGCTCTAGGTAACGATTTAATAGCAATATTTTAAATAAGGAGCGAAATTTTGATGTGTGTATTCAGTGGGGAACAGAATCACGCTTGTAGGGATTTATAGCGCTAAGGAGAAGAGCCGCATATGCGGCGCTTAAGGAATCGCTCTAACCGAGCGATTCTAAGTGCTTAAACTTATTTTGCTGATCAGTGGTCAGGCGAAAGCGCCCTTTTAAACCTAGTTGCGAAAGAAAAGGTCTCAATCTCGCTGCAGGGAGCTGAATACGGACACCTGTGCTTGTGGTGACTACTACACTACTGGCAGCACCTGAGTAATGACGCATAAATTGCTGGTAACTAATGTTAAGACTAAAGAAATACTGGTTCATGAACGAAAGAAAATAGCGTTAAAAATAGTGGCCCTTTACCAAGCTATAGTGGCTTTGGCAAAGGGCATCAGAGATATTAAGACTCTAGCGCCTTAGTCACCTTTTCAAACAGGTCTTTGGCCAGGTTGTCCATTGACTTAAGCGTCTCTAGCTCTTTCTTGAGCAGTTGTTGACGTCCATCGTCATAACGACGGTACTTCAGCAGCGGATCAAGCAAGCGTGACGCGACTTGCGGATTGCTCTCGTTAAGCTGGCGCAAGATCTCACCGGCAAACGCGTAGCCCTCACCCGATTTGGCATGGAACTGCACTGGGTTATTGTTTAAGAACGCCCCAATCAAGCTGCGAATTCGGTTTGGGTTTTTCAGGCTAAATGCCGGGTGCGACATCGTCTGGCGGATCACCTCGAGCGCATTACTTGCCGGATTGGTGCCTTGCAAGGCGAACCATTTATCCATCACTAGGCCATCATGCTGCCACTTGTCGCTGTAGTCCTGCATCAAACGCTCACGACAGGCTAACTGAGCCATATTCGCCGCAGTCATTGCCGCCATGGTATCAGTCATATTGTTTGAGTCGCGATACTGCTTCTCAACCAGTTGATTACCGCCCTCGTTATACGCAAGGAAAGACAGACACACGTTACGCAGTGCACGCTGGCCCATTTGCGCATGGTCTATCGAGTAACCAGATTGGGTCAGGCTGTAATAAGTCGCAGAGAGCTCATCGATAAGCGCACGTGACAACGCAACTTTAATCGCTTTAAGCACCGCAGAGATCGCATCAACATCCACCTGTTTATACCAACCCGCTACCTCATTGGCAGAAGGCAGTGTCAGCATCTCGGCAATAAAGGCAGGCTCAAGACTCGCATCGAGCAAGGCACCACGAAACGCATCAATCACCGCCTCTGGCAACTCTACCTTACTCACGCCTTGGTCAACATACTGCTTGATATACTTAGCAAGTAGCATCTGCCCTGCATCCCAGCGCGCAAACGCGTTGGTTGCATGGCGCATCAAGAAGGTCAGCTCATCATCGCTGTAATCAAAGTTGAGTTTCACTGGGGCTGAGAACTCTCGAAGCAGTGAGATCACGGGCTGCTCAGTGACTTGTTCAAACACAAACGTCTGTTTGGCCTCAGTAACGTTAAGCACATTGGACACGGCTTGACCGTTAGAAATGAGTGAAATTACGTCACCTGTATATTTATACAGTTCAATATCCAGTGGGATATGCAGCGGTGATTTTTCTGCCTGATCTTGAGTGGGCTCCGTCGACTGCTCAACGGTCAGGGTAAAGGTTTGCTGCGATGGATCATAATCACCGCTTACCGTCAGCTCGGGTGTGCCAGATTGGCTGTACCACAAACGGAACTGACTCAGGTCAACACCACTGGCATCCTCCATCGCCGCAACAAAGTTCTCACACGTCGCCGCGGTACCATCGTGGCGCTCAAAGTACAGTTTCATGCCTTTTTGGAAGCTGTCTTCGCCGAGCAGTGTGTGCATCATACGGATCACTTCACTACCTTTTTCATACACAGTCAAAGTATAGAAGTTATTCATTTCTATAACTTTTTCTGGGCGAATCGGATGTGACATTGGGCTTGAGTCTTCGGCAAATTGCGGCCCACGAATAATGCGCACATTATTGATCCTATTGACCGCACGCGAGCCAAGATCTGAAGAGAATTCTTGATCACGAAAGACGGTCAGGCCCTCTTTGAGGCTCAATTGGAACCAGTCTTGGCAGGTCACTCGGTTGCCGGTCCAGTTATGAAAATACTCATGCCCGATCACCGCTTCGATCCCTAAGTAATCGCTGTCGGTCGCGGTTTGATCATTAGCGAGGACGTATTTGGAGTTAAACACGTTCAGGCCTTTATTTTCCATCGCACCCATATTGAAGAAATCGACCGCGACGATCATGTAGATATCGAGATCATATTCAAGATCAAAACGATCCTCATCCCACTTCATCGAATTAACCAGCGATGTCATCGCGTGCTCTGCTCGGTTGAGATTGCCTTTATCAACAAAGATTTCTAGGGCGACTTCTCGACCCGAGCGCGTGGTGTATTGGTCAGTAAGGACATCAAAATCACCCGCGACCAAAGCAAATAAATAAGCAGGCTTTGGATGCGGGTCTTGCCATTTGACCCAGTGGCGGCCATCACTCGCAAGACCTGCATCGATGCGATTACCATTACTTAATAAATGCGGGTACTGAGACTTGTCGGCCTCGACAGTGGTGGTGAAGCGCGCCAACACATCTGGGCGGTCTTGATAATAGGTGATGCGGCGAAAGCCCTCGGCTTCACACTGAGTACAAAACGCCCCGCCCGATTTATACAAACCCTCTAGCGCTGTGTTGCCCTCGGGATCAATCTCAGTCACCACGGTCAACTCAAATTGCTCGGGTAACTGATGAATATGCAAACCACCCTCTACCAGCTGGTAGTCTGTCCAGTCTTGACCATCGACCTTGATACTTTTTAGTTCAAGCTGTTCACCATCGAGCTCGAGTGTGGTTGATTGCTTTAGCTGCTTAACTTTTGAAGTGGCAGTAACCAGTGTGTGATTGTCATGCAGATCAAAATACAACTCGATGTCAGATGTGGCATGACTGGGTGATTGATAATCTTTGCGATATTTTGCAACGGGTTGTGCGGTTGCTGATTGAGTCATTGTCTCGTTCCTCTCGACAATCATTAAGGCAGTGGTGAGCCATAGTTAGACTGACTCACATAAAAAAACGTTATGCTCGGCATACTTGCCAAAAGCATAACGTTACTCTGTCTTATTCTAAAATGCGAGGCGTTTTTACCTGTGCTCCTTAAAGCTGAACGGCTTTTGACCAAGAGGTCGATAAAAGGCCTTCGTCTCAGGTTTATTAAAGTAAGATATTTATAAATATCTCCTGATTATTGCTGGTGGCTGTCTCGCGACAACACCGCAAACGTACTGCCATCTTCACCTTTGAGGGTTAGCTCGTCGCTACCCAATGTATAGCGCGTCGACTGCTCGCCATCTTTATACAGCAGGATCAACTGATCACCCTCTGTGATGTAAACCCCCTGATGACTTTTCTCATCCCCCTCGTCATTGGTCACGCGGAAATCGAATACAAAGTCGGGGCGCAGTGTCAGTTCCATCTGATTAATATCACTTGCCGCCATATCATCACCGGTCAAGTGTTCGCTAGTCCAGTTGCCCGCTAGTGAGTTGGACAATGCCTTGCGAAACACCACGCCGTTAAGTTGCAGCGCATTATGATTGAGGTTGTATTCGTAAATCTGTGGGTCATCACTGTTACTACCAAGCACAATGGTGTCTTCACTGGCGTGATAGAAACCTTCCCAATGATCTACGGAGTAGTCTTTCTTTTGGATATCGATTGAAAAGTTGTAGCCAGAATCAAGCGACAGTTTGATGGCTATAAAATTCTCGGCAGAATTGCCGGGATCTGGGTTAAGTAAATACCAGTCACCGAGTAAAAATGGTTGGTCAAATTGGGTTAAATCGATTGATTGATCGTCGTCGTTCGCATTCACACTCAAGCTAAATACAGCAAGAATTATTGTTATCCACTTCATAAGCATCTCCCCTTTACTCTTTGAGCATAGAAGTAGATATGAAATTATGCGAAATATTCGATCTAGTTCACAGTTGTTATATTTGAGAAATCAAAAAGAAAAGCGAGCTCACAAATGAGCTCGCTTGGTTCTTGTCAGGATAATCACGCTATGAATGGCTAGCCAATCATGTCAACCATAATGGCGACTGTTTCATCCAAGTAAGGATCTGGCGCTTCATAATCATTTGGCACATCGTCTAATGACTTAAACGGCTCCAAACCTTGACTGGTTTGACGCTGATTAATGCGCTCCAAACGACGCTGCTCGTTTCTCTCTGACTCAGCTTTACGTGTCGCTTCATTCAAAGAGAGTGCATTATCATCTTTTTCCAATTTGTAACGCTCAATATCCTCAAGGATAAAACCAAACTCCATATCGGTTGATACACGCTTGATATGCTTGTTGGTCAATTTCGCGATCTGAGGAGACTTGTCTTTCAACACCGAGTATTTCGCCGGCTGGATCTGATCCCAAGGCAGCGCGTTATCCTCTACACTCTCACCCGTTTCATCGGCATCAATAGCGGTTGGATAAGCAATATCCGGCACTACACCTTTATTTTGTGTACTGCCACCGTTGATACGGTAAAACTTCTGAATTGTGTATTGGACGTAACCCAACTCTTTGTCAAAAATATCATAGATATGATTGAGCGAGCGGTGCTGCTGAACCGTGCCTTTACCAAACGAGTTCTCACCAACGATGATAGCGCGACCATAGTCTTGCAGTGCGGCAGCGAAAATTTCTGATGCCGAAGCACTATAACGGTTAATTAAAACTGTTAACGGTCCGGTGTAAGAAATATCTCCATCTGTGTCCGCATTCACATTGACTCGATTGTAACCGTCACGGACTTGCACCACAGGACCGCTTTCAATAAACAGGCCCGTCAGCGCCGTCGCTTCGGTGAGTGCACCACCGCCATTGTTGCGCAGGTCAACTACGATGCCATCCACATTCTGCTGTCGCAGCTCGGTGATCAGCTTGTCGGTATCTTGCGCCAAACCAACGTAAAAACTTGGCACATTAAGCACACCAATCTTCTTACCCGCTTTCTCGATCACCTCAGATTTGACCGCACGGTCTTCAAGGCGGATCTTATCGCGGACAATAGTGACAACGTGACTTTTTGCATCTTTACCTTCTGGCAAGATCTGCAGGTTAACCTTAGTCCCCTTAGGTCCTTTGATTAACTGCACCACATCATCAAGACGCCAACCAATCACATCAACGATATCTTTGCCATCTTGGCCGACACCAATAATGCGATCCCCCTCAGATAGCTGCTTGCTACTTGAGGCTGGACCCCCTGCCACCAGTGAACGGATCACGGTGTAGTCATCGGTCATTTGCAACACCGCACCAATCCCTTCAAGAGACAGATTCATCTCAGATTGGAATTGCTCAGCACTGCGTGGTGAAAGATAGCTGGTGTGAGGATCAACTTCGCGAGCAAACGCATTCATGTAGAGCTGGAAAACATCTTCACTTTTGGTTTGCGACAGACGTTTGATAGCGTTGTTATAACGCTTGCCCAACATCTCGCTGATCTCAGGCCACTCTTTACCGGTGAGCTTGAGGTTAAGCGCATCATATTTAACCCGCTTACGCCACAACTCATCCAGTTCAGCATCGTCTTTTGGCCAGTCCGCCTCAGAGCGATCAACTAAAATCGTCTCGTCGGTGTCAAACTTGATCTCTTCATCCAGCAGGGTAAGCGCATAATTCAATCGCTCGTAACGTTTTTCCATCGAAAGATTGTAAACGTCAAAAGCCACCTGGCTGCTACCAGATTTAAGCTGTTGGTCAAGGTCACGCGCTGACTGATAGAAACCGTCAATATCTTTTTGGGTAAAGATGTTGCGGTTGTAGTCGAGCATTCCTAAGTAGCGATCAAATATCGCTTGGGAAAACTCATCATCGAGGGTGAAGTGCTTATAGTGCGAGCGAGTAAAGCGCTTGGTGATCCGCTTACTGGCTGTCGCATGTTGCGCCTCAGGGTTGAGAGACGGTAGGTCGTCCTTAGAAATGTCGGCATCGAGAGCCAACGCGGGAGTTGCTGCTAGCCAAAGGCTAGCAGCAATAATTGTCACTTTAGAACGGCATTTCATGCTTAGGAGGATCTCCTTTAAGCGCGCAAGTGCTCCGCTTTCACGACCATTTGAAGGCCGTTTGCCAGTTGAACTCGCACATCTTCCTTATTGATTTCAACAATGGTCGCACCCATGTTGCCTTTACCCATGTTTACGTTCACCTGTTTACCGATGATCATCTCATCAGCGTTCAGTGGACGAGTCTCAACAGGTTGAGGCTTGTTCGCTTTAGCCGGGTTACGACGTGGTTTCGGCTTGTTCGCTTTTGGCTTGTTTGCCTTTGCTTCTTGCTTAGCCTTTTGAGCTTGCTCTTTACGACGTGCATTCACACGAGCTTTGCTCTCTGCCAGTGTTGTCTTAGCGTGTTCAACGTGCTCATCTTCTAGAACACCACACTCGTTGCCATCAAGGTCAACACGAACAGCACCAGGTTTAACACCATGTAGGTAACGCCAAGATGAAGTGTACTGACGCAGTGCAGCACGTAGTTGTGTTTTACTTACTTTCTCGTCTTCTGCTAGACGTTCAGCAAGATCTTGAAAGATACCAATTTTTAATGGCTTTGCTTCACCTTCTAAAGTAAAGCACTTTGGGAAACATTCAGCAATATACGCGATAACTTCTTTGCTGTTTTTTAGCTTTTCAGTGTTTTCCATGAAAATTCCTGGTTCGTGCGGCCTGCCCGCGAGCGTTACATAAATATTGTTGGCTATTATAGAGACCTAAAAGCGAAAAACCACTGCCTAGAGCGAATTTATCGGTCAATAGCATGTGAATTAAGCAACTGTTCTACTTCCTGCATCAAAAATGTCAGTCCTTGTTGGTCAGTTTCGCTAAATCGACCAATTAATGGACTATCGATATCCAGCACACCCGCCACTTTGCCATCAATCGAGAATGGAATAACGATTTCTGAGTTACTCTCGGCATCACACGCAATGTGTCCCTCGAACTGATGTACGTCATAGACGCGCTGAACACGATTCTCGGCTACAGCCGTGCCACAAACACCTCGTCCAACCGGAATGCGTACGCAAGCTGGCTTGCCTTGGAACGGTCCTAGCACCAGTTGGTCCTCTTCCATCAAATAAAAGCCAACCCAATTAATGTCAGCAAGCTCCATGTTGAGCAGTGCCGATAGGTTCGACAAATTGGCAACTAAACTGGGTTCAGACTCTAACAAAGCAGCGGCTTGTTTGGTAAGTCGCTGGTATTGTTCTAAATTCATTTATACTTCCTTTGATAGTCAAGGGGGATAGACTATCTATTTTTTACTTAATATGACGCAGAGAAAGACCTTAGACTGGTCCAGCTGCAGCGACATGGCTTTCAATCCGATTACTTTTAGCCACTCTGGTCAAAGAACACAAGCGAAAATTCATAAAAAAGTGTTAATTTCCGACAACATATTCGCGTTTTTTGCAGCTCTTCTCAGTGTGAAAACGTCGCTCTTGATGTTAGCACCAAGACAAGGTTGGGTATTTGCCCACAAAAAACAGCACTTACTAAACAACAAGCTGTTCTTTTTATTGACACTTTAAGACATAATCTATGCTTTTCAAGACAGACAAAGTCTCGGATGAGCCGACACTCGATCTCTATGGATTGCGCTATGCGAATCGCGTTGGGCGCGACGAAGACGATTCATAATTCAACTTTTGATGATTAAAACCCTGCACCGTCAACTATGGAACTATCAGTCTGATGAGCCAAACGTTAGAGCCAGAACAGCAACAATCGCTTAAGACCAAGCTTTGTCAAGGCTGCGATCTGCACATCGCCAGTGTTGAGGTCAGCGCAGGTCGTAGCGCTTATTGTCCCCGTTGTGGTACCCAGCTCTACCGCGGAGGCAGTCCTTCTCTTAACGGTAATTTAGCCATTGCGATAACCTGTTTGTTGCTGTTTATCCCCTCACACTTTTTTGACTTTATCTCGATTCGCCTGTTTGGCGTGATGATTCCCGCCACCCTACCAAGCGGCATTTTTACTCTATTCGAAGAAGGGTTTGTTTCACTCGCAGTCCTGGTCTTTTTCTGCAGCTCTATCGCCCCCTTAATCATGTGCCTGTCGGTGGTCCTTACCCATATCGGGTTAACGTATCGCTCATTTAACACGGTCAAGTATTCTCTGTGGTGTATCCACCATCTTAAGCACTGGGTAATGATTGACGTTTTCTTGGTCAGCGTTGCCATCTCCTGCTTTAAACTGCAAGACTATTCCGATATCTATGTTAAGCCTGGTTTAATTGGCTTGATTGCGCTGCAGATATTTACCGTGATGTTGTTGTGCCGTGTGAGTATCCGCCGATACTGGGAAGCTTGGTGTAATGAATCAAGCTATGACTTCGCAGATGAATCGTTACATTGTCACTCCTGTCACCTCTCACAGCCGGATAACCCAGAGCACCGCTGCGTGCGCTGCCACGCAGGCCTTGAAAAGCGCAAAGCCAACTCTCTACAGAAAACCTGGGCCTACCTGATTGCCGCCAGTATCGCAGTCTTGCCTGCGAACCTGTTGCCGATTTCCATTTTGATCACCAATGGCGAGCGCCTGGAAGACACCATTTTTTCAGGCGTTGCCTCACTGGTGGTCAATGATATGCCTTTTATCGCTGCGATTATCTTTATCGCCAGTATCGTGGTGCCCGTCGGTAAGATCATGGGGCTTGCTTATCTGCTGATCACGATTCACCTCAAGCATCGCAAACCTCAGTGTCCACGCTCTCAGCGTCACAGAATGAAATTATTCTTCTTTGTCAGTTGGATAGGCAAGTGGTCAATGATGGATCTGTTCGTTATTTCTATTATGATGACCTTAGTGGACCGCGGACAAATCCTCGACTTCACACCAGGCTTTGGCGCAATCGCATTTGCGGCTGTCGTCGTCCTGACCATGCTGGCGGCAGAGAATCTTGACCCTCGCCTGCTTTGGTCTGATAACCGAGATCCCGAGCCGGTAGAGCAACACAATTAACAACAATAAGAGTTTTGTCTGTCGTTTTTAAATGGTCTTTAAAAGCCAGGTCGACAGAAGAAAAGCTCAATAATAACTGAGTCAGTCAACTAAGAGTAAAGGAATGAGTAAACAACAATCGACACCCACTGCCTACCAACCCGAAGTGAGGAAAAACCGCGGGATCTCGCCATTGTGGCTGCTGCCGATTTTGACTTTAGTCCTTGCAGGTTGGCTGGTATTCAAGGCCGTGCATGATGCAGGTCAGCGCATACAGGTCCAATTTTCTGATGCACAAGGATTGGTTGCCGGGCGAACAATGGTGCGTTATCAAGGTCTTGAGGTCGGTGTTGTGCGCGACATTAACCTATCAGATGACCTAGAAACCATTTATGCGGACGTCGATATTTACCCGCAAGCGGCGAAACTTCTCACCGACACTACCCGCTTTTGGCTAGTTAAGCCTCAAGCAAGCTTATCAGGGATCTCCGGCTTAGATGCGCTAGTATCCGGCAACTATATCGCTATTCAACCTGGCGAGGCCGGCGGTGAACCTCAAACCACGTTCCGCGCCCTCGATATCCCCCCGACCGATCAAGGGGCTCACGAGGGACTAAACATTGTTCTTAAAGCCCGTGACCTAGGGGGTATCTCAGTTGGCTCACAAATTGTCTACCGCAAGATCCCAATTGGTGAGGTGTACAACTTTCATCTCGATGAGAGCACTAAAAACGTCATGATCAATGCGAGTATTAATCCCGAGTATCGCAATATCATCACCGATCAGAGCCGTTTCTGGAATGTTTCTGGAATCGGGGCAAGTATTGGTTTTGAGGGTGTGGATATGCGACTGGAAAGCGTCAGTGCTCTGATCAATGGCGCTATCGCGGTTGACTCCCCCGATGGCGGACAAGCGGTAGAGAACAATCGAGAGTTTCGTTTATATAAAGATGTCAAAACCGCTGGTCGTGGTATCCCGATCCAAATCACCTTGCCTGACGATCATAATATTTCTCCCAATGGAACCAACATTCTCTATCGTGGTATCGAAGTGGGTCAGATCACCAATGTTGAACTCAGTCGCGATCGAGCACAGATTATCGCGCGAGCCGCTATCCAACCTGTTTTCGTTGATATGCTCACTGATCAAACCCAGTTCGTTCTGCAAGAAGCCAAGCTATCGCTATCTGGGGTGGAAAACCTCAGCAACCTAGTCACCGGTAACTTTCTTACCATCGAACCGCAAGCTGGTGAGCGCGCACGCAAGTTCGTTGCCCTGCGCCAAGATGAGTTTAACCGCCAGCGCAGCGATGCCCTAACAGTGACCTTGACCGCCGAGGATGCGTACGGGCTTGAAGCCGGGGCGGCGGTAAACTATCGAGGGATAAAGGTTGGCAGTATTACAGACATCCGCTTAGCCAAAAATTCGGTCAAGTTTGAGCTGTTGATCGATGCTCAGCATGCCAATTTGATCCGCTCAGATAATCGCTTTTTTATTGCCGGCACCGCCAGTGTCCAGTTTGATGAGCAAGGTCTCGATGTCCACATCCCACCGGCAAAACAGTTGCTGGAAGGCAGCATCAGCTTCAGTAGTGAAGGTAGCGCTGCAGCGCGTTCGGACTATACGCTGTATAAGAGCCAATCCCACTCTGAGTTAGCCAAGCATAATCAATCAGGCGCACAAACCATTACCTTGTTTGCAGAGACCCTTCCCTCTATTTCTATCGGTGCTCCGCTGCTGTATCGCAATATCGAAGTCGGTAGTGTGAAGGACTTTTCTCTGTCTAGTAATGGCGTCGATATCAAAGTCAGTATCGATAAGCGCTATCGCTACCTGATTGAAAAAGATACTGTGTTTTGGAATCGCTCCGGAGTTGTGATTGATGCAAGTCTCGCTGGTGTTAAAGTCAATGCCGCGCCGCTAAAATCATTGATTAGCGGTGGCATCGCCTTTGACCGTGTACCGGGGATCAGCAACAAGGTCGACCAACACTGGAAACTGTACAACAGCTATGATGAAGCGAAGAACTACGGCCAACGCATCACCCTTCAGGGCTCGCAGTTTCATGAGCTAAGTATCGGCAGCAAGGTGCATTATGGTGCGGTGAATGTGGGTGAGATCATCGACGTCACGCCAAACTTTAACGATGGCACCTTTACCTTTGGCGCTCGAATTTACTCGCAATACGTTGATGACATTGCCCGCAGCGACAGCCAATTTTATATCGCTCCGCTCGAGGTCAGTCTGGCCGGGGTGAGAAACCTGCGTTCAGCGCTCAGCCCTCAAGTGTCGGTTATTCCTGGAAGTGGAACGGTGCAAACCGACTTTGAACTACAAAACAATGTCATCGAGCGCTACGATTTTATATTAACTTTGCAAAGCGAAAAGCGCGGCTCCGTTCAAGTCGGCACCCCAATCACCTACCGAGATATGCACGTTGGCAGCGTGATTGGTGTCTCTCTGGGGGAGTTTGCCGATCGCGTGATCACCACCATCACCATAGACCCCGAATACCGCTACCTAGTGCGCAGCAACAGCCTATTTTGGAACATGTCCGGATTGGACGTCTCCATCGGCCTCACTGGCGCCAAGGTCCGCTCAGGCACACTAGACAGTATCGTCAAAGGGGGCATCGCCTTCGCCACACCACCACAAGGCACCCTACAACCATCGGCTCGCTCAGGAGAAACCTACTTTCTCCACGACGAAGCCAAACCAGAATGGTCACAGTGGCGCACTGCGATACCAAAACCTTAAACACAGGGTGCGAGGGGCGAGGACGCTTCGCTTCGAGTAGCGAGTATTTTCCCCCCTCGCACCTCGTAGGGCGGTAGCCCGTACCCGCTCCCCGCCCCCTGTATCTTTGCTCGCCTCTCGTCTCTGACTTCTGATATAATCGCCGTTTTCCCCCATTCTTTGAGATCTCCCGTGCATCCAAACGTCTATCTTCCATCTGAATTTCTCCAGCATATTGAGTCGATTTTGCCCAAAGGCGAGAGCTTGCAAGACTTTATTGCTGCATGCCAACGTCCACTGAGAAAAAGTATTCGCATCAACACATTAAAAGTGAGTATTGAGCAGTTTCAATCGGTGGCTGAGGCTAATGGCTGGGCGTTGACGCCGGTTCCTTGGTGTGAGGAAGGTTTTTGGATTGATGCCGATGAGTCACAGGTGCCGCTGGGCAATACCGCTGAGCATATGGCGGGCTGGTTCTATATCCAGGAAGCCAGCTCGATGCTACCGCCCGTTGCGCTTTATCACCAAAATAGTGCGGGCTATGAGCGTGTGCTCGATATGGCGGCAGCGCCTGGGTCAAAAACCACTCAACTGGCTGCGTTGATGGATAACCAAGGCTTACTCGTGGCTAACGAGTACTCTTCAAGCCGGGTCAAAGTGCTCCATGCCAACATTGAGCGCTGCGGCGTGCGCAATGCCACTTTAAGTAATTACGATGGCCAAGTATTTGGTGGATGGCTACCAGAGACCTTTGATGCCGTACTCATTGATGCGCCCTGCGGTGGTGAAGGCACAGTGCGTAAAGATGAAGACGCCTTAAAAAACTGGAGCATGGCCTCGATACACGCCATCTCAGACACGCAAAAGCAGCTTATCGAGAGCGCGTTTCACGCGCTTAAACCTGGCGGCGAACTGGTCTACTCGACCTGCACGTTAAGCCATGAGGAAAACCAGCAAGTTTGTCAGCACCTACTGGATACTTTTGGTGACAGCGTCACTACCCTCACCCTTGAAACGCTCTTCCCGGGGGCAGAAAAAGTGCTGACTGAGGAAGGCTACCTGCATGTATTCCCGCAAGTTTATGACAGTGAAGGCTTCTTTATTGCCAAGTTTAAAAAACTGGCGAGCGTCACGCCGCCAAAGGTAAAAAAGCGTCTCGGCAAATTCCCCTTTGCGCCGATCGCTGCCAAGCAAGCGAGTGATATCGAGCAGCACCTTAAAGAAAGTCTTGGCATCACACTGCCTGCCGATACGCAGCTTTGGCAACGTGATAACGATATCTGGCTATTCCCCCAAACCCTGGCGCCACTTTTGACCGAGTTTAAGTTCTCTCGAATGGGGATTAAGATCGCCGAAGCGCACAAGAAGGGATACCGCTGGACCCACCAAGTCGCTATGGCACTCAATGCCGAGGGTGGTCCAGTGGTCGAGTTAAACCGCGAGGAAGCCCGCGAGTGGTACATGGGACGTGATGTACGCCCTGCTCTATCCGGCCAAAGCGGTGAAACCCTGGTCGCCTACCAAGGCATGATCTTGGGCCTTGGCAAATGGGTCGGCAATCGAATCAAAAACGGCTTACCTCGCGAACTGGTACGCGACAAAAACTTGTTCTAAGCCAAAGGCTCAACCGGTAATTGATAGAATACATGACAAGACGCTACTTTAACCTATTGATTCATATAGAAGAGAGTAGGATTAAGTAGCACTTTCTTGTTATAAACTGGAAGTTTCTCAACTCTGAGCTAGTCTCAATAGTAACTCGTAAGCGTTCTAACCTTAGCGCAGGCTCAGATAAGAGCCCATTCCCCTAAGCCCAAATCAGGATCGGATTCGGGCTTTTTTTTTCAAAAAAAGCAGGTTCGAGGTGCGGGTACGCTTCGCTACGAGGAGCGAGGAAAACACAACGCGTTATAAGCTACTCGCTCCCCGAAGGGCGCAGCCCGTACTCGATACTCGCCCCTTTATTTTTCGGTGAGTCGAATCCCGTCTTTTTCGATGCGGATTAAGCCTTGCTTGTACAGACCGCCAATACTCTTCTTAAACGTGCCTTTACTGGTGCGGAACACATCGAAGATCGCTTCAGGGGTTGACTTGTCGCTTAGGGGTAAGAAACCGTCGCGCTTGGCCAGTTGAGCGAGGATTTTTTCACTTAGGTCGTCCATCTTCTCGACACCAACTTTTTGTAGAGCCAGGTCGATTTTGCCGTCTTGGCGAATGTTTTTGATGAAGCCTTTGAGCTTTTTACCGACAAAAATCTTACCGATTACGTCTGATGGGAATAGCATGCCCCAGTGTTGACCATTGACGATCGCCTTAAAGCCTAAGTCACTGCGCTCGGCAATGATCAAATCGACCTGTTGGTTACGCTGATAATTGGCTGGCGTCTTGTTCAGGAGCTTGTTGAACTTGGTTGTGCCGACAATGCGTCCAGAGGCCTTATCGGTGTAGACATAAACTAAGACACTCTGCCCAGCGCGAAAACGTGTGCGCTGCTCACTAAATGGGATCAGTAGATCTTTGCTTTTAATACCCCAACTGGCAAAGGCGCCAGTGGCATTGATCCCTTCTATTTTCATCAGGCCCCACTCACCTACTTGGGCTATTGGCTGCTCGGTGGTCGCCACAACTTGGCTGTCGGCATCAAAATACAGGAAAGCATCAATACGCTCACCGACCTCGATACCCTCAGGGCATAGTCTGTTAGGTAGCAAGGCGCTGCCGTAATCTCCGGCGTCGAGAAATACACCAAAGTCAGTTTTCTTGGTAACTTCAAGTGAATTGATGCGTCCGATTTGAATCATAATGCTCTCTTTGCGCTTTGTAGAAAAGCGGCTGGTTGATAAGTGAACTCTGGCAACAAAAAGTATTCAGCAGTCGTAGCGATAAGGTTTTGTAAACTTTAGTCGTTTCATTCAAACTATAGTGTGAAACAAGAAGTTTGGCTCTCTCGCAGCTAAATCGTCTTTGCCAGAGGAAATTGGCGCTGATTATACCCAAACTTATCGATTGTTTTAGTCTTAAAGTAAAATATTTTTCTCCTCGAGGTATGATTTGGTCACGGTCGACAAACAAGACGCAATAACTCTAAAACTCTCTCAAGTCCTGCCTGCCAGTAAGCGCAGCCAGCTAGATTGCTACCTATTTGTGCCTGGTGAGCTTGGGCTAGGGCCTGACGTCATCAAAGAAAGCGAGATTTATTTCAGCGCTTTGCAGCAAAAGCGTACCTATTTTAGTGATAAGACACTGCTGCCCTTGGTGCACAGTCGCCTAGCTAAACGAGGCAAGGTCTCTTCTAACCAATACCGAGTGAGTCTTAGCCTTTATGCTTATCAGTACGTTGTCGCTTTAGATAAGTCGATTGCGGACTTGAATGCACTCGCCGATAAAGAGCAGTCAGTCAACGAGGATCACATCGATGAAGTAATTGAGCTTGCGCTCGATATTCTTAAACGCTTACGCCGAGCCGTTCCTTATGAAGAAGAGCTCAAGCGCTACTATGCCAATATTGACAACTATGTCTCTTGGTATACCGAGCAGCGTTTTCTCTCTTTAGTCGCGCATCTACCCCGTGAGGGCGAATACAAAACAATTAAGCAGCGTCTGATCACCATTGCCGAGCGTGAGATTGCCCACCGCAAGCTGCACGATTACAACTCCACCAATGTGCGCAAGTCTGCCACGCGGATGAGTAATAAGATGCGCCTGCTGCGCCGATTGATTGAGTACCCCATTGTGCTTCATGAAGAGCTCACCTCATTAGGAGCAACCGTACAGCGGATTGTGAAAGGTGTGGCGACCGGGTTTGTGATGGTTTTCGTTACCATCACGGCCATCATGGCGCGTGATTATTGGGGAGAGATCACGGCGTCTTTCATTATTGCCATGTCGTTTGTCTATGCACTGCGTGAGATCTTTAAAGATGACCTGCGCGATATTCTCTGGCGTCGGCTGCGCCGAGGACGGCCCAAATGGCGACGTAAGTTCAAAGATCCCTCAACCAAATCATCGGTGGGCCAAAAACTTGAGTGGCTTGAGTTTACCAGCTTAAGTAGATTGCCTGATCGCGTTCAGCAGATCAGGAAAAAGCGCGTTGCCCAGCGCGAGGAGCAGATCCTGCACTATCGCGCCGATGTCGAGATGAGCACCTCGCGTTTTCTTAGCGGGTATGAGCAAACACGAGAAAACCTCTACATTAACCTGCGCTTTATTACTCGCCTAATGGATAAAGGCGCCAACCGAGTTTATCGCTTGCAAAAAGGACAGGTACTACGCGACTCGGTAGAAAAGCGCCACCTACTCAACCTGATCGTACGCGAAATTGATGACCAACAAAATGCGCACTACTACCGCTGGAAGCTAGTCATGAATCGCAGCAAGATTGTCGATATTGAAGAAATACCCGTAAAAGAGCAGGTACGAGGTGCGAGTACGGGCTGAGCCCTCCGGGGTGCGAGGAGTTCAACACATGAGATGTGTTACTCGCTCCCCGAAACGAAGTGTCCTCGAACCTTAATTACAGGTTCGAGGTGCGAGTACGGGCTATACCCTCCGGGGTGCGAGGAGTTCAACACGTGAGAGGTGTTACTCGCTCCTCGAAACGAAGTGTCCTCGAACCTTAATTACAGGTTCGAGGCGCGGGGACGGGCTGTGCCCTCCGGGGTACGAGGAGTTCAAGACGTGAGATGTGTTACTCGCTCCTCGGAACGAAGTGTCCTCGGACCCCGCCCCCTTAAGCGTTAGCGCTAGCTGTCACTACAGCATTTAGGTCTGGTTGTTCGCTTAGTAGTAATTGGTAGGCGCGATTGGTTGCCAGTTGCTCGGTGAGCAATATGGCTGGCTTTTTGAAGGCTTGGGCGGCTTGATAGGCGATGCTTATCAACTGCACTACAGACTCATTGTCTGGTGCGTAGCTGTGTTGGTGGTCTGGGTTGTGCTTGTCGACGCCGAGGGTGAATTGAGTTAGGTCTTCGCTGTCGATGACTAAGCCGTCAAAGTAGTGTAGCAAACGCTCGGCTAGTAGTGCTGATGAAGGGACATTGACTGAGAACAGTACCTTGAGTCCATTCAGTCCGCGCGGCAACCCCTGTTCGGCTAACTTGTCGATGATTCGAGCCGCATCTGCGAGGCTGCGCACAAATGGAACCACGATGGTTACATTGGCAAATTGCTCGCGCAGTGCTTTGATCAGTTCGCACTCAAGCTGGAACCACGCCTGGTAGTCAGCGGCAGCATAACGTGCAACGCCGCGCACGCCCATCAGCGGGTTAGCCTCTTTTGCTGCCGATTCTTCGTTGGCTGCGATGATTTGCTCGCTGGTCAGTTTATCCAGACTCACACGCAGCACGTCCTCTTTAGCGGCCACACTCGCAACCTCAGCAATAATGCGCTCAATCAACAAAGATTTGCTCGCCTCGAGTGATTCAGCACTTTGCAGATGCTTGATATTCTCGGCTTGTTGTAGCCAGTCGCCGAGAGAAAAATAGTAGAATGCGCCGGTGCTTGGTTGTGCACTAGGAAGGAACTGCCCTTCTTGCTGGGCTGATACGATTGATTGCTCCATGCTATCCCTTTGGTACTTTTTATAGTTTTTTCATAGTATTTACAGACCTTACCGAGTGCGCCACGGGAATACAAGGGGGCAACCTGCACAGCTCGCACAAAAATCAATCAATCGTGCTGATTTTATTATGTTTATACCCAAGTGACCTCAAGATGCCGTTTCAGCGAGATTTGCTTGGTTTGCAGCCAAGGCGGTCACTTGAAGATTTAGTGGCTCTAAATCGAGAGTGACCAACACAGGCTGCGAGCCAAGCAAACTCGCCCGAAGGGAGCCAATATACCGGCTCATCTCCGCGTCAAATGACTTTGAAAGGGAATGCCATTTCCACAGCCATTTTCCTTGATATGAGCCGGTATATTGGCTCTGAAATCGGCATCTTGAGGTTACTTGGGTATATCACTAAATTGATTTAGTTGTAGTTAAACAGTTTCAACTCTCGCGATTTTTCGCTATCTTTGCACTTTTATAATCATAATTAGGCGATTTTATGCCACTAAAAACTGATGAACTGCGCACTCAGCCGCTTGGGCCTATGCCTACTCCTGCGGAGCTGAGCCAAGCACATCCTCTTACCGAAGATGTGGCTGCGCGAATTGAACTATCACGCCGTCAAATCGAGAAAATCCTAACTGGCGAAGACGACCGTCTTCTGTGCATCGTTGGACCTTGCTCTGTGCATGACACCAAAGCGGCGATTGATTACGCTGAGCGCCTAGCGGCCATCCAAGAGCAGTACAAAGATGAGCTATTCATCGTAATGCGCACCTACTTTGAAAAACCGCGTACCGTTGTCGGTTGGAAAGGTCTAATCACCGATCCAAACCTCGATGGCTCATACGCCCTTGAAGCGGGTCTTAATAAAGCGCGTAAACTGCTCCTTGACATCAACAAGCTTGGCCTGGCTACGGCGACCGAGTTCCTTGATATGATCACCGGTCAATATATTGCTGACCTGATTTCATGGGGCGCGATTGGTGCACGTACCACCGAGTCGCAAATTCACCGTGAAATGGCATCAGCGCTTTCATGCCCGGTTGGCTTTAAAAACGGCACCAATGGTAATGTGAAGATCTCGATCGATGCGATTCGCGCCTCAAAAGCCCAACACTACTTCTACTCGCCAGATAAAAATGGTCGCATGACGGTTTATCGCACCGCGGGTAACCCATACGGTCACGTGATCTTGCGTGGTGGTGATACTGGCCCTAACTTCGACCAAGCCTCAATTGCAGCGGCTTGTGGCAAACTGAAAGAGTTCGACCTTCCAGAGCGTCTAGTGGTTGACTTCAGCCACGCCAACTGTGAAAAGCAGCACCGCAAACAGCTTGATGTCGCAAAAGATATCTGTGAACAGATGGCTGGCGGCAGTCATCAAGTGGCTGGCATCATGGCGGAGAGCTTTATCGAGGAAGGCAATCAGTCGATGGCTGATATCCATAACCTGGAATACGGTAAATCGATCACTGACCCATGCCTGAGCTGGGATCACACGCATCAGATGCTTGATATGCTGTCAGCGGCAGTGAAAGCCCGTCGTAATCACCAATAAGGATAACCCATGCCTTCTTTTGATATTGTTTCTGAAATTGATAGCGTTGAGCTACGTAATGCGATTGATAACTCTAACCGTGAGCTATCGACTCGCTTTGATTTTCGCAATGTACAAGCCAGCTTCGAGATGATCGAAGAAACGGTTAAACTCTCTGCTGAGGGTGACTTCCAGCTTAAGCAAATGCGTGACATGTTACGCGGTAACTTAACCAAGCGTGGCGTTGACGTTAACGCAATGGAAGCACAAACAGCGAGCCAATCTGGCAAGATGTGGAGCCAAACCTGCATCTTCAAGCAAGGCATTGAAACGCCAATCGCGAAGAAGATTGTCAAGCTGGTGAAAGATTCAAAGATCAAGGTCCAGGTTGCTATCCAAGGCGACAAGGTGCGCGTTACTGGCAAGAAACGTGATGACCTTCAAGCGACCATGCAGCTTGTGCGTGAAGGTGAACTGGGACAGCCGTTCCAATTCAATAACTTCCGCGACTAAGTTCAAAAAGCAGCTGAAAGGCTGCTTTTTTATTCCCTTCGGGAAGAGACGAGAGTCGAGATCGCTCTGCTGCGAGAGGCGAGCTTTTAGGGGCGAGGTGCGAGTTTCACTTCGTTCCGAGGTGCGAGGAGTACATCGCGTGAACTAAACTCCCCGCTCCTTTTCCAAAAGCGATAGACGGTCGGCTAGAGGTGATCGTAAATAGCTCTCCTGGCTCTTTTCCAAACAACATTACTTCACACTCTCCTCTTTACTCGTTACAAGCGCTCGATACCCTTTCAAGTTCACCAAACTCCTCGCTCCTCGAAGGGCGAAGCCCGTCCCCGCACCTCGAACCTTAGCAGTTGATCTCAATCAACGCGTCGCGCGTAGTTATTCTCGCTCCCACAGACAAAGGAAACACAATCATGAAATCACTACTCGCAACTGCTTTTGGCTTGATTACCGCTCTACTCTTCTCTGCAGGCGTCGCGGCGCATGAGCATGGAATGAAGAAGATGGATATCGTCGATACGGCGGTGGCTAATGGGTCATTTACCACGCTCGTAACGGCTGTGCAAGCGGCTGATCTGGTCGACACGCTCAAAGGAGAAGGCCCGTTTACAGTGTTTGCGCCGACAGATGAAGCCTTTGCTGCACTGCCTGACGGAACACTTGAAATGCTGTTGCTACCAGAGAACAAGGACAAACTGGTCGCAATTCTGACCTACCATGTCGTCCCAGGTAAAGTCATGGCCGCCGATGTAATGGGGATCGACGAAGCCACTACAGTGCAAGGACAGGCAATCACAGTAACAACTGAAGGTGACAGCGTAATGGTCGACAATGCGACTGTCATTGCAGCCGATGTCAAAGCCAAAAACGGCGTGATTCACGTGATTGATGCGGTGATTCTTCCTCAATAATCGCTAGATAGCGCGAAAAAAAACGACAGCACTGTGCTGTCGTTTTTGTTTTCAGTGATTACTTTCCACACTGACAAACCACACCATTCGAGAGAGCGGCCTTAACCTTTGATAACTCATCAGAACGAACGTAGACACAGAGCTGCAATTCATTATGCCGCTCTGCCTGCAAAATCAACTGCTCGATATCATGGTAGCGTTCGCGCTCAGCATCTCGGCGAGCAATATCCACTAACTCATAATCACAATCACTTGGATACAGCACCAACTCGGCGCGTTGCAGTTGCTGCAATGCACGTAATGTTAGCAGGTCAACCGCTGAGGGTAATTCGATCAGCGTAATACTTGGCTCGCTCTTGGCGTCTTGGCTAAGCAAACGCTGATAGATTTTCTCAAGCTGCGCCTGCTCCGTTGCTTGCACGACCTCACTCTGCTCAAAAAATACCTGCCAGTAATCACGACGTCGATCGACTGATGGCAGTCGTTGCTTAATATCATCACGCTTGCTCGCGGCAAACTTGGCGAGCAAGCCAACGTTTTGCGCCAAGTTCGCCTCAATCATTTGACGAATATTTCGCACTAGCACGGGCGATGCCCCGCCGCTAGAGATCGCTATCTGAATGTCACCCCGCTCAATCATCGACGGAGTAATAAAGTCACAATAGGGCTGATCATCGACCACATTCACCATCAAATTGAGCATTTTAGCGTCATTATAGACTTGATGATTGACTGAATTATCGTCTGTGGTTGCCCAAACCTGAACCAAATTATTGGATAAATATTCACTTTTGTAGTCACTAGCAATCCAATCACACTGCTGACTCTGCACACACTCCTGCAGATAAGGACGCAGTTTTGGGGAGACTATTGTTACGTTAGCCCCAGCTTTCAAGAGCGCCTCAACCTTTCGACAAGCCACTTCTCCACCGCCAACAACCAATACAGGCTTGTTAGTCAATTTCATAAATAGAGGGAAATACTGCATTTTTACTCAAAGTCCTATTTAGTATAAAAATACCCCAAATCATCATTTTGGTGCACATTACATTACAAAAGCATAAATCAAAAAGATTTCGCTCTGAATTTAACCGCCCTTCCAGCCAATACGACTAATTCACAATTATTCGATAACACAAAATGACGCCTGTGAGGTGTGTTCAGAACAAGATCGCAACGCACCATGTTGGTTCAATGTTGCACTATTTACACAGCTCTAACAATTGTCCATTCTAAGTTGCACAGCTTTGGTGAGGCTGCTTCAAAAACCTTTTTATTATTAGCCGTTTGAGAAAACGCAAAACCTTACCTACGCTTAAATGGCTTTGTGCATTGTATGCAACTAAGCGTCACCTGACAAAATACTTAATGCTGAACAATACATTTATTCAGAACATTATTTCAGGCTTGCACCTGAAAAGAACGGAACTAACAGGAAGGATACACATGACTAAGAAACTCTCCTTAATCGCGTCAGCTGTTGTGGCATCAACTGCGCTACTGTCGTCTACTGCTTTTGCAAACGAGACAACACTAGCCAAAGTAACCAAGCAGGGCTTCGTCTCTTGTGGTGTGAGTACCGGTCTACCGGGCTTCTCTAACCCAAACTCGAAAGGTGAATGGGAAGGTATTGACGTTGAGTATTGTCAAGCCGTTGCGGCGGCGGTTCTTGGTGACAAGACGAAAGTGAAGTACGTCCCACTGACAGCGAAAGAGCGCTTTACTGCACTGCAGTCTGGTGAAATCGACGTGCTATCACGTAACACCACATGGACACTGCACCGTGATACTGCACTGGGTCTTAACTTTGTTGGGGTGAACTACTACGATGGTCAAGGCTTTATGGTCAAAAAAGACCTGGGTGTCACCAGTGCAACTGAACTCGACGGCGCTGCGGTATGTGTACAATCTGGTACCACAACCGAGCTCAACCTAGCTGACTACTTCCGAAATCAAGGCATGTCATACAAACCTGTGGTCTTTGATACCGCGGCACAAACTGCAAAAGGCTTTGACGCTGGCCGCTGTGATGCCCTAACAACCGACCAATCAGGTCTCTATGGCCTACGCCTAAACCTATCAGATCCTAGCTCTGCGGTTGTATTACCTGAGATCATTTCTAAAGAGCCGCTAGGCCCTGTAGTTCGTCAAGGTGACGACCAGTGGTTTAACATCGCTAAGTGGACGCTGAGCGCAATGGTAAACGCTGAAGAATACGGCATCACCTCAGCTAACGCCGACGATATGCTTAAGTCAACCGATCCAAACATCAAACGTATCCTAGGTGTTGATGGCCCACAAGGTAAAGGCCTAGGCATTCGTGACGATTGGGGCTATCAAGTGATCAAGCAAGTGGGTAACTACGCTGAAAGCTTTGAGCGCACCGTTGGTATGGACTCTCCGCTTGAGATTTCTCGTGGTGTGAATGCGCTATGGAATCAAGGTGGCTTCATGTACGCGCCACCACTGCGCTAATACGCTTTAATCAATTTGCATAACATCAAGTATGCATAACGCAATGGAAAGTTGGGGTAGCTTGGCTACCCCTTTTAACAAGCGCTTCTGCTCTTGTGATGACAGGAATGGACTGAGGTTATAGCTGTATGAAAACCACACAAGTCGATCGCTCGACGTCCAGTAATGCGTCGAATTCGAAATCAAAGTCGAATCTTCTCTACAACCCCACTTTTCGCTCGGCAGCGTTTCAAATTATCGCTATTGTCGGGCTGATTTTCTTTTTTTACACCATCGTCAACAACGCGCTCACTAACCTTGAAGCGCGTGGTATCGCCACCGGGTTTGACTTTCTGGGCCAAGAGGCCGGATTTGGTATCGGCCTATCTTTGATTGAGTACGATGAAACCTTTTCTTATGGTCGCACCTTTCTCGTCGGCCTACTCAATACCGCACTAGTGTCTGTACTAGGGATTATTCTTGCTACGGTGCTTGGCTTTACCATTGGTATTGCCCGCCTGTCTTCAAACTGGCTTGTTAGTCGCTTGGCTGCGGTTTATATCGAGATTTTCCGCAACCTTCCCCTATTGCTGCAGATCTTCTTTTGGTACTTTGCGGTTCTTCAAGCACTGCCTTCTGCGCGCCAAAGCTTGAGCCTTGGTGAGGCCATTTTCCTCAACGTTCGTGGTCTTTATTTCCCTGCCCCAGTATTTGAGCAAGGCAGCGGCATCGTTTTTGCTGTGTTAATTGCGGGTATCATAGCCACGGCCTTGATTAATGTCTGGGCCAACAACAAGCAAAAGTTAACTGGCCAGCAGACACCAATGGGACGGATTGGACTTGGGCTATGTGTTGTCCTGCCGCTGTTGGTCTATTTTATTATGGGTCAACCGCTAAGCTGGGATCTGCCGGCTCTGCGTGGCTTCAACTTCCAAGGTGGTGTCAGCATCATCCCTGAACTAGCCGCCCTACTGATTGCATTGAGCGTTTACACCGCCTCATTTATCGCGGAGATCGTTCGCTCTGGGATCAACGCGGTCAATCATGGTCAAACCGAAGCGGCGATGTCGCTGGGTCTGCCGCGCTCACGTACCTTGAAGCTGATCGTCATTCCTCAAGCTCTACGGATCATCATTCCACCACTGACCAGCCAATACCTCAACCTAACCAAGAACTCATCGCTCGCGATGGCGATTGGTTATCCCGACTTGGTCTCGGTGTTCGCTGGCACAACCCTAAACCAGACTGGGCAAGCGATCGAGATTATCGCAATGACCATGGCGGTCTACCTAACCCTAAGCCTGGTCACCTCAGCGCTGATGAATATCTATAACCGTAAAGTGGCTCTCGTTGAGAGATAAAGTGGTGGAGAAGTAATATGAAGGTACATCAATTTCAACCCGACCTGCCGCCGCCAGCCAATACGGTGGGACTCGTTGGGTGGCTAAAACGCAATCTATTTAACGGTCCGGTCAACTCCGTAATGACCATAGTACTGGCTTATCTAGCCATCACTATGATCTGGAACGTGTTTGACTGGGCAATCCTTAAGGCTGACTGGGTGGGCGAAACCCGCGATGCCTGTACACGCGACGGCGCCTGCTGGGTGTTTATTAGCGTGCGTTGGCAACAGTTTATGTATGGGTTTTATCCTGATGCTGAGCTGTGGCGCCCTCGCCTGTTCTACGCCACGCTGGCGATTTTCACTGTGTTGCTGGCCTACGAGAAAACGCCAAAACGCACCTGGATATTCCTGTTCTTCGTTAACATCTATCCATTTATCATTGCGGCTCTGCTGTATGGTGGCGTATTTGGCTTGGAAGTCGTCGAAACTCACCGCTGGGGCGGCCTACTGGTCACCTTGATTATCGCCCTGGTCGGTATTGTTGTTTCCTTACCGATTGGCGTGGCGCTCGCGCTCGGTCGCCGCTCAGATATGCCGATTATTCGCAGTATCTGTACCATCTACATTGAGGTGTGGCGTGGCGTACCACTGATCACTGTGCTGTTTATGGCGTCTGTCATGCTACCACTGTTCCTTTCACAAGGCGCTGACACTGACAAACTGCTGCGCGCCCTCATCGGTGTGGTGATGTTCAGTGCGGCCTATATGGCAGAGGTGGTCCGCGGTGGTCTGCAAGCCATCCCGAAAGGACAATATGAGGCGGCCGATGCGCTCGGATTATCCTACTGGAAAAAAACCGGCCTGATCATCTTGCCGCAAGCACTAAAAATCACCATTCCATCGATCGTCAACACCTTTATCGGCCTGTTTAAAGACACCAGTCTGGTGTTGATCATTGGCATGTTTGACGTGCTGGGTATTGGACAAGCGGCCAATACCGACCCCGAGTGGCTCGGCTTTGCCACAGAAAGTTATGTATTTGTTGGGTTAGTGTTCTGGGTATTTTGTTTTGGCATGTCGAGATACTCGATTTGGCTCGAGAACAAACTCCACACCGGTCACAAGCGATAGAATTAAATCAAGGACGTATTATGACACAACAAGAATTAGTGATTGAAATCAATGATATGAACAAGTGGTACGGTGAGTTTCATGTCCTTAAAAATATCAATCTGAAAGTAAAAAAAGGCGAGAAGATCGTTATCTGTGGGCCTTCTGGCTCAGGCAAATCAACCATGATTCGCTGCATCAACCGTCTAGAAGAGCACCAAAAAGGTCAGATTTATGTGTCCGGTAACGAGCTGACCGAAGATCTGAAAAACATCGAAGCCGTGCGTCGTGAAGTGGGTATGTGTTTCCAGCACTTTAACCTCTTCCCTCACCTGACGGTGCTCGAGAACTGCACCTTGGCACCAATCTGGGTGAAAAAGATGCCCAAGGAAGAGGCCGAAGCGATTGCGATGAAATACCTTGAGCGGGTAAAAATCCCTGACCAAGCCGAGAAGTACCCAGGCCAGCTCTCAGGTGGTCAGCAGCAGCGCGTGGCGATTGCTCGCTCGCTGTGTATGAATCCACAAGTGATGCTGTTTGATGAGCCAACGTCAGCGCTCGACCCAGAAATGGTGCGTGAGGTGCTCGATGTTATGGTCGAGCTTGCTGAAGAAGGCATGACCATGCTGTGTGTGACCCATGAAATGGGTTTTGCCAAAGAGGTTGCGGATAGGGTTATCTTTATGGATGCCGGGGAGATCATCGAAGAGAACAACCCCATTGATTTCTTTGAGAACCCACAATCGGATCGAACCCAGAACTTCCTTGCTCAGATTTTGCATCACTAATCTAGCGAGTGAACTCACATCAGGGAGAGGCAATGCCTCTCCCTTTGTGCATTTCACGCTAACAAAACCTTGTATATATCAGGGATTAACAACACAAAATGTTACAACTGAACAAATATCTTCGCGACCAAATCTATTATGATTAAATAGTTGATCCTTAGTGTCGTTTTGATGCTACTAATGAATATCCCTAATGGATTTGGGCTTGATTTTCTTCAGCTTTACCCCCATAAAGGGAATATAACTATCATTCTTTCAAGAGGAAGATTATGAACAACCCAATGTTTAGCCGCACGGCAACACAAGAGAGTGCGCTGCAAACCAACAAGGTCCTGCGCAACACCTACGCCCTACTATCAATGACGCTGCTATGGTCTGCAGTGGTTGCTGCCTTCTCTATGGCAATGAACCTACCTCGCCCAGGTCTTATCCTGATGCTGGTTGGTTTCTACGGCCTGCTTTTCCTAACCGAGAAGAACCGTAACAACAGCATGGGTCTAGTTTTCACATTCCTATTCACTGGCTTCCTAGGCTACACCACAGGTCCAATCCTTAACCTGTACCTTGGCGCTGGCATGGGCGACACCGTTGTCACCGCGCTAGGTGGTACTGCACTAGCCTTTATGGGTGCATCAGCTTACGCCCTAACCACCAAACGCGACCTATCGTTCCTAAACGGCATGCTGATGGCAGGTTTCGTGGTTCTGATTGTGGGTATGATTGCGAGCATCTTCATACAGATGCCGATGCTGCAACTAGCAGTGAGCTCAATGTTCATTCTGTTCTCAGTTGGCGTGATCTTGCTGACAACTCAGTCCATCATCCGCGGTGGTGAAACTAACTACATCTCTGCGACCGTAAGCCTTTATGTGTCTATCTACAACATCTTCATCAGCCTACTAAGCATTCTAGGTATCATGAACGACGACTAATTCGTCTGTTTTGATTGGATGTTAATCAAACTGTTACCAAGCCCGAGCCTAGCTCGGGCTTTTTGTTTTCATCCGTATCAATAGCGATTACACTGACAAGACGGAACACAAACACTGCAACTGACTATGTTCGTATACAAAGACAAATCAATCGAAACCGATGCTCAGGGCTACCTTCTAAATCACAAAGATTGGGAGCCAGAGATGATCGAGACCCTGGCAGAAATGGAAGGCATTGAGCTCACTGAAGCCCACCTTGAAGTGGTGCACTTCGTGCGCGCCTTTTATGAAGAGTTCAACACATCCCCTGCTGTGCGCATGCTGGTTAAGGCGATGGAAAAGAAATACGGCCCAGAAAAAGGCAACAGCAAGTACCTGTTCAAGCTGTTTAAACAAGGCCCTGCTAAGCAAGCAACTAAGCTCGCCGGCTTACCAAAACCGGCTAAGTGCTTGTAAAAAAACCTTGCCCGTAAACATCGACGGCTAGCCGCTGCGCTGGCCGTCTCCAATTACTGGATCTCAAATCCGCGCATTTCTACTAGAGCAACAGGCTCACTGACCACAGAATCAACACTCGCGGTTCTTGGCCCGTCGCTCAACCAAACCTCGAGCTGCTCCACAGCGCCGTCATCACCGGTCGCCATCACCTCGACATTGCCATCCGCCAGATTTCGAGCATAACCATTCAACCCCAGTTTCAGCCCCTCATGGCAAGTGTGATAGCGAAAGCCCACCCCCTGTACATGGCCAGATACAATGAATTTTCTCGATACTAGCGACATCCTACTCTCCTTGCTTGCGGCGATAATGACTTGGCTATAAGTGTAGAACGACTAGAAAAACTTCGCTTACTCATTCATTTTTCGCAACTTAACTCGCAATTGTTGCTTTTGTTCTACGCTTTATACAAAATAACGCCCCATTTCTCATCTGTTTGGATACGAGCTCATTTATGAAACCAGCCATCTATCTTACCCGTGGTCGTGAAAAATCACTGCAACGCCGTCACCCATGGATCTTCTCGCGCGGCATCGAACGCGTCGAAGGTGAACCACAACTTGGCGACACGGTTGATGTGTATAGCCACAAGGGTCAATGGCTGGCAAAAGCCGCGTACTCACCAAACTCGCAGATCCGTGCGCGCGTATGGTCATTTGAGAAAACCACCATCGATCAGAGCTTCTTCGAGAAGCGCATTCGTGATGCGCTGGTTCTACGTGAAGATGTGATTGAGCGCGACGGCCTAACCGGTTTTCGCCTGATCGCGGCAGAAAACGATGGCCTGCCGGG
The DNA here is from genome assembly GCF_051660965.1 of Vibrio glycogenivorans. Classification (NCBI taxonomy): domain Bacteria; kingdom Pseudomonadati; phylum Pseudomonadota; class Gammaproteobacteria; order Vibrionales; family Vibrionaceae; genus Vibrio; species Vibrio glycogenivorans. Next base: position 349,404 of record NZ_JBPVIS010000006.1, on the reverse strand, counting down.
TATTACCATCGATAAGTTCGACAACTACCTAGTGTGTCAGCTTCTCAGCGCCGGTGCGGACCTGCATCGCGATACCCTAGTCAAAGCACTACTAAGCGTCTTCCCAGAGTGCAATATCTATGAGCGCTCTGATGTTGCAATCCGCAAAAAAGAAGGCCTTGAAGAAGTCACTGGCGTACTTCACGGCGACATGCCGCCAGAGAACGTATGGATTGAAGAAAATGGCATCAAGATTGGCGTCGATATCCAAAACGGTCACAAAACCGGTTTTTACCTAGACCAACGCGATAGCCGTCAGCAATCAATGAAGTACGTCAAAGACAAAGAAGTACTGAACTGCTTCTCGTACACCGGTGGTTTTGGCCTCTATGCATTGAAAGGTGGCGCGGCGCGCGTGATCAACGCCGATGTCTCACAGCCAGCACTGGATAAAGCCAAGCAGAACGCCATCGAAAACGGTTTCGACATCTCGAAGAAACGCGCAGTATTCCTTAACGCAGACGTTTTCAAACTACTGCGTGAATACCGCGACCAAGGCACGAAATTTGATGTTGTCGTGATGGACCCACCAAAGTTCGCCGACACCAAGGCGCAGCTTAACGGTGCATGCCGCGGCTACAAAGACATCAACATGCTGGCGATGCAAATCCTAAAACCAGGCGGCACACTGCTGACCTACTCTTGCTCTGGCTTGATGGACCAAAACTTGTTCCAAAAAATCATCGCTGATGCAGCAGTCGATGCCGGTCGCTCAGTAAAATTTGTTGAACGTTTTGAGCAAGCAGCCGATCACCCGACCGATACCGCCTACCCAGAAGGTTTTTACCTCAAAGGCTTTGCGTGTAAAGTGCTGTAATCACAGTAATTCAAATCTAAATGGGCCGCAAAAGCGGCCCTTTTTACTCACTAAAGCGTACAAAATCATCACTTTGCTCACAATCAAAGCAAACAGTCATAAAAAAGCAATTTTGTACTTGCGCCTCCCCCAAGCAATCGCTAATATTCATCTCGTTCCCAAGGAAATGCGTCCGTAGCTCAGTTGGTTAGAGCACCACCTTGACATGGTGGGGGTCGGTGATTCGAGTTCACTCGGACGCACCATTTCCTACTACTTATTAAGTAGTTGAACGCAAGAAAATGTGGGTCCGTAGCTCAGTTGGTTAGAGTACTACCTTGACATGGTAGGGGTCGGCGATTCGAGTTCGCCCGGACCCACCACTTCTTGTTGCATAGTCATTCAGGAACAACATTCTGGATCCGTAGCTCAGTTGGTTAGAGTACCGCCTTGACATGGCGGGGGTCGGCGATTCGAGTTCGCCCGGATCCACCATATTCGTTCTTATAGAACAATGACAAAGCCCGCTTTTTAGCGGGCTTTGTTGTATTTGGCGCTGCTATCAAATTAGGGCTTTTGCACACAGAAACCTTACGCTATATAAAGCCGACTACCCTACTTCTGCTCCCAAATGTTTCATTAGTCAAAAGACGACAATAAGGGGGAATTATTCATTCTCCAAACTAAGCACTATCTATACCACTAGTTACTTAACCTGAGACCCTCAACGACCGAACCAATTAACATAAAGTATTTCCTCACCACTCAGAAACAAGTAAGCGGCTCTTTACCCCTCGTATTTGCAAACCTAGTGCCTCGAACACTTGCTCAAAGTCATCACAATCTGCTGTTAAGTTGGGTAATGAGAGTGTTGCCTCGATAAAAAACCTCTGCTGATAATGGGAGTCACTCCCCCAGGCCATCTGCCACCAATCTAGGATTCTTGCTCTTGATTCGTGAAGGCGCTTAGCCCTGGGGACTCGGTCACTCTTACGCCGGTTTTCATCCGTGGTGGCTGGCAGCAAATTCCACTTGTCATTATTTGGCCAATGAGCAAAGGGAAGACAATGATCTACATCGAACTGGCTGGTTAGCTGCGTATTACTCCAAACACTATTTATCTCCATCCCATTTGCTCTCAATTCACCAACTCGTGTGCGAACTTCCCTCGTATCACGCGTAGGGTCTATCCAAACCAGGCAATCGTAATAGGTCTGAAGCTTTATATCACGTGCCCTATTCAGTTCGAAGCGCTGCATCTCCTTAATCCATTGATTGACTACCAGAGGCTCAATCCAAGAATGGTAAAGTCGAAAACAGTCCCAAAGCCGCTCATCGAGAACAAACTGACCGAAGCTAGAGAATAAGTCATTGTCCAATATTACCGTGCTCAAACGCTTCCTGCGCTTGGCTGGTGATTGCAAATCAAACAATCGATTGTGTCTTTCGCCTTGATAGATATAAGTGACTGGTCCCGCTTTGATGGTAGCTAACGTCTGGCTAAGCAATTTTTGCAATGCAATGGCTTCTTCCCCGACAAAGAGCGCTCCAATCGAATAATCATCTGCGCTGAGATGTTTGAGCTTATCCCACCCGTCTGCTTTTACAAAACCTAGGCCTTTTTCTGAGTTGGCACTCTGTTGAATTCCGGTTCCGTTAATATTAATGTCGATTAAACGCTTGAACTGTCGAACCCAATACAAAGCAATTAAACCCGCAGGAAGCGCGACCTTTCCATCACTTCGGTCGAGCACGGCGCCGGGATGGGCATCAGCAATACGTAAAAGCGTTCTTAATAAAGCAAGCTTATATGTCGCTGACTTGCTGTCATTGACGATAATCCTGCGAACAGTATTCAGATTACCGGTGCCATCGTCAGGCAGACTAATTACTACCGTCTGCCATGCAACATCTGACCTATTAAGAACGTCTGCACTATCTGACACCTTCTGAACATGAAGAGCATGATCTTTTGCTAGTGTTTTAAGCTCATCAGCAGAGACAGCATATGCTTTGCGTCCATCAGGAAACTCTCCATGGCGCAAACTAATAACTAACTTCCCATTCGGTGCTAGCAAATTTGCAAGTTTTCTAAACGCACGTCGACGGGATGATGGGACTAAATGCATCCAAACCGCACTGACTAAAATAAGATTAAAACGCATCCCCAAGCTCTGGACATTTTTCAATGCTGGTAAAGAGTCATCCAACCAAGTTACCTCGACGCCGGTACTTAGTCTGCCAATATTACGTAAAGCTTCACTCGGCTCTACGGCAATGACCTCGCAGCCACGCTGGCTCATCCAAGCAGCATCACGCCCAGAGCCAGAACCTATATCAAGTACATTAGCCCCTGACTCTGGCCAAAATTGTTGCCAAGACTGGTGTACCGATTCGAAATCGAGAGCATTGTATTGCTCGGATAACTCTTTTGCATTGTCGTTGTAGAATGAGGATGTGACTTTCATAACCAAGTGATTAGTTCCGGAAATTTATATAAACAACTGAAGGCAATAAATATAAGTACCCTAAAGAGCCAGTAATTCTAATTTAACTCTTCTTCATTTGTGATCTATTCTGATTCTCTGCGCAAATTAGGCGTTTATCGACTGCACGATATTAGACTCCACCTGAACCACTGGCACCCACCATGTTTCAACTTTTGCACCCCTCTCATACTCATTCTCAGGATCATGATGGCGTTCGATCATAGCGATAACGGTAGCAGTGTAATGTTGACGACTTAAGTTGCTGAAGTGCTCAGTGGCTTTCTGGGATAATTTGGCCACCTTTATACCATCGCTGGTGATAAATACGCCATTGGCTTCAAGCTTTAAATTGACCTGATCACCTACATTAAGCCTCCTCAAGCGCTCATGAATCAATGCATTCTCAGCCTGCCAGCATGGATAACTCAATACCAGGCTTTGAAGCCCCGAAACAGAAAATAGAGTCAGTTTTTCCAAGTACTTACTTTGATTACTGTATTCTTTGTGCAGTACCTTTTCTTCTGTTCGACTTTGCACTGCGATAATATGAGGGTTATCGCAATCTTGGCGTTGAAATAGAACCAACTGCTTCTCAGCACGGGTCATAGCCACATAATATAATCTGCGTTCATCCTCACTAGTTCCTATATCCCGACTTGCTTGCCAGTCACCATCAAGTACAAATACGTATTTGAACTCCTCACCTTTTACGCCATGAACAGTACTGAGTAACACCCCATCACCAAATCGTGTTTGGCGTTGATTTTCGCTAAGCTGCTCTTTGAATAATTGAAGGTAACGTGGTACTTCAATCAAGCCTGAACCAAATCGTGACTCCCAAGAATCAATACACTCATCAAGATACCAATGCCAATTGTTTCTTAACTCCGTAGCCGGTAACCACTGTCGTATGTTGTCAGGTGATAATCGCTCACGAACACTCACCTCAAGCTTCCTCAAAAATTCGACGACCTCTCGGACCCTATAGAGACTAATCCCATCTTTTCCTTCAAGCGCATAACAACAAGCGATATTGTGTTTCGCAAAAACACTGCGCACTTTAATCAGCACCGGTCGCTGCATCCCATGACGTGCCAGTACCGCTACTTGACGATAGTCGAACTCAGGGTCGACATTTGCGAAATGGTTGATGAACCGCACCACCTCATTAGCCTGCTGCTCGGCATTTGCACAAATAACGTTAACGACCTCTCCTCGATAGCAGTTATCTAGAACAGAAAGTGCCCCTCCAGCGGCTTGTCCTTTTCGTCGCTCATCGATGCAAATATCACGCTCGACTTTCATTCTGTCAGAGTTTAGTGAGATCAGCGCATTTGAGCTCTCAATCACATGCTTAGTCGAGCGGTAGTTTGCAGTAAGATAATGGCGAGTGGCTAAGTAATCTCGTTCGAAGCTACGAATACACGCGATATTGGCACCGCGAAAACCATATATCGACTGGTCATCATCACCGACTGCCATAATCGCGAGCTTATCATTCTCTTCTTCTAAGTGTTTGCCAGTCAATGCAAGTAACATTTTATATTGCTTGTCATCGATATCTTGATACTCATCAACCAGAACATGCTCAAGCCCGCCAAGGATAGCGGTTCGCTGAGCGTGCTCTTCTACCCCCAGCGTCACTTCCTTCCCCTCAAGTAAAGAAGTGGCATTGGTTATCAGATCATCAAAATTCAAGTTATCGACTTTATCTGGCTCAATGCTTATTCCAGCAAGACGCATGGCTAAGCCATGAAAGGTATGGACACGGATTACCCGCGCAGGCTTGCCAATAAGGCCAATAAGACGCTGGTGTAAACTGGCAGCGGCATTGTGGTTGTAGCAGAGCACAAGTATTTTATCTGCTGGCACCTGCTCGACCCGCATTAGGTAAGCAATTCGATGGACAATGACCTTGGTTTTTCCTGAACCTGGGCCCGCTAAAACCAATTGGTTGCTATCAATTTTGGCGGTAACTATATTTTCTTGAGCCTTATTATTGAGCGAAGTGACTATCTGCTTCCATGCTTCCTGGCTACAGGCAAGTTCGAGTATCTTCTTTCGACTTTTGAAATATTGGCCAATAAACGATTCACTTTCTTTTGAAAAGTAGTCTTTTACGAGCTCTTGAGCTTGGGATAATTTGCGCAGAGCAACGTTGGCGTATTCCAGCATGACATGTACTTGTATAATTTTTTGCGCGTAGTGATGTGAGAGATCTTTATAGTCCCGTTTTAAATAGCGATCCGTGTTCTCAAGAGAAACCTTGATCTCCATAGCTTGTTTAAACACAGCCATTCCATTTTGCAAACGAATAGCCCCAAGTGCATTGAGAAACAATAGAGCTCGTTGAATTCCATCAACCAAAATTTCTCGCTGGCGAACAGGTGTTTTGTCAGCGAGGCTAGATGTAATTTCCAGATCTTCTTTCAGTTGCGGCATTAACTCTTCAATTGAGAACTCACACAAAATGAATTTTTGTGCAGACGCCTGCTCGGGCGGCAATCGCAAATACAAAGCCTCGATCACACGTTGGGTATAGAGTTGGCGACGCTCAATGATCTGTTTTATCAGGCACCAAGGCCGGTTAACTTGGACCCTCAATGTATCTTGAGATATTGTTTTAAAGCTGACTGAGCCATTTTTTTGGCTTATTTTTCCATCCTCAGCCCACTCCGAGAAAATACGTCGTAATAGGTGTGTCGAACTCTTTTGGTTGTGCTTCTCTGCCCACGTATTTAATTGTCTTAGGTCAACGATTTGAACACCATCGTCACTCGCGTCCGGGGCTAGTTCTTGAATATGTGATAACACCATCAACTCAAGACGACAGGCTAACTCAAAGGCTCTGAGGCTATTATTGCGCCCCTTTGGGCAGACAAAGGCGGTCAGTAGGAAGCCTTTACTAACTAATCCAACATCAGCCATTTGAGAAAGGGTTTTCATCACAACATCAGGGGTAATGTCGGAAGCTATTTTCCGCTCTTTGTAGAGTTGTGAGAGCTCGACCATCAAATCATCAGCGCTTAAGCCCTTGTCAGCATCGGTATTAATTAAAGCGTGTGCGATGTGTTCCCATCGTTGTGCTGCAGGGTATGAGAGGCCAAGTTTTTCAATAGTCTCCACTGCTTGCTCGACACTTGAGTACTTCGGCTTTCCCTGAAATACACTGGTTACATTATCCTCTCTTGAGAGTAAGTTGGCTCGCTCAAGTGAAGCAATGGCGGTTTTTACTTTGGTATCGGCCATCTTATCGTCAAGCTCAATACTGTTGGTCTCCGAGCCTAACAGCTCTCTTGACGTCGCAACGACCGTGCCGTTCGTGACTCGAGCTCGGCCGCGGAGCTCCTTTAATATCGCGCTAATATCCCTATGACGGACTTCGCTCATCTTGAGCATATGGAACTGCTGTTCAATATCTTGCTGGTCAAACAGCAAAACACAGTTAGCGGCTTGGGTATCCCTGCCAGCCCTGCCAGCTTCTTGGAGGTAATTTTCTAACGAGCCAGGTATCTCATAATGGATGACTAAGCGGACATCCTCTTTATCAATCCCCATACCAAATGCATTGGTCGCAACGATAACTCGTGTTTTACTTGCCAAAAATCGCTCAAGGATCGAGACTTTGTCAACTGTATCTAGACCAGCATGAAAGGCTTCAACCGTCAGCTCCTGATGTTGTTCTAACAGATCTGACAGCTCTTGTGTATGTTTACGTGTGGCACAAAAAATGACGCAGCAACCTTTTTGGCCGTCAGCAAAGTACTGTTCTAGCAAGTTAAGAATATGTTCAAGCTTACTATGTCCAGGAGTCTCAATTACCTCATACTGAAGATTGGTCCGGTCCGCACCACCATCAAACTCAGTTAACTCAATATCAAGATGGTGATTGAAATGGTCACAAATATCCTCAATCACATCTAGTTTGGCCGTCGCTGTAAAACAAAACACTGGCGCAGGCGCAGTATTCTGCTCGTCGGCAATTCGCTTAATGACTTTAGCGCAGTACTGATAATCCGGTCGAAAATCATGCCCCCACTTAGATAAACAGTGCGCCTCATCGAATACCCAAGCACCTATTTGGCGAATCTCCAAGGCTTTCTTAACATTACGGTTTCTAAGTTGTTCTGGAGATAAATACAAAATGGCAGTATCGCCCATTCTGATCCTTTCCAACGCATAAGCACGTTCTGGCATCGTTAACATACCGTAGACGGCATCAACATTTTCCAAGCCAACTTTGTTTTTTAAACCATCAACCTGATCTTTCATCAAAGACTGCAGGGGCGAAATCACTATCGTCAGTGAGCCATTGCGACAATTTCTTACTAACGCGGGCAGCTGATAACATAAGCTTTTACCCCCTCCTGTCGGCAAAATACCTAAGCTTGACTCCCCCTCCATGCCCGCTTTGACAATCTGTCTTTGCAATGGCCGATTATCTGGAAGTGGTCGAAAACTATCAAATCCAAAGTAACGCTCAAGCCAACGTTCAGGGCTATGGTTTTCAGCGCACCAAGGGCAGCTCTCATCTCCGCAATGCCGATTGCGCAACTGGTCGAGAATCACTTTGACTTGAGGAAAACGCCGCCAAACCCATGGTGGAAGAACCGAGTTACCGCCACTCACCTGCAGCCAGGCGAGCACATAAGCAAAAGCAATGTTGGAAGCAGACATACTCATAAGGCTTTGGTACTGATTTGGGCAACATTTGTCTGAGCAAAGCTCCCCAATCGTGATACTCAAGTTATTTGAACTCATTGGGGCCGCCAAACCCGACTTGATGTCTTGCTGAGCTTTAGGTACTTCACGAGCAAAAATACTCTCGAACAATAAGCAAACACCTCGCATATTGTCATCCATTTTAAACAGCTCATGGTAAGTTTCTATCAGCGAGGGAGATGCCTTGTATTGCTCGATGAACTCAGATGTTTGATCTTTGAATACGGCCAGAGTAAGGCGTGCATCTTCAACGGGGTTGTTATAGCTATCTTTGACTATTTTGTAATCTTTGATCAAGCGGTGATACGGGTTTTTCGGAAAGGCGAGTGGGCTTAAATATAAAGTATCGATGACTGGAAGATCTGCTAACGCCTTAATTTTATCTCCAAAGCGATGTTTCAACCAAGAGAGATCATGGTCTAGAATATTGTGGCCCAGTAAGACATCTGCTTTATGGGCCAGGGGAAGTAGTTTTTCTAGCATCAAAGCATCATCTCGCTTGATATCGAGAGTTTCTATCTCTTCACCATTTCGCTCGAGAACGGCTCCAATATGTTGGCAGTATTTCCCATCCTTGGTAATTTCTAGATCTAAGCTGAGAACACTGTATTTCTGCATCTATCCCCCGAAGAATTTATTCTGTGCACCATGAGCACCTTCATATAATCTCAATATTTTTTATTTTAAAACCAATAATTTATAGTCAACATACAAAACGTGACTACCATCAACTTAATTTGCTTGTTACCCGTTTTATGGGCTTTTTGAGTCACTCACAGTGCTTTTATGCAACTGTATATGTACGGCTCCATGGTGAATTACATGAGGTTTTCGACAAAATGGGAGTAAACAAGAGTGTTGGTCTACGAAGGCTGGAGAATCAGCACTTATTTGAAACTCTATTGCAAATTAAGTCACTCATTTTTTGGGTGGTATAAATGAAAAAAGACGACCAACACCTTAAAACTCGGATAGAGTGGGAGTTGGCTAATGCGACCGATGAAGCCACCGGTTTCGTTTGTAGAGTAGCTAAGAAACTGTTTTCAATAGATATAACCCAAATTTCCTCGAGTTCTGTGCTTCAAGGTCGATATATATTTCTTTGTAACATTCTAATTTTTGGGAATTTTTACTTCACATATGTGCGTTTAGCAATGAAATTACCTTAACTATCCAGAGCATGCTAAAAAACCAACAAATTGCATGGTCATCCTTAAGTGGCGTGGTGTAAAACCAATTTCCTTTCGCCTATCACTGACGAACCTAGCTTGTGCTCACCCTAGAGAACTAAACTCAACCTGAGCCGCCCTTTGCATCCGCATTCTAATCCTCTGCGACTGCTGAATATGATACCTAGCAGCTTGCTCAGCTTTATCCCCATCTCTCAATCGAATTGCATCGATAATGGCTTGGTGCTCTTGATAGGCGGTTTGTGTGCGGTCATCGACTTGCAAGGTTGTCTTGCCTAACAGAGGTAAGGCGTTTGATAACGAGTTTAAAGCGTCCACTAAGTATCGGTTGTTTGCCGCTCGGTATAAGGCTTGGTGAAACAGGCGGTTCGCTTCGGCGACTTTGACTGGGTCATCGGCGTGGCTGAGCATGATGTCGTTAAGGTCTTCTAGCTCTGCAAGTTCAATCTCATTGGCATGTCTGGCAGCGTAACGCGCCGCTGTGCCCTCGAGAACTTCGCGCACTTCATACAGCTCGACTACCTCTTTTTGCTCGAGCTGTTTGATCACCGCGCCCTGCCTTGGCATGTGGATCAACAGCCCATCACTTTCCAAGCGACGAATGGCGTCTCTTACCGGTGTTCGGCTGATGCCGAGCTTTTCGGCAATCTCAATCTCTCTAACTCTCGTGCCTGGCGTGAGCTCACCATGACGGATCGCGTGCAATAGCTTTTGATAGGCAACTTCTGATCGGGATTGATTATGTTTTTTCTCTTGTGCCATGTCGACCTCGGCCTTCATCTGGCAGTGCGCCAGATCTCAGTTGTAAATATTTTGTTACTGCAAACTTGACACAGTAATCGAATAGTTTCAAGCTAAATATACAATTGTATACAATCGTACACAATAAAACCCAAGAACAAGGAAGTATCGAATGAGCTTTGCAAAAGAGTATTACGATGTGATTGTTGCTGGCGGCGGTCAGGCCGGGATTGTTGCGGCTATTGTTGCGGCAGAAAAAGGGGCCAAGGTGTGTGTGCTAGAGGGCGCGCCGAAAACCCATCGTGGTGGTAACACGCGACATACGCGTAACTTACGCCCCATGCATGACGGACCAATGTCGGTTTTGAGCGGTACCTATGATGAAGAAGAGTATTGGCAAGATCTGATGCGGGTTACCAAAGGCAAAACCAATGAAGAGTTGGCGCGATTAACCCTGCATCGCTCGACAGAGGCCGTTGATTGGCTTGAGCAGCGTGGGGTTCAGTTTCAACCTCCTCTTGGTGGTACGCTTCATCTCGGCCGCACCAATGCTTTTTTTATGGGTGGAGGCAAACAGCTAGCCAACGCCTTGTATCGACATGCAGAGCAGCTCGGGATTGAAATCCACTATGATGCCATGGTCACCGACATTGAGATCACCGATGGCCAGTTTCAAAGTGTTGCTGTTGGCGAGCGCACTCTCAAGGGAAAAACCTTTGTTGCTGCGGCCGGCGGGTTTGAAGCCAATGTTGAATGGCTCAAAGAGGCTTGGGGGGACATCGCTGAAAACTTCCTAATTCGGGGGACGCCATACAACAAAGGCACCTTACTAAAAATGCTACTCAACTCTGGGGTGAATTCGATTGGTGAGCCTAACCAATGTCATGCGGTGGCTATCGATGGTCGAGCCCCACAATTTGACGGCGGGATCTGTACCCGAGTGGACTGCGTTTCGCTCGGAATCGTAGTGAATAAGCACGCCAAGCGCTTTTATGATGAAGGTGAGGATTTTTGGCCTAAGCGCTACGCGATATGGGGCCGACTTGTGGCTGCCCAACCAGATCAGATTGCCCACGTGATTATCGATAGCAAGGCGAAAGGCTCCTTTATGCCCCCGGTTTTTCCTGCGGTTACCGCCAACTCTCTTGAGGAGTTAGCCGAAAAAGTCGGGTTGGATGTTAAGACCTTTACTGACACGGTAAGCCAGTTCAATCAAGCAGTTCAACCGGGTGAGTTTGACCATACCGAGCTCGACCAAGTTCATACCAAGGGGCTTGAAGTTAATAAAACCAACTGGGCGCGCGCCATCGACACCCCACCCTTTTATGCCTACTCACTCAAGCCTGGGATCACCTTTACCTACCTCGGCGTCGAAGTGAACGACAAAGCCCAGATGAAAATGTCCGATGGCAAGGTGGCTGACAATCTCTTCGCCGCAGGTGAAATTATGGCGGGTAACGTATTAGGCCAGGGGTATTTAGCCGGTATAGGAATGACCATAGGGAATGTATTTGGACGAATAGCAGGAAGCGAGGCCGCCGATTATGCGATCAACAATTAAAGTAAAAGAAGTCGATAGAGTGATGACCATCTGCAATGCGTGTCGCTACTGCGAGGGACATTGCGCCGTGTTTCAGGCCATGGAGCTGAGACTGGAGTTTAATTCAGACAACCTAGACTACCTGTCTAATCTTTGTCACAACTGCGGGGCATGCTATCACAACTGCCAATACGCCCAGCCTCACGAGTTTGAATTGAATGTACCGGGTGCCATGGCAGAGCTTAGAGAGGAGACCTATGCCCAATACGCTTGGCCGAACTTTATGGGGGTCGCGTTTAAAAACAATGGCCTTTGGGTCACCGCCTTGCTGCTCTTTTTGGTCAGTGCTTTTGTACTACTTACTGCATTTTTTACTGGCGACAGCTTTTTCAGTGCGCACGAAAATGCGTTCTATGGCGTCATTTCTCATAATGCCCTTGTTGCGGTGTTCGGCACAGTGGCACTGTTTGTTGCGATTGCAATGACCATGTCCATCATTAACTTCTGGAAAGTCATGCGCCTGCCTGCCCCGTGGCGACTTGATTGGCGTATCGTGGGTAAAGGCGTCAAAGATGCCCTGACGCTCAAATACCTAGATGGTGGCAATGGCCAAGGCTGCTCTTACCCTTCTGAAAAGCCTTCGATGGCACGTCGCTATTTCCATCAAATGACGTTCTGGGGCTTTATGTTGTGCTTTGCGGCCACATCAAGTGCTACCGTCATGCACTACGCACTCGCGCTACCCGCACCTTATGATTACATTAGCTTGCCTAAGCTGTTTGGCGTTTTGGGTGGCATTGGCCTTATTGTTGGCCCAATTGGACTGATGACATTAAAGCGCCAAGCGATTGCAGACACCAAAGGCAAGACCAATAAAGGGATGGACACCAGCTTCTTGATGCTACTGCTTCTGACCAGTGTCTCGGGGCTTGGTCTGATGTTAGTCCGTGACACCGACTGGGTCGGTATCACACTGACTCTTCACCTAGGCATCGTTCTGACGCTATTTTTAACCATGCCCTACGGTAAGTTTGTTCACGGATTTTATCGACTCATCGCCATCATTACTTTTGTGGTAGAAAAGGAGCGTCACGCTGCGATTGTCGGCGCCGATACGCCAGAGCAGCAAACAGTCTAGAAAACTGGCCCTAGCTACGTCTCAAAATACAGTGCCTCAAAAAACAACGCCTCAAAATGAATCCACTTTTGGGGCGTTTTTTGTGTCTCATCACCTTTGTTATCAAATCACTCATCATAAGCGTGAGCGTTTTGGCAGAGGAACTGTTTGCGACAATGTAAACTAATCGTTAACAGCGCATCATTAGTGAACAACAGGTCTTAAATTAACACGCAACCGACACACGGAGGCTGGATGAGAGTATTAGTTGTTGAAGACGATCGAATGATCAGCCAAGCGATTGAGCAGCGTTTTACTGACCTTGGCCATGGCGTGGATTGCGCCTATGACGGTGATGTCGCGTACGCGATGGTCAGTCATACTCCCTTTGACTTAATTATCCTTGACCTGAACTTGCCTTATAAATCTGGCGAGCAAATTACCAAGCGAATTCGTCAGATTTCCGATACTCCCACCTTAATTCTGACGGCGAGAAGCGATGTTTTTGACAGGATCAACCTGCTTGATCTCGGCGCAGATGACTATCTGACCAAGCCTTTTGATTTTGGTGAGCTAGAAGCGCGCTGCCGAGCGATCGTGCGCCGCCGCCAAGGCAGTGACCACAACGTGATCACTTATGGTGATATTGAGTTTGATAGCGTCAGCTGCTCCGTCAAGGTGAAGGGTCAACCGATTGAGCTCAAGCAGCGAGAGTTCCGACTATTGGAAGTCTTCATTACCCACTTGAATCGCGTGATGAGCAAAGAGGAGTTAATCGAGCATCTCTACGGCTATAGCACTGCGCCCAACCTCAATGCAATCGAAACCTATGTCGGTCGCTTACGAAAATCCCTCAGTGGGAGCAGTGTCGAGATCAAAACACTGCGTGGGCTCGGTTACGTGCTTAACAACGCCAGTTGAACGCCAGAGGTGTGATGTTTTTCTCTACTCGCTCACTAAGATTTCAACTGTTAGTCGCTGCCACCCTTTCTTTATGTGTGGTCGCGATCTTCGCGCTTATGGGAGTCAAGCGCTACGCCTATAACGCCGCTCAAATGACCTTTGACCAACGCCTCAGTAGCGCGGCATTACAGATCATCGACCACGTTCACTTTAATAATCTCAGCTTTAGTGTCGACATTCCGTTTTCAGCGTTTAAAAGCCTGACCGACTCTCCACATGATCGGGTGTTTTATTTAGTGACGACCAATGATCTCCAAGTCGTGACCGGTTATGAGCAGCTCCTCGACGACCCTACTGTAAGAGAACAAATCTCGCAGCACAAAATTCGCCTCGAGCCACAGCCCGATTACTTCTATCTCGATTTTATGGGCGAGTCCGTCAGGTTTAGCCTTGTCAGTCGCGCTATCAATACCATGCAAGGACAAGTAAGCGTTTACGCGGTTCTGGGACAAACTCTGCAATCGCGCATCGACTGGGAAGCTGAGATATCCAGTCACGCCCTCAAAATGCTCCTAGTAGTGATTGTCTGCTCACTGCTGGTGATCACCGCGCTAATTTGGCAGGTGTTAAAACCCGTCAATGAAATCAACCGCAAAATCGCCAAACGATCCAACCTCGACCTAACCCCTATCTCGGTTGATGGCCCGCAAGAGATTAACCATCTCATCGAAACCATCAATGTCTTTATGGCCCAACTCGACGGGACATTGAATAACCTCAAAAGCTTCACCAGTGAGGCGGCCCACCAGCTCAAAACGCCTATTGCAGGTATCAAAGCCCAACTTGATGTTGCTCAGGATAAAGTAACTGATCCAGAGGCCCTAACCTATATCCAAAAAATATCGCACTCAAACGAGCACCTTGAGCGTACGGTGTTTCAGTTGCTCAACCACGCGACGATCAAGCACCGCTATCGTCGGGTTGAACCGGTTGAGATTAATTTCAATCGACTGGTTAAGCAATGCTGTCGAGAGCTGGCAATCAATGCCCTGCAAAGAAACATTGAACTTCACTATGACGAGTCGGTTGAATTTACCCTAAGGGGCGACGAGTTTGCCCTGTCGCAAATGCTCAATAACCTAATCGAAAATGCGATCAAATACTCGCCAAAAGGAGGCCGTGTTGAGGTTGAAGTCATGGTGATAGGTACCAAGGCAACCCTGACCATTCGTGATTATGGCGAGGGGATTGCTGACCAAGATAAGCCCTTAGTATTTGAGCGTTTTTATCGCAGCCCGAACGCGACGGCTGGGGGAACTGGGCTTGGCATGAGTATCGCGCTGGATGTGGCAGAAAAAACCAATGGCAGATTAATCTTGTTGGACACCTTGCCACATGGTCTCACCGTCCAGCTGCAGTTTCCTTTCTCCTATTGGCAAGAGGTGAAAAACTGATGCGCTTTCTCCCAATGCTATTTACTCTATGCGTTTGTGTTTGCTTTTCCGACGTACAAGCAAAACCGAGCTTTAAGCGTGAGCCTTTAAACACGTCAACACTCAAGGTGCACGCTGCCGCTTACTTGTCTGAGATGCAACCTTTACTGAGCGATTTTGAGCGGCGCAATCCCGATATCAAAATTGACTACACGGCGCTGAGCAGTAATGTGCTGACGCAACTCATTCGAGAGCAATCTAGCCCTCAACCCGATGTCACGATCAGCTCAGTAATGGATCAGCAAATTCGCCTAGTCAATGATGGCTTTGCCCTAGCTTATCACTACCCTAACCAACAAGTACTCCCGCCCTGGACGCACTGGCGCGATGAGCTGTACGGATTCAGCTACGAGCCCGCGGTGATTGTGTTTAACAAAACATTTTTAGACGGCAAACGTACCCCAACCAACCGAGTGGAACTGATTCATTTTATTCGTCGATACAGTGATGAGCTGCAGGCGAAAATTGGACTGTTTGATATCCGTAAGGTGGGTATGGGGTATCTGCTTTGGTCCTTTGAGCGGGCCCAGGCCACCAACTATGGTCAGTTTCTTGAGCTATTTAACTCTCACGACGCTCGTACGTTCAACAGCTCGGCCGCCATGCTTGAGGCCGTGAGCCGCGGCGACATAGCCATGGCCTATAACATTGTGGGGTCCTACGCCAAAACCTTTGCCAAGAGCAATAACAATGTCGTGATTGTTTCGGCTTCAGACTATACCCCGGTGATCATTCGTAGTGTATTCATCAACCGAACTACTGACAAAGCGCATCAAGCCCAGCGATTTATCAATTATCTGCTCTCTTATCAGGGGCAAAAAGTCATGGCAGAGCAAACCAACATGCCGCCAATTCGAACCGACATCGAGAGCGAAAATGCCGCGCATTTTATGAGGCATCGCTACGCAGAACAGCTCAAACCCCTGCCACTGGATGTGAGCTTGTTAGTCATTTCCGACCAAAGTAAGAAGAAAATTGTGATTTCCGAATGGGAAAACGCACTTAAAGACTACGAATAATCATCATGTCAGCTTAGCGACAGGTTCATTTCTTACCCTCACTTCACAGGCTGCCATAGAGCAGCAAGTCAAACAAAGGAGTGAAGTGATGTCGAGTCAAAGCCAAATTTCATGCATGCTGATCAGAGGGGGCACCTCCAAGGGAGCCTACTTCTTGGGCGATGACCTGCCAAAGGAGACTCAAGCGCGCGATGACGTCTTGCTGCGTGTGATGGGCTCCGGTGATATCAGCCAAATCAATGGCATCGGAGGCGGTACTACTCTAACCAGTAAAGTGGCGATCGTATCGAGGTCTCAAGAGCCAGATATCGACCTAGAATACCTGTTTGCTCAAGTCGGTATTGAGGAGAGAATCGTCGATACCAAACCCTCCTGTGGCAATATCCTTTCCGGTATTTTGGCTTTTGCCAGCGAGAATAAGCTGGTGCCCCTTGAGTCACCGACCACAACACTGCGAGTTAAAAACACCAACACCAATACCATCGTTGAAGTCTCTGGAGAAACACCTCAAGGCCAAGTGCAATATCAGGGCTCGATGAAGATTGATGGCGTTCCTGGTACTGGCTCTCCGGTGATGCTTAATTTTTTGGATGTGGGTGGGGCTAAAACGGGTCGTCTTTTCCCGACAGGCAAGAAGTCCGATATCATCGACGGCTTGGAAGTCACCTGCATAGATGCTGCCGTTCCTATGCTGCATATCGCCGCTGAATCTGTGGGAGTCACGGGGCATGAAACCAAACATGAGCTCGACAACAACCACGCCCTACTCGAGCGCATTGAGTCGCTCCGTTGCATCGCTGGAGAATTGATGGGCCTTGGTGATGTGGCAAGCAGCGTTGTGCCCAAGGTGTCTCTTTTAACTCGCGCTAAAAACGGCGGAACGATTAGCTCGCGATATTTTGTCCCGCACAACTGTCATGCCAGTCACGCGGTAACGGGTGCGATCGCTGTCGCCGCCGCTTGCGCGATACCGGGCACCGTAGCCAGTCGGTTAAGCACCCCTCTAGATAACAACGGCGTCACCATAGAGCACCCAAGCGGGCGTATCGATGTACAAATAGAGATCGAAGAGGGTGACACTGAACCCAGTGTTAAACAAGCCGCCCTGGTGCGAACCGCACGTCCATTGTTTAAAGGCCTGGTCTACCCCGCGACCTAACCTGATTAAGCCACCAATGAGGTGGCTTTTTTTTATTTAGATTTCCTTATCTTGAAGGGGATAACATTTTTTAATAAACATTTGCCTCATGTCAGTTTAGTGACAGGTTGACGCTCTAGTTTGAGGTTAATCGCCGAGTAACCAAGAGCGATCACTCACGAGAAAGTATCCATGGAGGCAACATGCTTAACATAACATCTCGCAGCAAACTCAAAGCAATGACAGGGCGACGTTTGCTTCAAACCCTGCTCATCGTATCATTCGGCACGCTAACCCTACCTACAACCACTCAGGCAAAAGACGTCTCCTTCTCAGGTGAGCGCGTCGAGCTGTTTATGCCTTATAAAGAAGGTGGCGGCACTGACACTTGGGGCCGCTTCTATGCGCCCTATCTGAGCGAGGCATTGCCAGGTCAGCCTGTCGTCGTGGTCAGAAACATCCCCGGCGGCGGCTCGACCAAGGGCGCAAACCAATTCGCTCGCCGCGGCAAAAACAATGGACTCAATATCTTCGCCAGCTCAGCATCAACTCAGTTTCCTTATCTCTTAAAAGACCGCCGAGTAAAATACGACTATAAAGATTGGAGCGTCATCCTTGCCTCGCCAACCGGTGGCGTCGTGTATGTCTCTCCCTCTACCGGCATCAACAATGTTGACGACCTCATCGCTAAACGGGATCAAATCAAGTTTAAGTATGGCAGCCAAGGCGCTACATCACTTGACCTTGTGCCTATCTTAGCCATGGATTTACTCGGCTTAGATGTACAGCCAACGTTTGGCATGAAGGGTCGTGGCGCGGGCCGTCTCGCTTTTGAGCGTGGTGAGGTCAATATCGACTATCAAACCAGCTCGGCTTACCTGAAAAAAGTTACCCCATTGATTGACGAAGGAAAAGCCATCCCGCTATTTAGCTTTGGTGTCCTCAATGAAGAGGGGCAACTTGAGCGTGACCCGAACTTCCCTGACCTACCTCATTTCAGTGAGGTCTATGCACAGCTGCACCCCGACGAGGAGCCTAGCCAAGGTTACCAAGCATGGCGTTCGTTCTTTATCGCTGGTTTTGCCGCTCAGAAGATGATTTTTGTGCCTAAAAATACCCCCGAAGAGCTAGTTCAGGCCTGGCGCCAAGCCGCCTCTGATGCAATCAGCTCGCCAGAGTTTTCCGAGCAATCGCTGCAAGTCTTGGGTGACTATCCGCAGCTCACCGGTCAAGAAGCGGTAAAAGCGTTAGAAGCCGCGCTTTCCTTAGAAGAGCGCAACCTTCAATGGGTTCGTACTTGGCTATCTGATAACTATAACACTCGATTCTAATCACCCTTTCGGAGCCTGACATGTTGGGCTCCCTTTTTCTCATTTTTATCGGTCGCTGAAAAGAGTGGCTCTGGTAACTCGCTGCTCATTTCAAGTAACGCTGATTTCAAAAAAAAGGCAACAGTGATGTTAGATGAACTATTTATCGCACTGGGCACCATACTCAGTGTTCAGCATATGGCATTTATGCTCGGTGGCGTTGTCCTTGGGCTCGCCATCGGTATCTTCCCAGGTTTAGGGGGTATTGCGGGTTTATCTTTGCTTCTACCCTTTCTCTATGGCATGGACCCGATCTCTGCACTCGCTATGCTGATCGGCCTGGTCGCGGTCATCCCTACCTCTGACACTTTCACATCTGTTTTAATGGGGATACCGGGCTCGAGCGGCTCGCAAGCCACCGTGCTAGACGGATTTCCTATGGCCAAAAAAGGTCAAGCGGCCCGAGCGTTATCCGCCGCATTTACCTCCTCTCTGTTTGGCGGTTTATTTGGCGCGGTCATCCTCACCGGCTTTGTTCTGGTGGCTCGCCCGGTCATCCTCGCTTTTGGCTCTGCTGAGCTCTTCATGCTGACCTTGCTTGGTTTAACCATGGTCGGTGCACTGGCTGGAAAGAGCTTGATTAAAGGGCTGACCGCCTGTGGGCTTGGGGTTCTGCTTGGCAGTGTTGGCAGCGCGCCAGCGACAGGCGAGTATCGCATGACCTTCGACAACTTCTATCTGATGGATGGCTTACCTCTGGTTGTCGTGGGCTTGGGCATCTTTGCCTTGCCCGAGATCATCGATCTGCTGCGTCAAAACAAACCGATCGCCAATGCCAGTCAGTTAGGCAGTGGTTGGCTCAGTGGCATCCAGGACTTCTTCAAGAACAAATGGCTGGCAATGCGCTGCAGTATCATTGGTTGCGTCGTCGGCGCCCTGCCTGGCCTTGGCGGCAGTGTCGTAGACTGGATTGCTTACGGTCATGCCGTACAAACAACCAAGAAAGACGCGGATTTTGGCCATGGCGATGTTCGCGGCGTCATTGCTCCAGAGTCATCGAATAACGCCAAAGAAGGCGGTGGTTTAGTACCCACCTTGCTGTTTGGCATCCCTGGCTCTGGCGGTATGGCCGTGTTCCTAGGGGGTATGGTATTAGTCGGTCTTGAGCCCGGCCCTGCCATGGTCAGTACCGATTTAGACATCACCTACACCATCGTATGGTCGCTTGCGATTGCCAACCTGTTTGGCGCCGGTGCCTGCATGTTGATTTCACCTTGGGTCGCGAAACTGACCACGATTCGCTATACGCTGCTTGCTCCCTTTATGGTGATGGTGATCTGTTTTGCCGCCTATCAGGCCACCCGAGATTTGGGCGACCTAGTTGCTCTACTCGCCATCAGTGTTTTGGGCGTATTAATGAAGCGCTTTGACTGGCCGCGCCCAGCGTTTTTGATCGGTTTTGTGTTAGCCAGTGGCATGGAGACTTACCTCTATCAAGCGGTGCAGTTTGACGGGCCGGCGTTCTTGCTTCGCCCAGGAGTGATGATTATCGGTGCCATTACGTTAATTTCATTATTCTTCATGATCCGTCAAAACTCGAAGAAAAAAGCTGCTGACACACCTAAACCTATTGTTAGCGCTCAGCCAAGTCTGAGACGTCCGCAGCAGTTGTTCGCCATCGCGGTGAATTTGGTCTTTGCCTATGCCGTTTACGATGGTTTTCAGCAAAGCTTCTTAGGCGGCATCTTTACCATTGTTATCGCGTCATTTATGTGGCTCATGTCAGCTGTCATCAGTTATCGATTGTTTACCGACCCTGATCACAACCCTATCTACTTCGATAATGAGATTGAGCAAGGCTACGCCTTTGATGCCAACACAACCAGTCTATGGCATTACTTGTACTGGTTGGCTGGGTTAATTATCGGCTCATACTTCGTGGGTTACATGATTGCCATCACCCTGTTCTTCTGCGTCTTTCTGGTTAATAAAGCCGGTCTATCGCTCTGGCGCGCAGCCTCGATGTCTGCGGTTGCCTCGGGATTTTTGCTCGGTTTGACTCACTTAATGGTCTTGGATCTTCCGGTCGGACTTCTGCAAGACAGCGTCAGTCTTCCATGGCCGATTGGATAATGTAAAGGAGTGAATTATGTCATTTAGAACTATTTTGATGCCCTTTGCCACCACACAAAATGCGCAAGAGCGCCTTGCTGGGGCACTCGAGGTGACCAACTTCTTTCAGGCCCATTTGGAAGTTATGCATGCGCAAGTTGGCGCCAAGCAGTTATTACCCAGCGAAGATCGATTGATCAGCAAAAGCCTCTATCAACGCATTGATCAAATGGTCAATGAATACATCGAGGACAGTATTTCTGAGTCCAAGCAAATGTTCGACAGGCTTTGTGATGAGCATAGAGTGTTAGTTTCCGAGCCAATTCGCGATAAATCGACCGCTCTGTGGCATGACATCTTTCGTTATCGCGCCGAAGTAGTGAG
Source organism: Vibrio glycogenivorans (assembly GCF_051660965.1). Taxonomy (NCBI): domain Bacteria; kingdom Pseudomonadati; phylum Pseudomonadota; class Gammaproteobacteria; order Vibrionales; family Vibrionaceae; genus Vibrio; species Vibrio glycogenivorans. The sequence continues at coordinate 328,411 of NZ_JBPVIS010000006.1, read as the reverse complement.
CGAACACGGAAAAGTGTCCGACCTGATCATTATTCCCAAGCCGGAAAACGGCAAAACCAGCGTCAGTTTTGAAGCGGCGATAAAACACAGCACCAGGCCTGTATTGCTGATGCCACGCACCCAAGATCATTTTAATCCACAAACCATCATGATTGCTTGGAATGGCGATGCCCCTGCGGCTAGGTCCGTTCATGCCGCCCTGCCCCTACTGAAACGAGCGAAGCAGGTGGTGATCGTCAGTAGTGAACGCTCCTTGGCGGTCAAACCGGACCAATATGCTCTAGCACACTATTTGGAGTCCCATGAGGTTGAGGTTTCTCACTCCGTGCTTGAAACGGGCAGACTGAAAACACCTCAAGCACTGCTCGAACACGCTGAGAAATTACCCGCTGACTTGATCGTTGCTGGCGTTTTTGCTCATCGAAACTTACGTAAATTAGTGTTTGGCGGGGTAACCAAAAAGCTGTTATTTAACCAAACGATACCTTTATTTGTTATGAGCTAAATCGCTGACAGCTGTACGACAGTTTGACGAGTTAAACTGTCATTATTGGCTACGTAGATCACATAATCCATCAGCCCAAGAAACTGACGTAGTGTTTTATCTCCTGCACTATCGACTTTAAACTCAGTTCGCTGTAGCCGTTTGCCGCCCTTTTTAGGGCGGCTTTTTTCATGGCGTTAACGCTTTGACTGCAGGGCATAAGTGGCTTCTCAAAATCACCGCGCAGTTTAAGTAAGTGCAGGAGAGTAATAAAGTCTCATATGCAAATAATTAAGATGCATACTGAGTAAAAGTATCATACCGAAATGGCAGTAATTGTGGTCGTTAGTGATGCAAGGCAATTTAGCTTGTGAGTTGTCATCACTCTTATCGTCGGGGTCAGATTCACACCCTAATAGCATCAGCGTGAGCGAAAGCCCTGCGATTCTTATTAAATTCATTATTGAACATCTTTGTTGATCGAAGAGTACTCATCAAATCATGTATGTATTGACCTAGAAGTCATCTTGTAGGGTGAACATGTAAGCGGTTATATCACTTGATATTATTAATTAAAAATAACCATCAATAAGAAGGAGTTCTTGTGAAATGGCAAACCCTGTTTTTAGCCACTAATCACAATATTCAAAGCTAACGAATCCGGTCGCTGTCTTTTCAGCAAGAGCGCCGACATATTTACCAAATATACTGACTTTTGCTGTGTTTTCATTTTGAGAAGCTGTACTGGGCTAATCCCAGAGTCTTGTAGGAAAGATTCAATGCCTTCCAATCAATTTAACACTCTGAGTACCTTGATACCGTATATTAGAGTTGATTTACCCTTTATTTTATTTTTTATGTTGACCGGCTGATTCCGGCCTTTTGGGCGAACTGTGCTTGAATAAGTGACGAACGGTTATCTAGTCTTGGTCTTTCAATTCAACGGCCAAGTTCACTGAATCTGGGATCAAGTTAACGTCATCACATAACTTTAGTATCAAGACCTCGCGGATGACTAGTTACAGATTTGTGGATATGCAATCTTACACATAATGTTACAGTTTGTCATTTGCTAATACATAGTGTTACGGTTTGTCATTCGGAATTACCATATAGTCGCTACTCTAAAACTCTATAAGAGATTGACTAGTAATGGATTATATTAAAACCCTATCAATTCTAACTGTAGTAGCACTGGGTGGCTGTAATGACAGTGAGCGCTATACGGATGAGCAAATATCCTCTGCGATATACTGTTCAAATACTAATGAAGACTCTAGCGGTAGTCAATGCAGCACCCCAAACTCACTGGGCACATGGGGAGTGGCAGACAACACCTGGGGGCCCAATCAATGCGATTATCACGTTTACTGTCTACCTGAAGGTTCAGCTCACCCTGAGCCAGAAAATCAAGGGTTAACTGTGTGGGCTGAACCGATTCCCATTTACTTCTATGACAAGGAAGACCCACGTTTCACTTTTGCCCTTGCCAAGTTAGAAGAAATGGTGGGTAAGCAGTTATTTGATATCAAAGGTACTGTTGCACTCGATATTTCCGATCCAAGCAACATAGATTATAGCCACCTTGACACTGATTACGGTCTAATTCTTGGTCGTGGCACAACCATCTGTGGCACTCATTGTGGAGGCACTTTCCACGAACACCCTTTTAATTGGAATGTTGTACGCTTTATTATGTCTGAAGATAATGAGATTTTAAGACCTTCAGGGAACGGTTTCGGGTGGGTTTCTATTGATGGTAGGACTTCCGCTGACAGCCCACTCATTATAGGAAATGCAGGGAAGGACGTTGCCGTTCACGAGCTTATGCATGCTCTTGGTGCTGCCAATCATTTTAATGGTTTCGGCGACAAAGCGGGGGCGTTCAGTGCAAATGCTGATTTAGTTATAAGAACGATGTACCACGAAAACAACCCGCCAGGCCAACCATACAACGCGCTGTACATACCTCGATAGGTCGAACTCATGAAAAAAACATTAATGCTATTCACAACATGCGTATGTACATCTAATGCATTTGCCGATGAAGGAAACTACAGAAGGCACTCAGCCCCAGTTAACTACAGTTTCTATGAATTAGGAATTGGTTCTACGTCTGGTAATGATAATTTTTCTAGTGATGTACGATGGAAGCTTGCTATGGAAGGTATGCTCTCGGCAAACTGGATACTAGCTCTGAAGTACGATGGTGGTATACAAGACTATGATCGATTTGATCGCTACGATAATGAAGCAATTTTAGGCATTAAATACCGTTTCGGTGTGACCGAGTCATCTGACATTGTTTTGGGTGCGCATGGTGGCTACAAATTTGAATATGATGACTGGGACTTCTTCGATGATGAGTACCATGGTCCAATCTATGGGGGTTCTGTAGAGTACCGTCATGGGATTACACAAAAGTGGGAAATAGGTGGCGGTTATATCGGTGAGCTAGTCGATGAGGAATTAAGAAGTCGTGCGTCAATTGGCACAACTTATTACTTCAAGACGTGGCTAGGCTTGGGGATCGACATCACCCAGGATTTTGATTCTAGCTCAACCATTACATTCTTGAATCTGAAGATGTAAAGCAAAAAACGCCGCACCTACTACACATCTTTATAGTAGGTGCGGATCAGTTGTCCTTATAAATTCATATAGTTGATCAGTGCTTACTTGGTGATCTCAGTACTCTCCTACAGCAAGCCTTACTGCTATTCACTCTCGCGAATGTAATCTACCCTAAATCAAAGATTATCGGACGAGCATTGGCTTCAATCCCCTGCCCCAATTTCCACGATGGCGTACCCGATTGAATATTGTGCAAAGCACGTATCCACTCCCCGTGAGACACTAACAAAACGTCTTGCTGATGATATTGGGCCTTAAGCGAAGCTGTGAACTCAACGATTCTCGCTTCAAACATTGGCTCAGGCTCGACCTGATAGCGATCCCCCAGAGGGATACGATGCCGCGCATGGTAATCGCGCCATGCTGAATCTGGTAACTCTTGCTGGCAATCAATCACCTTGCCTTCAAACAGGCCAAATTGACGCTCGCGAAGTCGAGGATCAGTGATCACATCACACTCAAGCCGACGAGCAATAATCGCTGCAGTTTGTACCGCTCGCCCCAGATCGCTACTTATCACTACAGGGTTTGCCATGATTGGCAAAGGTATTTTCACCAAATGCTCTTTCGCCTGCGAAGTTAGCGTGCTGTCTTGCCATCCTTGTAGTCGCTGATCTCGATTCCATTCGGTTTGACCATGTCGCATTACCACTAGCCTCACGCTATGCCCCCTTGGCCTAAAAACAGTTTCGCCACTAGGCCTGGGTTAAACGGAAAATACCAATGGATATATGAGGCGACAAGGTTGCCTTTTTGCCATACTGGGTCAAGCGGTTTGCCCCGCTGTGAGATAGGCTGACAACGCTGTCGCTCTTGCGAACATGTGGTGGAATAATGGAAGGTATGCCCGCGTAAGGTCTCGCCGGGCATCAACTCCCCCTCAACCATTCCCAGCGCCGCCAGACGCGATTGCATCACAGAGTCGGCCGCTAAGATGCCACACATCTTAGCGCTACTGCCTTGGGTATCGGTTAAGGTGCGATTGAGATAGAGCATGCCGCCACACTCCGCTAACAAGGGCTTGTCAGCATTGACATGCTGATGAATGTCTTCCTTTAGGGCACTGTTGTCAGCCAATTCCGTCAAATACAGCTCTGGGTAACCACCCGGTAGGTAGAGGGCATCACACTCTGGTAAACGGTCACCTCGCACCGGTGAAAAATAGCATAGCTGCGCCCCTAACTGCTGTAGCAATTCGCTATTGGCAGGGTAAATAAAGCTAAAAGCCGCATCTTTGGCGATAGCAATGCGTTTACCTTTTAGCGAATTTGCGATGTTTTTTTCAGCTAGGTTGGTAGGGTTTAGCGCTTGAGACGAAAGCTCAAATTCAACCACGGGTGGCAGAGCAATGTCAGTATGCTCCGCCAGTAACCTCGCCGCTTGATCAAGGCGCGCTTCGATATCGCTGAGCTCTTGAGCCTGCACCAGCCCGAGATGGCGCTCTGGCAGACATACTTGGGCATCTTTGGGCAGGTAGCCCAAATAAGTCAGTGATTCGGGTAGCGAGGCTTCAAGCATAGCGGAATGGCCAGACGAGGCGACGCGGTTGGCAAATACACCGAACATAGTAACATCGCTTCTATAGGTGGCGAGCCCATGCGCCACCGCGCCAAAGGTTTGGGCCATTTTGCCCGCATCAATCACGGCCAACACCGGTATGCCAAGCGCTGCCGCTATATCGGCGCTTGAACACTTACCATCAAACATGCCCATCACGCCTTCGATCAAAATCAGATCCGCCTCTGCTGCCGCTTGCGTAACCAAGTTGTGACAATGTGCCTCTCCGCACATCCAAAAATCGAGCTGATAGACGGGATGCTTAGAGGCCAATGCTAAAAATGCCGGATCGATAAAGTCAGGCCCGGTTTTAAACACTCGCACTTTCTTACCCCGTAGGGTGAAATAGCGCGCTAGCGCCGCGACCACCGTGGTTTTGCCGCTCCCTGAGCTTGGTGCGGCGACCACCAATGCTGGACAACGAACCCTACTCATTAGGCAAACTCCTTCAAATCGGGCCATAGCTTACTCAGGTCCAAATGCTTCTCTATGGCGTCGGCCACGCGATTGATGCCCTCTTCGCGCATCTGCTCAAAATCAACCCCTGTCGCCTCTTCCAGGCCGGCCCACTTTAAGATTGCGCCGCATGCCGCTTGTGACTCAAAAATACCGTGTAGGTATGAACCAAATACTTGATTATCGAGCCCAATAGCACCATCAGGGCCACACTCTAGCTTCAGCGGTGCGTCGCTCGATACGCCATGGGTCACCCCGGCGTGGATTTCGTAGCCATGCACATCAACACTGTCTTGGTCAGGCATGCTCAAAGAGCCTTGGCTACGCTTAAGCTGCTTGGTATTGTGCAGTTCTGTGGTTATCGCAAGATAGCCCAAGCCGCGACTCTCTCCGGGTGAACCCTCAATGCCAAGTGGATCTGAGATCGATTCGCCCAGCATCTGATACCCGCCGCAGATCCCCATCACTTTGCCTCCCAAGCGCAAATGGCGCTCAATTTGCGTTGCCCACCCTTGCTCACGAAGAAACGCGAGATCGCTGCGTACACTCTTAGAGCCCGGTAGAATAATCAAATCTGCATGGGGCAACGGTTGATTCTTGTGCGCAAATATCAGGTCAACATTGGGGTGCATACGCAGAGGGTCAAAGTCGGTGTGATTACTGATGCGCGGCAGCATAGGCACCACGACTTTCAATTTAGGCTCACCACACTTTAACTGTGAGACGTTAATCGCATCTTCGGCCTCTAGCATCAAGCCATGCAAAAATGGCAACACGCCGAGCACTGGCTTGCCCGTTCTCTCCTCTAGCCAATCTAAGCCACTTTTTAGCAGAGCAACATCACCACGAAAGCGGTTTATCACAAAGCCTACGACTCGCTGCTGCTCTGACTCACTCAATAAAGCTAAGGTGCCAAACAGATGGGCAAAAACGCCGCCTTTGTCGATATCAGCCACGATGATCACGGGGGCATCCACCGCTGTCGCAAAACCCATATTAGCGATGTCATGGTCACGCAGATTAATCTCGGCAGGGCTGCCTGCACCCTCAACGACGATAGTGTCGTATTGCAGCTTGAGACGTTCAAATGACTCAATGGCGTATTTCATGACCTTTGGCTTGAAGGCATGGTAACTCACCGCGTCCATGTTCTGCAGCGCCTTACCCTGCACGATAACCTGCGAGCCTGTATTGGTGTTGGGCTTTAGCAAAATCGGATTCATATCCGTAGTCGGCTCAATGCCACACGCATACGCTTGCAGTGCTTGCGCTCGACCAATCTCGCCGCCGTCACTGGTGACCGCACTATTTAGCCCCATGTTCTGTGGCTTAAATGGGGCCACTGCAATCTGTTTGCGGGTTAATACTCGGCACAAGCCTGTGGCAAGGACACTTTTCCCCGCGTCCGATGTGGTGCCCTGTACCATGAGTACTTTTGCGCTTGATTGCATCTGTTTTTCCTTTATTGGCTTCTATCACACAGCAAGATTAAATGTGAGTCTACCGACTCATGATTCTCCGCCTTTCAGTGTCATTGGTAACCCTGCGGTTACCAGCGTCACTTTTGCCACCTGCTGGGCGATGGCTTGGTGCAGCCATCCCGCTTGATCAACAAACTGGCGCGTTTCCTTGCCCATCGGCACCACACCGCAGCCCACTTCGTTGCTTACCAGCAACACCTGTCCGGGGACCTCTACCAACGCTTGCAGAAAATCTTGCCTAATATCGGCCCAGGCTTGCTGTGACTGTCCAAATAAGCTGTTGGACAGCCAGAGAGTGAGACAATCCACCAAGACGCAATTGTCAGCATGGCTGTGTTTGCGCAGCGCGTCGGCTAAGCCATAGGGCTCTTCCACCACTGTCCATTCTTTGGGGCGCTGCTGCTGATGCAATTGCACTCGCTTCGCCATTTCGTCGTCTCGCACCTCAGACGTGGCAATGTACACCACGGGCTTGCACGATGCGCTCGCGACGCCCTCGGCATAACGGCTTTTTCCTGAGCGTGCGCCTCCAAGCACAAGCTCAACCTTATTGACACCTTCACTCGGCATGGCTCACCTCCACTTGGGTTGTTGTGATGATACTGAGTGCCTGTTGGAGTTGAGCCCACTCTTGCTCAGTGTGCGGTAAACCAAAACGTATCGCGTCGCCCTCATCGCACAGGCGGGTGAACACCTGCTGCTGGCACAGCTGCTGATGCAGCCAAGGCGCATTGCGTGTTGGTAAATTGCGTGTCGGTAAGGTGACGAACAGATCAGTCGAGGCAAGAGGTGCATCGAAATACTGCTGCAGTAGCGAGCGCAAGCGACGCATTGACTCACTGATTCTACTTCGAGTCTGTTGCTGCCAATCGGTATCTTGCAAGGCCCGAGTAACCACCCACCGAGTCGGCCCTGTCACTGTCCAAGGCCCGAGTTGCTCCTTAAGCCCTTGCATAATACTGGCGCTGCAAAAGACAAAACCGGCCCGCGCGCCGGCTAAGCCGAAGAACTTACCGATTGAGCGCAGCACAATCAGTGAGTCGGCATGTTCTGCTTGGCTCAGCAATGAGTGCTGTGGAGTGCAATCCATAAAGGCTTCATCAATCACCAAATAACCACCGCGCTGACTCAAACTCGCTTGCAACCCTTGTAATTGCAGTGCGCTGCACACGTCACCGGTCGGATTATTGGGATTGATCAGCACCACCACATCACACGCGGCGATTTGCTCTGGTGTCGGGAACTGATGATAAAACTCTACGCTCCAACGCTGACCATCAGCTTGAAAGCTCTGCCACGCATGCTGATGTTCTTTATAACCCACCGCGGGCAAGCATACGCGCCCACATCTACCCAAAGCATCGCTGAGTGTGGCAGGCAGTAACATAATTGCCGCCTGAGAGCCCGCCACCGCAAGCGGCTCAATAGCCGCACCGTAATAACGCTGCGCGACGGTCTCTAATCCATCATGCTCTTGCGGCAGACGGTTCCACACCTGTGCTGGAATGTCTGGAATCGGATAAGTAAAAGGACTTACCCCAGTGGATAGGTCCACCCATGTCTCTTGATTGCCCCCATACTGGGCGATGGCGTTGAGAAGTTTACCGCCGTGATGAATCATACCGTTTCCTTTTAACTCGTGATCAGTGTGTAGCAACCGATACAGACCAACAGCCAGACAATCGCTAGGCCAAAGCTACCTGATGTCACCAGTGCGTTGGCTTTTTTGATTGCCTCTGCTTGGGCAAGCTTTCCCACCCCCATCGGTTTTTTATCGTGCAGAACACCGTCGTAATAGGTCGGGCCGCCAATAGTTATGCCCAGTGCGCCCGCGCCCGCCGTCATCACCACACCACCATTAGGGCTTGCGCAGGACTTGGCTTGGGTTCGCCAGCAGTGCAGTGCCGCTCTCGACTGTCCTTGGAGTGCATACACCACAGCGGTAATGCGCGCAGGCACATAGCCAAGTACATCGTCCAGCTTGGCGCTGAAAAAACCAAAATCGCGGTAGCGCTGATTTTTGTAGCCCCACATCGCATCAAGGGTATTGGACAAACGAAGTGCGACGGCTCCCGGCGCGCCAAGTAGCGCAAACCAAAACAACGGCGCAAACACAGCATCGTTGCCATTTTCCAGCACTGATTCAATGGCGGCTGAGGCAATGTCATATTCGCCCATCCGCTCAGTGTTGCGACTGACGATCATCGACACCGCAAAACGTGCCTGCTCTATATCACCCATCACCAATGGCTGATAAATACGCTCAGCATGCTCAACTAAGCTGCGGCCACCAATAGTGAGATACAAGACAGAGGTATTGAGTACAAAAAACAGTAACATCGAGATTTGACTCGCAACCACAGTCAAGGTTGCCACTGTCGCCGTGATGGGCACTACCGCCAGTAGCCATGCGATCCCCCCTTGCAGCCTCAGCGCAGATGATGAAGGATTGGGATTTAGGCTTCTTATCCTGCGCTCAATCTGATTGGCTAACCAACCAAACCCCACTAAAGGGTGGAACCGGTTGGGCTCGCCTAACCAGCGATCCAAAAGCAGCGCGAGGAGTAACGATAAGGCGCTACTGAGCCAATAAGTACCAAGTTCAAGTAGCATCTGACGACTCGCATTGTGAGCCTTTCACCTTAGTGACAACGTCACCAAGGCTAACTAAGGCAGTTCCCATCAACAGTAGCTTATCTCGGCTCATCGTCACTCCTTTAGGCCTCATTCGATTCCACCACTTTTGCCTTACGGCAAGCATGAGAGAAGCTCGGGTCATACAGCTTAGAATCGACGAAATCATCAATCGCAAACACCTTGCTGACAATGATCATCGCGGTAGAGCGAATATTAGCAGCATGCATTTTATCGGCGATGTCTGCCAGGGTGCCACGCAGGATACGCTGCTCTGGGTGTGAGGCTTTCTCGACCACACACACCGGCCAGTTTTGTGGGTACACCTCACTCAACTCACGCACGACTTTACGGATCAAGGTGGCACTCAAAAACAGGCACAGCGTGGCTTCATGGCTGGCGAGTGATTTGAGGGTTTCTTTGTCCGGCACAGGCGTGCGCCCCGAGGCGCGAGACAGAATGATGGTTTGACACTCCTCTGGTAGCGTCAACTCTTGCTTTAGCGCGGCCGCCGAAGCCTGAAACGACGATACGCCGGGGATCACTTGGTAGTCGATAGCCAAATCATCTAGGCGACGCGTTTGCTCGGCGAGTGATGAATAGATTGACAGATCCCCGGTTTGCACGCGAGCCACATCTTGCCCTTGGGCATGAGCGTCAATATACACCTTAGTGATCTCATCAAGATCCATGCTCGCCGAGTTAAACACTTGGGCATCTGGCTTGGCGCGTTCAATCACCGCTTTGGGCACCAGACTCCCTGCGTATAAGATCACAGGACAGGTTTCTATCAGTTTTGCACCTTTGACCGTGATTAAATCTGGGTCACCCGGTCCTGCGCCAATAAAATAGACGGTCATGCTAATTCCTTATCAGCTTGGGCCTTTGCTGCAAAAGGCTTTGAGGTGTCAATCAGTGAGCGCCCGGGCGTCTGGCCTGTTTTGGCTTGGCCATCTTCAAGACGATATTTGTTTTTGTAGCCTCGCGGGGTCACAATCCAATCATCAAAACGATAGCTGCTTTCATTGCCAACAATCACTGCCGCGTTCATGCCAAACTCCAGCTGAGTAAACTCAGCCAAGGTCGATAGTTCAACGCGCTGCTCTTGCCGATAAGCAGCATTGACGACCGCCACGGGGGTATCAGCCGGGCGATGTTTGAGCAAGATATGCTGCGCTTCAATGATATGCTGCTGGCGCTTTTTAGAACGCGGGTTATAGAAAGTAATCGCAAAATCGGCCATCGCTGCGGCTTCAATACGCCGCGTAATCACCTCCCACGGCGTCAACAAATCAGACAGTGAAATCGTGCAGCTGTCGTGTCCTAACGGTGCCCCTACCAGTGAGGCGCAGGCATTGGCGGCCGTGATACCCGGAACGGTTTCTACCGCAATCGCGGTGTTGTTCGCCGCAATCAGCTCAAACACCAGCGGCGCCATGGCGTACATCCCTGCATCACCAGAGCACACCAGCGCCACATTTTTACCCTGCAGAACATGGGCAATCGCCGCATCAGCGCGTTGCCACTCTTGAGTCATACCGGTGCGCACTAGCGTCTGCTGGTCAATCAGCGGAGTAATGAGCTTTACGTATGGGCCGTAACCAACCACGACATCAGCCTGTTTGATGACTTGCTGCGCTTTGACGGACATCAGATCGAGGCTACCAGGGCCAAGACCCACGAGATACAACTTAGCCATGAGACCTCTCCTCTTGCGGCGCTCGCAGTCGTATCAGGCCTTGGTCGATCTGCTTACCAATAATGTCGGTCACCTCAGTCAGTGCCAATAGATTGAAGGCATCATCACTGTCACTTTGCGCCAGCTCAACATCGCAAAACGCCTCTAGTTCTTGCTTAATGCTGTGCATATCTTTAACAAAATGGTTGCCAGAAACCAGCAGCAACGGAATAACCCGCACGGTTGGCCTACGACTTTGGGTCAGTGAATTGCGCAACACGCCTTTGACCAAATTAAACGGCGTCGCCCCCTCTAGCGAGCAAGAGACATTTTTATCAGACAACTGCCCAAGTAAAGTGTCGCAGTAGGTGATGGCCTGGTGCCCGGCATTGTCTAAATAGGGCGCACCGTGGTGAACAAAGAGGTTCACATCACTGCCTTGGCTAAAGCGTTCGTTTAGGGCGCTCAGCAATGCCGTGGCATTGTGGGTGTGGTGAATGATCGCTGGGGTGTGCTCTATGGCTGACAAAGAAAATTGCTTGAAGCCCTCGGTGATCATCTCAACCTGTTTATGCTCATCGGTTGGAAACAGGTAGCATGAGACGACTAAAATGCGCTGATAGCCTTCCAGGTCCAATTGCGCCATTACAGCGGGTAAGTGCATATAACGCTGCTCGTCTTGCGCCAATTTTTTGATCACCATACGTGAGCTCACCGCCAAACGAACATCGCAAGCCGGGTAACGAGCTTGCACTTGGCGTTGCAGCTCTATGTATCTTTTTTGCTCTACGACTGAGCCAAAACAGCTCAATACAATCGCCGTGCCCTGAGTGTAGTGTCGTAATCGTTTCATGCTTTCGCTTCCTCAAATGGTGCAAAATAGCGAGGCTCAATCACCTCACGAAGGGGTTGGTGGGTGGCAAGCGCCTTAAACAGCGCTCGCCATTGAGACTCACTGAACTCGTCAATACCGCGCAGCCAAATCCCGTGGTTGGTTAAACGGCCTTCATCAGGCGTCGCTCTTTGGTAAATCACCATTGTGGCTCGATTGCGACACGCACCCGCGCACATAGTGCGGCTGATCTTGATGCGCTTATCACCCTCGCCAAGCCCAAGCCTTTTAAGAATGCCGCGCAGATCGTGGGCTAAATTTTTTGCCCCGGCTTTGGCGCAGCGCGTTCCCTCACACAGCAAGACATGATGAGTGTGAAACAGCATTGGACGATCAAGATCGACATGCTTGGGCTTACATTGATAACCCTCCACCACTTCACTGCCGTGTAAATTGACCTTAATTGGCTGTGTATTATGCATGGCATTTCCATGACGCTCCCCCCACCAGTTTTTGCGTTTGTGTTTTACCAGCGGCTCGGCGAACTCTAAGCGGCAACAGGCGATAGTCATGTTGTAGCCGTCTTTTTTAAACGTCCATTTCGGCACCAACAACTGCTTGGTTTGGCTCAGCGCGAGTGCTGCAGCCTCGGCAACCGAGTTACTGCCTGTCACTTTTTTCACGTATTCCGATGGGTTCTGGATGCCCTCACGGTTGTCGAGTTGTGAGGGGGCAAAGGTAGTAAATGGCCATTGTTTGAGCTTTGAAAGCTGCTGCAACCCCACTTCGTCCGCCTTTAGGTCAATACTGGTCATCGACTTAATGCTGTCGATTGAGAGGTTGAACTCGCCGCTGAACGCCTCAAGCCCGGCTAACAGGGTCGAGATTGGGGTATTACGATCGCATCCAATCCCAATCACTAGGGATTTTGGTCGCCATAGCACCACCTTTTGCTGCCATTGAGTGAGGTTCGGCCTGGCTTGATCGGTTATTAGTAGCGCTGCGTCAAAGTCAGCCGGGTCGATGCCATCAAGGGTGTGATGACACAAGATATTGGACGGCATACGTTTGTTATATTGCCACCAATTTTTTTCTCCGGTTTGCTGCGCAATGATCACTGATTGATCATTAACAATCGCCGCACTCACCTTAGTCACAGCATCCTCACATGCGGCGTCGAGTTGCCAGCCAAAACGGGCCCCCAGCATATCGGCCGAGACGTTTTCAGACACATCCGACGCGGTAGTGACGACCGGAGTGGCTTTGACTATGTGTGCTACCCGATGGGTTAATTGATTCGCGCCGCCTCGATGGCCCGATAGCATCGACACGACAAAGGTGGCTTGCTCATCTAGGCACACCACCGCAGGGTCAGTGCGCTTGTCCTTGATAAGTGGTGCGATCGTTCGCATCACGATACCAGTGGCACAGATAAAGATATGCGCGTCAAATTGATCAAAACGCGGGGCAATAAAGGAGGACAGCGGCCGCACCAGCGGTGTGGCGTGCATGTCATCCGTCAAGCCTATAGGGGCGACAAACAGCTCGGCAAACGGCAAGCTGTTTTTTAACCTCTGGCCCTGCTTTGCGCCTTGCTTGGTAATCGCGTATATCGCAATTTTTTTCATATTAGTATTCCATTATCGCGCTTAAGCCACCAACTCTGGCTTGGCTGGCTGCTTGCCGCGCAGCACGCCACGGCGCTCACGAATCGACAGTTGCACCATCGAAAAGTAACGGTGCTCCTGTGGCACCTGGTCTAAATTGGTGTAGATCTCTTGTTTATCGCAGCTGGCGTGTGAGACGTAAGTGGCGCAATGCTCTAATCCCAGAGCTTTCAATTGGGCTGACAGCGCTGGGATCGTGCGCCCTACTTTAATTAACATGATGGTATCGAAGTCTTTGACCAGAGTTTCCAGACAGTCAATCCCATAGGTGGCAGGCACCACACAAAAACGCTCTCTCCCGTCGGCCAGCGGGATTTTCGTCGCCGCTGGCACGGCCGTGATTGAGGTAACCCCTGGGACAATAACCGGCTCAATCTGCGGCGCCAGGACTGCCAGCTCTTCTTGAATATAAGCCCATGTACTGAACACCGAGGGGTCGCCTTCAGTAATGAACACCACCGACTTGCCGCTCAGTAAGTACTGGTAGATAGTCGCTGTAGCCACCTGCCATGCTGGTACATTAATTGACGGGTCGCGCGTCATCGGAAAATGGAGAAAGCAGCGCTCGCCTGGGATGTCAGTCTCTGCGATGGCACCGGTGACGATCTGCCAGGCAAAAGAATCGGCCGTGCCTTTATTCTTTTCCGGAATAGCGATCACATCGGCCTGTTGGATCAGGCGCGCGGCTTTTAATGTCAATAATTCACTGTCACCCGTGCCCACGCCAACCGCGTAAAGTTGCCCCTGTGGTCCTGATTGACAACTTGATGTATTGCTCATGAAATTTCTCCTGGCTTTGATGAGCCTTATAATGTCGGGTCGGTTGACCCCGATTTGTCAAACTGACGTCGCTTACGGTGCTTTAGTAAAGGTGAATAGATGGATTGGGTTTTCACCTTGGTAACTGTGGTAATGGGCCAAGGGTTTGAGCGACGAAACATTGACCAGCTGAGCCTCAAACGGCGCGTTGGCCTGCTTGGCCCAGTGATAAATTTCCCCTATGGTATCCACGGTCACTGCGGATACCACTAGCCGTCCATGGTGTTGTAGCCGTTGCCATGTGTGATTGAGAATATCGGCCATCTGCCCGCGTGATCCGCCAATAAACACGGCGTTGGGCGCGGGAAGCTCTGCCAGCGCTTGCGGCGCTTTGTGCTTTATTAAATGGACATTGTCGGTCGCATGGGCGAAGCAGTTGGCTTCAATCGCCTCAAAGCAGGCGGCGTTACACTCAATCGCAAACACTTGCCCCTGGATGGCAAATTTGGCCGACTCAATCGCAATCGACCCAGAGCCTGCGCCAATGTCCCAAACCACATCTTGGGCGGAGATTTTAAGCTGCGTCAGGGCGAGGTTGCGCACCGATTGCTTGGTGATCAGGCCGTTTTTCGGCATGCGTTTGGAAAAATCTTGGTCCGATGCAAACTGTCCACACCCACCCCAGCGCTGAGCCGCGCCAACAGTGGATGGCTGGCGCTGGGCAATGACCAGGTTCAGCTTATCGAACGCTATCATGCTGTGGGCAAGCTCTTGCGGGGTAAATGTCCGAACGGTTTCGTCAATGCCCCCTAGCTGCTCACACACATGTAATGTCCAGTCCACTTGGCCGTATTGCAGCAAATGAGCAGCAAGTATTTGTGGTGTGTTTTGATAGTCGGTCAGAATCGCAAACAGGTCGCCAGTTTGCATCCTCGCCACGATGCCGTTAAGCGCTCGCCCGTGCACCGATAAAAATTGCGCCTGTTGCCACGCAAGGCCAAGGCGAGCAAACGCCAATTGGGGAGAGCTTGAGGTAGGGATAAAACCAAGCTCTTCGGCCGGTAAGTGCTTTAACAGAGTCGAGCCGATACCAAAAAATAGCGGGTCTCCGGAGGCTAAAATCGCCACACCGCCCTCTTCGCTCTCATCAATCACTTGACTGAGCCAGGTGCTGAACCCTTGCGTCATATCGAGAAACACACCATCAAACTGCGGAAACCACGCTCTGTGCCTTGGATGGCCCGCAACCACGCGAGATTGACTGACGATACTGACCGCTTTACTGGTCAAGCTGACGCAGCCGTCCTCGGGAACGCCTACGACATAGATGTTGGGCTGAGGACGATTGACAATCGCGTTCATGACACCTCCACCGTTTGATAGAGCAAGGCATGAATGGTAGATACCACCAGCGAGCTGCCACCCTTGCGACCGACACTGGCAATGTAATCCACATTGTTTTGCTCGATTAACGCTTGCTTGGACTCTTGCGCTTTGACAAAGCCAACCGGGATGCCAATGATCAAGGCTGGAGTGATTTCCCCAGCATCGACCATGCGCAGCACTTCATATAAGGCGGTCGGTGCGTTGCCAACCCCAATAATCGCACCATCTAATAGCCCGAGATCACGCGCCTTGCGCATTGCCCAGATCGCGCGGGTTTCTCCGGTTTGCTTGGCTTTAGCGATCACCTCTGGGTCGCTTATAAAGCAGTAGGTTTGATTACCATGCACCTTAGTTCGCATTGGGCTGATACCGCTGATGATCATGCTGACATCACTGACAATCGCGCAGCCCTGCTGCAGCGCCGTTATCCCAGCATCGACTGCGCCACGACTAAATTGATAGAGCGTGGCAAATTCAAAATCGCCAGTGGTATGAATAGCGCGACGCACCACCTGCCATTGTTTTGGCTCAAAGCGATGCCCACCGTGTAACGTCTCCATTTCACGGTCGATAATTGAAAACGAATCAGTTTCGATTTGATGACCTTGCACCGTCATTTGTTGCATGCTGACGGGGGCTTTTACAGTATCCATTGTGTGAGTCCGTAGTGAAAGAATCGATAACTCGATCCAAATTAATCCTATAGATGTGAACGGCTACAAGCACTACGCCCGAGCGGCTCACCATTAAAGTCGACCAGCACGACATCGATGGCCAGTGCATCTGTTATGTAGTGGCTTGCGTGCGCCTTGGCTTCATCGCACAGGCGATTGAAATAATGCTCTGGGCTGTGCTTGCGCACCAAATCGAGGACATGTCGCCCGGTATTGGCCTGGGCGATTTGCTGACAAAGCTCGCTGGGCATGCCCGATTGCTCTGCTAGCACGGCCATTCGCGTGAAATCGATGCGATGGCCCGAAACGTGGGTCATCATTCGCCCTGAAATCAGCTTGCCCATTTTGCCGATCATTACCACCAAGGTGACGCTTGCAAGCCCGTAACGCTTTGCTGCCCGTAATCCAACCCCAATAAAATCCCCAGCCTGGATCAAGGCCATCGGCTCTAGACGCGGTAACAATTGCTGAGCGGCTTTTTCCGAGCGACTGCCTGTGGTCAATGCCACATGTGACAAGCCGTTTGCCTGGGCTATTTGAATAGATTGACGCACAGAAGCGGCAAAGGCTGAGGTTGAATAAGGTTTGACTGTGCCTCGAGTGCCCAAGATGGATATCCCGCCGATTAACCCAAGGCGCTCATTGATGGTCTCTTTGGCAGCGACTCTGCCGCTGGGAACGATAATGGTTAGCTCTACGCCATAGTGGTCTTGCCATAATTCGCTAGCGTTTAGCCATTCCAGGCGGGCCATCTCGATGATGTTGGCGCGTGGCACAGGGTTAATCGCTGGCTCCCCCACGGGCAGTTCAAGGCCCGGCTTGGTCACCACGGCGACGCCCAAGCCCCCCTTAAGGTGGATACCTGGCGCTTTGACTAAACGGGCTTGGCACTGTATTTCCAGTCCATGGGTACAATCTGGATCGTCTCCCGCATCCTTAATCACGCCGCACAGCACTGAATTGATAGCGGCCCGATTAACATTGCAGCGCTCAGAGCGTGCAGCAACCGCGTCTTTCGCCGCATTTTGATTGGCCACAATTTCGGTGCGAGCAAGGGTAAAATTGACCCACTCTCGGTTGGGAATTTGAATACTGACTTGGTGAGAAACTTGACCATCAATCAAGCCGCGCACCGCCGCACGCGCCGCCGCTGCCGCGCACGCGCCTGTGGTGTAACCACCGCGTAAGTCTTGATTGGATGTTGAACGTTTGAGTTTGCCCACAAGTTACTTCTGCTCAGCGCATGCACTGAGTCCGCCTAAAAAAAGTTATGCGGGCAGGTGTCGATATCGAAAGATAAACGACGCTGAGTGCTCCCGCCCAGGTAGTTTTGGTGTTGGTGCTGATGTATTTAGCAGGATCTGACTTACGAAACGAGTTTCGCTTACAGTTGCGGGTACAGTTCTGGATTTTCACCAGATTCACTGGAGGCTGAACGAATTCAGCCACTAAATACAGTTTTATTCCAAGCTCAGGTATTCTCTGCTCTGGATGAGTGGGTTGACGCATAACGCTCAAGACATCCTGAGGCGTTTTTCGATGCATCATTACCATTGCCGTTTTGTATGGGCTCCCTTAACCAAGGTGAACAGTGACTGCTCCTGATTGGTAATCTATCTATTGAAGGACAATATACCTATTTTCTAGAATAGCTCAAGCCATCAATAGCTTACTGATGCCATGGTAGTGACATAAATATCACGAAGTCGAGCCCGAAGCCGAAACTAACCGGGTGCCGATGGCTTTTGCTCCATCTGAAGTTACACGGTCACACCAGCATCTTCAAAGCTTGCCATATTGTTGTAAAATTCTGCGGCGGCTTTCACCAGTGGATAGGCCAACGCTGCCCCTGTCCCTTCGCCTAAACGCATGTTCAGCGATAACAGTGGCTGGGCGTGCAACGACTTTAATACGCTTTGGTGCGCGTGTTCATCTGACTGATGAGCAAACAATAGCACCTCACGAACACTAGGGTGGATTTGCACCGCAACATAAGCCGCAACCGATACAATAAAGCCATCGACTAACACTGGCACGCGACGTTGAGATGCCTCGATAAATCCACCCACCATCTGAACTATCTCAAAGCCGCCTAACTGGCGCAGTATTTCTTTTACTGCTGGAGTCCCTTGCTGTACTCGCGCCACCCCCGCTTCAATTACTCTGACTTTTTTCTCGAGTTGAGCATCATCAATGCCGGTGCCTTTGCCAACACAGTCACGGACCGAAAGACCACTCAAGGCAGCAAATAACGCCGAGGCGCTGCTGGTATTGCCGATCCCCATCTCGCCAAACATGATCAAGTTACACCCTTGCTCAATCTTTTGAGCAACGATGGCTTGGCCAAACTCTAATCCATGGGCAAGCTGCAGCGGGTCAAGCGCTGCCTGGTAAGCGAAGTTTTTCGTCACCGTGCCCAATCGCTGTTTGACAAAGTTTGGCGAGCAATGGTCGATGTCGGTCAAAATTCCACAATCGACAATCGTGAGAGGGATAGCGTTTGAGCGGCAAAAGCAGTTGATGGCCGCACCGCCCGCAATAAAGTTCTGCACCATTTGTGTGGTCACAATGCTCGGTGCAATGCTGATCCCTTCTTCGGCAATGCCATGATCACCTGCGAACACGAGTAACGCTGGACTTTCAACACAAATCTGTTCAACGGTGTCATTGTGCCCCAGTAGCGCTAGTTGTTTCGCCACGTCTTCTATTTGTCCCAAAGCGCCGGCAGGTTTGGTTTTTTGATCAATAATCGTCTGGATTTTAACTAATTTGCTTTTGTCTTGCATGTTGCCTGTTCCTTTGGCCCGACGAGTAAATAGCGTTGATGATCAACGCTACTCTATGTTCCTAACTGTATCTGTCTGTGGTGATTTATTTTGTTCATCTATCAAATTAAACTAGAGCAGTGAGGCAGTCTTACACACAGCCTTTTCCGGTCGGCAGAACATACTCGACTGGCCATGTTTTGCTTCACACAATTTGGCGGTTTTTTGCTGAGCAATCGCTTTAGTAAGGCCGATATCAATAAAGTCATCGCTAAATGGGCTCAAGTGACAAACATGGATGCGGCCGAGTTTCTTTTGGTCGATTTTAGGCGCAGCAGTTGTGGTGCTTACAAAAACAAGCGCTACAAGAGGAAACACTTTTCTTAACATAGTTACTGACTTTTTCAATGTGTTGAATATCTCAATCTGGATTGACAAGTTACTATATTACGGGCCTCACGCCCAGTTAATATTCCCAGTATATCAACTACATGACAACGGTTTTTGTCAAGGTGGTTGTCATCATTTGCTTGATATAGGTGAGTTAACTCCATCAGTGATTAAAGGGTTCTTTCAACCGATTTAAAATACTTCATCAAAAAATCAATAAATGCCCTAACTCGGTAGGGTTGGTAATCATCGGATTTAAGCACTGCCTACATAGGTAAACTCATTGATTGATATTGATCTAAGACTTGTACGAGCTTACCACTAACCAAGCTAGATACTTCCCTTGAACATGAGGTATCTAGCGTAAAAAACATGGATTGGTTGTTTACTTTAAACTCTAGCTTAAGTTGTTAAGCAGACTTTACTTTTGTCACAGTAAGAGTTGCCGCAGCTAAAACCAATGGTATCAGCGATAGCCACAGAACAATTTCCCATCCATAAGCACTTAACACGCCACCAGAAGAGAATGAGCCGATCGCCATTAGGCCAAAGATAATAAAATCGTTCAGCGATTGAACTTGGTTCTTTTCTTCAGGACGATGGCATTCAAGGACCAATGCTGAAGCACCAAGAAAGCCAAAGTTCCAGCCAACACCCAGTAAAATGAGGAGTGTATAGAAGTGCAATACATCACTACCAAGCAGGCCAATCATTGCCGAAATGCCAGTTAGGACAATACCAACCGCAGAGACCGAGGTCGCGCCGAAGCGGCTAATCAATTTGCCAGTAAAAAAGCTCGGTACATACATCGCCATAACATGCCATTGAATACCTAGGTTCGCAGATTCATGACTATGACCGTGCATATGCATTGCCAGTGGTGCAGACGTCATTAGGAAGTTCATAATCAGGTAAGAAGCTGCGCCACAAATCACTGCTGATATAAAACGTGGCTGAGTGGCGATTTCAGTCAGAGTCCGTTCAATCTTTACCTGTGATTGCTTAATATCAGGCACACGAACACCCGACAAAATAAAGCCAGAAAGCATCGCAACCATTGCTTGGCCAATAAAAGTTGCGACGTAGATTTTCTCTGGGAACAGGTGCATGGTATGTGTGACCAGTTGAGGACCAATCACCCCGGCGGCAATACCACCAACCATGACAAACGATAAGGCTTGTGCTCTCTTTTCAGCAGGCACACCATCTGCGGCAGCAAATCGGAATGACACCGTAACCGAAGCATAAGCACCACCTAAAAAGGCAGAAAAACAAAACAGCCAAAACCAGCCGAAGTAGATAGCCAGTGCTGCCAGTATGCCAGTCAATGCACCGGTGGATGTCCCGACCATAAAGGCCGTTCGGCGGCCAAAGCGTCGTGCAATTTCACCTGCTGGCAAAACACACGCCGCCATACCGACTACAAAAATAGAAAGCGGTAAGGTTGCTAACATCGCGCTCGGCGCCAGCATGCTGCCGACAATCGCGCCTGTGGCATAAATGACAACCGAGTTTGCTCCTGCCAATGCCTGAGAAAGCGTCAATCGCCATAAATTAGAACGGTGATATTTAGAGACTATTTGCTCTTGTTCGAGTTGTAATTGCGCTGCTTCAGCCATGATTCGGTTCTTATTTCTGCGTTAAGTGAAGGTGTACCTTAATGCTGATAGCCCACATCAACAAACAAGAAGATCTTTAATTGTCGGATAGAAAAACTTTAGTGTGCGGCATTATCAGCCACCTCTTGCAGTAACCACGCCTTAAACACCTGTATTCTCACTAGCTCAACATCCTCTTGTTTATAGACAATGTAATACGCTAGCGATGATTCAAAAGAGACTTCAGGGAACAAGCGCACCAAGCGGCCTGCAGCTAAGTCATCTTTTGCCATTACGCTACGAGCCAGAGCAATACCAGCACCATCAATTGCAGATTGAAGCACACCTGCAGAGTTATTGATTTTAAGATTATGCTCGGCAGTGTGTTCAGCTGACCCGGCTTTCTCGAGCCATTGTTGCCACGTTGGAAAGGCTTGGTGCTTTTCAATCGAGGTATCGTGAATCAAGGTCTCATTCAAAAGATCCTCTGGTTTTGCAAAGCTTTTCTCTTTGAGTAACGTTGGGGAACAGACAGGGAATACCTCTTCATCCATCAACTTCTCAGCACTCAGCCCGGCCCACTGTCCAACACCATACCGCACGCCGATATCAATATGCTGCGTAACGAAATCAATCGAGTGCCGACTCATATCAAGCCGCACGTCCGTATCTGGGTATGCACTTTGGAAGCGATGCAGCTTTGGCAGTAACCACTTGGCGGCAAACGCGGGGCTAACCGTCACGTTTAAAACGCCACAAGTTGGGCTCTGTTTCATCTTCTCAAGCCCTAACGCCAATTGCTCGAATCCAGATTGAATATCAGGCAGTGCTCTTTCAGCGGCTTCCGTTAATGTTAAGCGGTACTTGCCACTATTCGAGCGAATAAATAATGGCTCGCCCAACCACTCTTCCAATGAACGAACTAATTGCCCTACCGCAGCCGGGGTAACGTACAACTCAGCCGCTGCACCAGAGAAACTTCGATGTCGTGCACTGGCTTCAAACGCCTTAAGTGCATTTAAATGAACGGGTATCTGCATGTCGGTAAATATTTTCTTTATCGTCGATACAGATTAACTCGTTTGTAGAGTTGAGTAAATTCCACAAAAATGCACCTGACACGACATGGCACCTCAACGGCTTGTGTCATGAAACAGTGAGTGTATTGACTTCAATCACACTGTAGGTTGAACCTCGTGGCATCACTAACTGATGGCAGAGGGTTCAATCCAAACAATCACAACGGATTAAGAGAGATTGCATTATGAATAATCAATTTTCTGGTAAAAAACTTCTGGTTATTGGTGGCACAAGCGGCATGGGTTTCGAAACCGCGAAGATGGTTCTGCAACAAGGTGGTGAAGCTGTCATCGTTGGTAACCGCCTAGAAAAAGCCGCAGCAGCGCAAAAAGCGCTCGCAGAGTTCGGTCCAGTAGAAGCTCTGACAGCGAATCTAAAATCAGAAGATGGCGTGCAAAACCTACTCAATGTGATTGATGAGAAACACTCCGATATCGACATGCTAGTCAACGCAGCGGGTGTCTTTTTCCCTAAACCGTTCCTGGAGCATGACGCGAATGATTACGACCAATACATGGACATCAACCGCGCTACGTTCTTCATCACACAAAAAGTGGCGGCAAATCTAGTAGCAAATAAGCGTCAAGGTGCGATTGTAAATGTCGGTTCCATGTGGGCAAAACAAGCCATTGCTGCAACGCCATCGTCTGCTTACTCAATGGCGAAAGCGGGTCTGCACTCTTTAACGCAACACTTAGCGATGGAGCTTGCACAACATAACATTCGTGTGAATGCGGTATCTCCAGCGGTTGTGCATACGCCAATCTACGAAGGTTTCATTGCAAAAGAAGAAGTAGATACCGCACTACAAGGCTTCAACGAATTCCACCCAATCGGTCGCTTCGGTACACCGCAAGATGTGGCCAACTCAATCGTCTTCCTATTGTCTGAAAAAGCTGACTGGGTAACGGGCGCAGTGTGGGATGTTGATGGCGGCGTAATGGCTGGTCGTAACTAATCATCTATCTGAATAAACCGCAATCATCGAAGTAAAGTAAAGAGAGAAACAATGAATAACGATTGGAATGAATACCGTGATCAGCTTATGGGTAAAATAGGCGAGTTCGCAAAAGAGAGCCCTGATGTTGTAAAAGGCTTGATGACAATGGACTCAGCCGCAGCAAAAACAGGTCATCTTGAGCCTAAAATTCATGAGCTTATTGCCTTAGCGGTTGCCGTAACAACACGGTGTGATGGCTGTATTGCTGTGCACACAAAAAAAGCGGTAGAGCACGGTGCGACTAAGCAAGAGATTGCTGAAGCACTTGGCGTTGCAGTTGCACTTAATGCCGGCGCAGCGATGACTTACAGCGCGCGAGTTCTAGAAGCTCACGATCAATTGTAACTCTTGCAAAATATCCGCCCATCAAAATCGTAAAGAAAAGCTCGATTTTGATGGGCTTTGAGTTTTTAGGGCTAACTGTAGTAGGGGTAACGCTCTCGGAGCATGATCCCACTGAGTCAAAAGTTGATGGTTTAAGCTATGAAAAAACAAGTAACAATTATCGGTGCAGGTCTAAGTGGTGTTTATGCTGGTTTCCTATTAGAGAAATACGGCATTACAGATTATGTGATCCTTGAAGCGAAAGACTCGATTGGCGGGCGAATCGTTGATTATCCTGTCTTTGCTGAAGGCGAGGATAAAAATAGTGTTTTCGACCTTGGTCCATCATGGTTTTGGCCAGAGTTCCAACCTGACCTGACCAATTTGCTCGCAGAGTTAGATATCGAGCATTACCCACAATATGAACTCGGCGATATGCTGATTGAACGCTCTGCCAATCAAGAGCCTACCAGATACCCTGCTTATCAAGCTGCACCAGAGTCACGACGCATTCTTGGTGGCATGGGGAAAATTGTTAATGCTCTAGCGAATAGGCTGCAATCGAATGACCATATTTTGCTCAATAGTGCAGTGAAAAAGGTTACCACTCGAACAGTGGATCGCCTCGTACACATTGAATGTGAGTCAACCAATTCATCCAAGAACTTCAGCGTTGAAACAGAGCATGTGTTATTTGCTCTGCCGCCTCGATTGGTTGAGGAGTCGATTGAGTTCACTCCAGGCTTGCCCGACGCTGTTAGTTCGCAATGGCAAGCCACAGCGACTTGGATGGCTCCTCATGCAAAATACTTTGCGATTTTTGATAAACCATTTTGGCGCGAGCAGAACCTATCTGGTGATACACGCAGTTCCGTCGGACCACTGGTTGAAATCCGTGATGCATCTATCCCTGATGATAAAGCTGCCCTACTCGGCTTTTTCGGTGTGCCAGCTGCGGTAAGAAAGACAGTCACTGAGGATGAGCTAAAACACGCTTGTCGCGGGCAGATCATTCGCTTATACGGTGAACAAGCTGTCCCTATCGTTGATGTGATTAAAGACTGGTCGCAAGATGTTTGGACATCGACAGAGTTAGACGCTCAAGATAGCGGAGAGCATATTCAGCCTCCAACAGCGTTTATTGAAGTTGGTCTTTGGAGTAACAAGATCTTTGGCATCGGTAGTGAGTGGTCTCAAAGATTTCCGGGCTATGTTGCCGGCGCGATTGATGCCGCTGAGGCAGGTGTCAAAGCACTAGTGAAAAAGCAAAAGCTAGCTAAGTAAACAAGTAAACAAGTAAACAAGTAAACAAGTAAACAAGTAAACAAGCATAGAAAGAACCAATGGTGTTGACGAAACATAGTCTGTTTTTACTTTAACTCTCCCTTCGTTTGTTCGTAAGGACGCATAGTAAAACGCAAGCGCACCACAATCCCACGGGGTGCGCTTGCGTTCAAAACTAGAAATTGTAGTTCATATTCAACTCAAACGACTGTTCAGCTCCATACCAACAGTTCGCCTGGTCATAACAGGTATAGTATTCCTCATCAAACAAGTTATTCACGATCAAGTTTGCTGTTGCCCCTGAAAGTGAATCACTTAGGTAGCCAAGGTCATAGCCCAAAGAAAGATCGACCACGGTGTAAGACGGCACCTTACCTTGAGTATTGGTCGCATCCATCTGCATCTCACCTACATATCTTGCGCCACCGCTTAAGCGCGCCCCTGCAAGGGGACCACCATAAACGTAGTAGTTAGCCCACAAGTTTGCGGCATGCTCGGGAACATAGATTGGAGTTGTGCCCTTTAAATCGTTACCACTATCTTCGGTTATCTCAATATCGATGTACGTATAGCTTGCATTCAAATCAATAGATTCAGTCATAAACCAGCGCCCTTCTAGCTCTAACCCTTGAGACGTCAACTCTCCGACTTGGAGTTGAGGCCCCCAAGGATCTTCTGGGTCTGCCATCAATGCGTCACTTTTCACGATATGAAATAGAGATGCCGTTGCTTGTTTCGACATATCTGCGGAGACATACTTCACGCCACCCTCTACTTGCTGACCTAACTCAGGCTTGTAGGCACTGCCGTTGCGGTCTAAGCCCGCTACTGGCTCAAAGCTTGTTGCATAGCTTAGAAATGGTGAGATACCGTTGTCAAACTCATACAGTGCGCCAAGACGATAAGAGAATTTCTCTTGCTTAGCCTCTTCATAGAGTGCGTAGTCATACCAGTCACCGTCATATTCATACTCGCCAGTGTAGTCACTGGTTGAACGGTACCAATCATAACGTCCACCAGCGATAAGCACTAAACGGTCAATTCGCATCTGGTCTTGAAAATAAATACCCAACTGCTCAACAGAAACCTTGTCTAAATAGTCTGCATCTTTCTCAAGTTGACTACGATCAATCATGTCATTATTTGGATTGAAGATGTTAAAGTCGCCAAACTGTGACGTTGTACCAAAACTCAGGTAACGCGAGTCACCATCGAGTTTTTGATAATCCAAACCAAATAGAAGGTTGTGCTCTATATTAGCTGCGTGGATCTGCGCCGATAATTGGTTATCAATTACAAAGCCTTTCGAGCTCTCGTCTGTGCTGTAGATGTAACGATCTAGATTTCCGGTACCCTGATCAAACTGGTCAGCCGTGTGATAAGTGTTTTCTTGGTATAGCGTTGCATCGGTAAAACGCGCATTTTGCAACAATGACCACCCGTTACCGAAATCATGGTTAATTTTATAGCCGAGCATTAGTACTTCACGTTCAAACTTGCTCCAGTTCTTATCCCCTGCAGAAGTTGAAGGTGATGTCGAACCGTTTGGATTGTCAATGAACATACCCGACGCTGGCAGCGATGAGTTAATTCCCATCGATGGATCATTCTGATAATAAAGATTGAAGTTAACTAACGTGCGGTCAGTTGCTTGCCAATCTATCGAAGGTGCAATGACGTAACGCTCTTCTTTAGCATTGTCGACTTGACTATCTTGTTTGCGTGCAAGGCCAATAAAACGATAAGAGAAATCACTGTCGCCAATCTGCCCGGTCGTATCAATGGAAGCTTCCATCAGGTTACGCGAACCTGTCGCTACCCCAACCGTCGTGCTCGGATCTAGCTGCGGTGATTTAGCAATCATATTGACCATACCACCAGGTGGCATTGAACCATAAAGGACCGACGTTGGTCCTTTAAATACTTCGACTTGCTGCATTGCAATCGGGTCAATCTGGGGTTGTAGGTTCCAGCCTTTTAGTGATTGCAATACCAAACCATCATAATAACTTTGATCGACGCCAAAACCACGAATGGTGAAAGTATCGTACATTGTGACAGAAGAGCCTTTGGTCTCTGTTACAACACCTGGTGCATAACGAAGGGCCTGGTTCAGCGATTTCACTGAGCGCTGCTCTAACTGCTCATTATCGATAACCGTAATGCCTTGGGGGGTTTCCTCTGGCTCCAGTGCGGTCTTGGTTGCCGTGTTTCGATAAGCTTTACCGAAAACGGTCAACGTATCCGTTTCCAAATTTGATACTTCCTCTTGGGCAAATACTGGTGATGCGATTGCACCCAATAGAGCCAGTGAAAGCGTTGAGCGTTTGAATAGTTCAGGCCTTTCCATCGTGTTATACCAATGCTGCTTCTAAATGATAATTAATATCGTTTGGATTCTACGCATTAATATTTTCAATAGTTAACAATTTGGTGCATCTTGACCTAACAAGCAATAGGGACACTTTGAAACACTATTTAGACATTGATTGAGATGGTTTATTGACCCGGAGACGAATAGAACTAGAAAACCATGACATGGTCGCCCTGGTATTGACCGTCTACTTTGACAAGCACCATTTCGGCGACAAATTCACCTTGTGCTTTTGTAAAGTATTGCCTCCAAACTACCGCTGCTGATTCAGGGCGCTTAAATACCGCGACTACTTCTCGTTTGAAGAAGTTACCTTTCTCGGATTGATACGTTTTACACACTTGTTTGAGATAATCCTCTGTGACGATACCCTTCAAACGCTCAGTAAAAACTTGGACATGCTTCGCGTGATTAATTTCGCTCGATGCATCCATTAGGTTATCCATGATCGGGTTTGCTATTGCCAAAATCTCTTGTTCTGTTAAGTGTTCAAAACTCATCTTTTGTACTCATCTTACCGAGGTCTTGAGCCACTCACGCTCGCTCGATAGGTAACCAATACTCCATACTATTACCATCATTATTTTGAGTCGCGTTATAGTTCGGAGGATAGCGCTCAAACTCATAGCCGTCTATCGCTCGATAACCAGACTTGGGTAACCAACTAAGCAGCACCCATTCCAAAGAGGCAGATAAGGTTTCAATGGAACCTTTATGGTTCATGACCACATAAGTTTGAGGGGGAACAGTCAATGATTCTAGAGCGCGAGCATCCGATATTGAATCGAATTTCTCTCCAAGAATGCCTGCCCAATAAGTGAGGCTCAAATTCTCATTACCTACAGAGGTAAGATCGAACACCCCAAAGTGTTCAGCATTCGCCAAATCAAGTTTGTCAGTAAGACTCTGCCAGATTTCCGGGACGCGCTGTTCGAAATCTGGTTGTGGTGAAAACAAACCTTGGATCTGCCCTTTTACTCCAACTATTGTGAAGGCGGACCGTGTTTCTATCCTAACATCGGCTAACGCAGAACCTTGTGTTCCATAGCCAAGTTTAATCGAGTGATACTGTAGAGGCTTTCGTAAACCCGTCCTGACTCCCGCTTTTCTGTAGGCCCTCGGGCTGAGACCGAACATCTGCTTGAAGGCTCGACTAAAACTAATTTCTGAATTGAAACCGTAGTCAAAAGCAATATCGATCAGCTTGTCTGGAGTGTCGAGAATACGCTCAGCGGCACCACTGAGCTTAAGCTCTCTGACGTAAGTGGCCACACTCAAACCCGTTTGACTTTGAAATACTCGCTGTAACTGCCAACGAGACCAACAGCTATGCTCAGCGATATCATTCAGAGAAATCGGCTCTGAAATATGCTGATGTATGTAAGCAAGAACACGAGCTATTCGCTCGCGACCGTTGATCTTGCTCGCTTCGTCATGGCTGATACTCATAATCTCTACCTTCATCATGAGATATCAGTTTAGCAAATATTAAAATGAGAATTAATTGCTTTTGCAAACAACTACACTTATCTTGTTTGCCAAGAGGCCCAGTTGACAGCGCTTTAGAATAATGAGCAACTCATTTTATACTCAGCTATTTTTGATGGCTAAGGAAGTCTCTCCATACTTGGAAGGACATTTGAACCCTGACTCCGAATACCCAATAAAACTGGAGGTCGACTTTTCACCACAGCTAGATGAACTCTATCACTCTATCGCAGGTGAAACACCGGAAGCCGGTGCGGCATATTGGATGACTCGCACATGGGACCTCCTTGCATGGCAACCAATATATGTTGCATTCATCTCTATTTATGCCCTCAAAACTAAGCCTGTGTTCAGTGATATGTCACAAAAGATCTGTGGCAATTTTGTCGCAGGTTTCGAATTCTCTACCACAAAACATACGCAGGATGAAGTGCCCGCTCTTATTACGAGTTCTGGAAAAGAGCTGATTGAGCTTTTTGAACACTATCGAAACACGATGAACAAGTGCATCAGAATCCGCCCTGGCTTTGTCAAACACTTGCTAGCAGATCTTGTTTTGAGCTGTATCATAAAACTTCAACACTATTCACCAGCACTCACTCACCAATACCTTCTTGGACAAGCACAGCTATGGTTTAAAGCACTAGAGCTACCTCAGCGACCTATATCAGGACTATATGTTAACTCAGAGACTGGAAAGACGGAGTTAATTCGAACCAGCTGCTGCCTGGTGTACAAATGTAAAGAAGGAAACCTCTGTACCGATTGCCCACGAAGGAAGAATGACGGCTCCTTGCGCTAGTTCTCTCATATGAACAGTGTCGCAAACGCTACATAGACAATTAATACAAATGATAATCACTTGTATTTGGGTGATATTTCGACTTTAATGGAGATTCAAATTTCGGATTAGAAGGCTCAAGCTATGGAAATTCAACAATGCTGGAACTGTTTCATTACCGCAGAGAAATTACTCAAGAAAGGCAATGGACGAGGTGCCCTACCCTTGTTTCAGCGTGTACTTGATCATCTTCCAACCCACATTTATCAGGCACTAGAGAGCAAAAACACTCGTCCGTGTCAATTTGTTTGCCTGGTCGCAGGGCAACGCGATGCCGCGATGTATCAATCCACAATTCTCAATAGTCTTGGTAAGCCTGAGCAGGCCTACAACACACTGCGCCAAAGCTATGCGTTGATGCAGTTCCTTGCACTCGAGCAAATCCCATTAGTCAAAGCGACCTTCCCCGTTATAGAAGAAACCACCAATCAACTGCTATCGCACCTGGACGCATTGTGTCGATCGCAACATAACCAAGAGTGGCAGAACAGATTAAGTGAACTCACTTACGCTCATAACCGCTTTTCGACGTTAAATCCGCATCAACGCCCCTCACCTAGCTCTTATTGCTGAGCACAAAACTCGAGTTACTTGACCCAGAATGTGAGCTAATGTCACCTGATATCTGCAAATATTGGTAAAGTGCTTTAGTCCCCTCTAACGCATCAACGCTTATACCCCTTCAAAAAGGTGCATGTGAATCTTATTTCCCTAAAATTTGAGTTGGTGATGGATGTCTCGGCTCAGGCCAATCGCCCTTTCCTCATCGCCTCCACTCCTCTGACTAATGTCGATGTAACTTGAACTTGATGGTTATTTCGTTGTTGTGCCTGGATATACGACGCTGCTTTGTAAATTAGGTTAATAGTGCCTGCGATTTCCACTTGACCCTGTAGTAGGCTACAGGGTTTATAATCGAGAAATCGAAATCAGTAGCAAGGCACAAGGAAATGAAACCGTTAACCCGAGGTCAGTTGGCAAAACAGCTGGGTATATCAATTGAAGCAATTAGGTTCTATGAACAACAAGCGTTATTAGTGCCACAACGGGCAGAGAACGGATATCGTCAATACGACAGTGACTGCGTGGCTAAGCTGTCGTTTATTCTGCATGCCAAAGATTTGGGCTTCTCGCTGGAAGATATCCGTGAATTACTCTCAATTCATATCAAGCCTGAGCAACATACCTGCCAAGAGGTAAAGAGTATCGCGCAGTCAAAACTGCAAGACATTGAGCAACGGATCCAACACCTCCAACATATGCATGATGCCCTCCAGGTCATCAATCAGCGTTGCTGTGGTGGTGCACATTCAGCGAAAAACTGCACCATTTTGACGGCGCTTGCACATACACAGCCAGAGGGAAATTAGCATGAACACACTCGACGCTTTCCTCATGACATTGCTCGACTTGTGGCTAGACGCCGCCTTTTGGATCATCATTGGTCTGGTTGTCGCGGGTATCCTAAAAAGTCTGATGAACAGCGATAAACTGGGCTTACTCTTTAAAGGTGAAGGGCTTTGGCCTGCTGTAAAAGCCACCGTATTAGGCGCACCTCTGCCGTTGTGCTCTTGTGGTGTTATTCCCGCCGCTTTGGGGCTGCGACGCGCCGGGGCATCAAAAAGCTCGACGGTCGCTTTTTTGATCTCAACACCTGAAACCGGTGTCGACTCGGTCTCCATCTCTTACGCTTTACTTGGGCCCTTTATGGCGATTATCCGCCCCATTGCTGCCATGAGTTCCGCCATTGTTGCCGCCATTTTGGTTCTATTGACTGATAAAGAGAGTCTGGCCGTGAGACCAAGCCAATCTGAAACTAGTCGGTGTACCTCGAGTTGTTGCGGGTCGAAACCCGTTCAAGACACAAAAGAATCATGGACCAAGCGCCTTTGGCAAGGACAGCAGTTTGCGTTTACCGAATTAATTGCTGACCTGTCTATTTGGCTGATCATCGGCCTGACCATATCGGCTATTGTCGTTACCTTTGTTCCACCAGAAGCCTTGGCAGAGATCAGCCGTGGCCCAGCGGCGATGTTGGTCATGGCGGTTATTGGAGTCCCTATGTACATTTGTGCCTCCGCCTCAACCCCACTTGCAGCTGGTTTGATGCTGGCTGGCGTATCGCCTGGCGCGGTACTGGTTTTTTTACTGGCGGGACCGGCAACCAATATGGCAACCCTCGGCGTCGTGTATCATCAATTAGGTAAACGGGTGCTCGCCGGCTATCTGGTCGGGGTCATTGGTGTGGCCATCCTATTCGGTTATCTGACCAATTCGCTAGTTGATACGTTGGCAATTGACATTCAAACCCAACTAAGCCAAAGCCATCACCTAGTCCCAGACGTGATTGCTTGGGGTAGTGCCATCGTACTCGCAGTGATCATTGTCCGTGACCTGGCTTTGCGCGCATACAGTCGCTATGAAAGGCCCAATGAGCTTATGAGATAAGGGTAAAGCTACGATGGTCAGGTTTATTGCCAAGCTATTCAAACGCGTTAGCTAGGCTCAATTTATCAACTTGTTGAGTTAAGCTTTATACCTCGGCCTCTTTTTTCTAGTCCCCTGTTGGGGACTAGATGCGCTTCTATGTACTGCCTTGCTTTCGACTGTTACACCCACAATAAATGGTTGTCCCAGGCAAGATCGAAGTGATGCTGTGAGCTTTGCGCTATCTTAGTGGATGCCGCTATATTGACCTTTCCAAGCCCAGATGAAAAGCTGAGCTGTTCACCATGGCTTGCAATACCACACACATCGTTTTCATACAATAAATGACTCAACTCACCACTGTCACGGCTGAACACCCCGACAACGCCCCGTTTAGGGCTGCTAGCAAATATCGACTGCGGTGTCGCGACCACACTGCCGATGTAGCCCTCGAACATAAGCCACTGCGATTCACTCGCGATTAAAGGTTTTGGCGCACTGCCCAAGCGATGTTGATACACCAAAGGCTCAATCACACCCAGTGGACTTTGGTGCTGCTGGGCAAAGTAAACGGTGTCATCCTGGGTGACTGTCAAGTGTCGTATCGATAACTGTGGGTCATTCAGCTGATGATGCTGCAACAATAGGCCATCAAATGAAAAGTAGCGAAGGCTCGGCTGCATGCGATCAAGATTGAGTTTTTTGCGCTGATGGGTTTTGATACCACCTACGGCACACACCAGTACATCGCTCGACAAACACTCAATTTGATGAGGGCCGACTCCACCTACCTCGAAGTCAGCGAGCCTTGCATAGCCTTGAAGTGCGCTATAAACGCCAATGACACCTCGGCAACTTGAGTCTCGACTCTCCGTCACAAACAATAATGCGCCATCACTCGAATAGCAGCCGTGACCATAGAAGAATTTTGGCGCTTGGGCATAAACACGTTTGATTAACTGACCCGTTCCCTTATCAAGCACATCAAAGAAACCACCGGGACGACGGGCAAAGACCGCAATCTGCTCTTGCTGCTTATTGTATGCAAGGCCATGGCCTCTTGCAGGTAACGGGTGTTGATATTTAATCTTACCTGAGGCGTTTAGAGCGGTGAGAGCATAAACGCCATCATGACTAAGTGTTGCTCCAACTAGCAACGACGGTGTATTGCCAGCCAGATTAATGCGCGGCTGCGCGCCTGCAGGCCAAACACTTAACGCAAGGCCACTGAGCAGTAGTTTGAGCACATCCCGTCGCCCTAGGGGGTTGTCTAATAAGCTCGCCTCAAGCATGAATCAATCACCATCACTTGAATTAAAACCAACGCGCACACCCAAAGTCTGCGCAGCCTGCTCAGAAATTAAGTAATTGAGGTAATCTAGACGGTTGTAGGCATTGAGCGCGTTACGGTAACCATCATCGGTTGATAACGTCGAAAATAGACTGACTTGCAGTGGCCAAGCTTCAATCGCCTCGGCAAGTGACTCTCGGATCAATCTAGCCAACTTTGGCTCCTCGACTTGTAAACTGGCTAAGAGCCCACCTTCGACCATCAATGTATCCTTGATAGCCCTGAGGTTGTGGTGCAGGTTGCGATAAGAGCTTTGTGAGCGCCATGCTTCGGCGAAAAACGGCTTGGGTTTGCCCACTTTACCTAAGGGCAAAGCGAGCTTTTTGAGCATAAAATCCAGCTGATTATTGACCAGGCTAAAACGCTCCTGCTGCCACTGTTCTGTATTCAGTGCCGCCCAAGGGTTCTCTGTCCAACTCTTCGCTATGATCTTGCTACTGATTGCGATGCTCTGCGCAACAACGGCTTGCCAGTGACATCGAACACTCGCATCTAGCTTACTTGTGGCAGAATCAAATAATAGCCACTCATACGCACCTAATCCTTGAACCGTGACACTTTTTGCACGTAATTCCTCCACAGAGATAGCTGGATAATCTCTAATGAGGCGCTGGATTTGTCGGCCTAAGGTATTTTTCTTATCTGGCCAAAAAAGCATGTTCCAACTTTGCTCAAGGGCCAAAGGCGGCCCCTTTTGTTGACCTTGTAGCGCCATATAGTGCGATACTACTGTGTGCCACTGCTGAATTAATTCATCACGGTCAGTCACACATAGCGCTGATATGCCAACTAGTTGCTCTGCCTCGGATAGAAGCGCCTTAGCACGCTCAAACTGCAATAAATACAGGGACTGACTCTCATGCCCTGTCGGCTGTGGTAGTAACGTCTCTTCAGCTAAACGCTGCAAAGCATCTCTACTTGGTTGCTCATTTGCGCTGGCATCAATAGAGAGCAGATAGCACCATAGCAAGAGCGCAATCGGCAAAACGAGCGAGCGTATCGAGCGCGACTTGGCCAAAATAGAATGGGCTGCAACAATCGACATGTTTAATCCCCAGTGGTGTCAAAGAGAGTTAAGAAATGCAATCAAGGCTTCACGCTCCTGGGCGTTAAATTTCAATACCTGCTGTTTGGCGTTTTCCGCTTCTCCCCCATGCCACAATACCGCCTCCATAAGATTACGAGCGCGACCATCATGCAAAAAGTAGGTATGTTGGTTGACTTCTTGGGTGTAACCAATGCCCCAAAGAGGCGACGTTCGCCATTCACGACCATTGGCAATATACTCACCACGATGATCAGCTAAACCCTCTCCCATATCATGCAAGAGTAAATCTGTATACGGGTGGATAAGTTGCTCTGACAGCGCTGGTCTGTGTGCAACTTTGGCAGTCTTAACGTTTACTTTATGGCAAGACTCACAGCCCGTGTTTTGAAATAACTCTTGCCCGAGCAATACGTTGGGGTCTTGCGTATTTCTGCGCTTCGGCACAGCAAGATGTTGAGTGTAAAACTCGACAAAGGAGAGAATTTTCTCGCTCACCTCATGCTTACCACCATTGGGGAGCTCGTGACACACACGCTGGTCAGCGGTACAGTTTTCCTCGGGAAACAGACGACTGGTTAGGCCTAAATCTCCGTTAAACGCGCTCGCATTTTGTTGCATCAAGCTCGGCATCCCAGCTTTCCACCCAAAACGACCAATGACCGTTTGTTGCCTATCGAGGTCCCAAACTTTATTCACCCGGCCAGAAATACCGTCCCCATCGCGATCGTCGATATCTTGCCAGTCCAGCAAGGTTTGCTGTGGAATAGCTTCGAGTAAGCCAAGGCCAATCATTGGCGGGGCAATGCGTACCGACATCTCAACATTGTGTGCCATCGGGCCATAGGCCAAGTCATCAATTTTTACCCTCGGCTTGCGAAGCGAAACAACATAGCCGTCAGTAAAGGTCACCTGCTCCGCTGTGTAATCAATGACAATTTTCCCTTCAGGAACGCCGCCGGGGATCGCGAAGTCTTGGAGTTGAGTTCCATAACTCGGCTCTGGAATGTTGCTCATGGTGCGTAATTTACGCCTATCTTCTTCACTCAGGGCAGGAACAGACAATCGCACCAGTAGTGATACTGCTTGAGTTTCCCCTTCCTCTGGTGGATGCCCACGCCCATCTTTGATGTGACAATTCTGACATCCATTGGTGTTAAACAAGGGCCCTAATCCATCGCGCGCATCGGTTGAGGCCGGTGCCTCTACCCAAGGATTTCTGAAAAAGCTGTTACCGACGCTAAAGTTAAGTCGCTCACTCATCGGCAAGTTGCTCGCTGGCATTGAGAACGCGTTAGGGCCTGTTTTGTCGGTTGTCGTCTTACCGCCCGACAATACACCGTAACCAAAACATGTGCTGCTGAGAAAAAGCGTGCTCAGTAACACGACGATGTCTTGAACGATTCGGCGTGGGTAGGCGGCGAAGACTTGGTCGTTATCATTCAAAGTCCGCTTCCTTACAGCAGTAAAGTGGCCACATCATGCGCCCTTTGTACCTGAGCAATGTTCTCAATTAGAATTCATGATCAGCAGTATCTGGGCTCAAATCAGTGACGCCAATCAAGCCTGCTGCGCGCTCAATCGAAGAGGTTTGCGCAACCAAGGCAATGATCGATTCGTTGACTAGTTGATGACCGGCTGAATTTTGTGCTGCGATCAGTTGATCAAAATACAGCCCTTGTGCTGCGGAATCGACCAATTGATAAACCTGGCTGCGAGTCGCTTCAAACTGGGCTTGGATCTCCTCGGCCGCTTTCGGGTCCGTTTGCATGACTAAATCATGCAGGCTTGGGCCTGAAAGCTGTGTGCCATCATGGCGACGATACGAACCAGAGTACACATTGTAAATACCTTGTTCATTGTAGTAGTGAGAGTTATGCGTGTTATCCGAGAAACAGTCGTGCTCGTCTTCTGTCGAGTTGGCTTCCAAGGCCACCTTCATGCGCTCGCCCGCCAGTTCACCGAGGGATAACGAGCCCATACCAAATAACATCTTGCGCAGCCCCTCCTGTGATGGCTCAGCCAAAAGTTCACTGCGATAATTATTGGCGACGCCTTGTACCCATTGTGATTCCATCCACTCTAGATCATCCACCAACAGTTGAGCCGCTGCTTTGAGATACTGTCCCCGCCGCTCGCAGTTTCCGTTGGTGCACGCTTCACCAATAACATAGTCTGTGTACTGGCGCTCACCCGCGCCACGGTCGGTACCATTGAGGTCTTGCCCCCATAACAAAAATTCAATCGCATGATAGCCCGAGGCGACATTTGCCTCTGAGCCACCCACCTCGTTAAGGCTGGCAATCAACTCTGAAGTGATTTCACTGACATCCATCACCTCCCCCCCGACTTGTATCTGCGTGTTTGCGATAATGTTCGCGGTTGCACCCTCATTACCCAACTCATATTGATAATCGGCCGCAACATAGTCAATCAGGCCCTCATCAAGTGGCCATGCATTGAGTTGACCCTCCCAATCATCAACGATCGCATTACCAAAACGGAACACTTCTGATTGTTGATAGTGGACCCGCGCACTCAACCACGCTGTTTTAGCATCTTGAAACGTTTTCTCTGATGGGGCTGCGACGAAGCTATCAATTTGCTGGCGAAGACTTTGTGCAGTAATACGTGAGTCTTGATAAACAGCATGTGCAAGGTCGGCATAGTGCTCTACGACTTGCTGTTCGGTAACGGTAGTTTCGGCAAAGGCGAAAGGAGCGGCACAACAAGCCAAGGCAACGAGCTTGGTATTCTGTTTGATAACTGGCATTGCATCTATCCTTGAAGGTGGCAAATGTTAACATCTGTTACATTTCATGTCTGTAAATTATAAAAATGTCACTCATTATTTCAAGTGCAAATGATAATTATTTTCATAAATTTCTAAAGCCGATCTTTTCCCTAGCCCTACAGCAGGTATCTAATCAATTTCTACAAAACTCTTACACCTTTGTTAAGCAATGACCGGAGCGAACTAGAGACTCTCTTTCGGCTATGCAACAAACTAATATGCAACCAATACTTCACATGCTGCTAAGTGCATGTTACGCTTATGTAAACGCTGTAAATAACCATAGTGCCTATCAATAAATATTGTTTCATTATTGATACTTATCTAAAGTCTTGTTTAGGGAGTTTAATGAGCAATGGATGTCTATGATGACCTAAAGCAGTTTGAAATCACCACCGGGTACGATGCTGCTAGCTTCGTCAGTATGCCAAGGCGTACCCGTCACAGTAACACTCGTAGTTACGCTTTGTTAGATCAGCTCAACCAAAAGTCTTGTCATGACTCAATCGAAGCAGTAGAAGGATGCGATGATGTTGCGGCAATAAACAGCGCTCAAGCCAATGAGCAGCAGCCTTTTGTCTCCTCACCCCAACACCTTAGCGAAGATCAGACGATTTTATCCAGTCTGAGTAAGGTGTCGATTGCACATAACCTAGCCACAGAGGTGCCTGCTGACATAGACGGTCAACAAAGCCAAGAGAAGACTGACAATACACACCCCTCACCAACAGAGAGTGTCGCGCCATGCCCTTAATATCCGTAACCTCACCAAAGGGAGGAGTGGGTTGTACCACCCTTGTCGCTAACCTTTGTTATGCGCTATCTAATAAAGGCATTAAGGTGTTAGCCATTGATTTTGATCGCCAAAATGCCCTTCGACTTCACTTTGGGGTGCCCATTTCAGATGAACGCGGCTATGTCGCATTAAGTCAAGAGCGTTCGAGCTGGGGTGAGATGGCCCTGTCGTATAAAAACAATATTTTTGTGCTACCTTACGGCGAAATCAGCAAACAACAAAGCGCGTCATTTGATACTCGATTAGCTCAGGACCCGCTGTTCGTTTCAAGGGGATTGAACTCATTATTGCAAGACCCTAAGTTAGTGATCATTGCCGACGTGCCTGGAGGCAATTTAGCGGCGCTCGATGCAATATCCAGTATTGCTGATATCTGTCTTATCCCTTTTCTTGCTGATACTGCCTCGATACACCTTTTACCTAAAATTGAAAAGCATATCGCAGACAACACCCCCTGCCCGCACTATTTTTTGCTTAACCAAATTGATCTGAAAAAGAGGGTGAGCAGTGAGGTGATCATATTCAGTGAGAACCGTCTTCAAGATAAGTTGTTGGGTCAAATCCATAAAGATGAGAGCGTCGTAGAGGCCAACGCCTCACAAAAATCTATCTATGAGTTTAACCCTAGCTCTTCAGCTGCTTTTGACATTGACATTATTAGCGATAAGGTCGCCCAGATTTTAAGTATTAAAATTGGCGATGGAGTGACCTCTTAATAAAAATAATCTGAACTTCAATAGCGAATCTATTATGAAGACTATTAGACTGATTTTACTCCTGGTCGTTGTCGCTCCTGTAGCGATGTTGGTGATCATGACACCGATGGACGGCGAGAAGCAGTACTTATTTGCCCTGTTCAGTATCGCGGCATTATTGCTGCTGAACTTCAACAAAAGCCGTAAGATCTCAATTGTGTTGGTGGTGTTTTCCATCCTGACATCAACTCGCTATCTTTATTACCGCGTGACTGAAACCCTATTTTTTGAAACGCAATTCGAAGCCATCTTAGGCACGATACTGTTCATTGCCGAGCTTTACTCATGGATAATGTTGCTGCTTGGCTACTTGCAAACCACCTTCCCGCTTGAGCGAAAAATCGAACCTTTGCCCAAAGACACCTCACTTTGGCCGACGGTGGATGTGTATATTCCAACCTACAACGAAGAGCTGGATGTGGTACAAGACACCGTTCTAGCGGCGCAATGTATCGATTACCCACGCGATAAACTCAATATTTACTTACTTGACGACGGCAATCGCAAGGAGTTTGCTATTTTCGCCGCCAGTGCCGAGGTGGGGTATATCACTCGCACGGACAACACCCACGCTAAAGCCGGTAACCTTAACAATGCATTAAAACTCACTAACGGAGATTTGATCTGTATCTTTGACTGTGACCACGTCGCAACCAGGATTTTTTTACAGTCGACCGTGGGTGCCTTTGTCAAAGACCCCAAATTGGCCATGATCCAAACGCCGCACCACTTCTACTCGCCCGATCCTTTTGAGCGCAATCTCTATGGTGGCCGAGATATTCCCAATGAAGGCGAACTCTTCTATGGCCCAATTCAGCAAGGTAATGATGTGTGGAATGCGGCCTTTTTCTGTGGTTCGTGCGCGGTATTAAGACGCACCGCGATTGAGGAAATTGGAGGCATTGCTGTTGAAACGGTAACCGAAGATGCCCACACCGCGCTAAAAATGCAGCGATTGGGCTGGAGCACAGCCTACCTGCCGCTCAGGATTTCCGCCGGACTCGCCACCGAGCGTTTGGGCGTTCACGTCGTGCAGCGCAACCGCTGGGCAAGAGGAATGATACAAATATTTCGCCTGGATAATCCCTTGTTTGGTAAAGGGCTTAGCATCCAGCAGCGACTGTGTTATCTCAGCGCGATGATGTATTTTTTATTTCCATTGCCAAGAGTCGTCTACTTGGTTGCGCCGCTTGCCTATTTATTGTTTGATTTAAAAATCATTCACGCCTCGGCCCCGGTGATTTTTGCCTACGCATTGCCACACTTTATTACCTCGATTGTGGTGACGTCGCGACTCAATGGCCCGCATCGATACAGTTTTTGGGGTGATATTTATGACATCACACTGTCATTACACCTCGTTATTCCGACCTTGATCACTATCCTATTTCCACACAAAGGTAAGTTTAACGTGACGGATAAGGGGGAGTTGCTCGACAAGACCTATTTTGACTCCCATATTGTCCGCCCGCATATCATTGTTGCCCTGCTGCTCGTTTTTGCGGTGCTGTGGGGCGGCTGGAGGACTCTGTTCCCTGACCAATTTGACGTCAATCCCAACGTTATTGCACTCAATATTGGCTGGGCGTTTTACAGCCTGGTTTTCTTGGCGGCGGCCATCGCAACAGCAAGAGAAACTAAGCAGATACGCAACACAATTCGCTTAAATGTCAACATTCCTGCCGTGGTGCACTATGTCAACGGCGTCGCCTCTCGCACCTGCACCAAAGAGATTTCCATGGGCGGCTGCTTACTTAACCTTGATACGCAGCCGGACTGCCCAATTGAACATATTGAGTTAGAGCTCAACTCCGGTGCGACGTCAATTCCAGTGGCAAAAACCATCAACAGTGCCAAAGGCTGTGCACTACAGTTTGATGATATGACCATAACCCAGCGACGTGAACTGGTGAGAATTGTGTTGGCTCGCGCCGATGCTTGGGTTTCTCGACCAAGGGCTAAAGACCACCCACTGCGCTCACTGAAAACCATTTTCCAATGCATCTTTGACGTGTTGATCGCGGCGATTGATGACCGTCGTCGTGATAAAGACTTAAAAAACGCCCAAGCCACAAAAAAGGAGCCGGTGTCATGATACGATCCTCGTTGCTTAGCGTGTCTAAGTTGACCTATTTTCTCGTTGGCCTGCTGCTCACTTGCTCTTTGTATGTCGAGCAAGTCAGTGCCAAGCAAGTGACTTTCGAGCAACTGGGACATACCCAAGGTATCCGCTTTATGCAGGGGCAAACCCAAGCAGGTTTGGGCCTCGGCATACCAGCGAATCAATTGGTCACTAACGCACAGCTCGTGTTAGACGTCGATGTCAAGCAAACACTAATTGACCGGGGCGATAGTTTGGCTGTGAGTGTCAACGGACAGCAAGTTGGCCAATTGCCCTTTGGCAACATGTTTGAAAATGAGCAAAGTTATTTGCTCGATATTCCGGCTGTGCTGATGACTTCGCAAGTCACGATTGGCTTTGAGGTCAATCAGGCCGAGCAGGTGTTATGCTATCCAGAAGAGAGACCAACACCCGACTTAACGATTCTGCCCACCAGCCGGATCATCGTTGACGGTACCGAGCTAAAGATCACACCTGACCTCAGTCGATTCCCCGAGCCGTTTATTGATGTTGGCCATTTCGACGGCGGTAATATCTATATCGCCTTACCAGAGTCACCATCCAGCGCCCAGATTTCATCTGCAGCCATGCTCTCCTCTTGGTTCGGAACTCAGGCAAACAATCTCTCCAGCAGCTATGTAGTCGCCCTCGGTGACCTTCCGGCAGAAAATGGCATTGTGATCGCCGAGCCTGGCCAAACCATCGGCTCATTAACCTTCCCTGCCAGTGATGAGCCCTACATAAGAATTGTCACTAACCCGATAAGTCCTAACCATAACCTACTAATGATCGCAGGTCATAGTAAGCAGCAATTTCGCTCTGCGGTTTGGACTCTGGTCCATGAGACCT
The DNA here is from genome assembly GCF_051660965.1 of Vibrio glycogenivorans. Taxonomy (NCBI): domain Bacteria; kingdom Pseudomonadati; phylum Pseudomonadota; class Gammaproteobacteria; order Vibrionales; family Vibrionaceae; genus Vibrio; species Vibrio glycogenivorans. The sequence goes on along the minus strand of NZ_JBPVIS010000006.1, from coordinate 286,886 downwards.
TCCCCCACAGCGCACAATTTTTTGATGTCAAAGCTCAGACGATCACTAGACGTCAGGCGTATGATGCACCCCGCTGGTTGCCCACCGATCGCCCTACTTACCTGAGTGAACTGCTCTCAGACTCACAAAGCCTTGTGACTCCCGGCGTTTGGCACGAGCCGATGAGAATCAGCTTTCGAGCCTCGCCTGATCTGTTTTTGTGGGATGGTAAAAGCATTCCCCTCAACATCGACTATCGTTTCCCCACTGTGGATTGGATGAATGACGATCAATCACAGCTCAGTATCAGCCTCAATCAGCAGTACCTGACTGGATTAGGCGTCAATAAAACCGGCTATCTCGAGCGGGTTTGGCATTGGTTGGGACAAGATATTAGAAGAGAGAATGCTCGCGTTCCTGTTCAGCCTTATATGATCTATGGCGATAACGAGCTGTCGCTGTTCTTTAACATCTCTTATCAGCCAGGTACGCCATGTAATAACCTAGCCAATGCCAACATTCGCAGCACAATTGGAGAAGACTCCAACCTAGATCTTTCCAAAACTCGCCATTTCTCCAAACTGCCTAATTTGTCTTTCTTCGTTGGGGCTTCATTCCCGTTTAGCCGCTTTTCAGATTTATCCAACACGGCAATTATTCTGCCGGAAAATCCAAAGCCAGAGCAAATCGAAGTGTTGCTCGACCTAACCTCTCGCTCAGGCAATGCCACTGGCACGATTGCCAGCTATCCCGATGTGTATTTGGGGGTGCCAGCACCCAGTCGTTTGGTGTCAAAAGACATACTTGCGGTATCACTGCTCTCTGACGCGACTTTTAATCAGGCGCTGTTCGCAGACTCTCCCTATACCATGCGAGCAAATTATATTGGCTTAAAAGAATTTAGCTGGTTCAAAAAGGGGCTCAATCTCCTCCTTGGCGAATGGCATTTACAACGCTTGGAAGCCGAGCGATATTTTGCTTCGACATCGCAGTGGCGTGGTTTTTTAAGCTATCGTTCACCCTGGGACAAGGAGCGAGTCGTTGTGTTAGCGTCGGCATCGCACAGCAATGAACTGGCGAAGATTGGCAGTGACTTGCAGTCTGCTACCATTAATGCCGCTATTCGCGGAGATACCTCAATCATCACCGGCGACAAGGATGTGGTCAGTTATCGAGTCTCCAACAGCTTCCCGTCTGGGGAGCTTCCCTGGTATCAAGTGATCATGTGGTACGCCAACCAACACAGTATCATGCTGGTAGGGGTTCTGTTGTTACTCTCTACAATCTTAGGTTTCTCTATCTATCCCGCGCTGGTCAAAGTCGCAAAAAGACGACTGGCTTCTCCTGACAACCAACATAGAGATCAGTAATTAAGATGCAAAATAAAACTCAATCGATGATTTCACTCACGTGCTTGGTTCAGGCTCTCAGCATGAGCGTTTATGCCACTGAATCGCAAGCAAACAACGGCGCACTGGATACCTTGTTTGAGCAGGCTGAGTACTGGCACGCGCAGTCTAATGATTCGCTTGCGAGCGAGTCACTTGAAAAAGTTCTAATGGTGGATGCTGACAATGACCGTGCACTCTACTATTTGTCGCTCTGGGCCCAGCAGCGTGGTGATGCCGAGCAAGCCTTGCAATGGAAACAAAGGTTGGCTCAGGCCGCGCCAAACTCACCCTATATTCAGCAGTTAGACTCATCACCTGAGGTTAAACCCGTCTCCCAAGCTCAAATCGAGCAGGCCCGCCGCCTTGCCAGTACCGGCAATTTGCAACAAGCATTGCAGGCGTGGCAAGGGGTATTCCAAGGCGAGGAGCCGCCTTTAGCCTTCGCGCCAGAGTACTACCTCACCATGGCGAGTATCGATGCCCAATATGATCAGGCCAAGGGCGCGCTTGACCAATTGTATCGCCGCTACCCAGAGAGCACCGCGGTTAAGCTCACCTATGCCAAAGTACTGACCTACCGCGAGAACACCCGCCGCCAAGGCATGGACCTATTAGAAACCATGGCGCAGTCCAACCCAGAAGCCGACGCCAGCCTTCGGCAGACGTTGTTGTGGCTAGAGCCGACCCCGGCTGATAAGCGCTATTATCAGGCTTGGGTACAAAGGCATCCACAAGATACCGAGATCAAAGCCCTGTATGAAAAGAAAGTCAGTAATGAGGTAAGAAGTAACGGTTTTGAACTGCTCAACAAGGGGCAGTTAGCTCAAGCAAAACGGGCCTTTTTACAAGCGATTGATGCCAATCCGAAAGACGCCGACGCCCTCGCAGGTCTCGGTTACGTCTATTCTCAGCAAGAAGATTTTGCCAATGCCGCCACCTACCTAAATCGCTCGGCAAACTTAGGCGGCGCTCAGGCCAGTGCCAGAAGAAAACAGGCCGACGAAGCCAAGTTCTACGCCGACCTCAACAAGGCTAAGCAGCAACAGCAAAGCGGCAACATCAAGCAGGCGTTGCAGTTAAGCCACCCGCTGGCCGCGCGCAGCGATCAACTGGGGAATTCTGCCAAGCTATTTCGAGCGCAACTATTAAGAGAAGTCGGTGATTATAGCGAAGCAGAAAAGCTATTAGTGGCTGTACTGAACAGCAGTCCGAATAATTCAGCGGCCAATGAGCAACTGTATTACGTGTTAGTCGAACAAAATCAGATGCAAAAAGCGCAGAAACTGCTTGCTAACCTTCCAGCGCAGCAGCAGCGCAAGATCCGAGCGAGCGATCAGTTCGGCAGTATTCGCAGCCTAGCCGATCAGGCCGTTGCTGCAGGAAATATAGAGACGGCGATTGTTGTGTTGGAAAATGGCGTGGAGAGACTGCCAAATAACCCGTGGATCAGGCTCGAATTAGCTAACTTGCTCAGCTCGAATAGCAGAGAGCTTGAAGCCGAGCAAGTGATCGCCCCTTTGTATCGCCCACAGGCATCCAATGAGTCACTGTATGCCGCGGCAATATTCTACTCGGGTCAAGAGCAGTGGCGACGCTCTAACTCCTATCTTGCACGCATTCCAGAAGCCGAGCGAAGCGATACTATGGATAGCCTCTATCAAGAGGGGCTTTTAAATCAGACCTTAGATCTGGCTGCCAGCTATATGGCCCAGGGCAACCGAGATAAATCGCTCGAGATCCTAGCGCCATTGGCGTCAAAGCCGTTTGATAAGCCTTATCAGGCGGGGAAAGCTGCGGAGCTGATGGTGCAAAGTGGTGACATGAACCTAGCGCTGAAAACCATCCAAAATAACCTCGACCAAGACATCGAGGGCAATGCCCTCGATTACGCCAGCCACATTAAGATCCTCCATCAAGCCGGCTTAAAGCAAGCGGCACAAAATCTGCTGAATGATCCACGTATCACCGCTAACAGTAGCGAAGAGCAGCTGATACGAGCGAGGAATGTCTATGTCATTAACGAGGCTGAACAACTGCGCTCGGCCGGTCACTATGCCTCGGCTTATGATGTGTTAACCATGGCTTTGCAGCAAGACCCGAATAGCGTTGAGCTGATGCTCGCTATGGCAAGATTGTACGAATCCGGCAAGATGCAACAAGAGGCGTCAGTGGTGTATGACTATCTGATCTCGACCAATCGAGATAATATTCAACAGGACGCCCATGTCGGGGCCATTAATCTAGCTCTCGCCAATAACGATCCGCAAACCGCACGAGAGCTTAGCCAAGAGTTAAAAGATACCCAAAGCCCATCGAGAATGTTGCTGTTGGCTCGGGTCTCTCACGCTGAGGGGAACCACCAGCAAGCGATGGCGACACTGCGTAATGCGCGCAGCCAATTATTGGGCATGCCGCTGTCATCGAACTCCTCTAGTCCGATGCAAGGGGGACGACTATTAGCCGATAACCCGTTTAAAGCGGACGCCAGTCAATTTGAAGGGACTAATAATCCATCGGTCTACAGCACCCAAATGCCTTGGCAAATTGAGACCGCCAATAACTACCGCATCGATGCGCCAAAGTTAACCCCACGTCAGGAGACCTTAGCCCAAGTTGATCAAATGCTGGCGACAATAGGTAAAGAGACTTCGTCGTGGCTACAGGCAGATTTTGAGGTCCGAGGAAGAGATGGTGAGGCGGGACTGAGTAAGTTAACCGAGGCTAATTCTTCCCTCACTTGGTCCACCCAGCCGTTCGCCAATACTCGCGTCGAGGCTAAGGTCAGTGCGGTGTCGCTCAATGCAGGCTCGGCATCGGGTGATGCCAGCCGACGCTTTGGTACTGGAGCTACCATCCAAGGACAGGTTGCAGAGGATGAGGACCAAACCAGCCCACTGCCAACGGTAGCCTCACAAGGTTCGCAGCAAGAAGCCGGGATCGACATCGCGATGGCACTCCAAGGGCAAGACTACACCTTAGATATTGGCACTACCCCACTTGGCTTTGAAGAAAATACCTTTGTCGGTGGTATTGAGTGGCGACCCAAGCTTAGCAACTATACTCGCCTGTCATTATCCGCGCAGAGACGCGTTATCAAAGACAGTTTATTGTCCTACGCAGGTGCGGTCGATAAATTCTCAGGTCGTTCTTGGGGTCAGGTGACCAAAAATGGCGCCAGGGCCGAGCTGAGTTATGATGACGGTTTCGCGGGCTATTACGTCAGCGCCGACGGGTGGGCCTACCTTGGCAATGATGTTGCTGACAACACCAGCATTGGATTTGGTTCAGGTTTCTATTTCAGGCCCCACGTTGAGGAGGATGCCGAGCTGCAAGCTGGCATCAGCATGTCCTATCTCAACTTTACTGATAACTTGAGCTACTTCACTGTTGGTCATGGTGGATACTTTAGCCCGCAAAATTACGTCAATATCGCGTTCCCGTTTAATTATAAACATACCTATATGGGTCTAAATTACTCTATCGGCGGCGCATTAGGTTACCAGTCTTATAGCTTAGACTCCGTGGCTTACTACCCGGATAATCGTGCCCTTCAGGCTGAGCTAGAGGATTACGTCAGCCAGGGTTACGCCAAAGAAGCGTATTATGACGGTGACTCGGTCAGTGGCATCGGTTATCAGTTTAATGCCAGCTTACAGTACGCCATTAAGCGTAGCTTGGTGCTCGAAGCACGGGCGCTTTATGACACCTTTGGCGATTATAACGAAGCGCGCGGCCAGATTTGGCTGAAGCACTACTTTGATGAGTACTAGAGACCTAAGTGACCTACAAAGGGAAGTCTATGTGGTTGAGCAAATGGCTGATAGGGTCTCGAAAATGGCTAGCTGTTGTGTTGGTTATCTTTGGCGCTCCAGTGCATGCGGCAAGTGATGTCGACTGGCTGCGCTATAAACAGCGCTTTGTTCACGCGGATGGTCGAGTTGTCGATACCGGCAACCAAAATATCAGCCACAGTGAGGGCCAGGGCTTTGGAATGTTGTTCGCGGTTGCGTATGACGACAGGCAGGCATTCGAACGGTTATGGCACTGGACTCAAGATAACCTGCGCAATGAGACCACGGGCCTATTTTGCTGGAAATACAATCCCAACGTCGCAGATCCGATAGAGGATAGAAACAATGCCTCCGATGGCGATGTGCTGATCGCTTGGGCGCTACTCAAAGCGAGCAAACGATGGAACCAGCCACAGTACCTTCAAGCGTCTGATCAGATACTGCGCTCATTATTAACGCACAACATCATCGATTTCGCGGGTAAAAAAGTCATGCTACCAGGCACGGTCGGCTTTACTTTCCCATCAAGTATCACGCTAAACCCGTCCTATTTTATCTACCCTGCTTGGCAAGATTTTCTCGCTCACACCCATCTATTGGACTTGCAATCACTGATCGACGACACGCTACAGTTGATGCTGGATATCAACTGGGGCAATCACAAAATCGCCACCGATTGGGTCACTCTCTACATCGACGGCACCACATCTCCCGCCGCGCAGTGGCCGGCTCGTGCAAGTTATGATGCGATTCGCGTGCCTGTGTATATTGGCTGGCACAACCCTAGTCATCCGCTAATGTCACGTTGGCAAGACTTGTTCTCAGGTTACGATAGATCAAACACGCCCGCTTGGGAGACTGTGACTGGCGACCAAAAAGCTGGGTATCCGATGAGTGGTGGGTTGCTGGCGGTACGAGACTTCACCATGGGAGAGCTCTCGCCAAGTTCAACCAAAGTGAGCGATCAGGATGACTACTACTCAGCCAGCCTTAAATTGTTGGTTAAGTTGACCAGTTCAGGTTATTAAGCAACCCGCCTATAGTTCGTAGCTCAGGGCTTGATACTAACTAGTGCTCACAACCGGCTTTATATTCAGCTCTAGGATGGCCTCAACGAGCTCAGAGATGGGCATATCTTTGTGCACTGCACCGATTTTTTTCGCTTCACGCGGCATTCCGTAAACTACGCAGCTATCCTTATCTTGCGCAAGCGTCATAGCCCCAGCCCTTTTCATTCTCAGCAACCCCTTAGCACCATCCTTACCCATGCCGGTGAGTATAATCCCAAGTCCAAGCTGCTTTACATTTTCAGCCACAGAGTCAAATAACACGTCTACCGAAGGCTTATGCAAGTTAACCGGTTCGTCATCGCTTAACATGGTGTAGTAGCAACCCGAGCGTTTGTGAATCACCAGGTGTTTATCGCCAGGCGCAATATAGGCGTGACCGACCTTAATCACTTGATCATGTTTAGCTTCTTGTACCTCAATCACGCACAGGCTCTGCAGACGCGCTGCAAAAGATTGAGTGAACCGGTATGGCATGTGCTGGGCAATCACAATGCCCGGGCAATTTTTCGGCAGCTTGGTCAAAAGCTGTGTGATCGCTTCTGTGCCCCCTGTCGATGCACCAACCGCGACAAGATAGGGTGAGAAGTCACGATTCGCCAGCTGTTCAGTATTGGCCCTTTTCAATGGTTTAACCGCGGGTTTTGTAGAGATAGTTGCTCGAGGACTATCAAACCTCAGCCTAGCCTGTCGCAGCTGCTTGATAACCTCAAGCGAATAGGTATCCAAGCTATTGTCACGTAACTGGCTAGGGTTAGGCTTTTGCACGCAAGCCGTTGCGCCGATTTTAAGCGCCTGATCGACAAGGACAGGATTGTTATTAACCAGTTTGGAGACAATAACCACTGGCATAGGTCTGAGCGCCATTATCTTGCTCAAAAAATCGAGGCCGTTCATGCCTGACAGCTCAATGGCGAGAGTCACTACATCAGGGTTGAGCTGCTTGATCAAGTGGCGCGCCTGCTGGGCATCATGCGCGATGCCAACGACGGACATACTCGGTTGACTCGCGACGATTTGCTGCAGAAAGTCACAAGATTGATGGCACGAATCTATAATCAACACCTTTAACGACATAGTTACACTCGGCGGTAGGTGGTTTGTTTGAGCAATTTAAAGCACTCCATATTCGAGGCTAAGTTCTCTGAATGCCCTAAAAACAGCAGTGCTCCCTTAGGCAGGTAGTCGGCAAACCTTTGCAGCAGCCTTTGCTGCGTCTCCTTATCAAAATAGATCATCACATTGCGACAAAATATAATCTGGAAGTGTTTTTTCATTGGCCAACTGCCTTCCACTAAATTTAAGCGCTTAAAGTGAACCAATGCTTTGATCTCGGGCTTAATTTCATACACCTGCGTGTGCTTTTCATAGGTAAAAAAACGCTTAAGTTGCTCTTGTGTTACTCGTTCGAGTTGGTCCAAGCTGTAGCGGCCCTGCTTGGCCTGAGAAAGAACCGATGTGTTGAGATCCGTCGCCAGTATTTTGACCGGGGGCTTACTGGTTTGAAAGGCTTCTGCCAACGTCATGGCAATACTGTACGCCTCCTCACCCGTCGAACAAGCCGCACACCATATTGTCAGCGGCTGTGAGCGCGTGCGGGCAAGCAGGTTTTGCTGGACGTGTTGCTTGAGCAACTCAAAGTGATAGTGCTCGCGATAAAAATAGGTCAGGTTGGTGGTCAGCGCATTAATAAAGTGCTCCCACTCGCTATCATGCTGATCACCTAACAGCCTGACGTACTGCGCAAAGCTCTCAAAGCCCTGCCTTCTTAACCGACCCACGAGCCGGTTATAGACCAGTTTTTTCTTATTTGGATGCAGTGAGATCCCGACCCTTTGATGGATCAATGCCGCAAGATGATTAAAGTCTGCATCCGTGTAATCGAACTGCGCCAGTATGGTCATTAAAACTCGGTCCAATCATCATCACAGTGGACCAGTGGCTCAGTTGACACTTGATTGGTTTTCTCCCGAGATTGTGGTTTTTCATCGTGGTATTTATCTTCGATATACGGCTCATCCATGTCTGCCTCACCGGTGTCAAACATCGAAACGTAGAGAGCAAGGTTGGCGACTTGCTCTTCGAGTGAACTGGCTGCTGCTGAGCCTTGCTCGACCAAGGCAGAGTTTTGTTGGGTCACATCGTCTACTTCTAATATGGCTTGGGTGACTTGATCAATACCAACACTCTGCTCAACAGAGGCTTGGGTGATCTCCTCCATCAACTCGGCAACTTGCTGAACCGAGCTGACCACACCTGAGATGGACTCCCCTGCTCGACTCGCTAATTTGGTGCCGGTTTCTATCTTAGTGACCGATGAATTGATCAGGCTCTCGACCTCTTTCGCCGCCGAGGCAGAGCGCTGTGCGAGGTTACGCACTTCTGTTGCCACCACAGCAAAACCGCGTCCCTGCTCACCCGCACGCGCTGCTTCAACGGCAGCGTTAAGCGCAAGGATATTGGTCTGAAACGCGATGCTGTCAATCACAGAAATGATGTTCATTACCTCACGCGAGCTGGAGTGTATTTCGGCCATATTCTCAACTACCTGCTCTACCACTTTACCTCCCTCAAGCGCATTACTCGATGTCTGCTTGGCAAGTTGATTGGCTTTTTTCGAGTGCTCTGAGTTCTGTTTTACCGTCGTGGTGAGCTGTTCCATACTCGATGAGGTGACTTCAAGGTTTCTCGCTTGTTTTTCGGTACGCTGGGCTAAATCAACGTTACCAATTGCAATCTCTTTCGCTGCGGTATTGATGGTGTCAGCGGACACCTTAATATGTTGGATCATCTCCTTAAGCTTGCTGACGGTGAGATTGGAGCTATTTTTCAGCTCGCCAAACGTGCCAGAATAATCAGCTGTGATCTGCGAGGTTAACTCGCCTTTTGCCAGCGCAGATAGGACGGAGTCAATATCAGTCAAGCTCACCTGGTTGATCTCTAGCAGTCGATTGATGTTGCTGCACAGCATGGAGAAAAAGGCGTTATTACCATCAAAGTCGATACGTTTAGAAAAATCGCCATCGACGGCTGACTGAATCGCGAGCCCAACTTCTCTTTCCACGGCAATTTCTGATGTTCGGTCAACCCACTCAGTGACATAGCCAATCTGTTGCCCTTTTGCATCAATCACCGGGTTGGTAACTATCTTAAATGTTCTACCATTAATATCGATTTCGATGGTCTTTTTAGCACTATCTGTATTGGTGGCAGAGTCAGACGAAGCACTATCACTAGCAATCAGCGAGGAGGATTTAAGCTGTTTCAGATTCAGATCCCTAACATTCAAGCCCACTAACTTATCTGCATCAAAGCTCGGCACAATCGCCTTAATGTCTTGCTCAGCCTGCTTGAACATATCAACGATCGCCGGATTGACATAGATAATATTGTTATCACTGTCTTCGATCATCATGTTGGTGCTGACATTATCGAGCGCAATTTTGATTCGCGTCGCCGATACGGCTTTTTGCCGCACACTCTCCATGCTATACGCTAACTGCACTTTCATCGATTTGAGTGCTTGCAGTACTAATCCAATCTCATCGTTCTTTTTCACATCGATTTCGAACAAATAGTCTTGTTTCACCAGACGGGTAAAGTAGTGGCGGATCTCTTCAAGCCTTGAGCTTATATCGCGATTAAATGAAAAAGCAAACCAGAGGTAGGCGGCGATGAACAAAAGTGTCATCACCGACGACAATGCAACTTCAGACCAAAATACCACATTGCTCTGCTGGTAAATCATCAGTGATTGCTGGCGATTTTCATCCACCAGGTTATTGAGGTTTATTTGATAGGTGTCTATTTCCAACTGGGCTGCTTGGATCAATGCTTGATAGTTCTCGCTGTCAAGCTTGGTGATATCATTTGATATAAGGTCTGAGTAAATTTTAGGCAGGGTGGTTGTGGCTATCTGATCGCTCTGCTGAGCGATTATCTGATACTTACTCGTGTTGGAGTTATTGTTAGCGTCTAAACTGCCGACTAACACCTGAGTTGTTTGCTCTAGCTCCAAGGTGTTCTCTTTAAGCCTCTGCGCCGCCTCAAGGTTTTGGCTAAATTCATCTGACAACAGTAGGCTCTGCAGGATAAACCGATTTTCCGTCCATAAATTATCGATAACCCTCAGACGGCTATAGGCTTCGATATGGTTGTAGTAAAGATTTTCAACCGCCTGTTTCTCTGTGTATGAGCTATGGATGCCAATGCCAAGCACGGTAAGTAGAGCAAGGGTGGCCACTGAGACTAAGCCGAACAAGCGCTGTTTAATACTGAGCGCTCTGAAAAGGCGTTTTTTCTGCTTGTTGACCACCTTGCCTCGCCTAATAATATGGTTCCCCTGAGCGCCTTGCTTAAACTTCGCATAGTGTAATTTTATCTTCTCCACATCCACTTTGTTAGGCATCGAACGTACAGACATAAACCCAACTTGAGCACCATCCTTATATAAGGGCGTGACATCCGATTTAACCCAATAAAAACCGCCTCCCTTTTGCCTGTTCTTAATTATTCCAGACCAACAGTGGCCCAACTTAATCTCTTTCCATAAATCTGCGAACACCTCTTTGGGCATATCAGGGTGACGAACAATATTATGTGGCCGTCCTATTAACTCTTCTCTTGAAAAGCCACTGATCCGAACGAAGTTGTCATCAACAAACGTAATTTTGCCCGACATATCCGTGGTCGATATGAGTATTTCGTTCTGTTGTAGGATGTACTCTTGGCTGTTACTCATGGGGGTGACCTTCTAGTTCTCCGCTGCTTACGTCTGTCTCTATCTGATTAAACAGCGCCATATCTTGGCTATTCATTAACTTTTCTATATTAATCAAAATCAGCATCAGCTCATTTTGTGAGGCAAGACCCTGGATAAACTTAGCATCGAGCGCCGCCGCGAAGTCTGGTGATGGTTGTATGTCGATAGAATCTAACGCGACAACGTCGGCGACACTATCAACCACTATGCCAACAATCCGCTCACCGATATTGAGTATGATCACCACGGTCATTTCGTGATAGGTGATATCCGTCAGATTGAACTTAATCCGCATGTCAACAATTGGAATAACCGTGCCACGAAGGTTCATCACACCCTTAATGTAATCGGGCATATTCGCGATTGAGGTCACTTGGCTGTAGGTGATGATTTCTTGTACCGTTAAAATATCCACCCCATAATATTCCTGGCCAAGCCAGAAGGTGAGATACCCTTTTTCACTCGAGTCAGTTTGGCTATTTGACTTAGAGTCAGTACTTTTATTTGATTTAGAGTTGCTGTCCACAGTCATTTCCCATGTCTGTCACTAAATAGTATGGCAGCCGGTTTGAAGTACACCTTTTTCAACTGGCCTAAATCACTTTGCTCGAGAGCATTCTAGGATAAGAAAAGATTTAAACTAGAATCATTTGCCCAGCGCTCTATTGCCTCTGATTAACCAAACCCGCCACATCAAGGATCAGAGACACTCGACCGTCGCCCATAATGGTGGCGCCAGAAACACAGGGGACCTTTTTAAAGTTTTGCTCCAAACTTTTCACCACCACTTGCTGCTGACCAATCAGGCTATCAACAAACAACGCGATGACTTTGCTGCCATGCTCGAGCAGAACAACAATACCGTCACAGACATCGGTAATTTCGCTATCGATGTTAAACAGCTTATGCAGGCGAACAATTGGGATGTACTCTTCTTGAACCTTTATCATCACCTCACCACTATTGAGTGATTTCAGGCTCGCCGCTTTCGGTTGCAACGATTCAACAATATTGGATAGCGGAATAACGTAAACATGCTCACCCACGCTGACAGTCATACCCTCGAGTATGGCGAGGGTAAACGGTAGCTCGATTGAGATTTTGGTGCCCACCCCAAGTGCTGAATCAATGCTGACCGTACCGCCCATCTTGGCAATGTTTCGTTTGACTACGTCTAGGCCCACACCACGACCAGAGACCTCCGTCACCTGCGCCGCGGTTGAGAACCCAGCAGAAAAAATCAATTGATAGATGTCTTGCTCACTCATTTGCTTGGGCAATACCATGCCGTTTTTTTTGGCTTTTTCTTGCACAATCTGAGGGTCAATCCCAGCCCCATCGTCTTGGATATTAACGATGACGTTTCCACCACGATAAACGGCAGAGAGAACAATGGTCCCCTGCTCTGGCTTGCCTTGCTCTTTTCGCCGCGACGGCAGTTCAATGCCGTGGTCGATACTGTTGCGCACAATATGCGTCAAGGGATCAACCAGCAGCTCCAATAGCCCCTTATCCAGTTGCGTCTGCTCTCCCTCAATGACCAACTTGATGCGTTTATCCAATGAGTTTGACAAATCACGCACGATGCGCGGGAAACGGCCAAACACAGTGCCTATAGGCATCATTCTGACGGACATCACTGTTGCCTGCAGATCGCGAGTGTTCGCCTCCAACTGATTCAATCGTGCCGTTAATATGGCGTTTGAATCCAGACCAAGGTCATAGGTCAAGTTTTGCAGCATCGATTGGGTGATAATCAGTTCGCCCACTTGGTTAATCAGCAGATCGACTTTCTCAGTGCTGACTCTGATTGACGAAGCCTCATGAGACTTAACAATCGCTTTCCTCTTGGACATCTGACTTGCTTGAGCCGCGCCTGTTTGCTCCTTGGGTTTCACGTTACTTTCTTGCTTGCAATCTTGATTCAGTTTGCTAAACCAGTAAGCGATTTTTTCATCCACCAACTCTGCTTTAATCGGCTTTACTAGGTAATCATTCATACCTGCACTTAAGCACTTTTGCTCTTCTTCCTTCCCGGACATTGCCGTCATGGCGATGATTGCGACGGCTTGATGCGCTTCCCCTGCCTTTCCAGCCCGGATCTGATCCGTTGCTTGATAGCCATCTAGGATTGGCATCTGACAGTCAAGCAGCACAATTTGAAACGGGTCATCGACTGAGGCATTAAGCATATCCAACGCCAGCTGGCCATTTTCCGCCACTTCCACCAAGCCGTAGCCGAGTTTATTCAGCGTATGACAAGCGACCTTTTGCACCACTTTGCTATCCTCAACCAGCAAAATCTTCAATGACAGTTTTTGGCCAACGGTGAGTGGTTTGATAACAGTATCCGTTTGCAATTCCGATGTTTGAGGCTTACTGATAGAAGGGACTGGATCAGAACTAAAACCATCTAATGTGGTGCACAGCTCTTGCAACGTTTTTTCTGATACACCTTGGTGATCGTTAGATTGATAGGCGACTTTCAAGGCTTCGAGTATGTCTCGAGACTGAAGAAAGGTATCAACCATTGCTTGTTGTAGCTTGATTTGACCGACTCGAAGTTTGTCCAGCAGATTTTCAAGTCTATGGGTGAGCGTTGAGATCTTATCAAAGCCAAAAATGCTTGCCCCGCCTTTAATTGAATGAACGACCCTGAAGATCGCCTCAAGGGCTTCTAACATCAAGGATTCATCCGCGTTATCGCTCATCTCTAACAGCAAAGACTCCATCTCATCCAGATGCTCAGCCATCTCTTCAAAGAAAATCGTCTCGAACTCTTGGGTAGTAGCCGACATAAGGTCCTCTTTTTGAACGAGTACAAAGTCTCTGTTCTAACCAAACAGAAGTTTGGCAGCGTGCGATGAATTAGATGGTGGTGGCATCAAGAGACGTTATAAGCCTCGATGCATAACAGTATGGGAGGTCAAGTGGAGATATTCAATTATCGATCGTTGTTACGCTTAACTCGGCCACAACTGCTGCAACAGATAGAGAGGTGAATGATGGAATGGATAAATCTCAACAGACTTAAGCGCCAAGCCTGTTGCAACAATTATGGGCCTATTTAATACATTCAAAACATTGTCTCAACGGCCTTAGCGGCCATGCCTGCTGCAACTTATGGACGCCTTCACTGTACTGACTATGAAGTCTCAACGGCCTTAGCGGCCACGCCTGTTGCAACTTTTTTGGTTTCGCCCTAGCAAATGGCATGTTGTCTCAACGGCCTTAGCGGCCAAGCCTGTTGCAACCTTAGTGCTACTAAAAGGCGACCGTGATGCAGAGTCTCAACGGCCTTAGCGGCCAAGCCTGTTGCAACAAAAACTAGCTTGTTTATTTATGATGGCACTATCAGTCTCAACGGCCTTAGCGGCCAAGCCTGTTGCAACTTTTCAAAACTTTTTTCTACACTTTCTTCACTAAGTCTCAACGGCCTTAGCGGCCAAGCCTGTTGCAACAGACCCATTTATAATCGCTGATAAATCTTGCACTTACAAGCCCCCTATTTTTCTTAACGTTGAGAACCGCTCACTTTTGAGGTGTTTCGAGCAAAAGCCCTTACTTTTTGATGCTTGGTTTTTACTTAACCCATTGATTATAAGCAACATGTGTGGTCTCAACACGCTAATTAGTAGATAAAAATCTGATAATATATTGTTTTAACTACAAAAATGCCAAAAGTTATCCATTGTTTATATCTTTATCAAAAAGACCACACATTTGATTTGTTATTACTCTAGTTTTACCTTTGAGCTAATGACTAAACTAACCAAACACGAGTTAGCAATGTGGTCACTGAAACCTCCTTAGCTCGCCATAGAACTAGTATCCCTATAGGCCGACAGTTAGAACCTAAATTCATCTCTATCTTTTTCTTTGTCCTTCTCTTTGTCCTTCTCTTTTGTTTTGGCTCTTTCTCCTTTAAACTTCATAAAGCCTTTGAGATACCCATCACTTTTAGCCTTGCTTGTTTTTTCGTCTTTTGTTTTATTTTTATCTAGCTTGGTTTGTTCTGGAATTTCTTTTGCTTTTGACTGTGATTTTTCTTTCTCTTTGTGAGATGGTTTTATTTTTATCGGTTTTATTTCTTTATCACGAGTGATTTTTTTTATATATTTTTGAAATAATTCCTTAATCTCTAAAGCATCAGCAAGAGCACCTAGCCTATCTGATATAATCTGTCCATAGTGCTTACCCGCACATACTAATCCACCCGCAGCCATCATAGTTGCAGTAAGCGGGTCTGGATACAGTTCTTTGATAACCGGTATGTTATGGTTATCTACCAACTTCATCTCCTGTGTACCAAGCTCTTTTTCGGCCTTGCCTTGTTCCTTATCCGTTCTTTCCTCTTTCTCCACTATGATATCTTTGTAAAGGCTCGCCAGGTTGCCCGTTTCTTCCTTGCGTTTCTCTAAGGCTTCACGTCTCTTTTTTTCCTCTTGGCGTTTTTTTTCCTCCTCTATGTTTTTTTCATCCTGACGTTTGCTTAATTCATCATGATCTTTTGTCATTCAAACCTCCAACCAAATCGCTAAAGACAGTAAAGTTATCTTTAGCGATTTTTAGCCATATCTATCGTTCCGAAGTGGTCAACTAAAACTGATACGCCATAACCTTTTCTATAATCATTGGTTTCTCACCTCTAATTAGAACAATCGCATGATCTTTGTATTTACCACTTACTAATTCGCTGCCCTCAACTAACGGTTTTTGTAAACCATCGACAATACCGGTCGTTTTCCCTAGTTTGGTCGATAACTCTTCCGCAGTCTCATAAGAGGGTTTCATGTAAATATTTACATCCGTATTCTCAATAATACCCTCGGGGTTATCTGAGATTTTTGCTAATTGCTTCTTATTCTGTGCAAACATCCAAAGTCTGATGCCATACTCTCGACCCAACTCTAGCGCTTTATCAATAATTGCCATTCGACCAAGTTGTGGTAACTCATCTAAGAAGAAGACGACACTTTCTTCTTTCTCAGTCGGCACTTCCTTAAATAAGTTATTCACTATATTGCCCAGTATAACTCTTAGAAGTGATGCGTGTTCCGCAACCTTATCTTGAGGCATACATATATATAATGTACTGTTGCTGCCATCTCTAAACATCGCAGGATCAATATCATTTTGCTTCGTCACTTGCTCAACATCATATGATTGCCATGAGGATAGATGCTCCATGGCCGTATCTTTGATTGTTATTAGTTGTTTCTCAGGTAAAGACGCAAAGTTCTTTGAGCTTCTTGTCATAGAGCGAGGCGCATCAAACAGGTCATGTTCGCCACTCAGTTTGAAAAGGAACTCATCTAACTCATCTCCTGACATGCACAGCACATCCAGCAGATCCTGCATGTTGGGTTGCTCGACCTCTGGGTCTAAAGTTAATGTAGCGATTATTGATGCGATAAAGTCCTTTGCTTTTCTTTCCCAGGTTTGGTCTAAATTACTTTGTGGTATCAACAACATATCGGCGATGGCCTTAGAGTCATCCCAAACATAATTGGGATCTTTTCTCACAAAAGCCAACGGGTTGGTTTGGCATGAGTCGACATTGTCGAAAGGTGCAAATCGATAAACCGGCCCAACATGCTCTCTTCGCCAATCAGCTGACTTTTCATAACATGTTCCTTTAATGTCCAAAACGATTGCTGGGCCATTGTATGCGAGAAGATTGGGTAACACATTGCTTTGCGTTTTCCCTGCCCCGGGGGTCGCAATGGTGAGTATAGAGCCTTCGCCGGTGTAATAGGCATAGTGTTCTCCATCTAGCATACCTAGCAACAAGCGGTCATCAGGACTATACCTTACTCCTTCTAAATCTACTTTAGTCGAGCGACTATCACTTGAGGAAAATAGACTATTTCCTCCAACCAACTCCTCTCTAATATACTTTGAGAGCAAGTCATCCGGGTGACTCTCTGATACCGATATAAAGTCTGATATCATCTTAGAGCAACTGGTCTGTGGATCTACAGAAAATCTTTTTACATATTCATAAATTGTATTGTAAGCATGTGTTTCAGCCAATCCGTCTGGATCACGCTCTTTATAGATAGTACATTTTTCTCTATTAAAGATGATTGACATATAGTTCTGCAATTCAGCATTATGATCATCACTTATACAGCGATACATTTCTATAAGTTTCAGAACTACGAGTTCCCGCGGAGACATGTCAGAAAGATATCGTTGGTAAGTAAAAACTGGCTTAGAATAAGCATCTGCGTTTAATGTATCTCTATAGCTACTTCGAAATGCGGCAACTCTTATATTTTGTCCAATCATTGCACCGGCATTATGAGCAGATGATGCGTCCATACTATAGCTAGAGAGCTGTTTTACCGTCTCATCGTATATTTTGTCTACCCCGATGATTTTTGTGATCATCCCAGAATCAAACGAAATACAATTTGACTTATCATCATAAAACTCCGTGATTTTCTCACAAGTTTTCTTAATGTGATTATATCGCTCAATACTTGCTATTCGCTCTGCTTCCTCCTCTCTAGAAACGGCAACCTGCAGTATCTCTTGCATATTTAAGTCGAGCATTGCCTGGTAGTTTTTCTTTTTATTTTTTTGATACTCAGCAATGAGATCGCTGATCTCTTGATCAAGGTAATTTGCATATGAAGACAAAGCCGTGCAATTCTTCTCTGCCATTGCTAATGCTTCGTTCTTTTGCTTATTTTCAGCATACTTGTCTTTTGCTTTATCGTATGCTTTTTTTGATAGATTCAATACTGATTCAAACATAACTTTGCCACCGACTATTTGTGATAATAATAGTTCTTGTTTAGCAGCGCACTGTTTAAAAATCAACCAACACTATCTGAAAACTTGACGAGGTCTATCTGTTTACAGTTGAGCTAACTATCAATTACAAATTTGTATGCTAGGCATTATATTTGGGGGCATTGAAATCATTTATCGGTAGGTGTGTTGTCATTATTAGCTATGCATTAACTGACTAGGCAAGCACATTACATGCATCCTTAGAGGGGTTCTTAGCTCCGACCCTACTTATGGCCCAGATTTAATCAAAACGGCCTTAGCGGCCAAGCCTGTTGCAACCTTCGCAAACCTCGCATCAAAATGGACATTCGTCTCAACGGCCTTAGCAGCCAAGCCTGTTGCAACTTTAAACCACAACACTAAGGAGCCTATTATGGCGTCTCAACGGCCTTAGCGGCCAAGCCTGTTGCAACACTATGAACACTCAAATTGCAAAAATAACGCTTCTGTCTCAACGGCCTTAGCGGCCAAGCCTGTTGCAACTTTCTCGAGTACACGAATGGATGACTGTTATTGCTAGTCTCAACGGCCTTAGCGGCCAAGCCTGTTGCAACGCAATTCAGGATTTAGAATACGCTAACATGATCTGTCTCAACGGCCTTAGCGGCCAAGCCTGTTGCAACACAGACCTAGTCGATATCACTACAACCCGTTTTGGTCTCAACGGCCTTAGCGGCCAAGCCTGTTGCAACAGATGGTTTATGAAAAAGCAAAGTTTTTTTGAGGGTCTCAACGGCCTTAGCGGCCAAGCCTGTTGCAACTAAGGAAACAATTATGATCACACTACCTAAAATGGTCTCAACGGCCTTAGCGGCCAAGCCTGTTGCAACAGACCCATTTATAATCGCTGATAAATCTTGCACTTACAAGCCCCCTATTTTTCTTGGCGTTGAGAACCGCTCATTTTTGAGGTGTTTCGAGCAAAAGCCCTTACTTTTTGATGCTTGGTTTCTGCTTAACCCATTGATTATTAGCAACATGTGTGGTCTCGACACGCTAATTAGTAGAGAAAAATCTGATAATATATTGTTTTAACTACAAAAATGCCAAAAGTTATCGTTTGTTTATATCTTTATCAAAAAGACCACACATTTGAGTTATTTTTACTCTTGTTTTGTTTACTAATTGACGCTGCTACCCCGACTAAATCACTACCGCAGCGGGCAGCGTGGCAATCGGCTCATCAAACGCATCGTGTGATTTTTGCCGGCAGTTTACACACAAATGATAGAACCTCAGGCTGTCACCGGGTTCGAGCCAGTCCTCAAGCTCATTACATATTAGATTTATCTCACTGGTGTGTTTCACCACGATCTCAAATACCGAAAACTGAACCCTATCACCATATTCACCTAGCATTTTAGCAACGACTCGACGAGATTTGTCGTCGGTGATATCAAAACAGGCCAGATATAAGTGCATAAAGCGCTCCTTAAAGCAATCTTATTGCTTCAAATTCACCTTTTTCGCGTACCCAGTCGATTGCACGCTGATTTTGTATGATTATCATATCAGTCAAACGCTTTGGCTCGTCTATTCCCACTACCCTGCGAGGGGTCTCAAATGACAGTGCAAGTTCGGCTAGAAACTTATTGCGCGCCGCTTTGTCTATCTGACAACCATCAGACGATAAAACAAAATCATCCACACTAAGCTGGTTTTTGTTTAGCATCCTCAGTGCGACACCATCAACCCAATATCGAAACGGCTCCATAAGATCTGAGGCAAGTGCAGAATGAGTACCGTGGGATTGATGGTAAAACCCTTGGGTAGGCAAAAGCCCCTGCGTTTTGGCCAGACTGTCCACATACCCATGCAATAGACTATAGCCAAGCGACAAAAGAACATTGAGCGGATCCGTTGGAGGACGGCGGTTTCTATTATCAAACTGCCATTTGGGATCTAAATCCCCTGCTATCGCTTTGAAATAGGCCGCAGCGGCTGCGCCTTCATACCCGTTTAATGCTTGGAAATCTTCTGCCGCGGTAACACGAGTATTGACGGCTTTCATAGAGGCCGGGACAGCGATGCGCCGATTGCGAAGTACACTGCATTGATGTGAAATCTTCGCGCAAACCACACTTTTTGCTGCGGCTAAACTCGCCTCTTGATCTAAAAACGCCTTCTGTTGTGCCAACCACATCTGATGACCGAGCTCAGCGCGCCCATTCCATGCCACACCTTGATATCGCCCCATCGTATCAGCGAAATGTACCGGGACACTGTTCGACATCGCCGCTTTTAGTGCCGGTGTAGTAATGTGTTGAAGCCCAAACAAGGTGACCGCTTGTAGGTTGCGCCAAGGAGCACTAAAAATGCATTCATCATCACGCTTGATGACTAAGCGTCCTTGCTGTGTAGACAAGACACTCATGGCACCACTGACACAAACAATTTCACCGGTTGAATCACATTCTCCTACCGCTTTAATGGTCTCGGTAGAAGGTGTGGCGATCGTCTCTAGAGTCTTCGCTGACGTATTTTCCGCAATTTTATGTTGCTTGTGTTGAGAAATATTGGCCAGCCAACCCGGTTGGATCGTTGTCTCTCCTTTTACCAATGCGGTTCCATCATTGTATTCACTGCCTGAGAGATCGAGTACCAGATCGCCGACAAACAGATAGCCAAGGTATTGCACGCCATGACCTATCGGCTTGATGTGAGTTTTATCTTGATTCAACTTCAACCCATGTTCAGCTAATGTTTGGGTTGCATAACGACTGGCTCGCCGTGCTTGCTCTGGAGATTTGCACAGCACCACAAAATCATCGGCAAAACGAACCAACTTAAAACCGCGCGTTTGCATATCATGATCAAAGTCATCAAGCATAAGGTTGGCTAGCAGAGGGCTCAGGGGCGATCCTTGAGGCAGCCCCTTTTCTCGCTTGATCATCTCGCCCATAAAGCGCACATCTGCAGCCATCCAGTTCAGTAACTGCATAACCAAAGGGTCATTCCCGTACAGGGCGCGCAGCCTGACCTCGAGGTGCCTGTGGTCAACACTCTCAAAAAAATCTTTTAAGTCCGATTCGTATACCCAGGTATAGCCTTTTCGTACCCAGTAGTTGATCTCATCTTTTGCCGTAAGGCGCGAGCGTCCGGGCCGGTATCCATGGCTTGACGGATTCATCACCTTCTCAAAGCACGGCGTAAGGATCTGAGCACACGCTCGCTGCATGACTCTATCGAGAAAAGGCGGCACTGCAAGTGGCCGTTGGCCACCATTTTTCTTTTCTATCACCCAACCGTTTAGCTGAGGTGTTGAATAATGCCCCTGCACAACCTTGTTAAACTGAGCTTGCAACAGGGCAATTTGCCCATCGTCATTCTCAATGTCGCTCGGGGGATCATAAGCACTGAGGGCCAAAGACTCCGGAAGTAGTTCATCAGTATCGGGTTGCAAATCTTGGCTAAGGCTACTGTTCTTTCTAACGTGAGACAATGCACTAGCCAGGTTATCGGGATCGCTGACCCTATCAATAAGTGAACTCGCGGCAAAGGCACGTCGATAACTAAAGCCCAGTTTTGATGTCATTAGTTGATAACGACCCAAGCCAAACACTCGCCCCTGACCTATCCCCAGATATTGACCCAAGATCAGTAAACGCCACCAACTTAAATCAAAACCATTATCGAGCTGCAATTGCATTTGCCCTGACAACCCGCCCAAGGGCTTCACGGGTTTGTCTTTCCCCCCACCGTAGTGATAATCCAGCCAGAACAAGTGACTGTTGACTGTCTTTACATCGGGTAATTGCTGTCTTGATGCGACACCATCACCGCGTAACTGCAGAAGTTGACGCGCAGCATCGTATAATCGGGACAACAATAACTCTGCGCTGACCTGCTCGTTATCATGACAGTACCTGGCCTCGCCCGATTTGACTTTGTTACCTTTGCCAAGGCTAAGGCGGACTCGGCTAAGCCAGTTCAAGTTCACGGTCTGCACACCTTGCCAAGACAAGGCTTCCTCCGTGAGCATCTGATTGTCGTACTCACTGCACTCATGCCACTTTTCTATCGAGTAGTGAGTAAAGCTATCCAACACCGATTCCAACACCATATTGGCGCCAAATGGCCGCTTAGAGACAATGCCCGCTTCTAGCGCCGATTGAGGTAATTCATACAAGGCGGTTAACAAACGCTTTAACAGCAGCTCCCCCCCATTGAGAAAACTTATCTGAAAGCGATACAAATCACCCGCTTTATAGTGGATCCGCCCTCCCTCAGGTGCATCCACCATACAGAAGTGTTCATAGTCTTTGGGTGACCCAAGCAGACTGCGCAAATAAGCGCTTAACGGAACCTGATGGAAAAAATCTATTGATGCCGGCTCCAAAAAACGCAATGTGACAACAATGCTGCGTAAGGGCAAAAGCGGCTGAAGTGTCAGAGGCATTTGCTTGGCAGAAGGCTCTGGCTTAGTTGGAAAAGGAGTGGCGGATGAGCTCATAGCGTATTCCTGTGCAGGCGCGACCTTTACAGGTTATTAAACGCTTGATATTTAATCAATTGATACGCTTTACCTACCCAAAGAAATGTGACCTTGGGGCTAATATAAATGCACACAAGGTCATATAAGGAATCCTTAAAGGCCTAGACGGCCAATGTCGTTGCAACTCCGTTAGACTAGAACACTAAAGAGAGAGAAATGGTCTCAACGGCCTAAACGGCCAAGGTCGCTGCAACTATTAAGGAGATGAAAATGAGTAATTTTGTGGAGGTCTCAACGGCCTAAACGGCCAAGGTCGCTGCAACTCATATGAAATTTCGTATATTTCTGGTTACACTTAGTCTCAACGGCCTAAACGGCCAAGGTCGCTGCAACTTTTCTAATAGTTCATAACTAAGGAGAAAATTGTCTCAACGGCCTAAACGGCCAAGGTCGCTGCAACAAATGATGAAAAAAGCAACTCCAAATTTTGAAGGTCTCAACGGCCTAAACGGCCAAGGTCGCTGCAACAGACCCTCAATATAATCGCTTATAAATCGAGCACTTACAACACCTATGTTTTTCTTAATCATAAGAATCGGCCAAATTTGACTTTTTGCACATGAAAAACGTCCAGTAATCTACTTAGAAAGGCTTCTAAGCCTATGATTTACAACAACATGTGTGGTCTTCGTCACGATTTTACTCGCTATCACATCTCTAAGTAAATGATTTATAGAGAAATTAACTAAAAAAACCAACCTAACCACAATGACCGAAAAGAGACCACACATTTTTATCATATTTTCCATAAATATCAGATGATTATAGCCAATGCACGCTGTTTTGCTACCAAACCAGAGCTTCTGCTAACTATTGATGTCTAGGCCTAACTTGTTGCAAATACCGCCCGTCAACGATTTGTTAAACACAGACTATTTACCATGTGAGGATGACTAAATTGTCACAGTCTACCATCGACAAAAACTACCTGATCGGTACCAACTTCCGCAAAGTAGCGACGCCATAGTTTTTTATGAATGACCGATGACATGTTTTTGACATCGACGGGCCGGCGTTCGACTGGACGCTGCAACCAGATATAGACCTGTACATTGCTTAGGTCAGTTTCCTCAATCACGTACTGATAGTGAGAGTAAAACCGCTTCCACTCTGCCTCAAAGTCCTTGCGAAAAACGTGTGCATTTTGTGAGTACTCTCCCGGGCTATTCTGTAGCATGTCGGATACGATCATAAGCCGACGTGGGCGATCCTGATGTCTAAACATCTCGCTCTCAGACACTTTTTGGATTGTCTCGACAATTTTTGAGCCTTGCATCGACTCCTCACTTAACATCGCCAAAATCTCTGTTGTTAGCGGCTGACGAAACTCTTGTACATTGATCTCGTCTTTTACAGAGCCGGTGGTGTACAAAGAATTAAAGTCAGACCCTGTTCCTGGGTTGCATTTGATGAAGTTAAATTGGAGCGCTGTAGTGGGATCGTTACTTATCCCGACCAGGCCCAACTTTTCATTGTGTTGAACCTGATAAGCGTCATTGGTCATAATCAGTGACTGGACAAAATTGTCCACTTTGTGCTGGAAACCGAAATCATCGGTCTGGTCGACTAATAGAATACTGTTTCGAGCCGGCCCGCCCTCAACCAGACACAAGTCAATATCCGTTTTCATTGAATTGTTTTTAGCCATCACTTGATAGACCCCAAATCCAACTAGGACAAGCAGCACAATCAAACAAATCAGTGACACTGTATCTGTACGTGATATTTTCATTGCCAACCCCTCATAATATGACTCACGAGAAAGAGTAACCTAAACTTACTATTGCACGGGTTCAAACAAATTTGCGCTTCAAGTCAACATCATTAATAAAATTTAATATCAAAACTATCAGTTGTTAGCCAAACAAATTTGTCCAACAAAAGCTACAGTAACAAAAGGTATATCATGTTCCTCACGATATTGATAGAGGGGGAGTATCACGATGACAGGCAGATATGATATCGAGCTGACTCAACAAGGTATTGAAACGCTCAATGACTATAAAATAGAGCTGATCGGCCTATATAGTACAGTTTTGTTACCTGAGCAGTTAAAAAAATTGATCATTGAACTTGACCAACGTTACACCGAGCATCTTTTAGAAAGCGTTAGTATAACTTCATCTTGTCATAGCAGTATTGACGATAAATATCGCTGCATTCATGTTCTGTTAGGCACAATTAAGGCTAACTGGGGCAGCACCCACTAACCTTCCACCCACCGCTCGGAGAAAATATATTGACTATTTACTTTGTAAGTCGCCATAAAGCAACCATAGCTTGGGCTCGGTCTCAGCACCTTGAGGTGACTCAATGGCTGACTCATTTAGAGGATGTCGATACCCTCATGCCTGGCGATACAGTTATCGGCACCTTGCCAATCAATATTGTCGCGTCATTGTGTGAGAAAGGCATCACCTATATCCACTTCTCTCTTCAGTTGCCTGAGAGTATGCGCGGGGTCGAACTCGATCTTGATCAAATAACCAAGTGTCAACCGAGACTAACCCAATACCATGCTGTTAAGGTTGATAGGTGATTAATTAAGCAATAGATAAAGGAATATTTATGGCCGTCCACATTAATCTTCTCTCACAGCAACTCATACCTAATGTCATCCCAGTCTTATCTGATCCAAAGTCAATCACTAAAATTTATCTTGTACTCGCGGGTGAGCAGTATAGACAGAGTGCAGCACACTTAGAGGCGTTCTATCGTCGCAAAGATATCAATAATATTGAGCTTTTTCATTGTAATGATCCTAATGACTTTTATGACCTAAAGTCTCAAGCAATGTATTTACTCGACAAAATCAAAACCGAGTACAACGACGAGATGGTCATTTTAAATGCCACATGCGGTACCAAACCCATGTCGTTGGCTTTTACTAAGGTGTTCGATGACCCTAGTAACGACTGTATGGCTATTTATACTGATAGTATTAAAAAGCGTGTCATAATCTTGAACGATGAAGTTAAACTTGACCCCCTACCATACAATGACGTTCTGGATATAAAAGACTATTTCAACCTTAACAATTTTATTATCCATAAGCAGAATAACAACATTAAAGATGAAATTTACGAGAGAGAACAGCTTACTAAGTCTATTATCGGTTATGCCAGTCGTAACACTAATGCAATATCTGAAATCAACCGCTTATGCCAACACTCTAACTTTAGTGAGCTAGGTAACTTCACACCCAAGGTAAAGATTGGCTATGCCCCTAGGCACGAGTTTAAATCAATTCTAAGCCTCGCGCAAAACCGCGGTTTACTGACTTATGACAATACATCTGTGGTTTTTTCCTCTGCCGATGATGCGCGATATTTGGGTGGAGGCTGGCTTGAAGAGTTGATCTATCTAGCCGCACAAGAGGTTGGGATCGATAAGGTTAAGATCAATGTCGAGGGACACTTACTATACCAAAACAAAGACAGTAACGATGTGAAGAATGAGTTTGATGTTGTGCTACTGCACAACAATCAGTTGAAAATTTTAGAGGCCAAGACCATTAACTGGAGAAAGCAACACAAGCAAGGTCAAGTCGCTACGGCTAAGCTTGATAGTTTAAATAAAAACTATGGCGGGGCCTTCGGCAAAGCAACCTTGGTCACTGTGTTCCCGCCTACCCAAACTATTAAGAATCGCTCCGATGGCATCCAGAACCTCGATGTGACGGAAGTTAAAAACTATGACACTTTGAAAACTGCGCTAGCCGATTGGAAAAAGTCAACTCTTTAATACCTAACGAAAAAACCCAGCTTGTTCAATAAGCTGGGTTTTTAAGGCTAACTGCCTAAACGGCGTGTAAATCTTTAAGCCATGTGATAAACCTCTTAGCCTTTAAGCTCTCTATCAACCATGTCTATCGCCTGCTGTGCATCGTAACCGACATGGTCATCGTCATGGATAAGGTCTAAGGTCAACTTACGCTCAGGATCTAGGTCGTGATATCGCTGTGTCCATACTCCAAGTAATGTCACCTGTTGCTGTTTGGCATTATTGTGCGCTTGTAAGTAAAGATCATCGATGTTGGTCATCATCAAGTGATAGGATTGCACCTGTTCATAAAACGCCTTGTCTACCTCTCTTGCCATAACCTTTAGCAGTTCTAGCTCTCCTGCCGATAATACCTCACTGGCATCGGCACCAGTCTCGTTCATTGAGTCTTGGCCGTTAGGCATAGCTCTGCTCTGATAAGTCGCTATCAAATTCTGCGTCATCTTAAATTCCTCAAAGCAGATCTTTTCATGATTCTTAAGCAATGCTTCAATAATATTGAAACTCTCCCGCGCCTTAAGAACTGAGGCGTTCACATGGCACAGCAGTTGATCCGCAGATTTTTTTAGCTCCAACTCCAAATCGTCAATCTTAGACATAAAGTCCCTTCTGGACTCAACTGCTTGTTGGTTTTTCTTAGTGAACTCAGAAAGTCTCACTTTATAGAGCGCATATGACTTGGCAAAACTCCAGCAACAGATAGACATACCAATAATAAACAACAGTAAGCTATTCATCACATCTTTTACGCTAATTTGCTCCCAATTACTAATAATAAAAAGCAACTCATCAACACTAATATCACCTTTTGCCAGTCGGATCATCGCTGCTGTCATATTCAAGCTTATTGCGAGAACAGCAAAAGTGAATAAAAAGGCATAACTTATATTTCTGTGCTTATTTACTTTTTTTCTAAGATCGCGGGAAAAACAGCCAAAAGAGTAGCCGAGAACAATATTACTTGCTGAAAGCGCTGCGGAGATAACAAATCCACCTGCAAGCCCAAGGTCTTGCAACCCAGAGAAAAAGTACGCATTGGCCAAACTCTCCAAGATCCATAATATGGCGAGTAAAGCCCAAACGCTAATCATGCTTTTATCAGGATTTACGGCAAAGTTATTTAACCCATACCGCTCGCGGAACTGCTTAAGGTAGCACAGGTTACTTTTTGCCGTCGTAAATAGATCCCATAGTTCGGTCTGCGTTTTTTTATAAATCGCCTCATAGCTTTCATCAATGGCAGCTTTGGCGACCTTAACCTCTTCCTGCAACCTTGTATCACTGAGATCATTGCCCTTTGCCGTCGCTAGAGATGATATTTTGTCAGTAAAGCTGTCGGTAAACGCATGCAACTTATCAACAGATGACTGCAAACATTGGGTTGTGTCTTGAAGCGTATTTGGATTATCAGCACAATTATTGCCGTTATCCAACCGCTGGGCTGAATCAGCCTTTATTATTGATGATGCTTGTGCTTGATAGTATTCCAGCGTCAAACCATCCTCGAATTTTGGAGATTGGGAACCTTTTTTATCCATGTTGTTTTTAGCTGAGCGATTCAACCATTTTTGAACAAAAGCGAACATAGTACTCTCCTCACTACCAAGAAAATGAATCTCACTAAAATGTACCCAATCAAATTGACTCTCTAGTCAAAAACAAATTTGCGTTAACGTAACCCCGGTTATCACTTGGTTAACTGCATCGATTTTGACTCTTTGCTAAGCGTTTTTGCCTCTTTATCGAGTGCGCGCTGTTTTTGTTTATTTTTTGCTTTTATTTTGGCAAGTTTTTGCAACATTGCGGCTTCTCGCTCTTTTTTATCCTTGGCTTGCTTGGCCTCTTTATCCTCAAGTGCTACTTGATCACGGGCGTCGATACTTGGCGCCTTCTTCTCGGCTTTGTTTGGCACGGAGAGTTTGTCTGTCACCTTCACCTGACTGGAGGGTTGCACTTGTCGCTTGCTGTTATCAACACCAGTGCTGTCGGTATTTATCGGGTCTTTCTTCAATAATCGCTTGTCTGATGAGCCGGTTATCTTGGCCTGTTTGACAATTTTATGATCTGCGATCTTGACACCATAGTGAGCTAAGTCCTTAACAACCCTATCATCTTGATATTGTCGTATGATGGCTTGAGCTTTTTGTTTTACTGGGTTCGTCAGTTCGCTATGTAATTTGTTATAGACTTCCCCATTAGCTTTAAGCATCACTGGAGCTGCAGCCAAAGCTAGCGCTTGAGCTTTAGTGAGTTTATTTCTATGCGTTAAGCCGCTTCGCAACACACTGTAACCCATCTTTGCCAAACCTATAGGAGGATAGATACAGGTAGCAATAACACCTGTTATGAATGTTTCTTTTGTTTTCTTGATATAACCTGGACGCTGCTCATAAGGGAGTAGCGCTTTCTGCTTATTGTTCAATTTTTTTGGCTTCTTTTGTGACTTATTGGGTTCATGTTGTTTACGGCGAGTGTAATGAGAGTGTGATTGTTTATGACGTGATTTTTTTACCTTAGCAGGATCCGCTTTATAGAGTTTACCGTGTTTATCAGGGTTTAAGCCCTCTATCGCCTTACGGTTAATCAACTTACGTTCGGTCCAAGTTGAAATAGCGCTAAGCAAAGGATTTTCTTTAACTGCAGACTTCATATAACCGTCTTCTGCTATCTGCTCTTGATTCACCCTTCTTTGCTTTATTTTTCCCCAAAGCTTCTTTTGCTGTGGATAGAAACGTTTGGCCTGTGCCTTTTGACGCGCTACCAACACCTGCTTTTGTTTCATCGCATGTGCTTGGGTCGGAATAGTGTGCTTGAACGGAACACGCTTCGCTAGAGTTTGGCGCTGAGCAAACTTCTGTTTTTCTTTGCTGTATACATCACTCATTGTCTTGCTCCTGTTCCTGTTCCACTTTTACTAAACGGTTTGTCCAGCTCTGCGCCCGCTCCAATAATCTTGGCACCTTGTAATAAGGTATATTGTGCAGCTTGATCGGCGCTTGGCCTTGAAATAACGCAATCGCTTCTTCTGGTTGCATACGCATGACTTCGTCGGGTGTCATTAGACTACGCCCTACGTAAGATAAACTCCCGCCCACAGTTTCAGATTGCGAGTAACCACTAGAACGGCCCTCTGAACGACTCGAGCTACTGCTGTTGTCACTGTAATTGGTGCTAGAGGATGTAGAGCTTGAGTTGCCGCGAGTGGCTGAATAATTGCGCTGAATGCTCTGCACGGTTTGCTGTCCCATCATCTGTGACACTAGGCACGCTGTGTCATAATCGGCGACCCCAAAAAAAATCTTTACGCCACTGTTAGCGATAAAGGTTTCCCAGTCGCTGCCATAAATGCCTTTCAAGCGCCCCAGGTTTTGGATAAACATCCAGATGCGGATCCCGTATCCCGCTAGATAGGTCATACCGTTGAGCACCGGCTCAAAACGTCCCAGTGACAGAAACTCATCGAGAAAAAAATAAACCGGCAGTTGGTCTCGGTGCACACTTTCATCATAGCTCGCGCGCATTGATTTAATCCCCCAGCCGACCAGTGCCCGAATAACCGGTTTGTAACGGTGGATATGTTCTGGGTCGATCATTAAATAAAAGGTGGATAATTTCTCGCGAAATGTTGCAAAGTCAATATTATGCTCTGTTGTTACCGACTTAACTCTTTCGTCGGTCCATACAGAAAGATCGTTATTAATGTGCGCTAGAACAGAAGAAAACGCTTTATCCACCTCCAATAGGTTGGCTATTTCAGCCGCATACACCGCAACTTTTGGGTTGCTATGGTCACGCATCATGTCAATCACACTGCGCATCTGTTCTTTTTTGAGCCCCAGCAGACGAACGACCTCTGCCATCGTTTGCTCCCGCGGATAACACTCTTCAGTCGTACCCTCAAACGATTCATTGTAGGCAACGTACATAATGAAAGCCTGAAGTACATGCCTCGCCGTGATTATCCAAAACGAATCAGCATTTTTATCCGGCTCAGAGAGCAACATCATGGTAAGGTGCTCAGCATACTCTTGCTCTAGCGACAAACGCTCCGGATGGTTTGGGTCGACATAGATTGCTTTGATCGGGTTCCATGAATCACTGATCGACAAGTCATAGGGTGCAAAACGATAAACTTTACTATTACAATGCTCTTCACGATATTGAGCGGTAATATCATGATTCTCAGACTTCAGATCCAATACAAATATGGAGGTTTTTTCCATGGTTAATAGATTGGGGATGATATGACAGGTTCCCTTGCCAGAGCGGGTTGGCGCAATCGTTAAGCTATGCGTGTTGGCATTCAGATAGACGGGTAAATAGTCTTTTTTGAATAGGTGCTTAGATGCAAGTCCTCCAAGGAGAGGATTGCCCTGATTTTCGCACAAGTTAGTATTTGACAAGTCGCGGCGTGACATCCAATGCGCTGAGCCAAAGGTTTTTGACGGTGCCATTACCCGTGTAGACAGATCAAACATAACGCTTCTCCTATTTTGTCGATATAGAGACTCTAACTCGAAATTTCGCCATCAATAACCGTTACAAATTTGTCAACGCAGGCACTTATTGCTGCCAAGGATCGCGCGTGGCAATATTTAATTCCTGGACCAGAGCAAATCAATTGTGGAGCTCTTAATGCCCATGTAACTCACCCTCTTTTTGGGGCATTTTTTCAAACATGGCCACCTCGTTTGGGCTCGAGCTTAATGCAAACTTAAGGCGCTCACTTGAATCCACCTCCCCACAGAGCCGTTGCCAGCGAGTAAGTAACTCTTGCTCTTGGTCGTTAACTTCACTTTTCAGTTGCTCATAAAGCTCCAAGATATTCTGAAAAACTTCGTCACACTCCTCGACATAGTTGTAGATCTCTTGACCATCGCCTCTTTCGATCGCCATTTCCGTGGTTAAGTCCTCGACCGGGACGACTCTGAGAGTTTCTGGCGCATAGACCCGAGTTTTCAGGTTGGCTCGACGATACTCTTCAAGCACACCACAGCAAGCATCGATCATACTTTGAGCAACCTTCAACTCTTCCGTACAGATCTGTTCATAGGTTTCTAGTTTCGACTGTGTTTGCCCATAACGGGCCTTAATATCAACATACTGTGATGTTACCGGTTGTAGACATTGCTCTTTAATCTGCTCTAATGCGCGCTTAAAGCCAGTCACTTTATCCTGATAAGCCTGTTTCGCTTGAAGCGCATTGAGGGTCATTTTGGTAAATTCTGGGTAGGGGTCACTCAGACCACAGTAGCCTTTTCTGAATGATAAACCACCAATCACTAGACCCAACACAAGCAAAATTACACTCTCCATAAACCTAGGTAGGCCTATATTGGCTAGTTGAAGTAAAGGAGTGAATAGCTCTTCTAGAGAGCTGTTCATATCGCCAAGTCTCGATAGCGCGACAAACGCATTGAGACCCAAGGCAAATAAGACAAATCCTCCAAGAGCAACGTAGCCAAGAGTTTTCATCATTCGATTAGGAACTTTGGTATACCGAGAAAAGTACCCCAAAAATACGCTAAATGATACGTTAGCGATTGACGTACCAAGTGATATTAGAAGGCCTCCGATTTGACCATTTGCCTGCATCTCTACAAAGAACACCGAATTAAAAATGCTTTCTAGTAATATTAAAGTGATGAAGAATATGCCTATTGACACTAGACTCCCTGGCAAATAAGCATCACGAAAGTTAAGCTGATTACGCTCACGAAAGTACATCAGATAGCTTTGCTGCTTTATCATCTCACTTTCCAGTTCACGTAACTCCATTTCGCCCTGTTGGTACGCTGCCTCAAAGTCTTTATCTAACGCTGATTTGGTATCTGCAACCAGCTGATTAAATTTTTTCTCTCTTGCTTGAGGGGTGTCATTTCTGATTGATTCGACGAGGGAAGTGATGAAGTCTGATGTGATCGCATGCAGTTTTTCTATCGTCTTTTTGTAGTGATGGATCACCTGCTTATCGAAACGAGTGAATACCCCGACAGCATCATCGGCAGGTTCACCCTCCGGCCCGTCATTCAGTCCTTCTTCCCAAGCATTAAAGTAGCGATTTGACTCCTCAATATTTAAGTAGGTGTTCATATTATTAATTGAACGCACATTGTTGCGATACTGGTCTATCGTCGACGTATGTGGGGCCGTGCTGACTTGTTGCACTGTAGCTTTTTCTGTCGAAAAGAAAGTTTTCAGAGAATTAACTAGCTTTTTGGCTACATTTGTAATACTCATCACTGCCTCCTAAAGAACCTGAAATATGCGTTAGCATCAATATAATCTAGAGCGTCAGTTAGCGTTTCCAAAACAAATTTGTCATATCGCGCATAAGTTCACTCCCTTTGATTCGTTCATTTGTTGTAGATCAAATTTCACTCGCTCTATAGTTACTTTGTTATCTATAGAGCGAATATACTATTTGTATACTTGAAGCTTATTTTGTTGCTTATCAATATTTCTTATTGTTTTCTTTAAGTCGCATTGCTTTAACGTGACCAAGAACTATATGCAAAGAGTTAAATACAACATACTATATTGTTTATCTGCAATTTATACAAATTTGTGATCGGCCAATTAAAGGAATCGTGGTGCTAGGGTCTAAGGAAAAGTTTGCCAAACTATTGCGCGCCTAAATTGAACAGCGGAAAGGATAATTATGTATAGCAAGATCAAGGCTGAGTTTGAAATCATTACCCCCATGTTTATTCGGGATGGTCAGCAAATGGCCTCAGGCGTAAGACCGACTTCAATCAAGGGCGCATTGCGTTTTTGGTGGAGAGCCTTAAGGTGGGATGAGATTATTTCTGGACATAGCAACGACGCTGATGCCTTAGCTCAATTGCGTGAAGAAGAGATATCACTGTTTGGTGGTCCCGCTGACTCTCACGGCGGGGGACAAGGGATTGTCTCGGTTAGGGTCAATAAACAACGCTCGACACACTACAACTGGGGTGTCGTAAAAGCCAATGGCCTAGCTTACCTTCTGGGCATTGGCCTATACAACTATAGCTCCAAGCATCAAGGCGGCCTAGTCACGGAACAATCCCTTGCTCCAGAGAGTGTGTTCTCATTGGATCTGGTTTTAAAAGGCGCATCGGAGCTTCAGCAATCGCAACTTATCGATGCAGTGCGGCTGTTTGGCCTCCTTGGGGGATTAGGGTCGCGCAATAGAAAAGGATTCGGGTCTATCGTGATTAAATCCTTGTCGCTTAATGACCAACCCCTGCACCTGCCTGCAGGTCAAGTCGAGTATATCAATGAGCTCAAACAAATATTTCAAGGCCGCCGTCGCAGTGCGTCACTCGCCCCGTTCACTGCACTTTCCGCCCTGACCGAGTCAGATGTTTCCGTCTCAAACAGTCGTGATTGGCAGGCATGCTTGCAGGAAATTGGCGATAAGCAACAGGTTTATCGTAGTTTCGGCCGACATAATAAAGTCGCTGGTAAGCAGGCCTTACAACTTTTTCACAAAGACCATGATGTTATTTTTGATTTTATAATGAGCAAAAAGTTAGCCAGCCACCCCCAGCGTATTGTGTTTGGCTTACCTCACAATTATTACTTTTCGAGTATTCGCGACAGACGTAACAATAATAAGGTTCAAATCAATGGGGCCGGAAACGACAGTCGCAGAGCCAGCCCACTTTTTATCCATGTGCATAAGTTTACTGATGGCAGCTACGCCGCAGTTCAAACGCTTATTCCTGCTCAATTTTACCCTCTTGATGGCCATCTTACTTATAACCATCTTCAAAAGTCATTAAGCGCCGAGGATATTGATTGGCAAGTGATCCGGGATTATATGCAATTACCACGTTATAAGTCGCCCTCAGGGCATTCTTATCCAGGTTTTGTCCATCGCCTGTCCATTACTGAGAGAAACACAAGCGAGGAGCTTTGCGAATGAACGAACACTATTTCCATCTGACTCTTGGACCGGTTCAAGGCTTCGTTGCACAAGCCAGAAGAAGCCGTGATTACTGGGCGGGCTCGTTTATTTTGTCGTGGCTATCTGGTGTCGCGATTCTGTCTGTGAAACAGTATCGGGGCGATATTCACTTTCCCCAGCCTAATAAACTTTTTATGCAAGCCATGGATGGTCGTCGAGAGCGTCCAGACCACAACCCGTTGCAAGGTGGTATCCCAAATCGCTTTAAGACAAAGCAACTACTTGGCTCGGTTCCGAGCGATTTCAGTGGTGAAAAGGTGGTGGCGGATATTCAAGCGGCATGGAAAGCGCTAGCGCAGTTAGTATGGGAAAATGACCTTGCGCCATTTTTGTCAACACACCCACAATACGACCAAACGCAAATTCAACACATCTGGTCACGCCAGATTGCGGCTATCTGGGATATCAGTTGGGTGCTGGCGGAAGATGATTCACAGACTAACCTGCTCGACCGACGTAAAAACTGGCGATCTCACTACCCGTCAGAAGAGTTTGGCAGCAAATGTATGATGATGGGGTCATGGCAAGAGCTATCAGGGACAGTCAACCCTGCCCAACCTGACTCCAAAACGTTTTGGGCAGAGCTCAGACAGTATCTGGGCCATACAGATCTCAATAAGGGTGAGCAACTGTGCGCTCTCGCCCTAATTAAAAGGCGATTTGCCCATCATTTTCATCGATTAGCGGTCACACTCCAGTCTGGGGTTGAGATTCGAGGTTGGAGTTTCAAGCCGTTAGACAATGATCATAATACGCCGCTGCATGTGCCATCATTGCCCTACTTGGCGGCTGTGCCTTGGCTCAAAAACGTGCTTGATTGTGCTCAGAGTGATCGTGATGTTCAAATGGAGGTTGACCATATTGTGGTCACATCGGAGAGTGCATTTAATGGCCGACCAGCCAGCAATATCCGCTTTGCGTGTTTCGAGAACCATCATCACCCAATCACAAAAATTGATGGCATGACCTTCTTTCCCCATATGCTCACCTCCGAAATGAGCTATCGACTCAATGACGCAGACACCCGAGCTGATAAACGTGAACTTGAGAACTCTTTCCGCCACTTACTTAAATCGGCAGGTATGCAGGCTCCCTCCCCATTTTACGCGCTGTTGATCATGGATGGAGACAGCCTTGGCGCTCAAATGAGTGAAGGATATAAGCAGGAAGGTATCAGTAATGCGTTGAATCAATTTACTCAACAAGTCCAAGAAATCGTAAAACAGCACAATGGATTCTTAATTTATGCTGGTGGAGACGATGTGTTAGCGCTGTTGCCAATGGAGTTTGCTCTGCCCTGCGCTATCGATATCCGAGAAACGTACGAGCGCCTTTTCGACCAAGAGTTAGCCGCATCAACCATATCAGCAGCTATTCAATACGCCCACATCAAATCGCCGTTAATGAAAATCATCGCTGATGCACATCACTTATTAGATGATATTGCCAAAGACCAAACCGGGCGCGACAGTATTGCCATACGAGTCAATAAACCCGGGGGTGTTCATTGCGAGTGGAGTATGCCATGGAAGGTCTTTCTCAAAGACTGTGACCTGCTCTATACCATCGAATCTCTCTCAACGTTGAGTGAGAATAAAGCCACCCATGGATGGTTAAACCGTGTCCACCAATTGATGATTCAACTGACCGATACAACCGGAAAGCTCATCATCGACCCGCCTGCTTTTCGAGCATTGGTTAGGCAAGAGTATTTACACAGTACTTCGGCCCAAAACCTACCAAAGCAAATTGAGGATGCCATCGACAAACTACTGAATATGTGTCGAGTAGTGATTCGACAGCATGAGGTAAAGCCAGACCCCACT
Organism: Vibrio glycogenivorans; assembly: GCF_051660965.1. Lineage (NCBI taxonomy): Bacteria > Pseudomonadati > Pseudomonadota > Gammaproteobacteria > Vibrionales > Vibrionaceae > Vibrio > Vibrio glycogenivorans. Next base: position 251,034 of record NZ_JBPVIS010000006.1, on the reverse strand, counting down.
GAGCCTAAACGAAGTGTCATCGTCGAACACCACAATTTAATCAGTGTCTCTGAGACGACTTATCAGCCTGACGCTATCAAACTTATTCGTTTTCTTGCTGCAAAGGGAGTATGACCCAATGGCCACAAGCTTTGTTTTTACTCAGCTAGACACTTGGTTTTTCAAGGAATCACGACCGATGGAATCGGTTGGAGGAAGCGAACTTTCCAGTGCCTTTCCCCCCTCTTGCGCCACCTTATCCGGGACGATCCGCTCTCTGATTGGTGAAACCTTAGGTATCGACTGGCAAAAATATCATCGTGGTCAAGAGCAACAACTCAAGTTTAATCTTAATCCAAACGAACTCATCGGTAACGGTGATGACACGGGGAAACTGCGTTTTGAGCATCCCAAGATTGTGGTCAAACACGCCGGAAAGTGGCAAGAGCTCGCCCCAACCCCGGCCGACTTGCTGAAAACCGAGGACAACAAGCTTGTGCGGCTATTAATCGCCAAACAGCCCATTGCCTGTGACTTGGGGCGAGTCAGGTTACCTTGCCTTCCACCGAAGCAGAAACGCGCTAAACCATTGGGTAAATCTTGGCTGCTGCCCAAGGGTTGGCACAACTACAAGATTGGCCACCCCGTTAGCCATAAAGACGTCGTCACACTTGAAGATCTCATTGTTGACGAGCCGCGCCTTGGGATCTCAAGAGATAACCACACTGCGACTAGCGTTGATGGGATGCTCTATCAAACTCGACATGTTCGGGTCAGTCACAGCAGGTTTGAAGATGTGGCGATTAAAATGGTTGTGCATGGGCTTCCTATGGAGCTGGCCTCTGAACTAGGCGAGAGCGAGCAAATTGTTCGCTTTGGTGGTGAGGGGCGAATGGCTTTTGTTTGCGTGTCGTCTCAACCCGATAAAATAGATAACAACCAGATTAACAGCAGTACCTATCAACTCGTCTTTGGCTCACCCGTCTATCTACAATCTGACCTAGGCTGGCTACCTCCCGATGCGTTCAAAATAACGCATGATTCATCGAGCGAATACGACCATGATATTTGGCGCTTTAGCATCAATGGCAAACAAGTGGACCTGCTTTGCCAAATCAGTGATAAGCCCATTCAGGTTGGTGGCTGGGATTTCATCAAGCGTGAGCCCAAACCTCTTCGAGCGTACTTACCTCAGGGAAGCTGCTGGTATCTTAAAAGTGAGCAAAGCCTGGTTCAAAAAGATGTTGAAGCCATTGGTGAGTTGACTCAGTTTGGCTACGGTAACGCGACGCTGTTAGCGTGGAAAGAACAATAAGTGTAAGGATACAAAATAATGTCTAAAATTCAGCACAAACTTGTCGGGTTGATTTCACAAACCTCGATTCATGTCTGCGCATCTTCAAGTGATAACCTGATTGATCTGCCTATTCAACGTGAAGCGCATACCGATTGGCCGGTGATTGCAGGCTCTGGAATGAAGGGCGCTTGGCGCAGTGCCGCGCAAACGAACAGTGATCTCGCAAGCAATGAAGTTATCACGATATTCGGTCCTGATACGCAAAATGCCTCTGATCATGCAGGCGCGGTGATGGTTTCTGACGCACGCTTAGTACTGCTTCCAGTGCGTTCGCTGACCAGCCATTTTAAATGGGTAACCTGCCCCGCTCTGATCAATCGCTACGTAAGAGATCGTCAACGGCTTGGATTTAAGCTTGATAAAGCGCTTGATTTGAAAGTGACCGCACAAAAAGCGCTGGTTGCAACCGACATTGAGTCAGATACGCTGTATCTCGAAGAGTACCGATTCAGCCCAGAATGTGCCGATCTTAGTGCCTTGCTTGACTTACTCGTGGAGCTCGTGGGGGAAGACTACCGTGATGAGTTGCAAGCCAACCTCACCATCATCAGCAACGACCATTTCAACTACTTGTGTCGCGCTGCTATCCCCTTGCAAGCCAGAATTGCCATCAACAGTCAAACCAAAGTCGTTGTTGATGGCGCGTTGTGGTACGAAGAGTCATTGCCACCTGAAACCATCATGTACAACTGCTTAAGCTTTAGCTCAGGCAGAGGGCGGCTCACTATGGCGGCAGAGCAAGTCAGCGACCTTTTCGACAAGCACTTGATCAGCAGCAGAAACTATTTGCAAGTTGGGGGAAACACAACCGTTGGAATGGGTTGGTTCTCCACTCACCCGGTGATGGAGAGATAAGCAATGCCTAGGTATAAAAAACAAGCGAAAAAAACACAAACTGCCCCAAAGCAGGCCGCTGCGCGCGAGGTTCAGCTCAATGCCGAACAAACCAGAGCAAAATATGCACTGAGTGTTATCACTGAACTCACTTCGGGACCCAGTGCGTTATCGAATAGCGCACAAAAAGAGCTCAAAGCCTATGTGCAGGCGCTACCCGCCATGGTGCAGATCAATGGTCTGGGACAAGCAATTGCTTTCTACCGCTCACGCTTTCAAGCCGGTGAAAGTAGCAAAGGTGGGGTGGCTTATCAAAAGCTATACGACTTGCTCTCAGATTGGTTATGCAAAGGACCGTTAGCCGTTTATCCCTCTCATCATGATTTGCTTACTGCCCTGGTTAGCGAAGACATGCACAAGTATCGGATGGCGCAAATTGAGCTACTGGCCTTTTTGGGCTGGGTGCAAAAGTTTGTCCTAGCGTTTGTGGCCGCTGAAAAACCTGAAACGCTTGAGGAGGCATAATGGCCAATCAACTACCTCATTATTTCGGTTGTCAGGACGTACTCAATGATCTGGACTTGACTCATGCCAACACTGGGTTGCTGTTTAATCGCTTTTTCAATCGCTATGATAGCCAATGGCAGATTGATCAAGAGGGCGAAGGCAAAGAGAAGACCAGCAGTAAAGTGAAATTTTTGCAGAGTATACTCAGTGCTGGCGCGCCCCGCTCAGGTCAAAACGCTGTGGGTGATCGAGAAAAATTATCGCGTTTTTATCAAAGGCAGACTCAATTGTCGCAGCAACTTGGCGGAATTAGTCTCAAGTATAAGAGTGAGTGGAACTGGGTGTCGGGTTTAGGCTACGCTCACCCGGTGGAAAATGGACTTAAATGGCATCCAACCCTCGCGGTACCCTTTTTCTCGGGTAGTTCAATCAAAGGTCTACTCAGAGCCTGGATGGAAACTCAGCAACAACCGGATCTTAAAGCCATTCAGCTATGGTTCGGCAGTGAGGACAAGCGTGCCGATAAGTGCAAAAATGAACCGAGTCAGGGGGGATTAATCTTTTTTGATGCGCTTCCAGTCGAGCCGGTGAGTTTAGTGCTTGATGTGATGACACCACATTGCGGCAATTGGTTGTCAGAAGGCGGGCAAAAAAACGCGCCTGCAGACTGGATCAATCCAGTGCCCGTGCCATTTCTATCCTGCGCCCCTGCGGTGCTTCACTTCTCCATTGCACCTGTGCCCGGGCAAGAAGCCGCAATTGATATGTCCAAGGTCGCCAAAGCGCTTTCTGATGCCTTAGATTTTCTTGGTCTCGGTGCCAAAACGTCGAATGGCTATGGGCTATTTACTATAGCCGAATAAACACTAGAGGCAATAGACTCAATATTGCCTCTAACTCAATCTAAAAAAAACGCGCTATCAGTCTATTTTTCCGTTCTGATATCCATCATGTTTCTAATCACCAAACGCTGTCTGGATTCATGCCAATCCACACTTTTCTCAATCAGGTGATAGGATACTCGCTTGCCAATTTCATAGAGCCTATTGCCTTTTTGCGGGCTCGTACAAACATCGAAAATAATATAAATTACTTTTGGTAAATTCGTTATCACTGATAAACAAAACCTAAGTAACCAGTGCCTAGTGTAATAACATAAAAATAGAATACTAAGCGTTAGTATCGGTGATCCAATGAAAAAGCTCAATGTCGATTCAAGCGTACTAGGCTCAGATCCGTAAAAACCACCATAATGTGTTTCAAACCACTTTTTACCAGTGACGTCTTCATTGTACATTGCGTATTCTGCCCTCATTGCGTTCAGATCAATACCGCGACTTGGTTGTTCAAAGTAAGCAATCATTGCTTGTTTGCTAATTTCCGTAGAATCGTTAATATTTACGTTCGACATACATATCCCTTGCAAATACTCTCAACCTTAACCTTTAACAAATGCCTCGACCTGTTTTAATGGTATTTTTGTTGGTTTAGGGTCGCCGGCAGCGTGAAAAAGTACGTAGTTATCTGCGAGAGGTGAAACATCTAGCTTACCCTTTGCCAGCTTGATCTTACCGAGTGACTTGCCTCGTTTTGCAAGCAGCAAGCTCCAAATCCTATTTCGTACCCATCTCAACCTGAACCCTTCCCCACCTTGTTTATCTTTCAGGTCGTAGGGTTGACTTTCTAACACCAACTTTAAAGCATCCCCTGAAATGATGCGGCCGCCGAACAGCTCCACCTCGTCCCAGGTTCTGAGTTTTTCAAGGCATTGCGCGATGCTTTGTTGTTGCGAACTTAACATCTGAGACGTTAGACCAGCATTGATTATCTCTGCATCACGACTCGCCAACACTTCGACAATAGCAGATAGCATCCTTTCGCGAAGACTTGTGGTGCTGTCTCTTAAATACGCATCCAAAGTAGAGCGACAGACAACATCTTCGTCTTGCTGAATGATGGGATCGATACGCAATTTATCATTCATAAAGATCGTCTTGAACGTGAACAATTCGTCAAGGTAAGACGGTAACTCGACATCCTGTGACTCTAGGTATTGTCTGAACGCAGCAAGCTTTTCCTTATTTAGCTCTAGAATATCTCTGTGCTCGATGACTTCTCCGGACCTTTTTGTCTGTTTCCAGCCTCCCTCACACGCATGTAGAATACCACTCCAGTTCTTGACTTCCACTAAGTGAATTCGCGAGTGCGTCAAAATGATCGCATCAATCTCAAACCGTCCTCCGTTTGGGTTCGGTATCCGCTTGCCACTATATATCGTCCCTCGGTTGAAGGTCATCTGTCTTTCAACCATACCTTGGAATAAGTCTTCAGCATCCCTACCGGCTTGTACATGCCCTAGTTCCACTTCTTTTTTTGTTTTTACCAGTTCAAGCCACGGCCCCAGTTCCTGTTTCAGTTTCTGTTCCAGCTTCAGTATCTGTATCAATTTCTGTTTGAGTTTCATTCTTTACCCTTTTCATAAGCGCAACTAAATTAGTGCTTAATCAATTAAAACACTAAATAGCATTAGACTTTAGGAACCGTTTGATAAGGTCATAGGGACTAACCCCTCTAGTCTGGTAGATATCGATTTCAACTTGCTTATCAGCGTTTCGCTTCATGCCGTCTAGATTTGACCTCATATCAATAATAACCCTACCGTTTCTGACCGGGTAATTGGAATCGATCAACGAAACTATGGCAAAGTCATTATTTTTATAATCTAATGCAAAAGGTGTAAACGCACCTTCGATTGTTTGTCTTTCTCTCTGATTAGAACTGTACGCTGAATTCACCGAATCACTAAACGTTGAAGAGGCGTTGCGCTTTAGTTGTTGAAACTCAGAGCTCACTCTAGCCGAAATATAGTGACGTCTAGCCTCATCACTCACCTTTGGTTCTAACCAAGTCTTGTGCTTTTCAATCTCTTTTTTTGTTCTGGTTATCGTAGTTGAGAGCTGCCTCTCATCACCAAATTTGTTCGTGGCTATGATAGTGCGCTTGCTCAGTTCGTTATTAAGTTTTGACAGCTTAGCGCGATTATTTGCTCGTTCAGTGCTTATATCCCAGGCGATATTGACAAAGGGTTCAATCGCTTTAAGTAACTTCTCTATGTCACCATTTTTCTCAATTTCATGGTGAAGTCCAACCGAGCGACATTGCTTATTCTTACCTTCGCCAGCTTCTACTCGCAAGTGTTTTTCATGATACCCGTTTTTACCACAAATGTTTTGCCATGCGCCTCTAGATCGGAGGTATACTACTTGATCCATCCTTCCTGCTTTTCTTATCGGTATTTCATGCTCAACTATGTGGTCATTCGCAAAACGAAGGATTTTGTTAAAATTGTCACTTCTTTTTTTCGTTAAATTTTCATACTCTTTCTCGAGTTGTTTGATTGAATTCCTATACTCAGACAATGAATCTCTAAGTTGTGTCAGGTTTTTTTGTGCTTCCTCGAGTTTTGTAATGCTAGGATTCGCAACGCTGTCATACTCTTGCATTATCTCTGATCGTTTTTTATCCCACTCTTCTTTTGCAAGGTTTAATTGATGGTTATATTTTAATACATAGCCTAACTTAATCTCTCCATCACTGTTATCAAAAGACGAGACATCGAGAACTTCGAAACTCATTTCGTCTCCAACCAAGTCGTAAACTTGGTAAGCATTATAGATATTTTTCATATCTTGCTCTTGAAGATAGTTGACAACGACATCAAAACTAGTTTTGCTCATTCTATTTTCTATGCGAGTGTTCAGACGCGAGTCATTATCAGTAAATACCGCTTGAGATGGTGCTTCTGAACAGCCAGCCATGAATAATGCTGGCACTAGCACAGATAATAAGTGTAACTTCTTCATCGAGAATTGTCCTTTTCTCACTGTTTATCACTATGACTGCCGTATCTCAGGTAGAGTTTTCATTAGTGTCATTACTTCAAAGCACTAATGTTTATAGAGCATATTACCGTTACATATCAATACGCAGAATAATTGCAGTATTATCACCTAATCAAAACGCGATTTGAATACCATGCATCCATTTATATAAAGAACATTACCATTACAGAGCATCCTATTATCTGTCATTCAATCCATAGATAAATATCACTCGATTTTTAATTTTTCCTCCTAGATTTAGCATCTATGTTCACTTCTATGCATCTCACTATGTAAATAATAAATTAAGAGGGACAAATTATTCGTGCCGCTAACTCTACCTCTGGGCATGCATTTATATAGTGAGTTACATTATTATCTCAAAGTCAGAATACTTCTCTCAACACTAAACACTAAACACTAAAAAGCCACTTTGGTTGAGCAAAGTGGCTTGGGATCAGTTCCTTGTTGTGATATTAGCCAAACAGGCATTGCCTTGTTAGCTGAGCATAGGAGTTGACGTACTCTTGCCAGTCAAACTCTTGCTTTATTCCGCTGTATGAATGGTGCAAGCCATTGAGAGTCGGGTCTTCTATAACGATCTCAATTTGCTCTGGAGGTAAATTGATCCCATTGAGGCTAAAGCTGTCAGTTTTCGCCGTCGTGGTGACCTTATATTGATTGGCCAACACCACCGGCAAGCATTTTTTCAACTCTTGAGCAATCTGGTTTTTACGATCGCGAATAAAGTCGATACCAAAGCGCTCAAACTTAACGTCATTATCGATAAAGACCTGATAGAAGAATTGCGCCTCATCCTGCAAGTCTTGATTGACTAGGGCACCGACATTGGTCGCGTATGGGATACCACCGACACAATATTTGGCTCTGACGGCTAACCAACAATAAAACATTTTGTTGACTGGCGTGAGTATCAGCTCTTTTCCATTTAACAGCACTTTGCTGCTTTTACCGTCGACGTGAATGGTGAGCTTAGGCTCTTCCTCAAGTAAGTTCATCAACTCGACAGTCTCGCTATACGTTGATGGCTGCTTTGCATCAATCAGTCGAGTGGGCATTTCTTCACGCATACGAATAAACGGAATATCGGCCAACTCGACCTGCGCGTCGCGAGCATCTAACTTTTCCCCATCGCGATTGGTGTGTGTATCGACGTACGGAGTAGGATAATAAAATTCTGTCAGGGTTTCATAACCCGGCGTAACCAATACGTGGGATAGACTGTCTTGTCTACGGCCAAACAGACTCATGGCATACCCCAAGAAAAAGGTCATGGTTTTGCGCCCACCCGCAAGCGATGCAAACAGAGTATTATTTTGATCACTGGTTAGCTCACGCACTTTCTGGGTAATAAAGTCTGCCAACGCTACCTGATCTTCCTTGGTGCGAGCGTCCTCAACCAAGTTACCCTTGGCATCAGGCACAACATGAATACTTGACTCATCAAACTTAATCGCTGGTATCTGGTAATCGCGCTGAAGCTTTTCAAGCGGTGTCGGCTGATTGTTTTTTGACACGCCCAGAGTCAACCAGGCTTGTTTTTTGCCCTTTTTAGTCGTGATGATCTGAATTTCATCAATCGTTGTGCCCTCTTGATGAAGGGCATAAATTGTTTCGGTTACCACAGCGGGCGACATACCTGTCACCGCGAGCAAAATGTTCTTTTTTCTTTCCATAGCCTTTATCCTCACCATTCAAAACCAGCGTCACAAATTGCCCACAATCGCAGTGGATCTCTCTCACCTAGGTGGTGAGTCATGAGTAGAAACCGAAACTCATTATTGCTCAATTTCACCAGAGCAATAATAACGCCAATGGTGAGGTTTTCAGCGCCGACAAATTTGTTGTCGTTACTTGGCATCTCTTTTTAGTGCCAATAATAATATTCTCGATAGTTTTCTATTGAGGGAGTCAAGCGCATTGTTAGACTGTGAAAGTAGTAGCTACTGCCCCTTCTAATCAGGGCATACCCAATACTAACAACGTACTCGGTAATGAGTTCCGTGTTAATCGGTCTTAATCCCTTCTAATCAGGGCATACCTAATACCAAACAAGGCGTCGCTGAGAGAGTAAGAGAACTGTCTGTCTTAATCCCTTCTAATCAGGGCATACCTAATACGAAATTCTTGCATATAGTCCACTTTTTTTAACGTCTTAATCCCTTCTAATCAGGGCATACCTAATACAAAACTTCTGCTGCCTAAATGAAGTGCGACTAAAAGTCTTAATCCCTTCTAATCAGGGCATACCTAATACAGCCGAGCAGTCGTTCGGCTTCACCTCCTCCTTTGGTCTTAATCCCTTCTAATCAGGGCATACCTAATACACGCAGGTTTAGGCTGGGGCGCTGCTGCGTCGGCATGTCTTAATCCCTTCTAATCAGGGCATACCTAATACCCTACCCTCTAGAGCCCTTTAAAATCAAGGCCTTCAGAGCCTATTTGCTGCAAAAAACGTGACGCAATTCTCATTGGTATTAAGCCTTTTTTTCATCGTTACATTATCTATTCTAAATGCATGTTTTTATTATAAATAACCATTAGTAATACTAAACGTTTTTTTATTCGAGCGCATTCTATTGGATCCCGATTGATAATTTCAAATTCGGCCGTGTTTTTGTGCCCCAGCGATGCCTCATTTTCAACATTATTTATCGGGTAGATGTCGACACAGCACGCTTGAAAGATTTTCAGAACAGGTAAATAGACAGTAAACGCTACGAGCATACAAAACGCTTTAGATGGGGGTCTACGGAAAAACAACATTAAGAAAGTGTGGGGGAAGTCAGCAGACGATTTCGAGGCCAATCTCTTTGACCTTGAATCCGACCAGGTTGCCATATATTTGTGCTAGGTAAAACGCCAAATTATGACACGATTAACCAATCGCAATGCCAAGCAATGGTTCCTTTTCCATCAGCTTTGCGCTGCCCAATATCCTTGCCGCACAGAGGGTAATAGTGAACGCGGTCGCCCGGCTGTAAAAGTTTATCAATTTTCTGTTGTAAGCGAGTAAATTCTCCGCGTCTCAGTCGGATCTCAAACACACTATACTGGATCCGCCAACCATGCTCGAGCAGTGCCCTGACCAAACGGCGGCGAACTCTAGACTGTGAAACATCAAAGCACACCAAGATAAACATCGTTTACCCTACCCACTCATGCGATTGCCAACTGAAAGGAAGCGCCTTGCCATGCAATAGACGCTTACTGACACAATGTTTGCACAATGAAAAATAGTGTAATGCATCGGTCTCTGGGTCGATGTATCGACACAATTGCTGGCGCAATCGAACCAACTGGCTGGGCGTTAGTAAACATTCAAACACGCTGTATTGCACTCGAAGCCCGTAACAGGCAAGCCTTCTTTCAACATATCGGCGTATTTTGTCATCACTGATATCGTAGCAAATCACATATAATGCACGCATTGACTTCCCCTCTATCAACGCAGGCGCAGCGGAGTCAGCGCCCCTTGTTGATGTAAAATCAGCTCACGTAACTCCATAATTTGTATATCCATAAATCGACGCAGATCAGTCCTAATTCTTAGTTGAGGATGAGTGAATGATTGCTGCATCCGCTGCTCAATCGCAGCAATGAAACTCTGCCGAACCGGTTTGCTCATCACGCAGCCATCGCTTGCAACGGTGAAGTCATTGGGGGAAAACTGTTGGCGCAGCACCATACGCAACACAACCTCATCGACAACAAATGGACGCCATTGCTCCATCATGTCGAGGGCCAAACTTGGAAAACCGGTTGCTTGCGTATGTAGATAACCAAACAATGGGCTCAGTCCACGCAACTCAAGCAAGGTCTGAATATTATTGAAAAGCAATTGGTAGCCATAACTTAATAAGGCATTGACCGGATCATTAGGGGGTCGACGGTTTCTTCCCTCAAACCTCCACTGAGTTGCTAGCCATGCTTTCCATTGCTGGAAATAGAAACGCGCGCCCATCCCCTCGTAACCACGAAGTTGTGCGATGTCTTGGCAAAGGCCGCTGTGTGCTCGAGCATCAATGAGACCATTGATCACTGTGTCTTCTGTCGGTAGGCCTTGCTTGTTCCATCGACGCAGCAGTGCTAACTGATGGCTCAATTTTTGTGTGACGATAAATCTTGCGCGTTGAATAATAATCTCGGGCTGATTCCCCTCTTCTACCTGAGCACGCAGTAGCAAAGGGTTCTTAACCTCTAGACTTGATAACATTCCCTGCCTTTGACCCGACTGGCTCAAATAGACTAAGGGGATCGCATGGGCAAGGCAGTGCTTAGTGACGGCCGATGTGGGATGAATGTTACCAAACAGCCAAATCGTATCTAGGCTAGAGGCTGGAAACCGTTGTAACTCCTCACCTCTGAAAGAGACAATCAACTGCCCTCCTCTCAGGGAGAGAACACTCCCTTGGCGTTGAACATACAGCGTTCGTAACTTGGCTATCTGACTTAGTGATTGCTTTATAGGCTCTGTTTTAACGTCGTCAGACTCGAAATCACCCTCAATCAATGCGTTTAATTGCTGGTAGTGTGGAGATAAAGGCTCGTGCACATGCTCTAACTCGGGTTGCGCGGTTATATCGGCCTCATTGTCCTGCTCTGTGAGTGACTGCGTGGGATATTGGTAATAACATTGCTCGGTGTGTTCGCTTGAGGCTAAGGTCAATTGATCAATAAACTGAGCGCCGAGAAAGACAAAACCATCAGAAAAGTGCCGGATACCACTCTTGCTAGGATTTAACTCAAGCTCTAATTTCGCCAGTACCCTTTCCACTTGTGCAAGGGCGCTGTGCGCCTCCTGTTCAGTCTGACAATGCACCACAAAATCATCCGCATATCTCACCAGCGCAAATTTATGCATTTGCATCGTATGATCAAGCTCATGCAAGTAGAGGTTAGCCAAAACCGGTGATAAACCTGATCCTTGGGGTATGCCTTTGCCTATTTCCCGCCCATAAGCAAGTTGCCCCTGTGTATCACACTGCGCTAGCGTGATTGCTCTCTCAATCCACTGGCACAGTTGCGAATCGCCCAGTGTTACTGATAGTTTCTCGAATAAAATCCGATGAGAGACACTATCGAAATACTGTTTAATATCAGCATCTACTACCCACTGAAATCCGCTGTCGCGCAGAAACTCAACGCGTTTTATTGCGTCTATGTAACTTCTGTGTTTTCGATAAGCAAAACTTGAGCTTAGAAAAATCGCGTCAAGTTTTGGGGTGATTTGCTGGGCTAACCAAGTGTGTACCACTCGATCCCTTACGGTGGGGACCGCGATACGCCGGGATTGGCCGTTTGATTTGGGAATATCATAGGTTTTAAAAGCTTGCGGGGTCCATGCGTCCCTCTCCAGTTCTAGCTTGAGTTGAGAAAGATAACGCTGCTTGCCCTGCTCGAAACACTCAATCGTCACACCATCGACACCGGCCGCCCCCTTATTTTCTTTGACTTTTAGAAACGCCATCTCAAGCGCTTGAGTGTCAACACAGGGTGAAGGGCTGATGATGTCATTCATACTGCATAAGTCTCCATGTCAATAATGTCATCATGATCAATCTGCTTAGAGCTTTGATTGTCCAGAGACTCCAGCCAATGCTCCAGTCTGGAGAAAGTGATTACCTGACACCCATGTAGTTGCGAAAACTCATCCATTGCGGATGTGTAAGTGCCAGGTGAAATCACGACACATTGGCGAACGGGAATACTGAGTTTATTCGCCATCGAGAGCATCTGTGTGGCTTTTTTCTGCCAAGCACCAATGGTGACTTCAATTACAAACACCTGCTTGTGGAAGCTAAGAATAAAATCCATCTCACGCTGCTGGCCTTGCGCCGTTCTTACCACGATGTTTTTGGTCCAGCACATTTCCTTATATCTCTCACACAAGGCCGCCAGTTGCATATCCACCGCCTGTTCAAACCATCGACCATTAAAAAAGCTCTTGGTCACAGGCAATCCGTTACTTCTTAGATTCAAGCGACACACAGGGCTTTTTTTGTAACTCCGTTGCTGCAAAAAACCGGCTTCGTTTAATGCATGACTCAATGCGCAGCAACTGGCGATAGTCTCTACTGAGTGATTGCGTAAATCCATAACAATGTTGCGATTGCCATCTGACATCCGATTAAGAAGTGCGACCATTTCATGGCAATCTGCAAACTGCTTTGCCAACAATAAGGCAATTTTTCGTGAGCTGTTGGTCTCACCTTTCGCAGGGTTAAAGTGATCAAATCCCAACTGATATTTTTGAAACCACTGCGCAATTCTCTCTGGAAAGTCGTGCGTTTCACTGTTGGTATCGGATGTTATGACCGGCTTTGCAATAACCGTGTCAGTGACTGGTTCGGGAATAATGCTGTGCTTAGGTTCGTTCGCCAGCTGTATAGTTGATTGGCTAGAGAATTCACTCAGTGCTTGACTAAGGTTGTTGATCGCAATGGTTAATTGACGTAACGCGGTAGTTAGCTTTTCCATAGACGCCCCCGAAATGATTTATCATCCGATTGTGTAACTATTGTAAAAAGCTTTATGAGCTAAAAGGGGGAAGACAAATTTGTAGAGCAAAATCTGGCTTATTAGGGAAGAAATCGCTCGGTAGGCAAATAAGATTTAGCATTTGGCAACAACGTTGTTTGATTTATGCCCATCCAATTTGGGCATTATCAATACGTAATACAGCAAGTGGCGGGAAAGGGACATCGTTGATTTATCCCTTCTAATCAGGGCACCTTCAATACAACAAATTGCAAATGATGACTTTTGGGATGAGATGTCTTAATCCCTTCTAATCAGGGCACCTTCAATACCTACTTCTGGCTATGATAGCCGTACTCTCGTAGTGTCTTAATCCCTTCTAATCAGGGCACCTTCAATACCCTATGGGCAGTTATCAACAGCACGGACCTCGTGTCTTAATCCCTTCTAATCAGGGCACCTTCAATACAGAAGTTCACCTACTGGATCTACCTACACTCCCTTGTCTTAATCCCTTCTAATCAGGGCACCTTCAATACCTGGACTGTCGCTTTTCTGACCTTCGACTATCTGTCTTAATCCCTTCTAATCAGGGCACCTTCAATACTCCAGATGGAAGAATCCATGGGTCGATAGTTACTCTGTCTTAATCCCTTCTAATCAGGGCACCTTCAATACCAAGAAATTTATGAGATGAACAGACAGGTACAATGTGTCTTAATCCCTTCTAATCAGGGCACCTTCAATACTTGGAGGAAGGGCAGGAACCGGTGTTGTTTCTTATGTCTTAATCCCTTCTAATCAGGGCACCTTCAATACGCCTGAGGCGCTAGAAGAAGAAAAAAGAAAAATCCGTCTTAATCCCTTCTAATCAGGGCACCTTCAATACCACTAGCTAACGCGAGATGGTCGCTTGACCACTGTCTTAATCCCTTCTAATCAGGGCACCTTCAATACATATACACCGACGATGAAATGGGACGTGAAAACTGTCTTAATCCCTTCTAATCAGGGCACCTTCAATACGCTACCGGTTCAATCGGTGGACGCGACTGGAGAGGTGGTCTTAATCCCTTCTAATCAGGGCACCTTCAATACTTGGAGGAGGGCAAGACCCCAGTGTTATTCCTCAGTCTTAATCCCTTCTAATCAGGGCACCTTCAATACTTAGTTTTGGGTGCCTTTGCGGGCGTGAGTAATATGTCTTAATCCCTTCTAATCAGGGCACCTTCAATACTCTACCCTCTGCAGCCCTTTAAAATCAAGGCCTCCAGAGGCAAGTTGCTGCAAAAAACCTGACATCTATCACACTAATTTACCCACGTTATTACAGTGTTGCATTTTTCAATTTAAAGCATTGAAATATATATAAATAACCAAAGTGAATAGATAAGGGCTGTTTATTCGAGCGCATTATATGACCAGCATCGTTCACCTCATAGAGCTAGACCATAAAACTAACTCATTCATGCTTGTTTGCTTATATGCTCGCGATTAACTGATACTTACCCAAGCCAAATGTGGTCTTGCCACCCAACTGAAGTAACTCCCCCACTTTTAATACATCGATCACTGGGGCTAAGTCTCCATAAAAACTCACTAGCCCCTTCAGCCCGCCGAGAGGCAAGGTTTTCTCGTGGCGTGCTGAATAGCGTTGCCAGTCCTCAAAATAGCAGTGCGACTGGGTATCAACGGGAGATCTAACCACAGAATAAACCTGAGTGTACAGGGCATCGAACAAGCCTGCATTGTCAATCGCCCAATAACGACTGAGCTGGGTTAAACGCCTGAGGGTATGATTTAGCCAAAACTCCAACTCGGGTGCTGTGTTTGTGATAATGCGGTTCTGGTGCTTTATCCGCACAGGAGTGAGCAGGTGCAAAGCAACCTCCTGCTCTGCGGCTTGCCTTGGCATACTCAGCCAATCTGCTAAGTATGTGACTCTTATTCCAGGCGTCAGGCCCAAAGGCTGCAATGAGCCAACACACAGCAATTGATAAGACACTCTGCGCTCACCAATACCGATTTCAGGGTGATCACCGGCTTGTTGCAGCGCCGCAACAACCACATTAGCCAACTGGCAGGCGTCACCGAACAAACTCAGCTCACAGCTGAGCAGTTCACCTTGACCCCACTCGATTTTATGGTCTCCGTCGGGTGCCAGTGCGTAAGGTTTAGGTTGCTGCTGATGGTGAGCACCAAATAACACATGATAAGCCTGTGCATCATAGGCTCTTAGGGCATGGCCAAGCAGTCCATGCCACATCGCGCCCTTAAACGCCGGCAGTCTGGTGGGCGCATCAAGCTTCAAGGTGAGCTGCAACTTAAGCAGAGAGAAAGACTCGGCAATCGGGATCAAAGCATCTAACATAGGCGATTATTGATACTCCAACCCATAGTGCTGCGCGAGCTTGGCGAGTGTCGCTTTACGTTGCGCTAGTTTCTTTTTATTTTTGGGATTCTTAGCAAGGTCAAGATAGGCAGTGCGCTGGGTATCTTGACACATGACCAGTAGCTCCTCTGCATACTCAAAATCTTCCTCTAAGGCCAAGGCTAACAGGCTTTCGAGTTCTGCATTAAGCCCTTGACGACGCTCTTTGGAGGCTCGCACCTCTGCCGCTGCCAATTTTTCGCACAGCGTCGCGTAAGCTTGGGCGACTTTTGATAAGCTAGCGAACTTCTCCTTTTCAGCCAACTGCTCGGCATGGCCAAACAAATCAGACTCTTTGGCCGTTACCTGGTATCCCGCCTCTCGGTGCTTATCAAACAGGTTGGCTAATCTACCCCGTGCAAAGCTGCTAATTTGATCTTGCTTGAGGTTTTCGTTGCGTTCAAGGTGGTTCCATTTAGGCAAAGTTTGCTTGGTGTTGCCTTTTTGGTGATAAGAATAGGTCTCAAGGTCCATATATTCTAGCTTTGCGTCGTTGGCTTTCGACATTTCGAGCAGGTGTTGTACTTGCGGACTACACGACCAACTATCACCAGGATAGGCCTGTTCCATTGTATTCACAAACGCGGTTATAGCAGCGGGCTGATCAGTCCCTTCGCCATTAGAGCGTAAGCTTGTGAGCTGTATTGACGAGAAAGACACTTGCCCCGCCCCAAGAGGTTTCCCATGCCCTAGGCTATGTTGGGTGTCAGCTTGATGCTGACCCAACTGCATGCACCAGAGCAAGGCACCAAGCTCTTCTGTTTTTAAGTTGTGAAACAGGATTTTTCCTGAAAACTGTGCGTTGGGCGCCATTAACTCAAGGCTTGCTTGCATCTTTTCATTACCCTCAGCTTGGACGGTCGCCTGGTTCGAAAAACTCGCCTGACGTGGGTAACGTTTCCAACCCTTAAGCCGACTGCCAGTTTGATAATTGGCAAGTTCGCCCGCTACGCGCTCGTCAGCTTGTTCGATATACCCCGCAAGAAAGCTGGCTTTGGGGCTGCTTAACACAACAGGCGCTGACTTTGACAGCGAGGTGACCCGAGTGCAATTGGCATCAGAGAATAACACCCGACTCTTCAGGCTAAAGCCGTGCTCACGCAAGGTACCGAACATCAACTCTGCCAAGTCAAATGTGTTCGGTGAGAGTGCCAGCGATTGATTTTGTTGCAACAGATCTTGAGTAGCCAACTGGTAGCTTTTCTTCGGCATTTTGGCCACACCTAAAGCGACAATATCACCATTTTTCGATTCGCGTGCAAACACGGGTATGCCATAGTCTGGATGAGGATTTTGCTGTAAATAATCGATAAGGTCGGAATCATGATTGTCAAAAAAGTCTTGAACAACTCGTGCGGCTGTCGGCCTCAGCTGAGTTTCTTCAGCCTCGGCAAAAAACACATAGCTGAAGTTAAGGCGGACCTTTTGATCCTTATCTTTGCCTGGGCGAAAACCACTGAACGCCACAGAGCCACTCAGTTCACCCTGTTTTAGCTTGGTGGCACAATCGACGGTCACCATGTTGCCTTTTGTACCCATAACACTTCGCTGACCCAAAGAGAATGTCACCCTTTTCGCAAGGGGAAACTTGGCGTACTTTTCTTGGGTCGGTACTAGGTTTTTTTTGCGTGTGCCTTTTTCATTTTTAAATACGACATTAGATATCGCGGTATTGTAGGCAAGATTGAGATCATCATGAAAGATCACCGTGTGGCGTGCCTTGCGAAAGGTCCATGCTTGACGTTTCTGACAGTATTTCAACCAATAGGCTTGCGCCTTGGTATCTCTTAGCTCTTCTGCATATTTCGTGCGTGAATGACTAATATCACGATAAGCGAAGCGTCGATCGTCGATCGAGCCGAACTTGGCAAAGCTGGCGATTTCCATGACGTTACGCAGCATGCCTTTTAAGCTGGAGCCCGGTATAATCGGCCGGTTTTGTGGGTCTTTGACAAACGGCACGTAACTTGACTCGTCTGAGTCCGGCTGATCGCCCACACACAATGCTGTGTGGTTCGTAAGGGTGTACTCAAGTACGCCTGAATGCCCGTCAGAAAAAGGGTGATCATGACTGACGAGGTGTGCCCACTCAGGCATATAGACCCACTTTGACAGGGGCACAAAATGGTAAGGTGCGTGCATTTGCTCAGCCATAATGAGCCTCCTTGCTCAATCCGATAAACTGTTGGGCTTTTGGTAACCAGCGCGAGTCAGTTTGTTCAAACCAAATCCGATAAAGGGCCGTTTGTGCCTGACCTTGGAGGTGCTTACGCAATATCAGCGATTGCTCGTAATAGGCGTGGGTTTCACCCTCATTGTCTGAAGAATCAAACTCGGTCATTTGATACCTCTTTGCGCTTAATAATCGAATCGCAAGGCTGCGAGTGCCGTTGGCATATTCCGCCTCTAACACGTCTTGGCGAGTGGGCAAGTCAGCGCTAAGTTCGACCTTATCACGATACATGACCCAACCGTCTGTGGGTTGAAGGCGAGTGATGGCTTGTAAAACCTGCTCCCATTCCCCTTGCATTGTTTGGAGTGACAGTTGCGCTGAGGTCATTTGAGGTATTTTGACCGCGAGTGTTTGATGCGAGTCTTGGGCCAAATGATTGTACTGTTTTATGCTCATGCCATCACTCCTTGTTCATCCTTGATAACTAGACTGGCACCGCGACCACTGCCCGCTCCCATTGGTAACATGCCTGCTTGCAGATCCTCTATTGTGCAATTCAGTGCCTGCTCAAGACTTGTGTCTGTCAGCGGTTTGGCCAAGTAAAGATTGATGGTGAATCTCGGTTGATAAAGCAGCTCTTCACTGAACAAGGCCCCCTTGCGCACACCACCGGTAAAGCGATCAATACTATTGTGTTGGCGAATGACCGTGTGCTCAAAATCCAAGGTTGCGTCCTCGACCCAAAGCGACCCGGCAATATTGTTTTCTGACTCGTCATCGGCGCAGCCTAATAACTCACTCAGTGCTTTAGGGCGCTGCTGCCATTCATCATGACTAGCGTCAGCCATGCCTTGCGCCCATTGTTGCTCGATGCGGCGATAGTGATAAGCTATGCGGTGCGCGAGCATGCCCTTGATACTACTGCCACATAATATTGGCACCGGCTCAGTGATCCGGGCCTGGCCTTTTTGCCAGTCTATCGTCGGCTCGGAGTAAGTGATGATATTGACTGAATCCCTTGGCAGTGATTTCGACAGCAGTTGAGTCCCTTGGCCACAGCGCCAATTGTCTAGCGCGATTAAAGGGATTGACCAAGATTGACCGGCATCATCCGCGTCAAATACCTCTGATAACTGGTGCTGTGTGGGCAGGCACTCTTGTCTTACTTTGGTTAACTGTGTTCCCGCCGCGCGGTTTTGTTTGAGATTGATCTTATGCTCAGTACTTGCAATAACCTTAATTTGCCCTAGTCCATTGCGGGTATTTGCCCCCAGTGCAAAAGTGCGTAGCGACCATAATGACAACAATTGTTGCCAGTCATCCTGCTGGGGCACGAATCCACTCTTGTGTGGCTTATCGCCCCACTCTAGGGTGACTTGAAATCGTAGCCCTTTCGGCAAGACTATTTGGTCAAACTTGCCCGTGTCTTTGGCGACCCCACGGTCATTGATAGCCACTCTATCGCGGTGGTGAGGGCGTTGGTTGAGGCACAACGAAAGGATTGGATCGTCCTCTAGTTGCTCTTTACTGAGATAATTTTCTACTCGCCGGCCATGGCTATCAAGCAACTCGCCATTGGAGATTGAGACCACAGAAGCCTGCTCAGTACAACCAAACCATAAATCGGCGCAGTCAGGTAGTGCTTGTTGCGCAAGATGGCGCCATACACCTGCTATCGCCGTTGCTGGTATCACGGGGAGACCATTGACATTACGCATTAACTCCGTGTCGAACTGAGTTTCCCTGCCCCCCGTATTGATCGCCATTGGACTTTGTGTCTCCAAGACTAAATGAGTGACTGTGATGGTTTGATGTGATTCACTCATGCTTGCACCTCTTTTTGCGTTTCGACGGTTTGCAGTAACTCATGACGCGCCAGCGCCACCTGATTGGCATAAGACAAGTCATAACGACTCAATCGCTCCGTTGCGATGGCGATGACAGTGAGAGAACAGTCTGCAAACAGCTTGCTAATATAGGTCGAAAAGTCAATTAGTTGCTGGCCATTGTTCCAAGCTGCTCCCCAGCCGAACGGGTCATTGGCACTTTTACAAACGGCTTCACCTTTGACCTCTGTTCGCCCGGCAAAGAGCAGCGCTTGCCAGTTTTCTGGCTTGGTCGCAACGGCTGCTCTGACTCGGCCCCATTGTGTTTTCGACGGGCCTATAGCGTATTGCGTGCCAACCCGGTTATAACTTCGAACATGTTGATATGCCGAGAGAATATCAGCGATCAATCCATTAACTTTCTGGTGCTGCTCAACTTGACCTACTTGCTCTTGGTGCTTACTGTGTACCCATTTCACGAGAAGTGACTCAGGTTGAGAGACGTCAGACTCTGGCTGTTTTTCCAGCTTAGGCGCTAGCAGATAGCGGCTAAACAAAGGGGCTTTATTAAGCCGCGCACTTGCTGCCCAGTGCGGGTTGACCTCTACCCAGCCCAGTCCTTGTTGGCGATTGATGCCAATCCCCTTTTGGCCGATTAAGTTTAACTGCGCTGTAGTGAGACTTACATTGCGATACACCAATACCGACCCTTTAGCGATCACCGCTTGTTCACTATCCACCCCTCCACGCGCTCGGTTAAATAAGCTGATACGCTTGGAACGAATAAAGCTGTGAGCGGTATCCAACTCGCCTTTTGCTCCCTCAATCAACTCACTCAACAGCGGGGTAAATGTCGGTAAGCCTTGATGGGAGACCAGCTGACAATCTGAGAGGCACCAAATAACCAGGCGATCATCAAGTAATGATGTTTCAACGACTTCATCTTGTCGGTGGCATTCTTGAATATCCACCAAGCCAAATTCGGTGTGTCTTGAACGACCAATCCGTTTTTCACCCAGTAGATGTTCACGGATGAGTACCCCTTGCGCTTCACTCTCATACTCAATGTATCCACCAAACACTTGGCCCTTTTCGATATATTGATAGTTGAATAGCGTACTTTTTTTCACGCTCCCGCTGCTGCGCTCTATCGCTGTTTTGGTTGTGACACCGAGCGTGACTTTGCCCACACGCGCATCGGATGCGACAAAGCCGTCGCGGCACTGTTTATACTGGATGCCTTCTGCGCGCTGAAAGTCCGGGCTGGCTTGATTGCTGACCTGAGCGGGGTCATACACATCATCGACAATCGGTTGTGTCAGTTTCTTGTAGTGCCAACAAGCCGGCGTAGGCAATGTAATCTCATTATTGACTAGTGGATAACAAGGGCTGTACTGCACTTGACCTGAATGAAACAAGTCCCAAGCAATCTCCTCAGAGACCAAAGGGTAGAGCGTGCCAGCTATGCTTCCCAGCACTGCACTGCCCGGAATATAATCAAGGCTTTGATGACCATTGGTCGTCGCGGTTGAACCGCTGATGATGATCGGCTCTATAGTTGTGATTGTGTAGTAAATTCGCATCAAACACTCTCCCTAACCGATTCAACACTGACATAAACCTGACCTAATCCTCGTTGCCTTTTGGCTCCTAACCTTGTGATCAGTGGCAATACCGCTTTAAACTCCTCAACCAACAACTGAGCCTTATCCACTAATTCCAATTTAGCGGTTAATCGCATAGGCACGGCGACTTCCATAGACCGCAAGCTCGTCGGCTTTGCCACCCCGGTTTTGCCCTCAATCGCGGTGGAGGTGATCACGCGATACAGATGGGCGGCACTATGCTGGTTATCTCGAAAATAGCTCACGTCCTCGGTAGAGAGACAAGCACTACTCACATGTAAACTGCTCTGGCTGTCTATCTGCGTGCCCTCCTGACCTAAAACACTGAGTAAATCCGACGAGAACCACTGGTTGTCCATTGCTGTATTCACCGCCTCGCGGATCAAGCCTTTCAAGGAGCGACCCGGTACATAGGGTAAACCTAGCGCATCTTTGAGCACCAAACTATCCGCTTTCGCCCCTCCCTCTTCACCGGAGCCGATATGCCATTCGCTGACGATATCTAAACTAAGAGTTAATTGAGTTTTACCCATTTTGCACCTCTGCTTCTTTCGCTACGACCGTCTTACTCTTGTCTTTGTTTGCCTGTGGTGGGTCGACCAGTTGATAGTGCCCCACTACTAGAAGGTCACTTAGGAACGATTGCAGCTCTTTTGGCTTGGATCCTCGCCAATACCACGCAGCCTCACAATGCGGATTGAGGTTAGCCAGTGCTGTTTGTAAGGCCTGCTGGTGTTTTTTCGGTGCCAAGGAGAGCGCACGGTAATAGATGCGTTGAGCTTCGGAGAGATCCCCTTGGGCAATCTCTCCCGCCATTTGCCGGAACTTAGCCAGCGAGAGCGAGTTGGTTTGACTGTCGCTTTTGCTTGTAACCAAACTGACCAGCTTATCGAGATGGCTTAGAGCTCGGTGGGATAAACCCGCTATTTGGATATTGTCATCGTGCTCAACGAAATAGGCGGTCTGTGCTAAATGTAGGTGTTCATCACCCTGACGCACATCGTTAGTGAGTGCCTCAACTTGAGACAGTGATAGTGTTGTCGTGTTTGATAAACGATAGAAGGCTAACGCCGATGGCCCAACTTTATCATTATTTTCGATACCATAGACGCTCTTGGTCAGCACTTTCGCCTTGTCACATAAAGCCTCTACCAAGTGGTGTGAGTGCATAAACGGGTGTGCAGCCTTGTTATACAAAATTCCACCACTGGCCGTAAGGTATTTGACTCCCTTAAGGCGAAGATCGAGTTTCTTCAATTGTTCACCTGAGGCGCGCTTGAAGGCTTGACAGAATTTGCGTGCGTAGGTCAAGGCCAAATCTGCTCGGCAAAACAGGGTAATGTCATCCCCGCCTAACACAATTGGTCGCATTGGTAAGCAGCATCGCCCATCAGCATCAATCTCACTTCCTTCTTTGACCACCTGTTCATACAGCCAAAAGGTCGCCTCTTTCGCCGCTTCCATTGTTGATGCATTAAGCGCATCAGAAAACGCGCGAAATACTCGTCGATAACGCGAATCATCACAGCCATTCAGAGACTGCTTGAGTTTCATTAGCAATATGCCTAGACCATTACCGTCAATATGAATCAATGCCATATCTTTGACCGATTCACGCTGAGACTTAGACAACTGCTCCAGTGCTCCCTTTGAAGAAAATTCAAACTGATTCTCAAAATCGATGGGATAACTGATTTTTTCTTTCAACCCGTTAGGCGTGAAGCGGTGTTGAAGCGCGGCATCATGACGAAGGTTTAAGGCTTGGTAAGCTTGGCGGTGTTTTTCTGTATCAATATCTAAACTTGGCGGCGTACCATCGGTCGCTTCATCGGGATGGACTGCTCTACTAGCCAATGCAGACAACACGACTGCGGCCGCCCCTGTTCTCGAGTAACGCTCTGAGTGCCCAGGAGCATAAGGAAGTTTTAACTTGGGGGCATTTCTGTCTTGCGCCAGTGTTTTGTGCCCTAGTTCGAGCGCAGAATGCAGTGTTTCTTCACTCACCAGTGCATCGGTAAACTCTAACGAAGGAAAGAGCTGTGCTATGGTTAATGTCCAAATCGAGCGTAACTGACTCAGCGGCTCTCTATCAGTGCAAACAGAGTAAAACGCCCCTCCTTTACAGCGCAGGAAATGGATAGCGCCGATTTCATTTGTCTCCTTATTCAAATCGGAGACAAGTTGCGCGCGTTCAAGCACCCGGCTCAATACGCTATTTTTATCATTATCAATGAGCTTATCTAGGCGTTCACTCGCGGAAATAACATCCTTTAACTTTCCAGAGCTAAACAGGTATTGCTGAATGGACTTCGCTTCAAACAAATATGCATAAATCATGTTATCCCTAACCTTTAGATATTTAGCACAATATTGGTGTACTGTTTATGACATGTTGATCGACTTATAAAGCAAGTAATATTACAGTAAACAAAAATGGAAGTGTTTAATGTGACTTTAACTCCATTTAAGACATCGGTTGATATACAATAACTCCAACAAGATAAAGGCGCGCTATCGGTAGTCGAGTAATCGCCACCTCTATCACAATATCAGCGCAGCTTAGCTACCACTACTTATCTGCCCAGCCCAACCTAGCTGTATAGTTACAACTCACTATATACCTCCCACAAAACCCGTGTTCCAACACAAATTTGTTTTTACTTAGCCTAAGTTTGCCTAGCCATGCAGCAGCATTGTTATCAGGGATAAAATTAAACACGCTGTTTGATTCACTCCGCCGAGCTTTAAATCTACTTGGCTTAATTTTATTATAAAGCCCACATAAACCGTGGGCTTTGTCTATGGAAGGTCAATCAACGCAAATTAAAGCGGATTATTGATCTCAACATAATAAGCAGCGACATCGCCTTTACCATCCTCGATACCCTGCTCTTGATAACGATCATTCAGCATAAACACTTTGGTAGAGTATTTTAGTCCATTACTATCCACCGCTTTGACCACTATACTGACCGGATAGCCATCGTCTTCTGCCATGATATTCAGCACACCTTCGACTACGTTCCATGTCGCGCCTATAGGAACGTCACCAATGAAAGCAGTTGCTTCCAACCACCCCTCATCATCGGACTCAACGTCGGTTAGCTCAACCTTAAAAAAGTCCCCTTCACTTGAATCGTCATAAGTTGATAGGAACTCAACCGTCTGACCATAATAATCTTTTTCTCTAAATGACGCTGTGCGACCATCAAGTTGATTGATACACCCATTCACGAAACTATCAAACTGTGACAACGTAGCAGCCGTTTCAGGCGTTGGTATATCAAGATCATCATCCCAGTCTGCATCTCCAGTGGTACAAAGTGACAATTGGCGATCCTCAGCAAAGATCGTGGAATACAACTCCTGCTCGTTCTCATCGTCATCTTCGTAGTAGATAACCGCGGATAGCAATTGTGTTGCCTGATCAAACTCGATTGGAGCAAGCCAAGTTCTCAGTGTGTTTTCAACGTTCCCCATATTGACCGTGCCTTGAAGGGTATCATAAAGCCCTGAGTAGCGTGCACTGCCCGAGCTGTAATAGGTGTATGTGCCATCATCATGGAATACAAACGCCTTGGGCACGCCCTCACTATTGTATCGGACATACGGCAGATCATAGGTGTCACTTAAATCTGCAGTTTCTGCACCCAAGTGTTCAACCACAACTCGAAAAACCGCTTCTGTCGGGTTGTCTAAATCATCTTGAGAGATCACGCCATCATCAACAAGTGAATCAATATTCACCCGTGACAGCGAGCTACTACTGCTACCACTACTATCGGAGTCACTATCACAACCGACGATCATTATTGAGCCTGCTAGCAGCAATGCTTGCCAAGGTTTAATCCATTGTGTTGTATTTTTCATTCTAGCCTTTCCTTTATTACTGTCGTTATCTGTTATAGGTCGATCATCGCTTTCTGCTTTTCACAACACCAAACCATCAATTAACAATATGCATCTATCAATTAGAAGCACCTATCAGTAAGAAGTAGTGGTCTATAACACACGCAGGTGAAAATCTACCTCGAAAGTACTACATGATCACCAAAATAAGCATAACAGTGTTCTAACATTTGATTGAATTATTGTGAGCTACATTGATCACAACTTACCACTTATGTTCAACTCATCGTTTGCGATGATGTAATTTCACTAACGCATCTGGCCTAAATAGTCTACTATACACGCCCTTTATCTAGCCTTGAGCAATTTCTAAGCATGACAGACTCGACCACCCCAGTGACGTTCAAAGACCTTGGCCTCATCCCAACCCTCGTTGAACGACTTGGCGAGCTGGAATACCAGCACCCCACCCCAATTCAAGCACAAACTATCCCGCACACTCTTGACGGACAGGACTTGATTGCGGGAGCGAACACGGGCTCTGGTAAGACAGCGGCGTTTGCCTTGCCTATTTTGCAACAGATCCTCAAAGCCTCCGCGGATAAAGCCTCGCATCATCGTAGTGGAAACTATGTCTCACACCTTATCTTGGTGCCAACTCGTGAGCTTGCCTCTCAAGTGGCGTACAACATTAAGTCGTACTCGTATCATCTGCGCAACGAGGTAAAAACGGTCGCTGTCTTTGGTGGCGTCTCAGTGAATCCACAGATGCTGGCACTACGCGGTGGCAGCGACATCATCGTCGCGACGCCAGGCCGATTGCTTGATCTCGTTGGCAGCAATGCTATCAAGCTTGATCAGGTCAAAACCTTGGTGCTAGATGAAGCGGACCGCATGTTGAGCTTGGGCTTTACCGAAGAGCTCAATAAGATCCTCGCAATGCTGCCGCAGGACAAGCAGACGTTATTGTTTTCTGCTACTTTCCCAGAAAAAGTCACCACATTGACCAAGTCACTGCTGCGAGACCCTATTGAGGTTCAGCTACAAAGTGCTGAGGCAAGCACACTGGTACAGCGTGTATTTAGCGTCAATAAAGGACAAAAAACAGCTGTCTTGGCGCACCTGATCAAACAGCATAAATGGCGACAAGCTTTGATTTTTGTGAATGCCAAAAATGCCTGTAACCACCTAGCGCAGAAGCTATCCAAGCGCGGTATTACCGCTGAGGTATTCCATGGTGACAAGGGTCAAGGCGCTCGTACACGCGTACTCGATGGATTTAAATCTAGTGAAATCCAAGTTCTGATTGCCACTGATATTGCAGCGCGTGGATTGGATATTGAAAAACTCCCTGTTGTGATCAACTTTGATTTGCCTCGTAGCCCGGCGGATTATATGCATCGAATTGGCCGTAGTGGTCGAGCTGGCGAGGTGGGCCTTGGTCTGTCGCTGATCGATTATGATGATTACCACCATTTTAAGGTTATCGAGAAAAAGAACAAACTGCGTTTAGAGCGCGAGCAAGTCGCTGGCTTTGAGGTCGAGGACGATCAGAGTGAGGCTTACTTTGCGCCTATGAAGCCGCGCGCCAAACCGGCCGGCACGGGCAAAAAGAAAAAGCGTGCTAAGCACAGCAAAGATTAAAGTGTCTAGAACTGGATGCTAACTATTGTGGGTCAGCTGAGGTTGCCCACAATAGTTACTTTCGATCCAGCCGTGTTTCGCTGCTAAATGTCGAGCTAGATATGCGTAAATTAGAGCCTTAAACCTTGGAAAAGATATCGCTAGCTCAATGCTCATTGCACTCACAAATAGCTTGATTAATCCTATCGATTTCTATTTGTATTTTAAACAACCGATGACAAATCCTAGCCTGGCGAGTATGCATTACCACAAGCGCTGCCGCATATGATCCAATGAGTAACTCAAAATACCAATCAATCTCAAAATCGGCATAAATTTGCTGGATTTTATTCACAATCTCTCCTGCATCAATGGAGAAAGTCGGCGTTATGACTAATAACAATATTATTAGGGCTGAGTAGCCAAGTACTCTCAAGCAATGAGCTATACACTCTCTTTTATACTGCCAGGCTTCGCTAGACATAACATTCATTCCTTCGTCTAAAATGTACTTACTATTTTATTTGCAACAAGGTCGCTTATTTTTTTAATTGAAAATGCAAAAGTAGCCATGATAGCAATCACATTCATTTGCAAATAAGTCAGATTGCAATCTGAAAATATGTAGCTATCAAAGAAAAATAAGATAGTTAGGAGTATGGAACCTCCTGCCACCATGCTCAAAAACTCCCTGATTAATTGGCGCAGAAATTTCTTCTTAAATTCAGTCTTTTCCATTTTACCTTCCTTTAATTTGTAGTCTCCTATCACCTTACATTTTCTTTGCTTTTCTGAGGCACTTTACAAATTTGTCAGGCGTTATTAATAGCCGTATCTAGCAACTTGGTGGTCAACGCCCAGTTTGTACAGCCACTGTTCCATCTAATCAGCACTTTTTTGTGCAAGCAGGGTTTTGATTTGCTCAAGCTCTTGCTGTATCTGTTCGACTTGCTTATACGTCGCAAATATCTGTCGTGACTCTCGTGTTGCCGACGTCAGAGGGAGTTCGGCTTGTTTGTCCTGCTCGGCTAATGCGTGTTCCTCAGTCATCGTCTCAATGACCACTCCAATCATCATATTGAGAAACACGAACGCCGTGAGAAAGATAAACGTCAGATAGAACAGCCAACTCATCGGATAAACCGCCATTGTTTCGTACATTACGTCGGTCCAATCTTCAAAAGTGGCTATACGAAACAGCGTTAACATCGAGATGGAAACATCTCCCCAAAGAACAGCGTTGATGTGTGAGAAAATCAAACTGCCCACCACTGCATAGATGTAGAAAATGATAAACATCAGCACCACTATATAGCCCATTTTGGGGATGGCTTTAAACAGTGCGTTGATCAATAACTTAAGTTGAGGCACTGCAGAGACCAACCGCAATACCCGAAAAACACGCAGCAAACGAGCGATCAGAACACCCTGACCACCCGCGGGGATCAGGCTGCCAATGACAATCAACAAGTCAAACACGTTCCAACCACTTTTAAAAAATTCGAGCTTGTGCTGGTAAGAGATAAACTTGATAACAATCTCAACGACAAAGAACAGTAGGATGGCCTGATCCAGCCAGTAAATGCCGTCGACCACACTTTGAGGCAGCTCAAAGGTTTTAGCCCCAATAGTCAATGCTGCCAAGATGATCACGATGACGGTAAAAGCCTGGAAATACTTGTTGTTATTGATTGCTGATAATCTCAATTGCAGTTGCGAAGGCATCGGCGTAAATCCTGTTACTCTCAATTAACCATTTAGAGTTAAGTATAGGATCACATCCAACCCAACCAACTGATTTACCATGTCTATTTTTCCATCCCTATCTGGACACCCACCATCCCTATTTGGACACCCATGGCAGACTTATCTAGACAGACTTATCTAGACACCCATGGAAAACTGCACAATCTTATTTGGACACCCATCAGAAAACTACTGTTAATGCCTTGCTAAGGTACGGAATGTGCTATTCCCTCACGGTTATCTGAACACCCATCAAAAGCTGCCACTACCCCTTAAACTGGGTATTGCCAGAATTGTACTGTTGAGCAGTTTTACTGAAGTAAAACAACTAGAGTGGTGCCGTTGTTCCGGCGCCACTCACTCTATCGGTGCATCACGTACTACGAGTTACAACCTGCTGTAGACCGGCTCGTCTGTGCAAATAACGCTCATTGAACCTGATTTACTCCAAGGGGCAGAGCCCAAATTGATAGCAGTATTGTGGCCCCAAGCAGTATCGAGATCGTAATTATCGCTCGTCCAGAAGTTGTGTTTGCCCCATTCGCAGACATCATTGGTGCTACCAAGAGGGGCGCTGTTTATGCGTTCAAACTCTGATAATTTTGGCAGCCGTCCCCCTCTAGCCGCACAATATGCAGCAGCGTCCTCATGATTCATCTTTTCCTCTGCAACTGGGCCAAATTTTGGGCAAGAATGAGCGGGCTCTATATCACCAAATGCGTGCACTATGTTGGTAACGTCCGTAACCGATTTCGTGTTGTTAGGTCGGGATTGGGTAGGGTTAGCATATTCAATTTCGACCTCAACTTTGTCTTCGACGTTATGATCGCCACCTGCGATTGCTAGCCGCAACTCTCGGGTTGCCGCAATATTGGATTCGACCAATTCATTGAAGCTTCGAACCGATTTTGATAGCTCCTTGACATAGCCATCTGTACCAACAATCGAGGCATTGATTGTCATGAGTCGCTCTAGCATTTCATCTTCACGTAGCCCTTGGCGACGCTTCATTTCAGCCTCAACCTTCATAGGCTCAACAAATATAATGGCGACCTCATAGAGTTCTTGTGCTTGAGCTATTAAATTCTTTTTACTTAACTCTTCCATCGCCTGGCCTACATTGCTCATATTAACTGTGTAGTTTAGGGCGAGATCGGTTTGTACCGTGCACTTGGTGCGCGTATTTAAGCCTGGCGCTGTCATTGAGAAGTCTGTAGAGCACTCTCTATCAGTAATGACTCCTGCGGCTCGGTCGAGTTTAAATGATAATGGTACCATTGGAGGTGTTAGCAGTGATTCTGGAACAACCGTGTTAATGACGGCGGTTGCCCAATCAGTACACGCAACATAAGCAATGTTAGCGTCGGCAATATCACTAATTAAATTGCCGAGCGCTTTTTTCATCATTGCCTCTGCAACCTTTCCCACGAACCCACTGTTTGCGACTATTTTACTTGCAACTATCTTAATAACTCCCCCAGCCCCAACATTTAGCAGGTGGTTCCCTTCGTTGCAGTCTACGCTCAGTAGGTCTAGCACCCCAGAGATAAGCGCCTCCTCAACTACGTTTGAGTTCTCGGTAATAAGTGGTTGCGCCGAACGAAACCATCCTAGGTTTTCATTCTCTCTTACCATAGTTAACGGGAGCACATAACCATTTACATTCAACGATGCATAAGGAGGGGTTGGGGCCCAATAGTCATAAAGACGGCCATCCTCCCTCATCTCCTTGTACTCAACTCTGGCAAAGGCCCCTTCCTCTAGGGAGCGTTGACCATCAAAAGACAAGGTGCGCGCCCTTTGGTTTTGCTGAGATGCGTTGTAGGTCGCGGACCATTCCGAGAAGTCTAATGGCTCTGCAAAATATTCAATCATCTCGCGATCGCCATCTGAATCGTAGTAAATTACCCGATCCTCAAAAACTTGTATTTCATAACTGGATATAAAAAGGCTCACCGAATCACTTTCGAGCTTTATTGTTAGAGCTTCATCTTCATCGTGTGGCGCAATATACAGTGATTTTAAATCTCGGCCTATCGTATATTCGGCGCTGTCGGTAGTGTGGGAAATTAAGAAGGGGCTTGAATCGTCAGTAAAGACAGTAGAATTCCCAACTCCCTTAACAGTTTCCCCTCTCTCCCCTTCACTATTAGAGCCACCAGAATTGCATCCGAAGAGCAATAGTGTCAAAGAGAGACTTAGTAATACTTTTCGCATAGCAGTCATCCTTGATTTGCTTAGGTTATGTATAAAATTTAAGCACTTAACTCGGAGCAAACATTGATATTGCTCAATGTTTGCTCACTCAAAAATTCAAGGTTAGTAACTTTATTTTGGCGATATTTTGGGCTTTTCTGGGGGCTTATCTGGACACCCATCAGAAAACTACTACCAATGCCGTGCTAAGTTGCATAATGTGCTATTCCCTTATGACAATCGATACAAATGCGATCGCATTGCTCTAGGGCTTATCTGGACACCCATGGAAAACTGCTATTAATGCCTTCCTAAGGTACGGAGTGTGCTATTCCCTTATGGCAATCGATACAAGTGCGATCGCTCTGCTCTAGGCTTTTATGCATCATCGCCGCTGGGACGCTTTGCTGTGAGAAATCCATCGCCTCAATGTCATGACAACTGCGGCAAGTCGCCGAGTCATTACGACGCATCTGCTCCCAGACTGTTTGCGCCATCAGCGGTTGCTCAAGGGCATATTTCTCTGGCGTATCGATTTTGCCAGTCACATACTCATGATAAACATCTTTAACTGCCACCAGCTTAGTTGTCATGTAATCGATAGGCTCATTAGGGATATGACAGTCGGCACATTCAACTTTGATCCCTTTACTGTTACTAAAATGGCTTGAGGCTTGATAAGTCTCATACGGTATCTGCATTGAGTGACACGATATGCAAAATTCACTGCTTGATGTCACGTTCATCACTTTTGCACTACCAGCCAACACTAAACCACCGATAATAATACCCGCGGCTACTGCATAGATTGGCTTTTTCATTTCATTCCTAGGTTGAACTATTTCGGTTACTTGTCAAACTACCAGTCAAATGGGTTGACCTGTTGATTTAGGTCAAGAATTTACTCAGTATCAAGCTACAATCAAGCTCATTACTCTAAGCTGAAATTTCAGCCTACTCCCTATATGCCAATGATTAAGCGAAGGGTTCTCACGACAATCGATTTCACCACCACCAGCAATACGATTAGAGAAACAATCATAATCGCGATACTGTCTGAGGGAACATGTCTCAGAACCTCAAGCAGACTCTGCTTGCCATCGATAAGCAGTGGTATTGCGTCAGTCATATATTCTGCAAAAAGCAAGAAATGGGCATATTGAGTAACGATAAATTCATTCATGTTAGCTTCCTTCTCATTCTCGATAGAAGAATAATAACCACTGTCATGAAATTATCTGCTCTAACAAATTTGTTACCGATGAATACAATTTAGTCTTAGTACTACTGATTAAAACTTACTAATACCAGTTAGTTCTTTTTTATTGAGATTTAAGCAAACCGATCAACACTGACACTCTTCGATTGGCCGCACGCGCATGCTTTAACTCCTCGCCTTTAAGCCCTTTAAAGGGAATCTCTGGCATAGTATCGGCGTAAGCGATCAGTCTGGTGCCATCTTTCGGCATCGCTTTATCAAGTAGATGTTGATGCAAAGAGGCAGCCCGCTCAGCTGATAAAGTCCAATTGGTCTGATGTCCTTTACGAAACGCCTGATCATCCGTATGGCCGATGATATCGACATAACGATCTGCGCCGACCTCAGCCAAATGATCAAAAATGGGATCAATACGCGATAAAAACCCCTGTTTCAGTTCGCTATGCCCAGAGTCGAACAACATCACAGAGTTAAAGCGCACCTCCAACCCATTTCGGTCCAGTTTGAATTCTAAGTCCCCCTCCAGATCATTCTCGATTGCAAGTTGCTCCAGGTTTTTCAAGATCTGCTGGAGACTCTCGGCCTCTGACGAGCTTTGACTTCTTTGCACCGCGTCAAACTTATCGATATCCACCTTGGAGAAACTGGCTAAAAGTAGCAATACCGCCAGCAGTGCACTGATAAGGTCTGCGTATGAGACAATCCACTGATCATGGTTTTCGGCCTCATCGACCAAACTTAGGGACTTCATTATGCGGCACTCTTCTCGTCACTCACATCCGACAGTGAGGCTGCTCGTTGCTGGTTGAGCAGTTCTGCTCTTATCATCAGCAGCTTGGACATATCCAGGTTGTGTTTAAACAGCAGAATGCTTGCCTCAAGCTGCTCGGTTAATAGCTCGATATCGATCAGTTGCTGCTGGAGTGATTGCAATCTAGGCTTAACCATTATCGAAGTGGCCAATGTAGCGTAGAGCGTGGTCAGTAGAGCAATGCCCATTCCGGTGAATTTTTGGTCGAAACTCTCTTCAGCGCTCGCAACACCTGAAATATCACCCGAAAAGATAAACATCAAGCCGGTGATTGTCCCTGCCATCCCCAATAGAGGGAGTAAACTAGAGGTAAACCCGACTTGCTTAGACTTGCGTAATAAGCTCTCTCGTACTGCCAAACTCTCGACATAGACTAGTCTTTTAATATCATCATCGGAACCACCATGCATAATCACATTCAGCGTCTGGCTTTCTAGTGAGGTCTGTTCAGACTTATCGATCAACATGCGGTAGTGCTCATCGTTGTAGTCACCCTTGAGTTTTAAATGATAATGCTTGGAGAAATAATCACCTGCTTCAGTGATCATTCTGGTAAACCTGCGACTATTTCGCTCACCAATTGAGATAGCGTTTTTGCGATATGCCTTGCTCAGTAACAACCAACTAAAACCAATAAACGCCAACGATGGCCAATGAAGGACACCGTATTTCGGCGTGTTCCATGCTTGCAAGTCAACGCCAACCTCAATCAGAGGAAGCCCCCCCTGAGCGAGCAATGGGATAGCAATCATTGTTGAACAATATATGGTAAAAATGAGTAAAAACATCATGCTTATTTACTGCCTATCAAATTAAACACGGAATTAGTAATTTCACTGCGATCACTCGTGAGCTCTTTTTCAAGCTCTAGTGTCCAGTAGCGATCTGGCTCAGACTCCACCTCTCGAAAACGGTAGGTTTGGCCTATGACAATCTCGCTCGGTTGTGGCATCAAGGGGAGCTCAACCAATACTCCCTCGGAGTCACGAAACGTCCAGGTTCGATACACGCTGTTGATACGGATCAGGGCCAAACGTTTGGCCGTTGCCACCGGGATTTGTCGTCCCCCTTCGGCAAAACCAAAGATCTGCCGGCCCTGTTCGGAGCAAAAAATCAGTACTTGGTGATCAGGAAAAGGGAGCCATTGGCAACAATAATCACTGAGCGGATAGTAGTAACGCTCACCATCAATCTTAATCTCGAGGCACTGCTGCTCTGCATCAAACTCAATAAACTGACCGCGAAGATACAATTTAGGTACTACATCCAGTGATTGGTTATCGAGCAAAGCATTGGTTAGCTTTTGCTGGCGCAGCTCAAGATCTTTTACCGAGTTAAGTAATCGCTTATAGAGTTGCTTTAATTCCATTTAGCTTGGCTCTCTTAATAGCTTAATTGTGTCTTCAACAAACTTTCTATCTTCCTGTTTTACATAACTAAAAGCGGCGGCAGTAAAATAACTCGTTTTTTCCTTCTGCTGCTCTAGTGCTTGTCTTACCTGATGAGCGTTTGCAAACTTTGTGGTTCGGTGTTGATTGATATAGTCAAGGAAGCTCTTTTGTACCTCACGGGTAATTTCTTTTGAAAGTTGCTCTTTGATCTGCTCTTCTTTAATCGACTTACAGCGATGATAAAGCGGCAAGGGTTGATTAAACAATCGCTGCACAACCTCAAGCGAAAGCCCTTTTGACTTACATACTTCAAGCAAAGGCCGCTCAAACTCCTCTTCACTCATCGGGATGCTCAACGTCTTCACCTTAACCTGATTGAGCTCAATGCCAGCAATACGGCTCATCGCCTGGATCCCTGAGTGATACTCATGACAGCACCGCTCAAACTCTTTGGGGCTATGGATCAAGCCATTATGCGCTATGTTATTACGCATATTGCGGCACGACCTGAGTAAGGCTACAGGCTTAGAGTATCTCGCATCCAACACTCCGATGTGATGTAACTTACCACCGGCATTTTTCACTTTATTCCAATCGCCTTTATAGCGTTTATTGAACTTATGTCTTTCCCACACCGCGTCGATTAACTCATCGGCAACCGCATGCAACAGATAGATTTTTTCTAACGAGTCTTCAAGATTGATCGCCTCATCAAACATGGTCTGATAGTGCTTAGCCTTATCGAGCTTTGCTTGCACCCCGCCCAGTGATGCCTTGACTGGGTTGAAACTCTTTCCGCCACCAAGGCCGTACCGAATCTGATCGACATAGTAAGCATCTAAGGCTTGGACAAAGTTGTTCACCACTAGCCGCTCTTGCCCTTTTAAGCCGCGGCTAATATCCTCAATCCGATGACTTAATTGATTGGCAATCTTATGCGCATCACGCACCACATTACCCATGTATGGTGGCTCGCCTTGTGAGGGTTGCTTGAGCCATGTTTGATACTCTTCAAGGCGAGCTTTATGCTTGAACAGAAAGTTTTCCATCAATAACTTCGCTCGCTGAAGCTCCTGCGGCAAAATTTTATTACTGCCACCCCCCATGATCTCAAGCCATGCGCGCTTTTGCATTTGCGTATGCACTACCCTCGCGGGATCAAAGCCGTGTTGGTAAAGCTGCTTGATCTCATCACTGGCTTGCTGCAACTGCTGTTTTAGCTCAATCGTTTCTGGTGAGCCAAACACCTCGCGTCCAATCCGCTCAAGCGTAATGGCTAGCTGTTTAGTGGGTCTTCTCGAGCCATCGGCAACCTGCATTGAACGCAGACACTTTTGTTTGGCTCGATAGCCATAAGGTAGCTCGCGATCACTGAGTCCGGTTTTTAACTCGTTACGCAGCATACGAGCTCGAAATGCATCCATTTTATTAAACAGCGATTCGAACTGATCAAAGTTGTTAGAAACATTGCTTAATTGCGAGATCACACCTTTGAGATTTTCCATCTCCTCAGGGTCATAATAATCGGTGTCTAGGGCCCTTTTGATCGCTTGATACTGTGCTTCAAAGGGAACCGAGTCATTGCTTGATGGCTGTGCAGGTAGCTCGGGCTGTGATGGTGCCTTTGTGTGATCAAGCGTGTCAGATTGGGCGATATCTGCCGCTACTGGTTTTTCGGTGGGGTTGCTTGGAGTATCGTGGTTCGCTCGCGCATATTCTGTCACATCTTGGATAACATCATCCAACACCCATTCATCGGTAAACAAATTGATGCTTGAATCAAGCTTTGCCATCCAGTCATCATGTCGGTCGTCCGTTGGCGAAGCGACATTTGGTTTTTCTAGTAATTCAAACTCTGACATTGTTATTCTGTCCACACCTCGCTGACTGGCTACTCTTGACTATTGGCAAGAGTAAATCTTTTGACCGCTGCCGAGGTGAGGACCTTCCCTAAATTCATTTTGTCAAATACGGAACTCAAACCCTGAATCCGCCTCTCAAATATATTTACTGTCTTATTAATGAGAGTGCAACAAATTTAGCACAGAACGCAAAACAAATGCACCTAATTGTATAGTGGCTCAATAACTGAGCGAGTCCATGTCCGTCATTTTCTGCCTCACCCCTTGCGAGCGTGATACTCTGACTCAGCCTGAGTCACTTTGACTAAATATTGTCTTGTTTCCGCTGCACGGTGGCGCTCAACGATAGTCTGATAGACCTCTTCGGCTGACAGACGATTGATATGCGCGATGGCGCGCTGTCGGTCTCCGCCACCGAACAACCGATAGATTGGAGCCATGCCGCCGTTATACGCCGCGATCATACAGTGCTTGAGGCTTTGTGGGTCATTAATCCCGCCAAAGTAGCGAGTTTTGAGCAGATGAAGATAGACCACTCCCATTTGAATGTTCTTCTGTGGATCAAAGAGGTACGCTGGTTCAACCTGCCTTTTTCGTCCATACAGGTGCTCGGTCGCATCTAAACCCGCGGAGGTTGGCACAATCTGCATCAAGCCAAAAGCGGGGATGTGCGATACGGCTACCGGATCAAAGGCACTCTCGACTTTGATCACCGCCATCACCAGTTGTGGTGAGAGATTATATTGCGCGGCATAGCGTTTGACCGTGTTCGCATACCGCTGCTCCTTTCGTGACAACCATGGCCCTGGAAATGGGAGACTTGCCTCCACAATTGTGGTGCCAGACGCATCTTCATAACGTCTTACCTTCAACTGTTTTAGGCTAGATTGCAGCTCTTGCTGCTGTTGCGACTTGCTGTTGGCCACTGGCAACAAATTTGTATCACTGAGTGGCAGTTCATCGAATGAATGTCTCAACATCCCGTGGGTTAGAGGCTCACCATTTTGCGCATCACTCAGCCTGAGTTTTGACAGTTGGAGAAAGGCACTTTCCCATTCATCCTTACTCACTAACTGGCGATCTCGCAACTGAATGCGTAGTTGATTATTGGCAAAGTCAACCATTGTCACTTGATCCAGGTCTGATGAATAACCAACCCATTGCGTCGCAGAGCTAAACTCAGGATTCGCCCATACCTGCTCTACCTGTGTTTTAAAATGATAAAACTCACTATTCACCACCTTAACTAAATCGTCGAGCTCACAAAGTGCCTTTTTCGCCACCTCTTCATATTCACGTGATCGACAAGCCTTATAGTGGTTAAACTCATCAGCTGGGTCGGCCGCCTCAACACCCCTGTGGCGATCACAGCGTGCACTCTCTTGTATCACTCGGCATGATTCCACTAGACGATTCTCCTCGGGGGTTTGGGCCGCATCAATGGGTTGCGCCATCAAACTGATGCTCAGTACACTGATCTTGCGCAGGCGCAGCGAAAATCGGCGCCCATCGATTCGTCCTTGTGTCGCCTTACTCGCTAATCGTTTTGCTAAATACGCTGTTATTAGTATCACCATTGCGCCTCTCCCCTTAATTGCCCATGCGTTAATTATGCAAAACCATACCCAGATTCAATCCGCATACCGACCAACACAAATTTGTTTAATCAGTTTGTTTTTGTCGAACTGCGCATAATAGTCGCGTTCACATAGACGATGAGGATGCCGTAATGAAGAGACTGGTTATTCAAGCGCAACAATGGATTGGGGTGGCCGTGACGCTTGGTGCACTGTTAGCCACTTCGCACGTACAAGCTGCGAAACTGCACGCTAAGGCGTTAGGAGAAGCCACCAGTGCGCTCAGAGGCTCTCACTCTGGCTGGGAATACAACCCGGCATCTAATGTTTATGCCATCAAGGAAAGCCACATGCTGTTGTATACAGAGAACAGCGAGATACTCCAAACCAATGGCGATAAAGGGCACGAATGGACGAGCTTCGGTGTCTCCTTTATCGCACTCAGTGAGAGCAACAGTGTCCTCGCTATCGGTTTAGACTATGACCAACAAAGCCGCGATCAAGCATTCAGTTTTAATCCGCCTAACGGGCCGGATAGTGAATCGATTGGCGGTAGTGTCTCCGACCTTACCCTTGGTCTCGCTTTTCGCTCAGAGCGCTCTGGTTGGCAGCTTGGTGGTGCACTCAAGGGCTATGACTTGAGTGATGACTCAGTTCAAAGTGAAGGTGGTTTCAGTTATTCACTCGGTATCATCAAAGATTGGAGCTCACAACTCGTGCTCAGTCCGAGCCATAGTGTTGTGATCAGTGCCGGACTTGGTGGGTATTACCGTGACGAGGCTAAACTGAAAGTCAAAATGCGCTATAGCGGAGAGCGAGAGGTTAGCCTTGTGCCCTCTTCAAGCAATCTCGGTGCTCACTTTAGCGTAACACACCTTAACCAGACATTAAGTTACCGTTTGCAGCTGAGCTTGGATGGGGAGAAGCGCCAATACCTGATGGGTTTTGACCCTGATCAATCTGTCATGATCAGCAAAGCAGGTATTGAGTGGCGTTTATTTTCAGTCGCGAATAAGTCCTCGAGTGTCCAACTGGCCCTGCGTGCTGGCATGCAGAACTACAGCGAGCATGATCTCGACCCCTTGTATTCGTATGGCGCAGCATTGACGTGGCGAAACCACATGCTGGACGCAACTTATTGGCAAGAGTATCTCGCACCGAATGAGTCCGAATCCTTTGTTGGCTTTGGTTATACCCTGATGCTGTAACAAGTAGCGTATTTGCTCGCAATCAACATCAATGATTGTCAACACTGATGAACGTTAAGGAAACCTTATGAAAAAAATCTTGCTTTTGTGTTCGCTACTGCCTGGCATGCTCGCTCTAACCGGCTGCACTATCAGTGCCGAGCAAGCACGCTGTAATCAGTTGTTTGAGCAGCACACCCTACTGAACCCCTCGGTTTTCGTTGGCATCGGGGTTGGCAAAACTCAACAAGCGGCGATGGATCAGGCCAACACTCGACTCGCCGCCCAGTTGCGCACCGATGTGACCAGCCAAAGCCTTATAAGCCAAAGCTATCAAGGCCAAACAGGGAGCCTGCAGTTTGTGCAGCGCCATCATATCTCAGTCAATGAGGACCTGCTTGGTACGAAATATGAGCTGTATCAATGCTCATCAGAGCAGTATTTGGTGCGTGCTACCAAAGACATGCGCCCATTACTGGCACGACACCCACAGCTGCTGCGTGGCTCGGCGTGGACAGACAGGGTGACGTTAATGGCCGTGCGCGATGATGGGCACATCTCAGCATTTGTGCACAGCGATCAACATCAAGAGACCTTAGTCAATACCGAGTTGTTTGAGCTCATGAGTCAAAATGGGCCATTGACCATCAACCAAAAAACCACCGCTTTCACGCGACAAGAGCACCCTATTACCATCAAGGGTAAATCCAGTGCCCCGTTCGCCAGCGTGTTTTATTACAACGGTAAGGGTCAGTTGCAAAGCGTGCTGCTTGATAGCCCCGAGGGCGATATCTCATACACAATTGAAACGCTCAATAAACCTTATCAACCGATTGAGGCACAGCAATTTATCTTGGTGCAACACGACACACCACTCCAGCGCTATTTTAGTGAGCCTGAGACAAATTTGTCTTACACCCACAGACGTCAAGAATTGGTTAACTTAGTGGCATTGGTTAAGCGCAACCACTGGCAAGTCGCCACCGCGATTTATCACCCGATGTAGTTGGCAATCTCAACAAAGATAAGGAAATCGATATGACTCCATTAGCCCATTTCACACCACAGCGAGTAAGCACGATGCAAACATTCTCACCGACTAATCAGGAAGGCTCCATGAATAGAATCAAGCGCGTATGCCGCCACGCTGCGGCGGTGACCACATTATCCATTACTAGCATGCTAATCGGCTGTGCCGGTAGCCATGAAGTGAGTACAGACACCAACGCGTGTCAGTTGATGGATGGCTCACTCGCACCAAGTTGGTATTGTGACCAGACCCTGGCAGGCTTTAGTGACATTCAGTTTATCAATGCCGTACAAGAGAGCAGACCCAATATGCCACGCCCAATGCAGGAGCAACTGCTGCTCGAGCAAGCGCGCTTGAACTTCAATCAACTGGTCTCGAGCCAAACTCGTGAGATCCGTGAAGTCACCCGAGGCATGCGAGACATCGATTATACGATGGAAACCGGGTTCAAATCGGTCGCCACCTCTGAATCGACTCTTTCGCAGGTCCGCTTGTACCGCACTACAATCGACGGCGATGGCACCATGTATGGGCTGGCAGGGATACCTAAAAGTGTCTTCCTCAAGGCAATGAGCGCTAGTGAGCCGCAGCGCTAAACTAACCTCTTCGGCTGGCCTCGACCAGCCGATTTGACTTTTATTCCGTTATTCAGTGAGGAGAGTGATATGCCTAAACGCGTTGGCGCTATGTTTCTTTTGATCGGTACTCTGCTTAGCCTTGGTTGCAGTTCACGCGATACGCTAGATAACCGAGCGGGCATGCTTTTCTACGATGGCCTTATCGCCTATCAAGACCGCAACTACACTGCCGCTAAACGTAGCTTTGAGCAGGCAAAGAAGTATAACCCCAATGATGAAGTGCTTTATATTAATCGTGTGTTTAGTTATAGCAACTTCGACTGCGGGGTAAAGTGTGAATTGATGGTTACCCCTGATGCTAAACGGGTGGATTATGCACCCAATCGCTATTTGGCGCTGATTGAGTCAGCGCTAGCTAAAGAAGGTAAGGATATCAAAGCGCCAAATGCGATAACCCGGCTCAAAGTTATCTCTACCCTGGAAGTCGCTGGCGAAGATGGGATAATACGTGCGGGTGAGCACGGCAAACTCTACATTGAGGTGGAGAACATCGGCAACAGCGCGTCGCATGGCCTTAAAGCACGCATCCACGCCTCCAGTCATTTCATTACTGTCAACGACCTACATGAAATCGGCATCCTCAAGCCCGAGCAGAAAGTCGTGTTCTCTGTCCCGGTCTCAGCCAATATTGGCAGCGGCACACATCGATTCGACCTGCAAATCCAATTGTTTGACAGTTTTAAAAATGTCGCGGGTGACACCGTCACGAAACTATCATCTCGCGCCTTGGCCTATCAGCAACCGAAGCTGAGTATGGAGCCGATGATAGGTAACGCACCCATCAAGGAAAACCGCAATAACCAGGCGACCTACAAGCTGTGTAACCTCACCGACCACCCCGCATTTAATCTGGAGGTAACAATGACCAAGCAAGGCTTGGCCAAACCCGCCACGATTGAAAATGGTCGAGTTCCGGTCTTGGCTGCTCAACAGTGTCGTGAAATCCGCGCGTATTTTCATCCAAAGCCAAACTTGGTCAAAGGCGATCGCCTTGGCACCGAGTTTGTTGTCACGGATATCAACCAATCACAGCTTGTTTTTGACCCGAGCTTAACGATACAGCAAAGCCTGTTTGCAGATACGGTGATTAGCTCCTACTGAGAGCTTTCAGCTCTTAAAATTTAAAGTGAAGTTTGGCGCAGTTGAATCTGCGCTTTTTTATTCTGAACACCTTGTGTTTCTACTTGCGAGTTTTACTGAAGAGTTACGGTTCTATTGAGCAGAGAACATCTGTTGCC
Organism: Vibrio glycogenivorans; assembly: GCF_051660965.1. Taxonomy (NCBI): domain Bacteria; kingdom Pseudomonadati; phylum Pseudomonadota; class Gammaproteobacteria; order Vibrionales; family Vibrionaceae; genus Vibrio; species Vibrio glycogenivorans. Next base: position 209,553 of record NZ_JBPVIS010000006.1, on the reverse strand, counting down.
TGAGAGCATAATGACCCACTCCCTGCCGGATGAGGGGCACCTCATACATAGAACGAGGAGGCTGGGTTCAGATAATCTTGGGTATTGATCCCTTCTAATCAGGGCATACCTAATACACAGGTGATTATAGATCGCTAGTAGTAGGTCTAGGTCTTAATCCCTTCTAATCAGGGCATACCTAATACTTTAGAGCTCGACAAAACCTCGATGTAACTGTGTCTTAATCCCTTCTAATCAGGGCATACCTAATACAAGAAAAATTACGTTTTCCAAACCGCCAAACGATTGTCTTAATCCCTTCTAATCAGGGCATACCTAATACAGCCTGAATATGAAAATATACAATTTGACCCGCGAGGTCTTAATCCCTTCTAATCAGGGCATACCTAATACACCACGTGGTAAATCTCAATGTCATATACAATGAAGTCTTAATCCCTTCTAATCAGGGCATACCTAATACTGAGGCGGTTCTGTCGCCGTATAATAAATAGCGTCTTAATCCCTTCTAATCAGGGCATACCTAATACTTTAGAGCTCGACAAAACCTCGATGTAACTGTGTCTTAATCCCTTCTAATCAGGGCATACCTAATACAAGAAAAATTACGTTTTCCAAACCGCCAAACGATTGTCTTAATCCCTTCTAATCAGGGCATACCTAATACAGCCTGAATATGAAAATATACAATTTGACCCGCGAGGTCTTAATCCCTTCTAATCAGGGCATACCTAATACTGAGGCGGTTCTGTCGCCGTATAATAAATAGCGTCTTAATCCCTTCTAATCAGGGCATACCTAATACCTACCCTCTAGAGCCCTTTAAAATCAAGGCTTTCAGAGGCAAGTTGCTGCAAAAATCGTGACCTTAGTCACACTCCTTTACCAGCATGATCACAATCTTGCATTTTTAACCGTAAGCAATTGAAATAAATACAAATAACAAAAACGAATAAAGAAAAGTCCGACTATTCGAGCGCATTCTAAGAGTATGCCCGCGCGCCTTGTTTAGTTTCATGATTGCCAGTCGCGCACTCTACCCCGAATTCAACTTACGACTGTGACTCTTTACCAACTCCACTGACCGTTCCTCTGTTAATTGATCCAATAGGCAATTCATGCTTACGACGATATAGATACCACCTTAGAACTTTATGTGTTCAATTCAATGAATACTCAATAGGCGTTATTGCGGCACACGAATACTGAGCACCTCTGTCTATTGACACTAATGACTGACGCAAAGGGACAAATTTGTCGAACAGTGCTGGGGGTTTATTTCTCTGTACATTGAACTGAGTAAACACAAATCATAAACAAACTTCAAAATAACAGACGTTTGCCAGCTGACTAAGCCGTGACGTTTAAGTGTGCAAATATACTTCGGTTGGATAGCTTGAAACAACTTTGGAACTCAATATGCAAATTATATGGACACAAGCAAAGCAAAAAGTAAAAACAGTGCTGACATCAAGCATTCAAGCCGTGGCTATTCTTTGCTTGGGTTATTTTACTCTGAAGATCACCGCTCCGATACTTAATTGGGCATTGGGTAACTTACCCGTTGCCATGGGCTATAGTGCCACCTTACTGCTGGTCGGTTTCTTAACCTTTCACGCGACTTATATTATTTATGAACCAAATCAGTATTTATCAAAAAAAGTATGGTCGTTTTGGGGTTTACATAGGCAGTTGGCGTCTCGCCTGACAGTAGGCATATTTGCGTTGATGAGCTTAGCCTTCCAGTTCGTGTGGGAACTAAAACTGGATCACTTTGAGGTGCTACCAGATTTTAGTGGAGAGTTATCTACATTCACCATTATCACACGCATGACTATTGCTGGCTTCACGCTGCTGTGTTTATTATTTTTAGTCGACTCATTTTTTCGCTTTTGGTTGCATAAAACGATTGGTGATAACTATGATTTTCACCAACCCACTGACTACCAGAAGTTTCACAGAGGCTTCACCGTTTTTGGCAGTATTTTGTTGACTGTCCCATTAGTTGAGGATGGAAGTTGGTTTATCAGCCCAATGGTGGTCCTCATCCTAATGATTCCACTAGCTATTGATATTACACGCAATTTTATCAAGATTTTAACCGAGCTAGAGACCGTTAACTCATGTAACTGGCTTGCATGAGTGTTTGTTTGCCTTCGTTTTATCTCATTTTGGAGTCATCATCATGCTGAGTAGAGTACTCTATTTCATAGCCCATATCTGCGTTATGACTATCGGCTTTGCCAACCTCGCGGTATTCTGCCGCGAGTACTTACCAAGACTTGGTGAGTTTCACAAGCTTGGCTTTGCCGTTTTGTACTTACTTTTACCTATCGTTGTCTTTCATATCGGTTTAATTCTCTTCGACCAACAAGCCTATATGCAGCGCCAACACTGGCGTCAATTCAACATCAAAGAGCTATTAACATCGAAGGTGTCCCTGTCCATCTTTCTATTTGCGTTTGTGTTGCACGGTGCGTTTTCGGAGCTGAATGCGCCGTCATCACTGTTTGATTATCAAGCCTATTTGAGTTTCGATGTCACCGAGTATAAAAGTGGTATTTTACTGAGAGCGCGCACTGCCAATATCGTCTTTATGACGCTTTTAGTATCAGCCACCGCTGTGATGAGTATTTGGCTCTGTTATCTCAGTATCAATAGACGCTGCACTTGGGGGGGCTTATGTGTGGATATCAACCGTAATTTGCAACAACTCTCTTTCGGCTCACAGGTGTTATTAATCTTTTTCTTAATGTTATTCGTGATTGATATCTTGGTGATGTCAATGATGGGTATCGAGGCACCTATCAACATTTCACAACTGTTGGTGAGTCAATTCATGGTCGCTTATATGTTGGCGATTATTATCCTGCCAAGCCTATCTTACGAACGAACGCCGCTTTCATAAACCTTAACTACAGTCATTAGGATCGATCTAGCGGTCAACATATACGTTCGAAACAACCTGTACCCGCTCACGTATCATCAAGTTATTTTGCAGTAAATTAGATGCGTGAGTTGCCATTTTATACAAATCGCCCGATGAAGATTGCATTCAACTCACAAGTACAATCCAACAAAAACGCTGGTAGCTACTTGATACAAAATAAAATGCTCTCACTTAAGCTAAAATTATACGAGTTACTAATTAGTAACATGCGTTTGCAAGGTAGCCCCACACGCTCAGGTATGGCACAAAAGGATTTAGCTGATGACAAAAGATATTGATCATGCAACCTATCAACAACTAGAACAGAGGCTAGCACAGCGCATTGATGCCGATCGCATCATTACCCAACAAGCTCAATGCCTCGCCTATGGCACTGATGCCAGCTTCTACCGTCTAGTGCCCAAAATCGTGCTGCGCCTTTGCGACCTGTCAGAAGTTGTGTTCACCATCCAGTGCTGTCGTGAGCTTGGCATTCACTTTACGTTTCGTGCTGCCGGCACCAGTCTATCGGGTCAAGCGGTGTCCGATTCTGTGCTGATCACGCTTAGCGATGATTGGCGTAAGCATCAGATTTTAGAAAACGGCAATAAAATCAGCCTGCAACCCGGCGTGATTGGCGCCGATGCCAATAAATACCTTGCCCCTTTTCAGCGCAAAATCGGGCCAGATCCTGCCTCGATCAACACCTGTAAAATTGGGGGTATCGCGGCTAATAACGCCAGTGGCATGTGTTGCGGTACCGCGCAAAACTCCTATCGTACCGTGGACAGTATGAAGATCGTTTTTAGTGATGGCACTCTACTCGACACCGCCAGCCAGGAGAGTATCGAGACTTTTCATCGCCAACGGCCTGAGATTGTTGAAGGGATAAAATCACTGTGCGAGCAGACCCGTGCCAACAAAACCCTCACCGATCGCATACACCACAAATACCGGCTCAAGAACACCACCGGCTACGCGCTCAATGCCTTGGTTGATTATCATGACCCAATTGAAGTCATCGAGCATCTGATGATTGGCTCAGAGGGAACGCTGGGCTTTATCGCTGAAATCACCTACAACACCGTGGTTGAGCATCAATATAAGGCCTCCGCGCTGCTGGTGTTTGGTGATATCGAAGAGGCCAGCCGCGCCGTCAGCACCTTATCAAACACCCCTGTCGCGGCGGTTGAATTGATGGATGGCCGAGCACTGCGCTCGGTGGCGGACAAATCTGGTATGCCAAGCTTTATCCAGCAGCTCGATCTAGAAGCGGCGGCGCTATTGATTGAGACACACGCCAGCGCGCAAGCTGATATGGACGAGCAGTGCCAGCAAATCATCCAATCACTGGCAGACTACACCATCATCCAATCCATCCCCTTTACGAGCCAGCCAGAGACGGTCGCCACGCTATGGGGGATCCGCAAGGGGATGTTCCCGGCGGTGGGCGCGGTTCGGGAGGTGGGCACCACGGTGATTATTGAGGATGTCGCTTTCCCAGTCGACAATCTGGCCAATGGGGTGCGCGACCTGCAGGCTTTATTTGATAAGTACCACTACCATGAAGCGATTATTTTTGGCCACGCACTTGAGGGTAACCTGCACTTTGTCTTTACCCAAGGGTTTGAGTCACCAGACGAGATCCAGCGCTATGGTCAATTTATGGATGATGTCGCTGAGCTCGTTGCAGTGAAATATCAAGGCTCACTCAAAGCCGAGCACGGCACGGGGCGCAACATGGCGCCGTATGTCGAGCTGGAATGGGGCAAAGCCGGCTACGCTTTGATGCAGCAGATCAAAACACTGTTCGATCCACAAGGGCTGCTCAACCCCGGCGTGATCATTAATGGCAGTCCTCACGCCCATATCGAAAATCTCAAGCCGATGCCTGCTGCCGACGCACTCGTCGACCGCTGCATCGAGTGCGGATTTTGTGAGCCGGTTTGTCCATCACGCAGCCTGACCCTGACCCCACGTCAACGTATTGTCTTATATCGGGAGCTGCAGCGTAGCCGCGACAGTAATGAGACTCTAGAAGCCAGCGCTCTCGAGCAAGTGTTTGAATATCAGGGCTTAGATACCTGCGCCGCAACAGGTTTATGTGCCGAGCGCTGCCCGGTCGGGATCAACACGGGTGATTTGATTAAAAACCTGCGCAGTGCGAAATACAAAAAGTTTACCCCAATCGCCCGTTGGACAGCGGATCACTTTGCCGCCACCACCGCGATTGCTCGTACAGGTCTCAAGTCTAACCAACTCGCGGTTAAGCTACTGGGCGAAAACGCGCTGCAAACACTCTCTGACGGCGCGCGTAAACTCACCCGGGGCGCCACGCCTCAATGGCTGGCCGAGATCCCACAAGCCAATAACTTCAACATTAAGAAGTGGGTGAGCCATCAACCCTCACAAACGAAAAAAGTGGTCTATCTTCCCTCTTGCGCAAGCCGCAATATGGGTCAACAAAGCAATGCTCAAGACCAAAGGTCACTAACTGAAGTGACATTGTCACTGCTTAATAAAGCCAGTTATCAGGTTATTATTCCGAAGAGCCTAGATGAGCAGTGCTGTGGCATGCCCTATGAGAGCAAAGGAATGCGTGAGATTGCAGCGCAAAAATCACAGCAACTAGAGCAGGCCCTGTGGCAAGCTTCCGAGCAAGGTCGCTATCCAATCCTGATCGACACCAGCCCATGCACTAAGCTCAGTCTAGAGAGATTTACTCGGCCTTTGACTATCTATGAACCAACTGGCTTTATTAACCAGTTTGTACTTGAGCACCTAGAAATCAAGCCAGCCGACGAGACGGTTATGCTGCATATCACCTGTAGCAGCCAGCGAATGGGGATTGAAAAAGAGTTGCTCCAGCTTGCAAAGCAATGCGCCAGCAAGGTCATCGTGCCCGAACACATCCAATGCTGTGGCTGGGCAGGAGACAAAGGCTTCACCACACCAGAGCTCAATGCCGCAGCGGTGCAATCACTCAAAGCCCAAGTCCCCAAAGACTGTAAAAGAGGCTTTAGCAACAGCCGCACCTGTGAGATAGGACTCTCCCACCACAGCGGCATCCCTTACCAATCCATCCTGTACCTAGTCGATGAGGTATCAACGCCAGCCAAGCCGTAAACTACTCGCCCCTCGGAACGAAGTGAAACCCGAACCCCGCCCCCTATTCGTTGTGTTCCCATTGCAATAAGTTCAGCGGATAGGTTTTTTCGAAATCGACTGCATAGGCACGGAAAAGATCAACAATCGGTGCCTTGGCGATATGCGCTAAATCTACGGCCAGACTTACCGTCCAGCGGTCGTGATTCTCACGGTTAACAAACGAGAAAACCTTAATTAGCGTCCCCTGCTCTATCCAAGACTTGGCCAGGTCACTGGGCATATACGCAACCCCAAGTCCTTGCGTCGCAAAAGTCACTAGGCTGTTCATTGACTCAACCTCGATGTGACGCTGGCAATATTGCAACTCTTGAAGGTGGCTTTCGTTGATATTCGCTGGTGTCATTAACGTCGTAGTAGCGAGCTTGCTATGCAGCAGTAATTGATCCACCTCGAAGAACTTTGGGTTAGCGACCCACTCTCCCTGTATCGAACCAAGTTTGATTTGTATGGCGTTGTCAATTTCTTCAGATTGGAATACGCCGATCGCAATATCAAGCTCACCTTGAGTCAGTAAATTGATCAACTCACCAGAGCCACGCTGGATAATGCTTGCGTGCATACCTTTGTGCAAGAAAAGGAAGTCATTCACGCCGTTCATAAACGCCCCAAACTGCAACGTTGGGTCGATTCCAATCACCACATCACTCATGGCATTTTTATCAATATTGGTGGTTCTAAACACAAAGTCATTATAGACACCAAGCATCTCACGCGCATGACTTAGAAGCTGTTTACCACTGAGAGTTAACAGTGGGTATTTATTCGAGCGATCAAATAACGTGGTATTTAAATCAATTTCCAGATTGTGTATGGTCGTGCTAACCGCCGCTTGTGAGCAGCCAATTTTCTTTGCAGCCGCACTAAATGATTTACTCTCCGCCGCAGTGACAAATGTATTTATAGACTCTATACTCAACATAAATCACCCTCTATTTACCAGCCTTATTCCGACTATCAACCATATCGTACTAGACCAATTCACTGCAATTGAATCTTTACTCTAACCCTGCCTACGTCATGTATAACCAAAGTTAATAGGTTACTATTTTGATTCACTTCACAGATTGGTTAACAATTCACTCGCTGTGATTTTTAGTGTTTTAAAAATCAGCAAGCGCATATTTTCAACGTCAGATAATTACTATTTTGTAATTATTTAAGTTTCAATTAACTCAACAACCATACGTTTTATAACAGAGAATAATTATGCTTAAAAAAACTAAAATATCAGTTGCTATCTCAGCAGTTTCGCTACTTAGCGCAGCTGTTATGGCTAATGACTATAACGAGACTCAAGTCAACTTTAAGGGCGAAATCGTCAGCGCTGCCTGTGGTCTTGCACCGGAGAGCATGGATCAAACCGTACAACTCGGCCAGCACCCCGCACACCTATTCACTTCAGTAGGTACTCGCACTACCCCTGTCGCTTTTGGGATCAAACTGACTGACTGTAACACCGAGACCTATGAAAACGCGACATTTACCTTTCACTCCAACCCTGCACCTGATAAGCCAGAGCTATTTGGCGTAGAGGGCGGTGCAGAAGGGATTGGTGTTCGTATCCTACACGGCGGTAACCCTATCGATAATGGGACCGCGACCAGCAGTATAAGCCTAGTGGATGGCACAAATATCATGTACTTCTCCGCTGCTTATGAATCGACTTCTGAAACGGTAAAAGCGGGTAGTGCTGAGTCTTGGGCACTACTTCGTGTCGAGTACCTGTAACTCGCTATATTTGTTGAACGCCAAAAGGGCGATAAAAGACACTGTTAATTTACTATCCAGCACTATGAGATGTATTAGGTATAACGCTCACAGCTTTAGCTTACACACTGTTAGTTAAATACTTATTTAAGGATGTAACGTGCTATTGATTCTTTTCATATTAGCTTTGCTATTTTCATACCAAGTATCTTGTGAAGAATTCAATAGCCATTTTATTAACTCAAATATGTCTATCGATCTTGAGGCGTTCCGTAATCCTAACTTCATTGAAGATGGGAGCTACCATTTTGACATCTACTTTAATCAAGCATTTCTAACTGATGATAAATTACAAATAAAAAACTCCGAAGTTTGCTTTACACAAGATTTACTAGATGCCATACCAATAAATCGTGACACTTATGCGATGTATCACAACACGATAATTTCCGGCGATGACTGCTATAACATCACTGACATACCCTTTGTCAAATTAGAGGCAAGTCTCAATAAGGGGCGGGTTGATATCTTCGTCCCACAACAACACCTTGCTCGCTCTTATCGACAAGGGTTTGTTGACCCTGAACTTTGGGATGATGGTATTCCCGGTATTTTTAGCGACTATTACCTAAATTATTATGCCTCAAGAAGTGATTATAATACGACTTGGGATCAACACTTTGTCACCCATGGCTTAATAGGCGCTAATTTAGGGCCCGTTCGTCTTCGCAGTAACTATCAATACATTGGCGAGCAAAACAGCGTCGACCTCACCTCCTATTATGCCTACATGCCACTGCGCACGCTTGGCTCACGGCTCAGTGTTGGCAATTTGCAACTCAGCTCCAACATCTATCCCTCATTTCGCATGAACGGACTTAAGTTGCACAGCGATGACGCGATGCTCCCGGCCTATTTACGCGGCTATTCACCCGTCATCTCCGGGAGTGTCGAGTCAGATGCCATCATTACCCTGTCACAAGATGGGCGAATTCTGCAGGTGATCAATGTTAACGCGGGTCCCTATGTGATTGACGACCTGCCCCATACCTCAGTGGGGCGCATCGATGTTGAAGTGAAAACAGCCGATGGTCAAATCGAGAGCTTCTCAGTGACCGATGCCTCGGTGCAGTACCTTACTCGTCCCAAGCACTGGCGCTATAACCTCGCGTTTGGTCAGACCGACGCGGATTACGCCCAAGAGCAATATGGTTTTGCCTCGGCTGAGGCTGCCTATGGGATCAACAACCATGTGTCATTGTTCACCGCCAGCTTGCTGGCCGATAACTATCAAATCGGCTCATTGGGTAGTGGGTTCAACCTCTATGAATATGGCGCACTATCTCTGGACATCAACCATTCAAGGTCGGTGACCGATCGCGAGGGCGAGGTGACCGGACAGAGCTATGGTGTGGTTTACAATCAACACTTAAATCACTTTGGCTTGGGGGTAAGGGTCGCAGGCTATCGTTATAGTAGCCGCGGCTATCGTGATTTCACCGACCATATCAAACAGAGTCATATCGACTATAACCCCGTTGTCGATCGACTCAATTCAAATCGCAAGGGGCTACAAACCCTGACCCTGACACAGCGGATCAAGGATGTCGGGATTTTCCTCTCATACAATAAGGAGACGTATTGGTCTTCCGAGCGCGCCTCCCAGCGATTGGATCTCTCACTCACCAAGCCGGTGCAGCTCAAAGGGCTGCAGCTCTATCTCAATGCGAATGTGTATAGTGCCACCAACAAGCTCTACGATTACAACTATCAAGATGGCCTGCGTTTAAGGCGCACCGATAGCCAAGGCTTTTCGATTGGCTTATCAATCCCTCTTGGCAACTCAGATACGGTCAATTTTGATTATCGGCAAAATGATGGCCGTTATGTACAGAGTATCGCCTACATGGGTCATGACAGCGTTGAGTATAGTAATTACCGACTCGGTTTTGACACGATTGAAGGCCAAGGCGTCGGTGTTAGCGCGGCCTATCATCAAGAACACCCCTACTGGAATTTTTCTCTCAGTGGCGGCCATCAAACACAGCGCTCGAGTTATGTTTCCGCCAGCGCATCAGGCTCGGCGGTGTTGACCCAGTATGGGCCGAGTTATAGCAACCAAACCTTTGGTGATACTAAGTTATTAGTCGATACCTTGATCCCGAACGTCACCATCAATGGTACCAGCCGAGAAAAATCGAATCGATTTGGGCTGGCCTTAATCAATGGTGTCATTCCTTACCAAAGCACCAACGCTTCAATAGATTACAAGCACTTACCTGCTGATATTGAGGTGCTCGATACCATCAATCGCTTGGTACTCACCGAGGGAGCCATCGGCTACACAAAGATCCGGGCACGGCTTGGAGAAAACTTTGTCGCTAGGCTCAATGGTGAACACCAAATTCCATTCGGTACCAGCGTGGTTGATTTAGAGAGCCTTGATGAGGTTGGCATCGTGGGTAATCACCACTTGGTGTATCTCACGGGCGTTCACCGTGAGTCCCAACTTCATGCCATTTGGGGAGACTCACACTCTTGCCAGATCGAAATCTCAAGCAGTGTATTAACCGATCACACCCCTATTCGTGATGTTCTTTGTCATTAGTTCCAGGAGTTACTTTTAATGAAATTATATCGTCTACTCAGCATCGTCCTAGCCATCTCATTTACTCCGCACAGTCATGCGGCGCTTGCGCTGGATCGAACCCGCATCATCTTTAACCAATCTAGTGATCTCGAGGTATTAAGGGTCAACAACCCAGTCGATACCCCCTTTCTTGCCCAATCGTGGATTGCATCACAGGCACACATTGACCAAGATGGCGATCCCGAGCAGATGCCTTTCATGGTTGTCCCTCCCGTGACGCGAGTTGAAGCGCACGATTACGCCGCGATTCGAATTCAAAATTTGCGTAATGCCAATGCGCTGCCTGACGACAGAGAGAGTGTGTTTTATTTTCACCTCAGGGAGATCCCACCTGTTGCCAAACGTAAAGAGTCACCAAAAAACAACCTCAACGCCGCCGGCACCATTCAGTTAGCCTTTGAATCTGTGATCAAGCTGTTTTATCGCCCTGCTATTGTCAGTCGCATCAAAGAGGTTGATCTCACCGTGGCAAATGGTCTCTCCATCCAGCGTTATCAACAAGGGCATCAGCTCGTCAATGACACCCCTTTTCACGTGACTGTCCTGTCAATTATGCAAAATAACGGCGAGCAGGTGGAAGAGTTTCAGTCGGCGATGATTGAGCCGTATTCACAAATCGAGGTTCAACTTCCGCAAGACAATAGTTATCAAATTGCGTTTATCAACGACTATGGCGCGACCGTCACCAACCGATATGCTTGCAAACTCGACGCCTGCTCGTTTGCTAACAGTGCGAGGTAAGCGATGAGACCATGGGGCTTACTTATCCTTATGTGGGGATTGGTTGTTTTCAGCTCAGAGGTGCTTGCCGTCGCCTGCTATAGCAAGGATCATGGCGGGGTCTTTGGTGGCCGGGGGCCAGGGGGCGCCAGCCAGTATTTCCTTGACTCTTCAGTCTCCGTGCCAGATAACGCCCCAGAGGGACAAGTGATCTGGCGAGGTCACTCAACCGTTGTCGATGTAACTTGCTATAAAGATGCCACCAACTATCCAGAGTTACGCACGCTTAGTGAGAACATCTATTTCTATCCCGGTACTAGCGAAAGTCAGGCAATTCCCTCAATACCGGGGATTAAGGTTGGGTTTGTCTATAACAACACCGCTTATTATGGCTCGAATACGGTTCGCTTAGACGGTATTCATCTGCGTGGTTGTTATAACAATGAGTCCAATAAAAAATGTGAGAGTGCGACAAGTACGACGGTGAAATTGGAGTATTACCCCATCATCGTCAAAGGCCCTGGAACCTTCACCGGTTATAGCCAACCGGTTGGTATTTTTCAGCTCGATGGCGAGATGGGCTACAACGTCGCCTACGCCAACTTTTACACCGTAATCCAGAACATGGATGCACTCAAACCGACTCGCTGTACGGTTGAGCTTGGACTGGATGGTAATCAAGTCAACTATGGCAGAGTCACCACCGACAGGGTTTCACGCGGTATCACGCAGCCTTTGCAAATCAATCTTACCAATACCGAGTACGCCAGTGGTGACTGTCCTAGTGTCAAAGTTCGCGGCGTTTTTCAGAACATTCGTGACCACACTAACAACGAATATGTACCCCTTTACAATCGCGCTGGAGAGCGAATCGAGGGCATTGGCATCAAGTTAAGCGATGATCAAAGCAATCCAGTCACGCTCAACGAGCCGATTGGCCAGGGCTTCGAAGTCGTTGGCCCAAGAGATGTGCAACGCTATCAAGCCACGCTCTACTCCACCGATTCTACCCCCGTCCAACCCGGTCCCTTTGAGGGGCTGTTGGTCTATTCAATTTCTTACTTATAAAGGAAAGATAAATGAAAATACATAACCATTTTCGTCAGTTTGCCCGTTTGTCTTTAATTGTGCCCGGCGCCGTCTGCGCTTCGCTTGCCAGTGCAGATGAATTGAGTTCCGACTTCGATTTGTCCGGCTTCTATCTGTTTGGGGGCGGCGGACAAGCCGAGATCTCCCGCGATCGCTACTTTGATGACAACTCCATCACTGCATTGCGTTTTGGTGCAGGTAAGCACTTTGGCGGCGTCTCCGCTGAACTCGGCTATCGCGGCTACCGAGATGGCGATGATTTTAAAGCCGATGGTGTCGACTTGGTCGGTCGAGTGCCTATTGTTCGCTGGCGTGATATTGGATTGAACGCTGGCGCAGGTGCCTATTTTTATCGCTCATCAATGGATTCTGCGCTGCTGAACTCCGGAGGAGATACCAACTCAGTCAGTCCATTACTAACTGTGGGCGCAGATTATTACGTCAATGAGCACGTTCAGTTTCAGCTTAATTATGAGCAAATCTTAGATTTCGACTATCAAAGTCCGACCTACCAAAAAAAAGTCAGTAAAAACCTCGACCAGTGGCTACTGTCGCTGGTAATTAACTTCCCTCAATCAAAAACCAGTCGACACTCGATAGAGCCTGCTCAGGTTGAGGCTCAAGTCTTCACTGCTGAGAAAAAGGTACCAGTGACAGCACCTAAGCCAGCGCCGACCATTTTCAAAATTGATTTCACCAGCGGAGAGTTCGACTACGACTCTGTAGCATTTAACCCTCAGATGCTGAGCCAATTCGACAATATCGTCGAGAAGATAGGTAAAATGGACCAGTATCAAATTGAGATTATCGGCGGTGCAGACTCATACTCTCGTTACGTTGAACATAACCAAGCACTTGCGCAAAAACGCGCCGATCAAGTGGTTAATTATTTAGATCAGCACGGGATTGCCAAAGAGCACATGCAATCAACTTATCAATTGCAAATGCTTGCCGAGGAGCAACCTCACGAGCCTAAGGCTCGAGTGGTCACGATAAAAATCACCGGAAAGTAACTGATATATAGATTAGCTCATCCTAAGCGCAATCTCCTTGTCACTGCTGTGCTCCATGGCTATTTCTATGGGGGTTGAGACCGTAGTTGCGCTTTCCCTTCACTTGCACGCCTCTTGCCATCAAGACCCGATATACGCTCGTTCTATCCTTACGCCGCACGCATTAGCCCACTCACTAGTAAAAACATCTACCTAATCATTAATTCACCATGAATTAACATCACAAATTGTCCGGTTCGAGAGAAACACCTCACATATCTGCTCATTATGTCGCCACTTTATGTGTGCTTGAACACATATGCGTTATTGTCACATTGTATTACAAATTAGGACATTTAATACTCAAGTTGAACCACAAGTGCATGCATCACCCTAGTTAGCGCAAATTTCACACGCAAACATAATGATGAATTAACCGCTCGGGTTTTGTGATTCCCCAATGTGCTCAACTGGATAACACAACGAATAATAAAGGACACTATTATGAAATCTAGACTACTGACCTTAGCTGCTGCGTCGATAATGATGGCATTTGGCGCCCAAGCAAAAACCCTTACGCTAGGCCATGCCATGAACCTTGAAAGCGCCGCTCACGCTGGCATGGAGATATTTGCCGAAAAGGTCAAAGAGAAATCCAACGGCGAGATGAGCGTAAGGATTTTCCCCAATGGCATGCTTGGCTCTGAACGTGACCAAGCTGAGCAGGTTGTCACTGGCGCTATCGATATGGCGAAGATCAATGGCTCACTGGCCGAGTCTTTTGAGCCAACCTACAAGGCGATTTCAATCCCCTTTTTGTTTCGCGACGCCGACCACATGCACACCTTTATGCGCAGTGAAGCAGCAGAAAAACTCCTTTACTCAAGCGAAGGCAAAGGCTTTATCGGCTTGACCCTCTACGATTCAGGCTCACGTAGCTTCTACAGCTCAAAACCGATCAAAACACCTGAAGACTTAGCGGGGTTAAAAATTCGTGTCCCTGAATCGCCAACCATGATGGAGATGGTGCGTTTGCTTGGCGCAAGAGCCACGCCAGTGCCCTTCACTGAGGTTTATACCGCGCTGCAACAAGGGGTGATTGATGCGGCAGAGAACAATATCTCGAGCTTGGTCGAGATGAAGCACTCTGAGGTCGCCAAGTATTACTCCATGAATGAGCATATGATGACACCTGATTTAATCATGATCTCTGAGGTAACTTGGAAAGGGCTGACCCCAGAACAACAAGATATCGTCAAACAAGCAGCGGCGGAATCTATGGAAGAAGAGATCAAAATATGGGCAGAGATCGATAATAAGAATATGCAGTTAGCTAAATCGCTCGACGTCACTTTTGTCGAGGTAGATAAGGCGCTGTTCCGCGAGAAAGTTCGCCCAATGCTCGATGATGCTAAGCAAGATCCCCAATTAAGCTACTACATCGAAGAAATCAAAGGCATGTAATTTCACCTTGTGTTCATTTGGCCCCTTACTACCCAGGGGCCCTTTTTATTGTGTTATTGTATTAAGGAGTCTCAATGCAATCGCTATTTCAGCGTGTCAGAGTGTTACTCGACCGCACAATTCTGTCGCTGTGCGGCATTGCCATCATTGTGTTGGTCGTCACTGTCACGTGGCAAGTCTTCAGTCGCTATGTCCTTAATGACCCCAGTTCGTTTACCGATGAGTTGGCGCGTTACACCATGATTTGGTTTGGACTTTTTGGTGCAAGCTACCTGTTCGGAAAAAATGGTCACCTGGCCATTACGCTCTTTATCGGCTCAGTGCATAAGAAAATCCGCAACTATTGCCACCTATTGATCCACCTCGTCTCATTTAGCTTTATCTATTTGGCGATGATTAAGGGCGGGATGCAACTCATTAGTCGCACCATGTTGCAGACCTCGCCTGCTCTGCAAATTCCCATGGCGTATGTGTATTTCATCCTGCCCTTATCGGGAACCATTATGTTGATTTATCTGACACTCAATACGCTAGAAATGTTCGTGAGCAAGCCTTCTGCCACGAGCAGTGAACACTCTGTAGAACAAGGATAGAACTATGGATATCTCGATTGGTTTCTGGCTACTGTGCCTATTTATGCTCATGATCAGCTTGAGTATCCCAATTGCCATCGCGATTGCGATGTCATCGCTGATCATTATGTGTACCATCCTACCCAATGATGTGGCTTTCATGACCGCCGGGCAAAAAATTGTCACCGGCATCGACAGCTTTAGCTTGTTGGCCATCCCGTTCTTTATCCTAGCTGGTAATATTATGAACCGAGGCGGGATTGCTAATCGTCTGGTTGAGTTTGCCAAACTGCTGGTTGGTCGCCTCCCCGGCTCTTTGGCCCATGTGAATGTGCTGGCGAATATGTTGTTCGGCTCAGTGTCTGGCTCCGCCGTTGCCGCCGCTGCAGCAGTGGGTAAGACTCTTGAGCCCGAACTGGAGAAAGAGGGTTATGACAAGTCATTCTCGACCTCGGTCAACGTGGCTTCCTGCCCTGCTGGACTGCTGATCCCGCCGAGCAACTCCCTGATTGTCTTTTCAGTTGTCAGTGGCGGCACGTCTATTGCGGCTCTGTTCATTGCTGGCTATGTTCCAGGTATTCTGATGGGACTGAGCTGTATGATTGTGGCCTACCTGATTGCCAAGCGAAAAGGCTATAAAACCGTCTCTGAGCCCTACAACGCTCGCCAGGTTTTGAATACAACGTGGCGCGCACTACCAAGCCTCGGGCTTGTCATCGTGGTAATCGGTGGCATCATCGGCGGGATTTTCACGGCAACTGAAGGGGCATGTATTGCGGTACTCTACGCGTTCTTTTTGTCCCTGTGTTATCGCACCTTGGGTATCAAAGAGCTGCGAACGATCTGCGTTGAAACTGCAGAAATCACCGGAATCATGCTGTTTTTGATTGGGGCATCAACCATCATGTCTTGGGCAATGGCATTTACAGGCTTGCCAAACATGATCAGTGAATGGATGCTCTCCATTTCAGATAACCCGATCATTATTTTCATTCTGATGAACCTGATATTGCTGATTGTTGGGATGTTTATGGATCTCACGCCCGCAGTATTGATCTTTACCCCTATCTTTATGCCCATCGCAACTCAACTGGGCATGCACCCGGTTCATTTCGCCATGATGATCATCTTCAACTTGTGTATTGGCATCGCCACCCCACCCGTTGGGACCGCGCTTTTTGTCGGCTGTAGCGTCAGTGGGGCCCGGATTGAGAGCGTGATCCGCTCTGTCCTACCCTTCTGTGCCATCTTGATTGTCACCCTTGTACTGATCACCTTCGTCCCTGAGATCAGCCTAGCGCTTCCTCGCGCTTTTGGCCTGATTAATTAAGGCTTACACCCATCAAAACGACGACCGCCGCGCCTTAAGGCACGGCGGTCGTCGATAAACCAGTAATTCGATTATTCAGGTAGAATCACGTTACCATCTTCGATAGGGAAAGAGTTACCCTCTGGCTTGTTATTTAGACGCACGGTTAGAGGCGTACCCATCACTTCATAGGTAACATCATAACCAACCACTTGGCTCGATGTGGTATATTCCGTCGTACACTCTGTCTCGACATGCGAGGTAGTGTTATTTTGCTGCGCATTCTCTTGGATCTTACGCCCAGCAACAGCGCCGGCCACCGTGCCTGCGGCAGTCGCCATCACTTTACCTTTACCACCACCGACTTGGTTGCCCAGTGCTGCACCTGCTGCTGCACCGCCCACCGTACCAAGCAGTTTGTTCTCATCCTTAGGCGCTACCTGCTCTGTGACAACCACATCTTGGCAAACCTCATGAGGTGTACTTACTTGCTCAGTAACTGCTTCAACCAAAGTGATGTTGGCTTCTTTTGGTTCTACGACTTCAACAATTTGCTCTTCTTGTTTACATGCGCTTAGTACAGTCACGGCAGTCATTGCCAGAACGATAGTCTTGATTTTCATAATAGCCTCGATTGAATCTTTTCGATGCGCGCATTCTAGCAACTGCCCCAAACCCTTCATCATCACAAGATTAGCGTTTTGTCATCATATGGTTAGGAAGCGCCATGGCCGTTGCTTAAAATAGGTTACTGACTTGCTGTAAGATATGACAAAGCGTAACAACCCAAATAGAAATATTTCTCCATGCACTCTTACACTAGTCACCCCAACATAAGGGCGATTATACTGGCACGCAATATGCCCATCAGTCACAACGAGCAAACTATATGAACGCATTTGATATCTTGGCCGAAAACAAGATCCGCTCTTGGGAGAAGGACAAAGCCGAGGGTAAAATCCAGCCAAAGAAGGAAACCGAAAGCCCCAAGCGCTCAAGCTTTGAGGCGATGTTGTTTAATGACATCGTCGCCTTGTATCAACAAATGGCACCTCTCGACGAGGCGTCCAGTCAATACCTGCGCTATGAAGAAAAGGTCAATGATCTGACCTCTCAGTTGCAGCTCTCGATGGAACGACAAAAAATGTTTATCAACAGCCAAATACTGATGCGTGAGCTGGCGAAAAGAAAGGCAGAGATATTTTCAAAAGGCCGACGCTAGGTTAATCACTTCTAGCCCCAAAAGATAAGCCCCTCAAATCATTGAGGGGCTACCTAGCCAAGTCCAACGTTATTATTTTATTCTGAACTTAAAGAACACCATACTGATAAATTACAACTCGTTTATTGATCATTGTCACATTCGGTAGTAAACCCACTTAAGTTCCAATAACTAGTCCAATAAATCTAAGATAATCAGGCGGGCTTAAATTGGGAACTTTTACCCATCTGCACGTATCTATACTGTGATAAAGATCATTGATTAAGGTGTGTCATGTTTAACGCTATTACTTCCCTGTTTAAACATCTGCTCGACGGGCAAGACCTCTCACAGACGCCTTTGAGCAACCCCAATCTGGCTATCGCGTGCTTGCTCACTGAGGTCGCTGGTGCTGACAACCAAATTGACCCACAGGAAAAGGCCGCCAAGCAGCATTTGCTTGGTACGCTACTCGAGCTTGCCCCCACTGAGGTAGATGAACTCTTGCTGCAAGCTGAGAGTGCGGTGAAAGATTCAGCATCACTGTACGAGTTTACCAACCAGCTGCGCGAGCTCAGTCAGGCTACCCGATTTGAGTTGATTAAAGCAATGTGGCAAGTTGCTAATGCCGATGGTGAGATTGATCCACTGGAAGATGCGGTGATCCGTAAAACCGCTGAGCTGTTATACGTTGACCACAGCGAGTTTATTCGCGCCAAGTTGTCCATCACTCAAGATGGTGACAGTTCAAACTAGCCGTTGAGCGCAAAGAGGTGATGGGCGTTATCTAGAGTGAAGTAACACGAACCACGGCTAAGAAGCGTTTTGGGTAACCGCTGTGATAGTAATCGGTCTCAGTCACGCCAAAGTGTTTTTTCGATGACGAGCTGTGTACGAAGTGCAGCTCTCCCTCAGATACCTCGCTGATGATGCCCGCGTGTCCAGGTCTGCGCACTCGAGAATCGGTTCCGGTAAAGATGATCAGGTCGCCAACACGGGCCTGTGACAAACTCACTTTATTCTTATACAGCGACTCATACTGGGCGGTGGTCCTTGGTACCTCAACGCCGAAATGACGGTAGACGTATTGAATATAGCCCGAACAATCAAACCCCAGTGGGCTGCTGCCTCCCCACTGGTACTCAGTGCCTATCAGAGAACGAGCATAAGCGATCATCACCTCTGCGGAAGGTGGACGGGTGTCGGGCTCAGGATTATTCGATGGCTTCTGGCTATTAGAAGCACAACCACTAGCAAACAATATGAGACAAAAGAGAGCCAATCTCCTAATTACCCCCAAGTAGGTATTTTGCGCCTTGAACCTCTTCATCACTGCCCCCTGTCGAAAATCCACTAAGCTTCTAATTTAACAAAGTCACCAAGAGACTTTGCTTACTAAAAGCGTAGCCGCAGTTCGCTCACTGACCAATTGCCGCTGAAAGATTTCAAACTATTTTAGGGTCTTTCGGGTTAGGTAAATGAACGATTACACAGAACAACTGATAGATGCGGTATAGGAGGGGTTACTATGGGTGGTGCACTACTAAGCAGTCTTGAGTTTTTGTCTAGCCTGTTGCTGTTTGTGATTGGCATTGGTCTTCTCGCACTTGTGGTCATGTACTTTATCGACAAGCGTCAAACTAAGCACACAATCAGACGTAATTATCCGGTGATTGGTCGCTTTCGTTATTTCTTCGAAAAACAAGGTGAGTTTTTTCGTCAATATTTTTTTGCCATGGATCGCGAAGAGATGCCCTTTAATCGCGCCGAGCGCAGCTGGGTTTATAAAGCTGCCAAGGATGTTGACCGGACCATCGCGTTTGGCTCCACCCGCAATCTCGAGCAAAGCGGCACCGTGATGTTTCTTAATTGCCCGTTTCCCACTCTGGAGGAAGATGCCGTTGACCCCGATGAGCAAGTCATTGGTCAAGGCTGCCGCATACCTTATGCGACCAAATCGCTGTTTAACATTTCCGGCATGAGTTACGGCGCGATTTCAAGGCCCGCGGTATTAGCCCTCTCCCACGGCGCAAAAATCGCTGGATGCTGGATGAACACTGGTGAGGGTGGCTTAAGCCCTTATCACCTGGAGGGAGGCGCAGACATTGTGTTTCAGATCGGCACCGCGAAATATGGAGTGCGTGATAGCGATGGTAATCTTGACGATGACAAGTTGCGCGAGGTCGCCGCGCACGAGCAGGTAAAAATGTTTGAAATTAAGATGAGCCAAGGCGCTAAACCGGGCAAAGGCGGCATGTTGCCTGGGCGTAAGGTCACCGCCGAGATTGCTAAAATCCGCGGTATCCCAGAAGGTAGCGACTCGATTAGCCCCAATGGGCACCGGGAAATACGCTCAGTGGGTGATCTGCTGGATATGATTGCGCGGGTTAGAGAGGTAACGGGCAAGCCAGTTGGATTTAAGTGTGTGGTTGGCTCATCGAGTTGGATTTCCGAGCTGTTTGCTGAGATCAATCTCCGCGGCAGTGATAGTGCACCAGATTTTATCACCATTGACAGCTGTGATGGTGGTACCGGTGCGGCGCCACAACCTTTGATGGACTACATGGGACTGCCGCTCAAGGAGAGCTTGCCTTTGGTCGCCTCACTGCGCGAAAAGTTTGGCCTTAGTGAGCGAATTAAACTGATTGCGTCGGGCAAGCTGATCACACCTTCTAAGGTCGCTTGGGCATTGGCGCTGGGCGCTGACTTTATTACCTCGGCGCGCGGGCATATGTTCGCCCTTGGCTGCATTCAGGCCTTGCAATGCAACAAAGACACCTGCCCGACGGGGATCACCACCCACAACCCTCGCCTGCAAGAGGGGCTTAACGTCGAGGACAAAAAGCAGCGCGTTGCCAACTATAATAAATACATCCATTACGGCTTAGGGGTGATCGCCCACTCATGTGGTGTGAGTGATATTCGCCAGATCACCAAAGAGCACGTGCGGATTGTCAAAGACAATGGATTATCGGTTTCGCTTGATGAGATGTATTCACACTTACGCTAGGTGCGTGAGCTGATCACCGGACGAGTTAAGTGCTGATTACACTGAGACTGGCATGAGCAACACTGGCTAAGGAGAGCAAATATGCAACGCAGACATTTTATCCTCATCCCCTCAATTGCCTTGATGTGGCCCTTTAGCCTTCGCGCGGCACGCTCGGTAACCCCTAGTCAGGCTGAGGGGCCTTTCTACCCTGTGGTTGATATCCCTCTTCAATCCAACCTCATTGTTGATAAGCAGCACATTCTTGGACAAGTACTTGAACTTAACGGTGACGTGGTTGATAACCAAGGTCAACCCATGTCAGGCATTCGCATCGAGATCTGGCAATGCGATGCCCAAGGGTTCTATCAACACCCACGCCAGGCCAATGTGGCGCGCTTTGATCCCGCCTTTCGCGGTTTTGGCGCAGTACTAACCGATTCCAATGGGCGATTTCACTTCACCACTATCTATCCCGTTCCGTATAATCGTCGCCCACCCCACATCCACGTCAAGCTCTGGCAAGACAACACCGAGCTTCTGACTACCCAGCTGTATCTCAAAGGCAATACGGGCAATGAATGGTGGGGAGGCTCTGAGCGAGCGCTGTTACAAATCGCGCCGGTCGAGAGACCCGAAGGTCATCTCGACGCTCAATTTAGCTTTGTGATTACTGCCTAGTTACCTAGCTACCTAGCTACCTAGCTACCTAGCTAACTAGTTTAGGCAATGTGTTATTTAATCCAGTGACTTAACGCCAGCGTAGCGCACTCCGGACAGGTAAGCCATATCACGATGCCAAGTGGCGAGGTCGTGGTGATTAAACTGACTAAGGTGAGTATGACCGCATGCTCGGGCCATCACTTGCATTAGCTCGACCGAGGCATTAAAGAAGTTGGCCAGCTGCTGTGAAGATTTCTCGACGTTTAGCCTTTGACGTAAATCAGCCTTTTGCGTTGCGATGCCTGCCGGGCAGTTATTGGTATTACACATGCGCGCCGCCACACAGCCTATCGATTGCATCGCGCTGTTAGAAATAGCGACGCCATCTGCGCCGAGTGCCATAGCCTTGATAAAATCTGTTGGCACACGCAGGCCTCCGGTTATGATTAGCGTCACCTCGCCGCTGACGCCTTGCTTATCGAGATAAGCACGCGCCCGAGCCAGTGCTGGTATGGTTGGTACGCTAATGTGATCACGAAACATCACAGGCGCTGCCCCCGTGCCGCCCCCACGTCCATCTAATATGATGTAATCGGCGCTGGCATCTAGGGCGAATTGAATGTCCTCTTCAATGTGGTTGGCACTAAGTTTAAAGCCAATTGGGATCCCGCCAGTCACTTCACGAACGCGATCGGCAAAGGCACGAAAATCTTTTGCGCTGTGTAAGTCTTTGAACGTAGGTGGTGAAATGGCGGCTGTCCCCTCGGCAATGCCTCTCACCTCGGCGATTTTGCCAATGTTTTTATTACCTGGTAAATGACCACCCGTCCCGGTTTTCGCCCCCTGCCCGCCTTTGAAATGGAAGGCTTGCACTTGCTTGAGCTTACTCTCGTGATAACCAAAACCCGCACTAGCAAGCTCATAGAAATAACGCGAGTTAGCCGCTTGCTCTTCAGGCAACATCCCGCCTTCACCCGAACAGATCCCGGTGCCTGCGAGTTCAGCGCCTTTGGCAAGCGCGGTCTTGGCTTCCTCAGACAGTGAACCAAAGCTCATGTCTGACACCAGCAGTGGTATATCAAGCTTGAGTGGCTTCTTGGCCTTAGGGCCGATGATCAGCTCAGTCGCAACCGGGACCTCTTCTTGCAGTGGCTGCTTAGCCATTTGCGCCACCATGATCTGCAGATCATCCCAGTGTGGCAGTAGGTGTCGCGGCACCCCCATTGAGGTCATGGGGCCATGATGTCCAAGTTTAGACAGCCCCTCTCTGGCCAGTTGATGGATAAATTCAACCGTTGGCTCCTCAACGGTGGCCGTCGCTGCTGGTGCTTGGTCAGCCGCAGCTTGAATTTGTACGCCGGGGCCTTCGCTTCCCACCTGTTGGTCAGAAAACTGCTTATGTGAGCCATCGCAGAAAGGGGAATTCAAGGTGTGCTTACAGCGACATAGATACTCATCCCCGCTTTCTTCAGCCACGCAGCGCTGTGGCTTAAAGTCGCTCCCTGCATGGGAGCCATCACAAAAAGGCTGGTTTTTAGAACGGCCACAGGTACAAAAGTAATACTCCTGATCCTTGGTCAACTCGACTTTAATCGGTTTATTGTCGGCTATCACTGGCTTGCTCATCGCGTCCTCCCTTAGGGTACAAATGCTCTCTAAAGGGTAGGAAAAGAATCCCTGCTTGTCGTCGCCATGTCTTTGAAAGGCATTGAAGTATGCACACTTGTGACCTGATCCCTTCTAATTAGAGTACTGGGCAAGTGTCAGTATGAGCGTCGGATAAAAAATTGCCCTTAACGCTGCTGTAAGCGCTATCAAATCAAGCTAGACGGTAGATAGGAAAGAGAATTAAAGCAGAGAATAGGTGTGCGAAAAGCCGATATTCTGAGGGGCAGTGAGGCCAATCAGGCCTCACTGCCTACGTCAATTAATTGGCTGGGAAAATATTGATTTCCACTCGGCGGTTACAGCGACGACCTTGCTCGGTGTTGTTGTCGCAGACAGGGCTTGTCTCGCCCATCCCTTGTGTATTTAGTCGCGTTGAAGCCACTTTTTGTGCACTGAGATAAGCGCGGACTGAGTCTGCACGCTGCTGAGACAGCTGTTGGTTGTAACTTGCACTACCTGTGCTGTCGGTATGGCCTTCAATCAGCAAAACGGTATCTGGATACTCGACTAGGATACGTGCAACGCCATTTAGACTGTTGTAGATCGTAGGATCAAGCGCGTAGGAGTTGGTTTCAAAGCCAATGCCATTTTCCATCACTAGCATTAGTTGGTCCTCGCCAACACGTTTGACTTGAACACCTGAGTTAACTAGCTCTTGGCGCAGGGCCGCCTCTTGTTTGTCAAAGTAGTTGCCAACACCGGCACCCACAACACCCCCTGCAGCAGCACCAATCAGGGCACGCTTACGACGCTCTTTTGAGCTATCGCCAGTGATCATACCAATCACAGCGCCGGAGGTTGCACCAATGATCGCGCCTTTGGTCGTTGAGTTGGTTTCCATTTCACCTGTGGTGGCATTTTGACGTTGTGTCGCCTGACAACCAACCAACATGAGCGCGGCTATCCCTAGGGTCATTGTTTTTTTCATTCAATCCTCACTGCGTATTGCTTATAAATGCGTAAAGCTTATAAATTTGTATATGATTGGGACACTTGGCGTCAATGTGGCCTGTAAGGTATGTCGCACAATCCGTGGCTATACCTTAGCGCAACAACTTAAATTGTTGTTAGAAGTTGGTAAAAAACGCAGTGGATTGCACTCGATTGAGGAAATTTCACACGATTTTAGCAACCTTGAGCAGTGATAATGTCGCGTTGCGCCTTGAGGATGAGACACAACTGAATTTAAACCTGCGATACCTACACTACTTGCTTTCTAAGCACGCGCGCGCTACTAATTCGGCTATATTTGAGACATTTCTTTTGAAGCCAGGGAAGCGCTTATGCGAATCACAACCAAGCTACTTCTGCCCCTCTTGATGCTCTCCCTTTGTACCTTGAGTGCCAACGTAGCGGCAAACGTGATTGAAGTGATCACTTTCTATCTACAGGAGGATGTCAATTTTGATGAGTTTCGCCCGTTGGACAAAGCGGTAGAGACCGATCACGTCGCTAAGCAGCCTGGTTTTTTGGCGCGAGAAACGGCTATCGCGGAGGATGGTCAATGGCTGACAATCGTCTATTGGGAATCGCTAGAGGATGCCGAGGCCTCAGCACAGAGCTTTATGGAAGCGGCAGCAGCAGAGCCTTTCCTAGAGCATATTGATACCGATACCATGACGAGTCAGTATTACTCTAAATAACGCTGCGTCGATTACCCTGCCCGCTAATTCTAACGGTTTTACCCTTCTATTACTTTACCTGTACATCCTCTTGCTGCTTAGAGTTAAACATGACTACGATCATGTTTCTGTTAGCAGGTTTCAATGTAGAATCAATAAAAATAACAAAAATTTAAAGCAAAGTTTGCAGCAAGGAAGAGCGTGGCATGATTACAGTAGAGATGATTAACTCAGCAATCACCAAGGTTGAGCGGGTTAACAATATAGAACTGAGTAAACTCAAGGATGTGGTCAACGATCGACCAGAGGTCTTAGTAACAACATTTAACGCAATGGTCAAAGTTGACTCGATTGACGACAGGTACGCACAAATAGCCAACCAAGCACCGCAACTGCTTGACCACGCCCACCACCTACTTGAAGCATCGATTATTTTGCAATAACTCATTTTGAGCACTAGGTGAACACCAGCCGACAGGAAGTACCCCATCGGCTATGTGACTCTTTTGGGTGCTGGATTCTTCTGTTCCGTCAACTAGATAAGTCGAGCAAACTCGTCAGCAAACGCCTCAAACCGACGAGCAGGACGACCCAGCACAACCTCAACGTCATTGGTGACATAAGCATAATGCCCTTGTGCGAACCAATCTAAAATTTCACCCAACTGCTCGGCTAACCAGTCATTCAATCCCGCGGCTTTCATACCATCAATCGCAGCCTGTCTGCTTACGGCGATATATTCGATCGGCTTGCCCGCCGCCAACGAAAGGATGTTTGCCTGCTCCGCAAAGGTCAATGGCTCGGGGCCAGACAATTGATAGGTTTTATTGCGGTGCTGTGGCTGAGTGAGGGAAGCAACCACCACGCCTGCGACATCACGAATATCCACCACACTCTGCTTTGCATTGCCCATTGGTAGATAGAACTGACCGGTAGCTTTAATACTCTCAAGGCTACCAAACAGGTTTTGATAAAATGAGTTGGGTTGAACTAGCGTGTAATCGACGCCCGAGGCTTTGACCATCTCATCGGTCAGCGCATGGGTGCGGATGATATGTGAGCCTGCATCTGTGGTGGCCCCCATACCAGACAGCTTTACCAGGTGCTGCGCACCACTGGCTTTCATCGCACTGAGTACATTTTCCACCCACAGTGCATTGTCCTGGTGGATAGCCATCGATAAGTAAATCGATTCAACCCCTTCCATGGCAGCAATCAGCGAGTTTACGTCATCATAATTACCAAACCGCACTTGCTGTTGCGATAGTCCAAGCGCCTTTGCGCCTGCCTGATTACGGATCATTACTTTAAAATCTGCACCCAGTGCACCGAGCTGTTTAACGACTTCAGAGCCAGTGTTACCTGTTGCGCCAAGCACTAAAATTGTCATGATTTACCTTCCGATTTTGCTGACTTGTTTGTGGTGTTGTCACTATAGGTCATCCCAAATAGATTGATTAGATAGCATTATTGGGCTTTACTATCCCATATACAGGATAATCGTGAATCATTATGCGCCAAGTCGAAGGTCTATCATTATTTGCTAAGGTGGTTGAGCTTAAGAGCTTTTCCGAAGCAGCACGCCAACTCAACCTCCCTACCACCACCGTCAGTAGGCACATTCAGCAGCTTGAGCAGGCACTTGGTGGTCGCTTGCTCAATCGCACGACGCGGGCTCTTGCACTAACTGAATTGGGAGAGCGCGTTCTACCAAAAGCCATGCTGATCAATGAAATCCTGCGTGAAGTGGAACATGAAGCAGAACAAGCATCGAGCGTGCCTACTGGGCATTTGCATATTTCAGCGCCGCGCGCGTTAAGCCAGAGTGTCATTGCCCCTCTGATCAGTGAGTTTCACCATCAATACCCAACCATCAGTGTAGAGCTTGATACCACCAATCGAATTCAAGAGCTGACCAAGACCAAGGTTGATTTTGCTTTTCGCGTCGGAGTGTTGCCTGACTCGTCACTGCGTGCTCTGCTGCTAGCTGAAGTCGACTTTGAGTTGGTTGCCGGCCCACAATGGGTGGCAAACAATAAGCCCTTGAAGCATCCTGGTCAACTCGCGCAGCACAATACGATTCGTAACCAAATTGATGGCTATATTCTTCCATGGCAGTTTTCGCGTGAAGGGGAAGAATTTCTGTATCAAGGAGAGCACAAATTGATCTCTGACGATTTGTCGGTATCTTTGGTCTATGCGCAGCAAAATGTTGGGGTTGCTTATCTGCCCATCAACTTGGTCAAGCCCTCATTGCAAGATGGTCGACTGGTGCCGCTATTGTCTGATTGGAGCAAACCCGCGACTCCGCTGCATCTGCTCTACCCACAACGCTCTGATATGCCGTTAAAGTCGAAGTGCTTTATTGATTTTGTTCGCCAACATCGCGAGCGGTTTGCCGCCCAACTCACCAAAGGCGAATAGCGCGGCATATACCTAGGGTCTGTCAGTCATCAGTCGTGACAGGCAACAAGAGGGATTGACGCTGGCTATGGTTCTGCCTTGCACGATTAGGCGCCAGCTCAAGGATAGTGCGCGTTCCTGACTCCTCTGAAACGCTCAACACAATTGAGGTGATTTGCCATCCTTGCGCAGTGTTCACTAGTCCAAAATCATACGTCCCCTTGATCTGCCAGAATTGTTCGTCCAACCAGTGGGTAGCGGTGACATCCACCAACACTTTGGCATTGTGGGTGTCCAGTTTGACCTTCATATCCCCCAATTGATGATAGGTGGTATCGAACCCAGGTAAAAAACCGGCCCACTGCACCATCAAGGCTTCGCGGCTTACCTGTGTCACTTCACCCGCAAATAGGGAGGTATAATCGAGCACGACTGTAGGGGTGAACAAGCGCCCTAGGTATTCGAATGCACCTTGGTCGGCTAGGCTCGAAAAACTGTGTATAACACTGGATACCTCGGCTGTATCACGACTTATGGTTTGGGCAGAGATTGGCATCGTCATCACTCCGAATGTCAGTAAAATTGCTAGTAGCCGTTTCATTGCTTACTCCTATATGAGAAGCACCTATAAGAAAGGCTCCTACAAGGATGTCGCAAAATGAGCGCTCACGGCATCGACAGCTCGCCCGACCGCATCAGGATGATCATAAAAATCAAACTGGGTAATGTCGTCAAACCAAACTGAAGTGACATTGTCACCTGAGCTTTGTAGGTAGCGCTCAGCGCCTGCTGGCAGCGCCATCGCAGGTGAAGCCACCATCAGTACAGGCTTATCTTGACTGGGTGCACCAGACAAAGCGTCATAATTCAACCACCCTGTCCAAGAGGCGATGTTAAATTGATTATCATATTGTGGGATCAAACCGCGATCAGGCTCAGTGTAGTATGGGGCTTGGTACATCAGAGCCTGCTCGTTGGTTAGGCTCGCCGCTTCAATGTAGCTCGGCTGGGGAGCTTGCTCTGCTTGCTGGGCAGCAGCCAAGAGACCTGCGGCGGCCTCTTTTCCACCATAGATCTCGCTTGCCATCGCCTTATCGTGTAACCAAGGGGCCACCACAGCTACCGAGCGGATACTATCGTTACCACTGACTGCATCGAGCATATAGCCCGCTGACGCGCAAATACCAAGCCCAGCGATACGGCGACCATCCACTTGCGGTAAAGAACTGACGGCTTCAATAACGGCTTTGATATCGGCGGTTTTGCGCGCGGGATCTTCGAGATATTTGATTTCATCGTCAGAGCTGCCCCACCCGCGAAAATCAAACGTCACCGCCGCATAACCCTTTTCGCTGAGCGCTTGAGCATAAGTCGCTGGCATCTGCTCTTTCACCGTCGTCCATGCGCCCGTCACAATCACCACCGGCGGGTTATCGACCCCTTGTGGTAAATACAGATTAGCAGCGAGTTGGCCCACTTGGGTATTAAGCTGGATATGTTGCATAATATTGATCTCCTCGTTATTCAGGCTTTGGCTCGCTTGTGTATTGGCAGTCAATACCAAACAGGCTAAGGCGAGTGTTTTGCTAGGCTGATACATAACCCCTCCGAGCTTGGCTATGGATTTACTAAAACTAAGGTTAGATTAGCCAACAAGGGGGAAAAGAAATTGCACATTCGTGCTTGAGGTTTTGCACTATATTGCAATCACTGCTTGGTGAATTGATACCAAATGAATGTTGAGGACGATAGGATGCGCTCAGAACTGAAATTTTATCAATACGACAGCCGTCAACCCTCAAATTGTGGAGAGGTCTTGGAGATCGACTTTTCCGCTCACCAGCTAAACTGGGACGGAGTGGTGTTAGAAAAAGGCCAATCACCGCACTTTTATCCGAACAATGTTTATACGCCATACTTCTACTTCGCACTCGCGCTTGAGCACGAGTTGAAATGGCAGATTGAAACTCAAGACGGCGCGACCGACCTGAAAACCAATCCCGGCAATATCTGGATTAATCCACCTGAAACGCCATTTACTCATCATATCTCAGAGCCCTGTTACTTTGTGATCTTGGCGATTGAAAAGCAAATCCTGTTATCTCACTGCCCACTCAACATTGAGAGCATGGAACTGCAGTTTCTCACCAACTACAACGTCGTCGATGAAACAATCAAGGCCATCATCGAGCTGTTCTTGCTCGAAGCGAAAAACCTCGGCCGCAATGGTAAGGTCTATCTCGATCACCTGCTATCCCTGATCGCCAACCATTACGTCATCAACTATTCCAACTACCATGATTTATTAGACAGTCAGAATAGCCACTCTAAGTTCGATGACAATCAACTCAACAAAGTCGACCACTATATTGAGCACAATATTGATCAGCACATTGCCATTGACGATCTGGCCGAGTTACTCGGGTGCAGCAAATTCTACTTCCTGCGCGAGTTTAAAAAATTACTTGGTGTTACTCCCTACCAATACTTGCTAACCAAACGCCTCACAAAAGCCAAAGCCATGCTCGCCACCCCCAAAGCCAATATCGCCATGACAGCCATGCAACTAGGCTTCAATGACCAATCCCACTTCACCCGCGCTTTCAAAGCACAGTTCGGCCTCACCCCCGGTCAATACATAAAACAGACCTCGAAGTTCTAGTTAATTGGACACCCATAACTTAGTTAATTGGACACCCATATAGGTAACTATTCGGACTGATAGTTAATTGGACAGCCATAACTGACATAGTCAATTTGAATCAATTTGGACAGTCATGATAACGCTAGATTGGGCTACCGCAATCTGAGTTAATTTGGACACTCATATGAGAGCTGGCTAGTTTGGACGCTCATATAAGTGACTATTCAGACAGTCATAGTTGGGATTAACTATTCGGACAGTCATAACTGACTAATCAGACAGTCATGTATCAATCAAGGAATACCAAATTAGCGATGATTTCATTAACTCAGCTATGCTTAATACTCTCAGGTAAACAACTTCGAACTGATCGCCCAATTGCAGATAACGTAGGACAGATTATGAAAACGCTCCTCGGATACATGGGTCTCGTCCCCTTTTTGCTCCTACCGATAGTGATTTTGGTTTCACACGGCGCGGCTTCACTCGCCTATTTGTACACCTTTTTTATCTACAGCGGCGCTATAGCGATTTTTATGGCTGGTGCCAATTGGGGTCGCGTTGTCACGCTAGAAACTGAGCACAAGTCCGTACTACTCATGTCTAACCTCGTCACACTCTTTGTTATTGCCTTGAGTATTTTCAGCCCTCACAATCCCGTGCTGGTGTTGATTGGGCTCATTGTTGCGCATATTGCAAATCTGGTGTGTGAACCGAAACTTGACCAAGAGGCCTATATGAAAATGCGTTACCTACTCACCACAGGGGTCGTTCTTTCCCATTGTGTGGTCGTGTTTGCGCTTTGGTTAACACACACTCGAGCACTACCTCACTAATTCTTCGGCCACATAGACGGTTAAACTTTTGCTAAAATCCTCTCACCACACACTACTGCCAGTTGCAGTACCAAATGGTCACGAAGACGGAAGTCGTAAATGAGGCCAATGTTTTCCATTGCAAAACGGGCTTTCGAATGGCGCTGATCACCAAAAACGACGTGAACACCAAGCTCATTGGCCATAGAGCAAACTCGCTCGTGCCTAGTCTCTTTACTCACAGCTACACCGATTATGTAAGGACGTAACCTTCCACCTACGACGCCAGCTTTAGCCGGAAGAATGACCAGGCACGCAGGGGAGTCTTGTGTAAGGGCTAACTTTTCACTGATCAAGCTAAACTGGTGTTGTACCGCATTGGGCAAAGTCGAGAAGCTCGCCTCACTGCAAAATATGTCTTCGTATTGAGCTATATTCATCGGTTAACATTCCACTTGAAGGTATTTAACCAATAAATAATACGGCCTGAAAATAAATTTACGGTGAAGATTAGATGTCGCTTTATTGACCAGGCTTAGCTAATAACAATGTATGCAACACAAGTCGGACCACAACCAACAATTTGTGGCTATCGGACGCCAGTGAGCTATCAGACAACGCTCCATGCCCTCGACTAACCCTTCTAATACCATCTCAATTACAATTACTTACAAATCATATTGTTAGTTAAACTAATGGTGTGATAAACCACACACTCAGTAGTATACTATTAGTGTATTTGATCTATTTCGATATTAGGTTTTCTCTGTTTATCCTTTGGTTGTTATGAAATTTAAGTACAAAGTCATTGCTGCATCGTCGGCAATCATGATCGTTATTGTCTCCTTGTTATCTTTTCACCAAGTGAGAAAAGTTCGAGCTGAGATCGAGTCCTTGGTCAACTCAAGCATTAATGAGCTAGTCGCCAGTGCCACCAGCAACGTGGCCACAGAAATTAACTACAAGCGCTCCTTTGCACATGTTCTCACCGAGTCGATTGAGTTTGACCCAGACAACGAGTTTTACATTACAGCTCTACTTGAACAGCCACAAATCCTACAAAATTTCGTTGTCGCAGGCCTTGGCTATGAAAATACAGGAAGGATGCTAGAAAATGATCCCGAGTGGACACCCGGCGCCGAATATGAACCCCGTCACCGCCCTTGGTATCAGCAAGCCAAACAACAACAGCGACAAATCATTACTGCCCCCTACTATGATGATTTGATCGATTCAATGGTAGTTTCGATTGCTAATCCAGTTCATCATAACAGTGAACTCGTTGGTGTAACCCTGTTCGATGTTGACTTGGGGATACTAGCCGATGTCACTAACCAAGTTAACTTCCTAAACACGGGTTATCTGTTTGTCGTTGCCGAAGATGGGACGACTATTGCCCACCCTAATCGCCAGTACAATGGTCAATCAATGTCGGAATATCTTTCTGGTGTGGCGATTGCTCCTGGCCTTCATACCTATTCGTTTGGTGGCAAGGACTACCTATTGAGCTTTGAGCGTGTGCCGGGTGAAGAATGGTATGTTGCCGCTCTGGTTGATAGGCAATTGGCACTCTCATCGATTGGTGAGCTGCAAACAAATGCGCTGTTGTATACCGTTATGGGTGTCCTTTTCTCTGTTCTTGCATTGGGTTTGATCCTCAACCTGCTAATGCGACCAATTAATGAACTTGGAGAGGCCCTACAAGATGTCGCTTCTGGACAGGCCGATCTCACCAAGCGTTTGAGCACTCGCTCAGATCCAGAGTTTGCATCACTAGCGATCAACTTCAACGCCTTCGTTAGTCAGTTGCAAGAGCAAATTAGACAGTCAAAGCAAGTATTCCATAAGTTAACTCAGGCTACTCAATCAACCTTAGGCAGCGCCGACCAATCAGTTGAGGCAACACAAGGTCAGCTAAGTGAACTGACCAAACTGGCGTCTGCCATCGAGCAGATGTCAGTCGCCGCCAATCAAGTGGCACTGAGCGCCAAAGACACCTCAACAGCCGCACATCAGGCGGATGAAAATGCGAAAGACTGTGTCTCAGTGGTCAGCAAGAGTATGTCATCAATCAACAATCTTTCGAGTAATATTGAGTTGACCGAAAAAGAGGTGCAGTGCCTCGATACTGCTATCGTCGATATTGAGAAGATCCTTCAGGTTATCAATGAAATTGCTGACCAAACCAATCTTCTCGCACTTAACGCAGCAATAGAAGCCGCCCGAGCCGGTGAATATGGTCGTGGGTTTGCTGTAGTGTCAGATGAAGTACGCAGCCTGGCTAATCGCACCCAGGAGTCAACTACCGAGATCCATACGATGATTGAGCAACTGCACAGTAGCTCCCAATCAGTTAGTGCCTCCATGGCTTCCAGTCGAAAAGTTGCCGATGAAACTGTCGAACACGCGATACAAACCAACCAAGCCCTACAACGTATCCAAAGCTCTATTGCCGAGATTTCCTCAATGAATAATCAAATCGCAACCGCTGCAAACGAACAGAGTGAGGCCGCAAAGGAAATTAACTACAACGCCCTAACCATTCAATCACATTCCGAAGATGTTGCCCAAGCCGCTGAGTCGGCTCGTCACTTGATGAAGCAGCAAGCGGATATGATTGATGCGCAGCATCAGGCGTTGAATAAGTTTATTGTGTAGGCATAACGCTGAAGCGATATCTTCCCTCCAAAGCCTGATTTCAGGCTTTGGTTTTCCTCTTTAATGTAAGTTTGGGATAAATACGCTAAGCGGTTTTGTAAAGCAGCTAATAGCAGCAGCTAATTGGACAGTCATCACAACTACTAGCTTGAACAGTCAATATTGAAGATCGCTGTTAGTTTCTCAATCGGAATTATGGGTGTCCAATTTGTAGCCTCTCATTACAATGAGTGTCCGATCAATGCTGGTGTCTGGTTTTCCACCTATGGACTAACACCTAACTAACTGCAATTGACGAACGTTGCATTTGATATTGCTTTGGTGTGATACCAAACTCCTGTTTAAACAAGCGAATATAATATGAGATGTTGTCATAACCCACTTCCATTGCTGCGTCGGTCACAGAGCGTGTCTCCAGCAAGCTCTGGGAGCGTAACAATTTTAACTTTCGCATGTAATCTTTTGGATTTTCGTCCGTGACCGCTTTAAATTTCTGACTAAAATTAGACAGCGACAAGCCAACCTCTTCAGCGATATCCGATATCTTCATTGCACTGCTCTCTGCCGATTTCATTAATCTGATAGCTTGGTTAATTGGATGGCTCTTTGACTGGTAAATAATGTTATTACAGCCCTGTTTTTTCAACAGCTCGTAAACTACCTCTTGGCTAGTCAAATCAATTAGAAAGCGCATATTACTGTCATTCTCGCCAACTATCTGCTGCATGCGCTGATGCAACTGACCTAATCTATCTGTGATTTTGCTATGGCTAAACTGATGGCAATCAAACTCTTTTGTAGATTCGATTTCAAGATGGTCTGCCACTTGCTGGACCACTCCATCAATCAACTGATCGCCAAACTCATAAACCAGAGCCTTAGTTGATTTGGGCATCATCATCTGCACTGTTGAATTTGGCGGTAGTAGAACAAATTCACTTTTGTCGTATTGAAAAGAGCTAGATCGATTGACACTAACTTCCTTTGCACCAGCCAAAATAGTGCACAGCCTTGGACTGTCGTAAGAGTGGTAACTGTCGTCGAAGTATTGAGGAAGATCGTAGTAGAGGAGATTGAGATTATCTGTTGAGAGCGCGTATTCTCTCTCTGTTACTCGATTGAAATCGTTGATCGTATGCATGAGTTAGTGCCGCCCCCGCCAAGCATTAGAGCGTTCACTTTAGGGCATTTACTTGTCACCGTCTTTGATCTCAACCAAAGTTCACGTGCCAGAAGCTCACCCTAGCGGGTGAGCTTTACAAATCATCAGATTACATCGCTGCGTCAAGGATCTCTTTAATCTCATCATGCGTTGCTTGCTTCGGGTTGGTAAAACCACATGCATCTTTAAGCGCATTTTCCGCCAGCGTATCAAAGTCCCCTTTCTTCACACCGAGCTCTTCTAAGCCCGCCGGAATGGCAACATCTTTCGAGAGTTGGCGAATGGCTTCAAGCCCTGCTTGCGCTGCTTCACTATCACTCATCGCTGCTACATTGACACCCATGGCTTTGGCGACATCGCGAAGACGCGCTGGCGATACTTGAGCATTGTATTGCTGAACATGTGGCAACAAGATAGCGTTACATACACCATGTGGTAGGTCGTAGTAGCCACCCAACTGGTGAGCAATCGCATGAACATAACCAAGAGAAGCATTGTTAAAAGCCATGCCTGCCATAAACTGCGCATAAGCCATGTTATCGCGAGCGGTAATGTCGTCACCATGGTTCACCGCTTGACGCAAGTTTGCCTGGATCATCTCAATCGCCTTGATAGCAACGGCATCGGTTACCGGTGTTGCCGCAATGGAAACATATGCCTCAATCGCATGCGTCAAAGCATCCATACCCGTCGCAGCAGTCAGTGACGCGGGTTTAGCCAACATAAGCTCAGGATCGTTGACTGAAATAATCGGCGTTACATGCTTATCGACAATCGCCATTTTGATGTGACGTGCTTCATCTGTGATGATGCAAAAACGAGTCATTTCTGACGCCGTGCCCGCTGTTGTATTGATAGCGATCAGCGGTGCCTGAGCCTTAGCAGACTGATCGACACCCTCATAATCTTTGATCTCGCCACCGTTGGTCGCCAGAAGCGCAATACCCTTAGCACAATCATGTGGCGAGCCTCCACCAAGTGAAATAACACAATCGCATTCACCCTGCTTGAACATCGCTAAACCATCATTAACGTTTTCGATAGTAGGGTTAGGCTTGGTTTGATCAAACACGACTGATGAGACACCCACCTCATCAAGTAATTTGGTTACCTTCGCTACAATGCCAATTTGATTAAGCACTGAATCGGTGACAATCAGCGCTTTTTTGTACCCAAACGACTGAATGCTACTGATAGCTTCGTTAAGACAACCCGTACCCATGAGGTTTACTGAAGGGATGTAGAATGTACTCGACATAGTTTTGCTCCACTAGGAATTTAGTACTAATTGGTTTGAAACTCTTGATTCGGTTTCTTGTCTGAACTCAGACTACCAATGCCTCATCTGCCTAACTAGCTCAGTTTTTAGAGAAATAGCCGTTTTTTTAAAAACTTAAATCCAACCAACAATCTAGTTCTAATTTTGTGACCAGCTTAACTAAATTTACAGCTACCAACACAACTACATAGCTTGCTGCTTTGGTTGTGTCACTCATATTCAATCATTGCTTTTCATATTACTTTAAACAGGACACTCAAAGCGGCCATTTTCACGCAACTCCAGCTAAACTATGCTCATTCCTTAACTGGAGCGCCCCTATGCCTACAGCCCGTTCGCAACTTGTCAGCCTCAGCCATACCTCCTATTATCACTGCGTATCGCGCTGTGTTCGCCAAGCCTTTCTTTGCGGTTTTGATAAATCTAGTGGAGTAAGCTTTGAACACCGCCGTGACTGGGTTGAGCAAAGGTTACTCAAGCTTGCGAGTGTGTTTTCGATCGATATCTGTGCCTATGCAGTAATGAGCAATCATACACACCTGGTACTGCACATTAATAAAGATCAAGCCCTATCCTGGGATATCTACGAAGTGTTACAGCGCTGGCATCGATTATATAAAGGTACGGTTTTAACAAGACAATTTCTTTCCGGCGAGCCATTAGACAACGCTTCCCTATCAACTGTAATGGATATTGCTGAAGTATATCGACAACGCCTTTATAACTTAAGTTGGTTCATGCGCAACTTAAATGAACACATCGCTCGCCAGGCTAATCAAGAGGAAAACCGGACTGGCCGCTTCTGGGAGGGCCGATTTAAATCACAGCCACTTCTTGACGAGACCGCACTTGCAACCTGTATGGCCTATGTCGATTTAAATCCAATAAGATCTAACATGGCTAGCACACCCGAACAATCAGCTTACACAAGCATTAAAAAACGTATTGATACTCTGCAAAACGCTGTAAATAGTAGTCTCATACAGCCCACCACGCTATTCCCATTTGTTGGTGGCGAATGCAAACAAAGGCCTCAAGGCCTGCCCTTTCACCTAAGTGACTATTTGTCTTTGATCGATATTAGCGGACGGATAATTCGTGGTGATAAGCGTGGGAGCATCTCGAGCAACTGTGAGCTGATGTTAAAGCGATTAGGTATAAATGAAGCTATGTGGACTCGTCTAATGACTTCTCTAGAGCAAAGGTTTACCGGACCGATTGGATGTGAAAAATCTCTCCGCCGCTATCAGCTCAACCTTGGGATAGAACGAGTGAAGGGTGTTGGTTCAGCAAGGCTATATTTTCAAGTCGCTTAATAGTGAATTGTACAGCCTTCAACATAACTCTCCTCATTTACCCTGGGCACTTTCCTTAAAAAAGCCTTTTAGAAAATACGTTACCTGTAACCAAACCCCTCTTGTCGAGTTAGAAAAGAGTCTATCTCCACTTTAGTCATGCTCGTTCGCTCAACGGGGAAAGTCTAGTTTAGTCAAATGTAATTTATGACTGTCAAGTTTGTAGTTTTTATGACCGTTAATATTACTCTCTTGAGGGGACTCGTTTAGTTTAATCATACGCAATTAATGACTGTCCAGTTTGTGACTCAAGGGGAATACTGCATATTTATCCCGCATGATCATCGAAAATAAGTCATTCGTTTGCTCCGAGACTTAATATGACTGTCTAAATAATGCAATCTATCTAGCTTATTGAAACTTTTAACATAAAGCCCAAGTGATATAACTTGGGCTTTATCGTTTTCATCTTCGGTTTTTATTCAAGCCTCAGCGGTTGCCGTCAAAACCTCATGCTTCTCCGCCGCGGCAAGCATTTTCTTAATTAGCCATGACGCGCCAAGGGCGACACCAACCATGACCACAGCGAGAATGGTGAGCAGCTGAAAGTAGTCACCATAAACATTTTGAACAATGTCCTGGGTGATAACTTGACCTTTTTCCAACGCAATAGAGGTAGAAAAAACTGCACCGATTATACCACTTAGTGCCATGGCTACAGAGAATAGGCTTACTGAAAAGTTCTCAATGTGTTTAGGGGCAACCGATAGGATGAATGCGACGACCAGCGATCCAACAACAACTTCAGCGAATGCCTGGAAGAAATGGATGGCCAGGAATATTTCTGGGTGAATCACCACATCTTCACCCACTGTACTCACAGCCATGGTCAAGATACCAAATGCAATAGCAGTCAAGACAAATGCAAATGCAACTTTTGTGGCCGTTGTGAAGTGGATATCACGCTTTTCAAGTGACGAGAACAACATTGCTATAAGTGGACCCGCGACCATGCACCACAGTGGGTTCATCGCCATTGCCGCCTCTGGTGCTACCGGAATAAAACCAAATAGCTCACCGCGCATAGTATTAATTGCCACCATGTTCATTGATGTCATCATCTGCCCGTAGTAGACAAAGAAACAGGTAGTAAGAAAGGTCATGATTAGAATGGCTGCCATCTTAATTTTCTGAGCCTTTTCAACTTTGAGCATTAAACTAGCAAAGTACAAAATCGCCGAAACGCCAATCGCATATACGATGTTTTGACCCACGTCCATATTAGAAAACATGAAAAATACCAAGCCAATCATGGCAACAGACAATGTTGCAAAAGCCAACCAATTCTTAAGACTTACCGGTGCTTGGTCAATCTCTGCAGCCACTGCGCGAAGACCTTTTCTCGACACGATCAACATTAATAAAGCGGCACCTGCCATCACACCTGACAGCAAGAAGCTGCCATAAAAGCCAAGCAACATCACCAGCATTGGGAATAGATATTGACCTAAAAAGGCGCCAACATTGTTGATGGAATAGTTTACCGGGTAACCATTCTCAAAATCCTCTTGGCTTTTAAAGGTTCGCTTATAGAGGCTTGGATAGGCAGGTGACATCAATCCTCGCGAATAGCTCGCGAGTGCGATACCACACAGCGCCAGTGGAACGTTAAGCGCAGTAGCTCCTAAAACTAAAAGAACATAGCCTAAGGTGAAACCAACAAAGGAAATACTCAGCGAGCGATACGCCCCAAGAAACTTGTCTGCTATAAAACCACCAGCAATCGCAAATAGAGGGCCGATCGCAGAGAATGCACCGACCACCATCATGGTATCGGCTTCACTGTAATTTAGCTCCTCTAAAAAGAAACGGGTGAGGATAACCATCACACCGTAGAACGATAAGCCAAACATCATTTGGCAGAACATCATAGATTTATTGAGTCTATTCCACATAGCTTTTCACATCTCTCGTCGCTACTCGTGGCTTATTCGTCCCTAAATCTTACCTAGAGCAATGGTTGTTTTGCGCCTAGATTCTCCCACAGTAGCACGCATATATCACCAATCGAGAGTTATGATTACAATTTTGATCGTATATAGCCCTGAGCTTTGCGCAATATCAATGACTTAGAAAAGTGCCGCAAGATTGCCCCTTTCCATCAATACAGCTAGTTTCAAATCGATACCAATTTGCTTGGAATAAAGCTCCGTAGACTTTTAACTTGAAACCAAACGAAAGTAAGCCACCATGCGCATATCAGCCACAAATGGACATAGTAGTGTCCGACCTGACTCCAATCCGCTCCAATTTGATTGAGTGACAGAAATGCCTTAATCGCAACTGTGCTTGGAAAGAGGTCTGCCAGCAGCAATAGCGGCGCTGGTATTAGCTCTACTGGCCAGATAAATCCAGACACAAATATCAGTGGCATTGAGCTCAGTAGGACCAGCACACTGACCCACTCCCTTTGTGGCACAACATGACCTAATACATACCCGAGTAGGCAACATCCAATCAAAAACGGCAGCAGCATGGTTAATACTTGCCTAGCTTGAGCCACTTTGCTAATCCCATACATCTCGAAACTGGCGCCAAAATAGAACATGGCTAACAGATAGTACACACCAACGAGCACCAGAGTTCTTGCTAGAAGCAGCTGGCCGGCTGGCACCTTGTTCCAATATCCCTCGCTGCCCCGTTGGGTTGCCACCATCAAGCCCCCCGCCATCACCAATGTTTGCTGTAAGATCAATACAAACACAGCAGGCACAACGTAACTCACATAGCCCATTCCTGCATTAAACGTCGGTTTACTGTTCAAACTAACGACGCTGTGCTGTTGTGCCGCCATTGAGATAGGCTGGCCACTCGCGACCAACTGCGCCACTTTCACCTGCGCCCCAAGCGTTGCACCAGAATGCGCTAGCCCCTCAACAATCGCGCCGTAAACTAGAAAATAAGAGGCATCTCCAGCGTAAGCCAATGTTGGGCTTTTGTCCAAAAGCAGATCCTTGTAAAAGTGCTCAGGAATTACAATCAGCCCCGCAGCCTTTTTTTCAACGACTTTTTGCTTTGCGGCTTCAATACTCGCAACTCGTTCAATCACCCTAATTTGTTGGGTCGCATCAATCATTCGCTCGAGCGTGTAGCTAATCTGACTGTTGTCCAAATTGACGATTACAAGTTTTTGCTCAGTCGGTGTTTGCTGCGCATAAGGAAGTGGATAGAGAAACGAATAAAACAATACGCCAAAAAACACCACCACAACCACAACAGGATTGCGAACCAGGCTGACCCACTCTTGTCTTAACAATTCCGGTAACTTCATCCTAGTTACTCCTTCGATATACGCCAACTTGGCATCCGTTTGATGTTCTAAAGCCGCTAAAATTCTTTAGCTTTCATCTTTCTCAATATTGGCTACCGCCAAATAATGTTTGAAACGCTTAGTTTACATGACTAGCTTCACCTGACTGTCCTAATAAACGCAACAGAGTAGCTTCATATGACTGTCCAAATAAACGCAACAGACAACAGTGATAGCTGCATACACTTTAGGTACCTATACTCGAGAGCTCGGATAAATATGGGTGTCCAATTAGTGCTCTATAAACATGAGTGTCCAAATAATGTGTTTCGACTACACACCCGATACCGGGCCCGCATTCGACGCACGCCTAGCAAGCACCAGTTTGAGCATCACTAAAGGAAGCAAATACCCTAACATTGGGAGCAGCTCTAAAAGTGATGTCGACCAAGTAACCCCATAAGAACTTTGGGCAACTTGGGTGTCCATATAGTGGCTGATGGGAAGGAGGCTCCTCCAGGCTTGGGCGAGAAAGCCCATATCACTGACGGGAAAGCTTATCCCCATAAAGGCGAAGCTCGGTGCGGTAAAAGCGCCGGCCAGGCTTAAGGCTCTGGCTGGCTCCTCCGTGATCACATAGAAAAACGTTGCCATTATCATGCATGCGACTATGGTCACCGACTGGGCAAAGCCAATCATCAGTAAGCTGCCATGATTCGGCCAGTCAAGAAAATAATAAAACCACAGCAGAAATAACCCGCCTTGCACGGCAAAGAGGACATAGTAATATCTCAGCACGTTGACCAAGCGCTGCATTGGTCGCTTGCCTAGCCACTCAGTTAGGCTACTGGCACGACTTTGACGAAAGTTCGCGCTTAAAACCATGATCGTACTGACAACCATCACTATCTGCCACAGTGCTGGCACAACCGCACTGACCAGAAACTGGCTGTAGTTGGTGTTGCGGTTGAACAACGCGGTGATCTGGCTGCGGATTGGCACAGACTTGCCCATCGCCGAAACCAGCGTCCCCTGCTCGGTCGCAAGTGCCTTTGCCACTCCTAGTCTCGCATTCCAGTGCCCTACTGCTTGTGTAATGGCGGTATTGACCAAGCGCCCAATCAATATGTACTGGCTGTTATAAAAACTATTTACCTGTGGCAGCACTTGATGAGCAATCGAGCGCTCTAAATCATTCGGTATTACCACGTAGGCGTATATATCTTGGTTGACCAGCGCCGCTTTAGCGCTTGATGCATCGCTATATTGGTGGGCAATAGCCAATGCTGGCGAAGCAGATAGCTGACGAATCAGGCTCCTTGAGGTGCTCGACTTGGACAAATCCACCACACCGATCGGTAAATCTCTCGCAATACCCTGAGAGAACACTGCCCAAATCAAAAACGCTAACAGAATCGGCACCCAGCTTAAGCAGGCGTTAAGCCACCTGTCCTCACGGATAATATTAAGTTGCTTCGTAAAGGTCGTCATGGCTACTTCCCTACAATTCAATCACAACACTCATGCCAGCGCGTAAATTCAAACCTTGCTCAACAGGTCGCGCCTCAACCTCAAAGGTACGTAAATCAAAACCCTGCGAGGCATCCGTTGAGCGCCAGGTAGCAAAATCACCCATGGCTGCAATATGCGTTACCACAAACTCCTCGACCCGGTCAAAAGCAGGAAGGTAAGCCTCAAACTTTCGCCCCTCGAGGAAATACTTGAGATAGTCTTCTCGAACATTGAATATGGCCCACGTATCATGGGTGTCCAATATAGTGACGACGGGGAAACCTTGGGGGGCTAGCTCGCCACTTTGCAGTAATACCTGTGATACTTCACCCTCGAACCAGCTTTTTATCACGGTATCGGCGACATAGGCTTCTACCTCCGCAACGGCGCCGGAAGCCATGTGCATTTTTTCAATCGCCGCTATCTTAGTCTCCTCTCTGGCCCCCTCTTTTGCCATGGTGTACATCTGATACGCGGCACTCTCGGTGTACTTAGCAGCTTGCCATTGAGTCTTTGCCTCATCTTTTTTCTGCTCAGCAACGACGCCGTCAGCAAATAGGTTATCCACGCGGTGAAAGGTCTTCTCCATCAAATCGGCCGCCGCTTTCGCCTTCAGCCACTTATCTTTAGCAGCTTGAACTTGCTGAGCCCGCGCCCCCGACTCTGCCTGCAAGGCCATTGCTCCGGCGGCCTTTTCACCAGCCTTGGCTTGCGCTAGCTTGGCATCAATCTCTGGGCTATGTAAGGTGAAGATTAACTGTCCCTTTTCAACGCGATCGCCCTTTCTCACCAAAACCTGGTCAACCCTGCCCGGCACTTTAGAAGAAATACTGTACTGCTGTGCCTCAATCATTCCTTGCAATCGAATGGGCTTAGGTTGATAAGCGAGATAAAAGTTGTAGCTAACCCAGCCAACGATAGACAGCGCAATCGCGGCCAATGACAATGACTTTAGTGTTTTCATACTGGCTCCTGAGTTGAATGGGTATAGGCAGTTTGCTGGTATTGAGTAAAGGTCTCCATCTGGCTGCTTAGCGCTAATAAGCGCGTTAATCCAATCAGATAGCTATAGCGAGCCACCGATTGCTGGGTTTGAATGCTGGCAAGATAGAGCTGGGCATCGACGACATCGATTGAGCTAGAGAGTCCCTGGTTGAACGCTTTCTCACGTAAGCGCAGATTTTCTTGCGCAAGCGCTATGCTCGATTCCAGGCCTATCACCTCATCAATCGCTTGTTGCGCCTCTAGGTAAGTTTTTTGCACCAGCATGCTTAAATCACGGTGCGCTTGAGTCTGCAGAAGTTGTGCACTCTGCACCAAAGACTTTGCCGCCCTTATATTGTGACGACGCCCACTGGTATCTGTTAAAGGGACACTCACGCCAATTAAAACCATCCAATCTGGTTTTAATTGGCTCGCGAGCGTGTCATCCTCATGCAAAGAGTAATCGCCAAACAGATAGACCTCAGGCAGGTATTTACCCCTTTCCGCCTTGATCATACTGCTGGCTTGTTGTTCTTTCGCTGATAACAGTGCCAGTCCAGGGTATGTAGACAGGGTTTGTTCAATATAAGCCTGCATTGGGGGAAGATGCTGGTTAATAAACAACACTTCTTGCGGCATTGCAGAGTCTTCAATCGACATAATTTTGTCCAGTGCAGACTGAGCGATCACTAATTGGGATTGCGCTTTACGGGTTTCGACCTTGGCTTTATCCAAAGAGGCCTGCGCCTGAAGCCGCTCAACCTTGGCAATTTGACCTTGTTGCTCTAACTTCTCGGCAAATTCTAGGTGTTGAGCGAGCCCCACCTCAACAGCTTGGCGAGTTCGCAGCACCTCACGGGCAAGCACCACGGAAAAATAGTATCGACTGAGATCTTCATATCGAGCTTGCAGCTCCATTGCATAATGACTTTTTGCTTCCTCGGTGCGCCCCTCTGCCGCACTCTGAGCTGCACTGATCCTTCCACCAGTAAATATTGGCCAAACCGCTCGCACCGAAGAAGTAAAGATATCTCGATCGGCAATGTGGGTCTCAATACCACCCAAAATGGGCAACAATCCGGCTAACGCATCGGAGGAGCCAGCCGCAAGCCCAGGGATAGTGGTTGCATCCATTAGCTGGTGTC
Organism: Vibrio glycogenivorans; assembly: GCF_051660965.1. Lineage (NCBI taxonomy): Bacteria > Pseudomonadati > Pseudomonadota > Gammaproteobacteria > Vibrionales > Vibrionaceae > Vibrio > Vibrio glycogenivorans. The sequence goes on along the minus strand of NZ_JBPVIS010000006.1, from coordinate 165,603 downwards.
CGCTGACGGTCACATCATCATCGAGTCTGACATAGCTTGCACCAAGCGAGATGCTTGGTAGGTTTAGACTGCCAGTCGCGGTTTCAAAGTGACGGTAAGCCTGTACTTGAGCTCGCTCTGCAGCGAGAGATTGATTGTTTGACTGTACAAGCTCCCATGCCTGAAGAAAACTCACCTGATTAGCACTGACATCGAGACTGACCAGACAAAGTCCCATCAGCGCCATTACTTTTATTTGAGGTAATTTCATTGCATCATCCATAACACTAGAGCATATACTCTAATGTTAACCGATAATTCATATATGGTTTACAGCGGGTGCTCAAAAATATGTTACAAAGTGTATATGTGAGTCATTTCTAACTCTCCTCCTTAGGTAAAAAGTGGAGAGTCAATCGAGGTAAAAACTACTGCATAATCTACACATTGAATTGAAACGCCATTACCCACACCTCCTTTTCTAAAAACGTAGCTGCATTTACAAACCTGCGCTGGTGTTAACCATGGATCAGCCAACACCACTTCAGTATTAGTATCTATCGATTGAAAAATAGGAGAGAAGATTAAGCGGATGAAGCACCCCAGCGAGGTGTAACAGAAGCAGTATGGCCCTAGTTATAAGAGATACTCACCGATATACACTGATATTCGGATGCATTTTTACGGGCTGGAATAGGAGTGAATGGATAAGCGGTTTGCCGCAGGCTCGTTAATCAGTACTGGATTGACAAACGTCCAAGCCGTTGAAAAATAAAAAAGCCAGTCAGTTTACACTGACTGGCTTTTCATATTTCTAATTGAACGGTCACTTACTCTTGACTATCGGCCTCTGAAGCATCACCTGCTGGTGCCTCATCTTGGCTAACTTGAGACTCTTCGCCTTCAGCGATTTCGCCATCAACCAACTCAGCTTCTTCGATTTCTTCGATGCGCTGCAGACCGACGACTGACTCATCGTCACCCGTACGGATCAGCGTGACACCTTGGGTGTTACGACCCACTTGGCTGACTTCCGCTACGCGAGTACGAACCAGCGTACCGGCGTCGGTGATCATCATCATCTCGTCGCCTTCTTCGACCTGGATTGCACCAACCACAGGACCGTTACGCTCAGAAACTTTAATTGAAACCACACCTTGCGTTGCACGGCCTTTAGTTGGGTATTCTGCTAGCTCAGTACGCTTACCATAACCGTTTTGTGTCACGGTCAGGATATCGCCTTCATTAGAAGGAACGATCAACGAAACCACTTGATCGTTGTCCGCCAGTTTCATACCGCGAACACCAGCTGCAGTACGACCCATCGCGCGCACTTTGTCTTCGTTAAAGCGCACTACCTTGCCCTCTTTCGAGAACAGCATGATGTCACTTTCACCGGTCGTGATGTCGACGCCGATCAGCGAGTCATCGTCTCGTAGGTTCACTGCGATCAAGCCATTGGCGCGCACATTCGCGAACTGATCCAATGAAGTCTTCTTCACCGTGCCATCGCCCGTTGCCATAAAGATGTACTTGTCGGCATCGAACTCAGAAACCGGCAAGATAGCCGTAATGCGCTCGTTCTCTTCCAAAGGAAGGATGTTAACGATCGGCTTACCACGTGCTGTGCGGCTTGCCAGTGGCAATTGATACACTTTCAGACGGTAAGTCTTACCGCGCGTCGAGAAACACAAGATGTTATCGTGGGTGTTCGCCACCAGAAGACGCTCGATGTAGTCTTCTTCTTTCATCTTAGTTGCGCTCTTACCTTTACCACCACGACGCTGTGCTTCGTAGTCGCTCAGGATTTGGTACTTAACGTAGCCTTCGTGTGACAGGGTCACAACCACATCTTCACGCGCAATCAGCTCTTCCATGTCGATATCATGGCTAGCTGCCGTGATCTCAGTGCGGCGTACATCGCCGTAACCGTCACGAACCGCTTCAAGCTCTTCACGGATCACTTCCATCAAGCGCTCAGTGCTGGCTAGGATGTGCATCAGTTCAGCGATTTCGTCTAGTAGCGCTTTGTACTCATCAAGGATCTTCTCGTGCTCTAGACCGGTTAGACGGTGCAGACGCAGCTCAAGGATCGCTTGTGCTTGGGTTTCAGTCAGGTAGTACTGGCCGTCGCGGATGCCGAACTCTGGCTCAAGCCACTCAGGACGTGCTGCATCGGTGCCCGCACGCTCAAGCATGCCAGCCACGTTGCCAAGATCCCAACCACGTGACACCAGACCCACTTTCGCTTCCGCTGGTGTTGGTGCGTTCTTGATCAGCTCAATCACTTCATCGATGTTGGCGAGTGCCAGGGATAGTGCCTCTAGAATATGCGCACGCTCACGCGCTTTGCGCAGTTCGAAAATCGTACGGCGAGTCACCACTTCACGACGGTGGTCAACAAAGCACTTCAACATTTCTTTTAGGTTGAATAGCTTAGGCTGGCCGTTATCCAGCGCTACCATGTTGATACCAAACGTGGTTTGCAGCTGAGTTTGTGCGTAAAGGTTGTTAAGCACTACCTCACCAACCGCATCACGCTTACACTCAATAACAATACGCATACCGTCTTTGTCTGACTCGTCGCGCAGTGCACTGATGCCTTCCACCTTCTTATCTTTAACCAGCTCCGCGATCTTTTCGATCAGGCGTGCTTTGTTAACTTGATAAGGGATCTCAGTAACAATGATGGTTTCTTTGCCGTTCTTGTCCGCTTCGATATCCGCTTTAGAGCGCATATAGATCTTGCCGCGACCAGTCTTGTACGCGTCAACGATACCCTTACGACCGCTAATCAATGCCGCCGTTGGGAAGTCAGGACCTGGAATGTAATCCATCAGCTCATCGATAGTGATGGCTTCATTGTTAATGTATGCAAGGCAGCCATCAATCACTTCACCGAGGTTATGCGGTGGGATGTTGGTTGCCATACCTACTGCGATACCGGACGAGCCGTTAACCAATAGGTTTGGAATCTTGGTTGGAAGAACAGCTGGAATCTGCTCAGTACCGTCATAGTTCGGTACGTAGTCCACTGTCTCTTTATCTAGGTCAGCCAGCAGTTCGTGGGCAATCTTCGCCATACGAACTTCGGTATAACGCATTGCCGCAGCTGAGTCGCCATCGATTGAGCCGAAGTTACCTTGACCATCGACAAGCATGTAGCGCAGCGAGAAAGGCTGTGCCATACGTACGATGGTATCGTAGACCGCACTATCACCGTGTGGGTGATACTTACCGATTACGTCGCCGACAACACGGGCAGATTTTTTGTATGGTTTATTCCAATCGTTGCCTAGTACATTCATCGCAAACAAAACGCGGCGGTGTACTGGTTTTAGGCCATCACGCACATCTGGAAGAGCACGACCCACGATAACCGACATCGCGTAGTCTAGGTATGAACCTCTTAGCTCATCTTCAATGTTTACGGGCGTGATCTCTTTTGCTAGATCGCTCATAGAGCCATTGTCCCTCTATAGTTTGATCGTATTTACAATACGTATAAGGAGAAAAAATATAACACATAATCCGCGCTAACGGCATTACTTTCCCTACGCTTTTCACGGGTTGTGAACTATATTCCGCTCTAAGTGGTGAGATTTAATACAATCCCGGTTAGCAAGCCCAAAATACGGTTATTTTTCAGTCGCTCACGCTTCATTTTTCGCCAGGATTAAAATCACCCATGAAGCAAATTAACTCACAAAAGTGACTAGACTCCTGACTGTCATTCGCTAAGATGACCTGATTATGTTTTTTGCAAGGCGACGCGAATGATTAACGGACAAAATGTCGATCCAAAGGAAATTCAGAAGTTTGAGGAAATGGCTTCACGTTGGTGGGATTTAGAAGGTGAGTTTAAACCTCTGCATCAAATCAACCCATTACGACTCAACTATGTACTCGAGCGCGCCAACGGTCTGTTTGGCAAGCAGGTACTCGACGTTGGCTGTGGTGGCGGAATTTTAGCAGAGAGCATGGCTCGTCAAGAAGCTATCGTGACCGGACTCGACATGGGGCGCGAGCCGTTAGAAGTTGCCCGCTTGCGCAGCCTAGAGACGGGTATCAAGGTCAATTATCTACAAAACACCGTTGAGCAACATGCCGCGGATAAACCGGAGCAGTATGATGTCGTTACCTGTATGGAGATGCTCGAGCACGTTCCTGATCCCCAGTCAGTGATAAGCTCCGTCGCCAAGTTGGTCAAACCCGGTGGTCACGTATTTTTCTCAACGCTAAATCGCAACATCAAGTCGTACCTATTTGCTATCGTAGGCGCGGAAAAGCTACTGAGGATTGTGCCTGAAGGCACGCATAACCACGATAAGTTCATCAAACCCTCAGAGATGATCAAAATGATTGATCACACCCCTTTGATCGAACGCGGGATCACCGGATTGCATTACAACCCACTCACCGACAGCTATCGCCTCGGCTCCAACGTCGACGTAAACTACATCGTCCACTGCGTCCGCCCACAATAGAACCGAAAGGTGCATCCTTTAAGGAGCACCAACAAGGGAGTGAGTGGTCTACTCATAGAGGCATACCCCTCGCTCCCCGGAACGCAGTGTAACCCGCCCCTCGCCCCCAAACGTTTTAACCACAACGCTTAAGATCACACCTAACCGCAACCGCAACTACATTTTCACAACACAATTGCCACACTTGACAGGGTTTATTTGCAAGTCAGTTATTGGCAAAAGATCAAGTAAAATATTTTTTTCAGCGTTTAGCTTTTAATCGTTTGCTTTAATAGGTTTTTTTAAACCTAAATCTGCCCTGAATTCATCGGTAAGTGATCACTAACCATAAATTTCAAATTTTCTTTCCTGGTGCCATATGCTGTGTTATCAATCCTTGATCAAAACTAGATATAGCACTATCTTGTACACCACAAGGGGTTGAGGCCCTATATGTAGTGTTTTTGACAACCATGCAAGTGGATAATGATCACAAAGTCAAGCCGCACATATACAGTAATTACATACAAAAGTTACCAACAAAGTCCGCTTTGATCAGTTTTCTTAGGGAAAGACATAAGAATGAACCAACAACTTACCGTTACCAAGCGTAATGGCCGCAAAGAAAATATCGATTTAGAAAAAATCCACCGCGTTATCACTTGGGCCGCCGAGGGACTTGATAACGTCTCCGTTTCTCAGGTCGAACTGAAGGCTCACATTCAGTTCTACGAGGGGATCACCACCACCGATATTCATGAAACCATCATCAAATCTGCTGCGGACTTGATCTCTGAGGAAACGCCTGACTACCAATACCTTGCTGCGCGTCTGGCTATTTTCCACCTGCGTAAAAAGGCCTACGGTCAATATGAGCCACCGACGCTTTATGACCACATCACCCGCCTAGTGGAGATGGGCAAATACGACCAGCACTTGCTGCAAGACTACACCCGCGCTGAGCTCGACCAACTCAACAGCTATATTGATCACACCCGCGATCTGAACTTCTCTTATGCGGCGGTTAAGCAGCTAGAGGGCAAGTACTTTGTTCAAAACCGTGTATCGGGTGAGATCTACGAGAGTGCGCAGTTCCTCTACATGTTGGTCTCAGCGTGCCTATTCGCCAATTACCCAAAAGACACCCGTCTGGATTACATCAAGCGCTTTTATGACGCGACCTCGACGTTCAAGATCTCACTGCCAACTCCAATCATGTCTGGTGTGCGTACCCCAACTCGCCAATTCAGCTCATGCGTACTGATTGAGTGTGGTGACAGTCTTGATTCGATCAACGCAACAGCAAGCTCTATCGTGCGCTACGTCTCCCAGCGCGCAGGTATCGGCATCAACGCCGGCCGCATTCGCGCGCTAGGCTCTGAAATCCGCGGCGGTGAAGCGTTCCACACCGGCTGTATCCCGTTCTACAAATATTTCCAGACGGCTGTTAAGTGCTGCTCTCAGGGCGGTGTTCGTGGCGGCGCCGCAACTGTGTTTTACCCTATCTGGCACCGCGAATCACCATCACTGATGGTGCTTAAGAACAACCGCGGCGTAGAGGAAAACCGTGTCCGTCACATGGATTATGGCGTTCAGCTCAACAAGATGATGTACCAGCGCCTTGTACAAGGTGGCAACATCACCCTATTCTCGCCATCTGATGTTCCGGGTCTATACGACGCCTTCTTCCAAGATCAAGACTTGTTTGAAGAGCTGTACGTCAAATACGAAAACGACCCTTCAATTAAGAAAGAGACGGTTAAAGCGGTTGAGATGTTCTCTATCTTGATGCAAGAGCGCGCCTCTACCGGCCGCATCTACATCCAGAACGTCGATCACTGTAACACGCACAGCCCATTTGACGCGCAAGTCGCCCCTGTTCGTCAATCAAACTTGTGTCTAGAGATCGCGCTTCCGACCAAGCCACTCGCAAACGTTGAAGATGAAGAAGGCGAGATCGCGCTATGTACCCTATCGGCATTTAACCTTGGCGCCATCGAATCGCTTGACGATTTTGAAGAGCTCTCTGAGCTAGTGGTTCGCGCTCTTGATGCTCTGCTAGATTATCAAGACTATCCACTTCCAGCGGCGTACCGCTCGACCATGAACCGCCGCACTTTGGGCGTGGGTGTGATTAACTTTGCTTACTACTTGGCGAAGAATGGGACTAAGTACTCAGACGGCAGCGCGAACGGCCTAACCCACCGCACTTTTGAGGCGATGCAGTACTATCTACTTAAAGCGTCGGTTGAGCTGGCCAAAGAGCAAGGCAAGTGTCCATCGTTCCACGAGACCAACTATGCTAAAGGCTTGCTGCCAATCGACACCTACAAAAAAGACATCGATTTGGTGTGTGATGAGCCGTTGCACTACGACTGGGATGGTCTGCGTGAAGAGATCATGACTCATGGCCTGCGTAACTCGACGCTAACGGCACTCATGCCATCGGAGACCTCCTCACAGATCTCGAATGCCACCAATGGTATCGAGCCACCGCGCGGCTATGTCTCGGTCAAAGCATCGAAAGATGGCATTCTCAAGCAGGTGGTGCCTGAGTTTACCAAGTATAAAGACAACTACGAGCTCCTTTGGGATATCGGCAGTAACAATGGCTACCTACACCTTGTGGGCATTATTCAGAAGTTTGTTGACCAAGCTATCTCTGCCAACACCAACTATGACCCAAGCCGTTATGAATCAGGCAAGGTGCCGATGAAGCAGCTGCTGCAAGATCTACTGACTGCTTATAAGTACGGCGTTAAGACACTCTACTATCACAACACCCGTGATGGAGCGAAGGACGAGCAGAAAGACGCAGTTCAGGCACAAGACGATGACTGTGCAGGCGGCGGTTGTAAGATCTAAACCACCCCACTGATTCGGCGGCAGACCGACTCTGCCGCCCTCCGAATATAAATTAGAAAGTAATACTGGCCGGTGCACAGACATCGGTCTAAAAAGGAAGCAAAACCATGGCTTACAGCACTTTTAACCGCAATAAGAATGATCAGCTAAAAGAACCGATGTTTCTTGGTCAGTCGGTTAACGTGGCACGTTACGACCAACAGAAGTTTGAAATTTTTGAAAAGCTTATCGAAAAGCAACTGTCTTTCTTCTGGCGTCCGGAGGAAGTCGATGTCTCAAGTGATCGTATCGACTTTAATGCGCTGCCTGAGCATGAGAAGCATATCTTTATCTCGAACCTCAAATACCAAACCTTGCTTGATTCGATCCAGGGTCGTTCACCAAACGTTGCGCTACTGCCGTTGGTCTCTCTTCCAGAGGTAGAGACGTGGATTGAAACTTGGTCTTTCTCAGAGACGATTCACTCGCGCTCATACACACATATTATCCGCAATATTGTTAACGATCCGGCCTCTGTGTTTGACGATATCGTTGAGAACGAGCACATCCTTAAGCGCGCTGAGGACATCTCACACTACTACGACAAGCTGATTGAGATGACCAACGACTACCACCGCTACGGCGAGGGTAAGCATCAGGTTAATGGTGAAACGGTTTCTGTTTCGCTGTATGAGCTGAAAAAGCAGCTATATACCTGTTTGATGTCGGTCAACGCGCTTGAAGCGATTCGCTTTTACGTCAGCTTTGCCTGCTCATTTGCCTTTGCTGAGCGCGAGTTGATGGAAGGTAACGCTAAAATCATCAAACTGATCGCCCGTGACGAAGCCCTGCACTTATCAGGCACTCAACACATGATCAACTTGCTACGCAACGGCCAAGACGACTTTGCCTTTATGCAGATCGCTGAAGAGGCGAAGCAAGAGTGCTTTGATTTGTTCAAAGCTGCCGCCGAGCAAGAAAAAGAGTGGGCAGAATACCTATTTAAAGACGGCTCGATGATCGGTCTAAACAAAGACATCCTGTGCCAGTACGTTGAGTACATCACCAACATCCGCATGCAGGCGGTGGGTCTGGATGCGGCCTACCCTGAGGCGACCAGCAACCCGATCCCATGGATCAACGCATGGCTATCTTCAGATAACGTTCAGGTAGCGCCGCAAGAAGCCGAAATCAGCTCATACCTAGTCGGTCAGATTGACAATGAAGTGTCAGCAGACGACTTCGAGGACTTCGAACTCTAATGACCAGCATCAAGATCAACCGCGTTACACAAATCACCACCAGCGGCAATGAAACCTTGCTTAACGCAATGGAGCGCGCAGGCCTTGAGCCTGAGTATCATTGCCGCGATGGTCATTGTGGCGCCTGCCGCTGCAAACTGGTCTCTGGTGAGGTTGAACAGGTTGGTTTTGCCATGGCTTATACCCATGGCGACGAGATTTTGCCGTGCATTTGTAAAGCCAAAGGCGATGTGCAGCTGGAGGCGGTGCGCTATCAAGCTGCGCGTGCAACGGCCTGATAAGGCAGGGCGAGGCGCGAGGACGTTTCACTCCGGGGAGCGAGGCGACCTGAAGTGCTAAACGTTTCGCGTTTTTCCTCAAACACCTGCCTTCGTTGATGGACAAAGGGCATCAGAAAAACACTAAAAAGACCTGTAGTCACAGGTCTTTTTTTTAACTCAGCACCAACAAACTCATCACTCATAGTTACGACTCACATACCGCACGCACCGAATCCCTCGCTTCTCGCCTCTCGAGTCTCGCTTCTGTCTTTACCCGCCTCTGGTTTTAGAATTTATAACTTTCACTTAATTTATAACGTGTTAGCATGTGATTTTTCACGTTTATAATAATTACTATGTCAGTTGTTCCTCGCTTTGCTCTACTCGCTGTGGCCGGTTACGCGCCGCTTTGTTCTGCCACCGGACTTAATTTTTGGGAATCATCCACCACCAATAGTGCCCTTGCTAGTGCCAATGGCGCCTATGCCATGGATGCCAGCATTCTTGCTACTGCACCGTCAAGCATGACTCAGATTGAACGCACCACGGTAACGGGTAATGTGCTACGTTATCAGGTGGATACTGATTACGATATTCTGGGAACACTGGCGGATTACTCTAAAGCTGACCCGATTCCAGCTGGGTTTATGGTGATGCCGATTAATCACCGTTGGTACGCAGGACTTGCCATTTATAGTCGCACAGCAGCGGATATATCAATTCCTGAATTCAAGATGGATCCGCTGCCAATACCTATATTGTATGAAACACGCGTTCGCCCTGTTGTCGTCTCTTTTGCACCCAGTGTCGCCTTTAAATGGGATAACTTTAGCGTCGCGGCGACATTGGAGTATCAATATGCTGAGTATATCCTCGAGCAAGACAAATGCAGACCATTCTTAGGCTGCGCTGAGGATATTCATGATCAGACTTCTGGCTGGGGGGGCGCGATAAGTGCGACATGGCAAATCAGTGATGCGATAAGCCTTGCGGCTACCCATCGTTTAGAGAGCCATTTTGATGACGAGAATATCGAGTTTGACCTACCCTCAATCACCAGCACCTACGCTAGCTGGGCGATAAACAACAATCTAGTTTGGCATGCTAGCTACAGCCTTTCACGTTGGCAGGGCAAAGGCATCTACTACAGTGATTACAGCGACCCCGTCGGTCTGCTTAAAGGCTCACAACATAGCAAACGCTACGCTACTTCCGTCCAATATCACCTCAAAGCCTTGACACTAATGGCTGGTGTAAGCTTGGACGAAGCGATCGACGCTTTTGGTGGCGAGGATATCCGCTATCGTGTTGGCCTTGGCTATGACATCAACCGTCATCTTCGTCTTGATCTCACTGGTTTTAGCGAAGACTATGCGCGTAAATACGTCCGAGTCAGTGACGATTTGAAAGTCGATGTTCAAAACAGCGGCTACGGTATAGGACTGGGGCTCACTTACCAGCTCTGATCGCCTACCCAGCAAACCCTACTCTAACCAATAATAGGCAGTTGGGTTGATGATTTAAGCTCTCTGAGCGATAAGTTGGACTGAAGGTTCGACACGCCAGGGAGCTTGCGCAGTACGCTCTCGACAAACTGACTATAATCATCCAAATCTTTCGCCACCACTTGCAACACAAAGTCGGTGGTGCCTGCAGTGTTATGACACGAGAGTACGTTATCTGATTGATTAATCAGTGCTTCAAACTCAGCCGTGGTCTTCTCATCATGCAACACGCAAGAAACGTGAACAAAAGATAATACCCCATATCCGACTTTGCGCCGATTAAGCTGCGCTTGATAGCCCTCTATATACCCCTCCTCCTCAAGCCTCTTTAGGCGACGCCAACAAGGTGATTCACTCAAAGAAAGCTCCGCTGCCAGCTTGGAGTTGGAGATGCGACCATTTTTTTGCATTTGATCTAAAATGGCAAGATCAGTGTTATCAAGTTGATGCATGGCAAGAATATTCCTATGGGTACGTGCCAAAAGAAAGATTATTGCTTATTTTAACCAATTTCAACCAATAAATAGCAAAGTAATTTCTAGGAGGTTCGGTAATATCCTCGCCAGAAAATTTTTAGTTATTTATTGGAGAGTTAACGTGGATATCCACCTATGGTTGACGTTTTTTGGCGCGTCACTGCTCATTTCTATCTCGCCTGGTGCTGGGGCGATCACTACGATCAGCAATGGTATCCGCTATGGTCTTAAAGATACCCTACCCGGTATTGCAGGGCTGCAATTGGGTTACGCCATGCAAGTCATTATCGTAGGTGTTGGCCTAGGCGCGCTTCTCGCCTCTTCTGTGGTGGCTTTTCAAGTCGTTAAGTGGCTGGGTATCGGATACCTTGTCTACCTTGGCTACAAAAAGTTCACCGAGCAACCACAAGCGATCGAGTTTGGCCAGAATGCTAAGCAGTCCGCGAAAAAACAGTTTTTCGCCGCTGCCCTTATCAACCTGACTAACCCTAAAGTAACGGTATTTTTGGTCGCCTTTTTCCCACAGTTTCTCGACGTCAAAGGCGATCTTCTCAGTCAGTACCTTATCCTAGGTAGCACCGTAGTTCTGGCAGACTGCCTAGTAATGTTAGGCTACGCGATCTTGGCATCACGCCTATCTAATGCGCTCAACAACCAAGCCCAACAGCGCATCCAGAATAAGCTGTTTGGTGGACTGTACATGGGTGTAGCGGGCGTAATGGCGGCCGCTTAAAATCAGGGGCGGGGTTAGGGTTTCACTGCGTTCCGAGGAACGAGGAACCCACCCCGTACCGTAAACTACTCGCATCTCGTAGGGCTTTGCCCGTCCCCGCGTCTCGAACCTCACACCTTTATCAAGTATGGTTTGAGAATAACTCAAAGCTCTCCCTCTATATCAATCACCATACCACTTCTAAGCTAAATTCGTGTTCAACGCGACGCGCTAGCGTGTCAACAGAAGGAAGTGAATATGTCATCCATCAACCCGTCAAAACTCACCACCCTGGTCGCCATTGTAGCAAGCACAGTAGCCTACTCAGTTACTGCTTCGGACATCGAGGTTGTCGCTGAGCTCAATGGCACTCGACCCGGCAATCTAACTGTCACCCCCCAAGGGCGCACCTTTCTTTCAATGCAACCTCTTGATGCGCCAGAGTACCGCGTAGTCGAGCTTCTACCAGATGGTTCAACAAAGCCTTATCCAACCCAAGACTGGGCCGATGGGCCTGAGCAGGGTGAGGTTGGGCTTTCATCGGTGATCGGAATCGATAACACTGGGAATGGTCTGGTTTGGATCTTGGATATGGGCAGTGCCAGTGCCCCAGCACAAATCATAGCTTGGGATAGCGTTAACGAGCAGTTAGTTAAGCAGATCACGCTACCCAGCGAAGTCGTGGTCGCAAACTCGTTTCTGCAAGACTTTGCCATCGATACTTCGCGCAATCTAATGATCATCGCCGATACCAGTTTGGGTAATTTGGTCGGAGACCCTGCCCCGGCTTTTGTGGTGGTGGATTTGGAGACTGGCAAAGCGCGGCGATTGCTTGAGTCTCATCAAGCCTTACTCTCTCCCAAGCATGACTTGATCATTGATGACAATTTGATGGCGGCCAAGCGCGAAGATGGTACGAGCGATGCACTCTATCTTAGCCTGAACCCGATCACAATCGATGCCAACCATCAATGGGTCTACTTTGGCACAGTGAATGGCAGTGACATCTATCGCCTACCCGCCGCTGCCCTAGCAGATGAAACGCTTTCACAGTCCGACCTTGCCAACAAGATTGAACGCTACAGTGAAAAAAGACCCAGTGACGGCATGATCATCAGCGCCGCAGGTGACATCTATGTCGGCGATGTAGAGCAAAATGCATTGGCGAAAGTCAATCAACAAGGTTATCAGGTTATCGCCCAAGATGCCGCACACCTGTCGTGGGTTGATGGCTTCGCCATCCAAGGTGACTATCTGTATTTCACCCAAAACTCACTACACCTTAACCCAGCATTAAATCAGGGAACAGAGGGTTCGAACAAGCCTTATCACGTACTACGGATGAAAATCGAATAGCTCGATTCGACCCCACTAACTGGACAGTCATGGTAAAACAAGGAGCGGGGTTCGAGTTTCGCTTCGCTTCGCTCCGAGGGGCGAGTAGTCCAAATCGCTGCAAACTGGACAGTCACAGCAAACTGGACAGTCATGCAAAGCGATACCGTTATCTGGACAGTCACCTTAACGCTGGTCCAAAGCGTGTTAACCGCTATTTGGACAGTCACGGTAAAAACAGGGAGCGGGGTTCGAGTTTCGCTTCGCTCCGAGGTGCGAGTAGTCCAAAGCGTACTTCAAACCCCATTGCCGCTATCTGGACAGTCAAGTTAATACAGGGCGCTGCAAACTGGACAGTCATGCTAATCTAGTCGCACTCGGTAATGGCTGTTGTTGAAATGTACGTTCGCTTTGCCAGGTCTTTATTGTTATTCAATCAATTCGGAGACTAGCATGAAGACCTGGTTTGTTTTCTGGCTGAGCATTGCTTGGCTATTTCCATTGAGCGGTAACGCGGCGTCAATGAACGGATTTAAGCTCAACAACCTCACGGTCCCTGCCGATGAAATCTTATCTGGTGGCCCGGGTAAGGATGGGATCCCTGCCCTCCTAGAGCCAAAGTTTCAAGCAGGAACCAGCGCAAACTTTCTGTCAGATAGCGACATCGTCCTTGGTATTCACCTTGATGGTGTCAGCAAGGCTTATCCAATCGCTATCTTAAATTGGCACGAGATAGTCAACGATCGCATTGGCGATAGGGATTTTATTGTTTCTTATTGCCCACTGTGTGGCTCAGGTATGGCATTTCAAACCAACGATGGCCAGCAAATTATGACCTTTGGTGTTTCAGGCCTTTTGTATAATTCCGATGTATTGATGTATGACCATCAAAGCGAGTCATTGTGGTCACAAATCCGCGGAGCCGCAGTCAGTGGTGAACGCTCGGGGCAAACGCTGGTTCAACTGCCACTCAAACTCACTCGCTGGCAACAGTGGCTAAGCGACCATCCTGACACACAGGTGCTCTCAACCGACACCGGCTACAGCCGTGATTATCAGCGCGACCCGTACGCAGGCTACAGTGATAGCCCATTCTTATACTTCCCCGTTGCGCAGCAAGCACCGTCTACCTACTCAACAAAAGAGACCGTGCTGGGTTTTCATCATGATGGTTTCAGTGTTGCCTTTCCATTCTCAGAGCTTCGCGCTAACAACCAAGCCGAATTTACTTACCCGCTGGGAGAGCAAGACCTTAAGGTTCATTGGGATGAAAGCAACCAATCAGCCTGGATCACCGACGCCAACGGACAACCGCTGGCATCGACACTACTATATTGGTTTGCTTGGTATGCTTTCTATCCGGAGACCAAAGTGTTTAGCGCTCAATAAGCTATCAACCATAGTAAGCTCTGGTTAGAGGCGTTTACTTGGCATCATATCCGTCACCGAGCCATCCACCAGCTCAGCGGCAAAGGCAAAAGTTTCCGCAAGCGTTGGATGTGCGTGCACCGTCGCGGCAATATCACTGGCACTGCCGCCGAAATTCATCACACTGACGGCCTCGTGGATTAACTCGCCGGCATTTTCACCGCAAATCGCCGCGCCTATCAACTTACCACTTTGGGCATCGAACAATGCCTTGGTTGCGCCATTGGTCGCGCCCACACTCTGGGCTCGTCCGCTGGCTTGCCATGGCACTTTACCCACGCGATAGTCGATACCCTCGAGCTTGGCCTGCTTCTCGGTAATACCTACCCACGCTATCTCTGGGTGTGTATACGCAACCGACGGAATTTCTGGAGTATGGTGAGGTGTATCTAGACCCACAATCGACTCGGCCGCACATTTACCCTCATGGGTAGCTTTGTGCGCCAACATCGGGCCATCGACGATATCACCAATAGCAAAGATATTGTCTACATTGGTGCGCTGTTGGTGGTCAACCTCAATTAAGCCGCGTTCATCAAGCTCAATACCCAAGCTGTCTAAACCAATACCTTGGGTATTAGGTCGACGTCCAATCGCTACCAGCACAGCATCAAAGGTTGCTTGCTCTGTTGCTTTACGCCCTGCAAACGTCACATCGATGCCCTCTGGCTGTGCCGTCATTGAGGTAATTTCGGTGGCGGTGAGAATTTGATAACGCTTTTTCACTGTCTTAAGCAGAGGTTGCAAAATATCTTTGTCAGCGGCCGGGATCAGTTGCGACTGGGCCTCGACAATGGTGATCTGTGAGCCAAGCGCCGCATACACTTGTGCCATCTCGAGGCCAATGATGCCACCGCCAACAATCAACAGTTTTTCAGGTATTTGACTCAATGAAAGCGCATCGGTGGAGTTCCATACACGCTTATCGTCAGGGGCGAACGGTAATGGGGTTGAGTGTGAGCCTGTGGCGATAATGGCGTGCTTAAAATTCACCAACTGCTCTTCGTCGCCCCTAACCGAGAGACTATGGCGATCGATAAACTGGCCGCGACCTTGCAAAGTGATGACTTTACGAGCTTTCGCTAACTGAGCAATGCCGCCGGTCAGGCGCGCAATGGTGCTCTGTTTATGGTCACGCAGGGTATCAAGATTAACCGTCGGCTTGGTAAATTCGATACCGACGGCCGCGCCACTCTGCGCCTGCTCAATCAATGACGTCGCATGCAACAAGGTCTTTGATGGAATGCAACCGACATTGACACAAACCCCACCTAGGGTGTCACGCTGCTCGACGATACACACAGATAGACCGAGATCCGCGGCGCGAAAAGCAGCGGTGTAACCACCGGGTCCACCACCGAGTACCACTAAATCTACGTTGATAGATCCTGACATTCATAACTCCTTTTACTTTGTAATCTGAGTAAGCCCATGTGGGCCTAACCGTAATCCTAATTTGCCTGATGGGCCTTATCATGTTGTTTAAACTAACACTTTTGTAGGCCATTTAGCTATAGGAAAAGCATTAACATCAAGGAGTTGACGACTTTGGTATATTAGAGCGCTCTCGCGATAAAGAAATGGTAAGCATATTGATCGCCTTGATGACGACGATATAGCTCGATTTCTCGTGTAATATCCGTAAGTGCCTGCGCGCCCTCTAGCTCCTTAGACAATTCACTGACTCGTGCCTCCAAAGGCTGCCAGTAGTTCCTCCAGGCTTGCTGGCTGATCGAGAAATGATCCAGCACTTGATACCCGTGCTGCTCAAACTGCGCCAAGCGCGTCGCGAGGGGTTGCATGTCAGGGTACTCACCTTTCCAAAAGTCGACATAATCCTGCTGCGGCTGATCACTTAGCCAGACAAGGTCACTCACTACCAATAGCCCGTCTTTTTTAAGTTGTGGCTTCCACTGCTCGAGCGCCTTTTGCAGCCCCATGATGTAAACGCAGCCCTCAGCCCACAGCAGATCAAAGCTGTGCGGCGCAAAAGGCAGTGCCGTCATTGAGGCGCAAACCGGCGTAACCCTCGTGCCCAGCCCAAGCTGTTCAAACTTAGCTTGAAGCGCATCTATCGCCAGAGGCTCGTTATCCATCGCAGTAATTTGTGCATCGCTATGATCAGCTAACACTTTGGTCGACAGCCCTTTACCGCTGCCAATCTCAAGGATATTACGTGGTGAAAATGGCAGTGCATGAAGCGCTCGCAACGTCTCCTCCTCGCCTCCCGGTCCCCAGCGCTCTAGGGTCTCAAAGACCTTCATAAAATCTTGCATGTATTGATCGTGTTCGTTCATATCTTTAGATAACCATTTGAGACGCAGAGCGTCTTTTTCATTAAAACCCTGTTGCAGCAACCAATCGAAGTGAGCATCGGGAGCCGCCTGATTAAGTGACTCATGCCACGCACGCAAAGAACGCTCACCCAGCAAGCCCGCCAACAGTTCTCGCGCAGCTTGCTTGTGCGCAATCTCTTGATCAAGCTGTGCAAGGCGCTCTGACAGAGTTGCCCTGTCAAGCTTGGCCTCTAGACACACCTGACACTCTTTTAAGCTCAATCCCCCTGCTTGCAAGCGCTGGAGTAACTTGAGCCGTTGCACATCGTAATCGTGATAGTATCGATAACCATTGGCCATCCGCTGCCCTTTAATCAGACCGATTTTTTCATAATAAAGAAGAGTTGTGCGGGATAACCCTACCTTTTTAGCTACTTCAGAAATTAGATGCATCGCTTGAGTACCCGATAAAATGGTGTGATTGCTGCTGAAACTAAGCTTAAAGTATAGAGCGGTAGACAGGTCAAGCCGTTGTATCGCGTTCCAGTGCTAGAAATCAAACGGGGGCATGCTTAATCGAATGCGCCAGATTGACTCAATCCCAAATAACCCCTCTCAAAATCAAGACAATCAGCCAAATTTACCCCCTATCCAACGCCTGAGAAAAAGTGTAATGTAAATGTTAAATCACCACTGGAATACAAGGATTGTAGACCGATGGCCCATACACCAAGCGTGCTACATAGTAAGGAAATAGCTCTACACAACAAAATGTTATCAAAAAGTCCAGCCTCATCCTTCGTTCAGACGAAGGCATGGCTATGGCTGATTGTGTTGTGTGATCTTGCCTATCTTATTGGTGAGATCGTTCTCAATACGGCAATGGCACGCGTCTCTTCAGGGCTGGTTACCTCATCCCATGTCTTGGAAGAGGTCGTCGTGATTGGTCGCACGCTCAGTGGTATCGGCTTAGCGTTGCTACTCACTAGCTTGATTTCTAAGGCAACCCAGCCCCTTACCACCAAGCTGTTGCAACTGTTGTTTTTTATTAGCTTGTCTGTTCCCCTGGTGCACAAAGCTCAGAGCGCTTTGGTAGACCATCTCGTTACCGATAATCTCGAGCAAGCTAACCTCGCGCACATGCTGCTCGATATTCGAGAATTTGGCATCAACTACCCCGATCACTTCGAACAACTCAAACGCTTGGGTCTTAATACTCACCCAGAACGTAAGGTAGCACCCGAAACGGTGACCTTTCTGGCCTACTACCCTTGGGCAAGGATGGGCAGCAGTTATGAGTATCAAAATAAGTTACGCCAATGGGACAACTTACAATGGCTTGATAAGGCGAAACAGGCAGAGCTGGAGCAGAGAAAAGAAGCGATGTATCTGGCCACACACGGGTTTATGCGTGATGTTGAGCTCAATGTAATGATTCATAACCTTCAACGTCGTTTCCCAAGCCTTAATCCAATTGATGCTTTTGAGATTAGCGCGGTTGCGCAGGCATTAATTCAAGCGGCTGATGACTATTTTGCTCAGCACTATCTACCGATGCAACAGCAAGCCGCTGCGCAAACTCAATCTCTCTATCTAAATCACACCAGCAGGCGTGATGGGATAGCTCAGCTCTATCAGCAGTATCATCACTGCTCAGCGACGGGTAAGCTTGATACCAATGACGAGTGTCAGCTCAAGCAGCTCAGAGATCAGCTCGCACAGCAGCTCAACTGGATTTTTGTTGGTGATTGGCGCAAGCAAAACCTCTTTGCAGGTATTCGTTTATTCCAGCTATGCCAGCAAATCGATGGCCAGCGTATCTGTCCTGGCGATCCGAATTGGAATAGTCGTATTGCGCTTGAATATATCGAGATGCGCCTGGGCTCGAGTGGGACTCCCTCGACTATTGAGCGGCAAAATGGCTTCGCTTATGGCTTATCATCAGCCCAGCAATTACTACAATACGATGCATTCTATAATGTACAATTGCGCGAAACCTTACACCAACAGCTAGGATTTCAGTCCAGTATTGACCTAAGCCTTTACAAACACGACGCGGCAGGCAACCTACCGATCGCCAATATTGTCGCCATGCACACGCAAAAAGCGCGTCATCTTGAGCCAACCCACAATCAACTAGCGATAATAGATAAGTTTGAGCAAGCGCCGCGCTTATGGCGCTGGGATGAGCTGCGCACGACTGACAGAACGGGAATATTCTCACAGACCATTTCAACCTCGCAGGTGTTAGCACTTGAGGCGATCCAATCGCAGCTCCAATATATCCTCGGCGATTTTTATCTACCACTGCTGGATGTGAATATCGATCAAACCCAGTTTTATACCCTACTCGATAACCAGCGCCACGCCGCCGCCGAGCATGCGAGATCGCGCTATTTTTATCATTCAGAGTTTGAGCCTTTGATTGCCCAGCAGTCCCTGACTCAGATCTACACGCCTTTTGTCGCGGCGATGTTCTCGCTCAGCCTGTGCTTAGGCGCGGCGCTGCGACTATCCCGCGCCCCAAGCCGGATTCGCCATTTATCCACTCCGCCCCCTAATAACAAACCAATCAAGCCGTTGCGCCTTGGCAGCATACTGGCTATTTTTGCCCTTTTTTTCGCCATCGGTGTCAAGCAGACGTACATTAATGCCCTTCTTAATGCCTCTGCCTATTCCAGCAATCCCGTCAGCAAAGTCGCTCTCACTTGGGCGGTTGGCGCCCACACCAGTATCGTTCATGTCGGCAACTGGGTGCTGAACGAGAGCTCATGGATTCGTTATGACCATCCTTCTCTTGATGGGTTGCACGTTTATGACGACTGAATTGTTAGCACGATTACCGCTAGCGATAATCAGCGCAATGCTCAGCTATACCGCCAATAAATGCTGCCACTCGGGATGACGATTTAGATAATGAGCTACGTAACTGCAAGCCGGGATCACGGTGTAACCGCGCTGCTCGATATCCGGTAAGATCGCCTCCATTAACACTTTGCCATAGCCTTTCCCCTGCACCTCATCAGGAACCCGGGTCGAGTGAATGGTCATCACACTACCTTGCAGAGAATATTTAGCTAAAGCTACATACTCTCCCTCTAGTGTCACTTGGTATTCATGGTTTTCAGCATTGTGGACTAACATACGCGCCTCCTATACGTTTTTGTTAGTGTAACCGCTGGTTTGCTGACTACCAACTCATACCCAGGAGAAGGGGCCAGTATTGAGCTCCATTGTCTGGGTCTACATTGCCGCAAACTTGTCAATCAACGCACTAAACGAACATTGGTGACGGGTTAGAAAACGCCGTGATCGAATCGATTAAGGGGATAAAATCAAAGATCCCCGAACAGGAATGTTAATCTAAATGCTTGGGCAGTGTGTCCGGCTTAGCGTAAGTCAGGCGGCCGATTCGGTCGGTGATATGGTAGGTATCTAGTCCGGAGACGGCTATGGTATCTAGAGACTCGATATCGACATATCCCTGCGGTGAGATGGCCTCCTCTTGCAGATATAGATGGGTCACTTCTCCGATCAGCAGGATCACATCGTTGAGTTCAATCGTCTGGCTGCTTCTCAGCTGAAGCGAATATTTTAACCGGCTCTCTTCGACAAACGGGGCGCGAACTCCCTCACGCCACTGTGGGGTCAACCCAACTGCTTCGAATTCAGACACATCGCTTGGATAGCGAGCCGAGGTTTGATGGGCCTTCTCGAAGATATCTCGGTTAACGTGATTAATCGTATATTCGCCAATAGACAGTATATTTTCCAGGGTATCTCTTGCCACAGAGTGCGGCCTTGAGATCATACCAATCAAAGGGGGATGCGCACCGAGGTGGAACACCGAGCTGACGATCGCGAGATTAGTATTTCCCTCAGGGCTAACGCTGCCAATTAGATTGGCGCTCTTAAAACCCGATAAACTGTTGACCAGATTGGCTCGGTAGCGCGTGTCCAGAGCTGCTAGCTCTTGATTGGTGATATGCATAACTCATTTTCTCACAACGGTTGTTTGTGATTTAAGTTACTGACTATGCCTAAATTCCGATCACTGTTACCGCTGTCAAGAAGCAGAAAATTAGCCCCTTAGTCAATATCCTGCGTATCTATACTTATGATAAGCCCCAACGATTGGCTAAGGAGGGCCCGATGAAACGATTGTATTTATGGCTTTTCGCCCTACTCCTGTTCACCGGTCAAACGCTAGCAAGCACAGTATGGGTAGTGCCGGTTAAAGGTGCTATTGGTCCCGCTATCAGTGACTACCTGACCCGTGAAATCGAGCAAGCGCAACTCAATGGCGTTGACTTGGTGGTATTGAAAATGGATACCCCAGGCGGGCTCGATAGCGCCATGCGCGATATTATCCACGCCATCACTACTTCTACAGTGCCCGTCGCAACCTGGGTCGGCCCGTCTGGCGCTCGCGCAGCCAGTGCTGGCACCTATATTCTGTTTGCCAGTCACGTGGCCGCCATGGCAGAGGCAACCAATCTAGGCGCCGCGACGCCTGTGTCTCTGGGCGGCCCTCCTCAACCAGCATCCGGTGACGATACGGCTGACAACGACGTCGCAGATGATGCTCAGAGTGACTCAGAGCAAGTCCCGGCTAAAACCGCAATGGAAAAGAAAGTCATCAACGATGCCAAAGCCTATATCAAGGGCCTTGCGAAGCTGCACGGACGCAACGCTGATTGGGCTGAAAAAGCGGTGAGTGAGGCGGCGAGCCTTGATGCCAGCGAGGCGCTGGCGCTTAACGTTATCGACTATATTGCCAACTCGCCTGAAGCACTCGTCACGCTGATTAACGGTGAAACGGTTAAGATCAACAACACTGAGGTGACCCTGTCACTAGAACGGCCCACCTTCATCGAACGCGAGCCCGATTGGCGTGCCGAAATGCTCGCGGTGCTCACCAACCCCAATGTCGCGTATATTCTGATGCTGATCGGGATTTACGGCTTACTACTCGAGTTCTATAACCCCGGCATCGGTCTACCCGGTGTACTCGGCGGGATCTGCCTACTTCTCGCGATGTACGCGCTGCAGATGATGCCAGTTAACTACGCTGGACTTGGCCTCTTGCTACTCGGCATTGCCCTCATGATCGCCGAAGCCTTTAGCCCAAGTTTCGGCATTCTTGGCCTTGGCGGGGTCGTCGCCTTTGTTCTAGGTTCTATTTTCCTCATGGACAGCGACCTACCCGGCTTCCAAGTGGCCCTGCCACTGGTCTTTGGCATCGCCATCTTCTCTGCAGTGCTTATTGTCACCACGGTCGGAGTGCTGCTTAAGATTCGCCGTAATCGTGTCACCACTGGGCGTGAGACCTACCCCGGCAGAACCGCGATTGTAAGCGATGATTTTGTCGCTGGTGAAGGTCGTGTTCAGCTCGATGGTGCGTTATGGAATGCGCATAGCAAGTCAGATTCGACACTCAAGCAAGGCGATGTTGTCACCATAGTCGAAATTAATGGCCTGACCCTGACGGTCAAGCCTGGCCAAACTACACAAGGATAGGAGACAGTTATGATTCTTTATACCAGTGCAGTATTGATCCTGCTTCTCGTGGCGCTTGCAACCCAAGTGTTCAAGGTGCTGCGCGAATATGAACGTGGCGTGGTATTTTTCCTTGGCCGCTTCCAGCAGGTTAAGGGACCAGGGCTGATTATCCTGATCCCCTTTATCCAGCAGATGGTACGCGTGGACTTGCGTACTGTGGTGCTCGACGTGCCGACTCAAGATCTCATCACCCGTGACAATGTCTCAGTGCGAGTTAATGCGGTGGTCTATTTCCGCGTTGTCGATCCACAGATGGCAATTAACAACATCGAGAGCTTCAGTATGGCCACTAGCCAACTCTCACAGACCACGCTTCGCTCGGTACTCGGACAGCACGAGCTTGACGAGCTGTTGTCTGAGCGTGAGCAGCTAAACAAGGACCTGCAAACCATCTTGGACCAACAAACCGATGACTGGGGGATCAAGATCGCCACCGTTGAGGTCAAGCATGTCGATTTGAATGAGAGCATGGTGCGCGCCCTCGCCCGTCAGGCAGAGGCTGAGCGTAACCGGCGAGCCAAAATCATCCATGCGACGGGTGAGCTCGAGGCATCAAACAAGCTCAAGGAAGCGGCCGAAATGCTCAACGAAGCCCCCAACGCCCTGCAGCTTCGTTACATGCAAACCCTAACCGAGATCACCACCGACAAGACCTCAACCATCGTCTTCCCACTGCCAATCAATTTGGTTGAAGCGGTCTCTGACATTGCTAAAGCAGTAAAAGGCCAAGGTGATAATCAACCTCATACCGAGCAACAAGACAATGGCAAAAGCGGCTAAGGTGCGGTGAAATCCGTCATTGCGCAATTAAATCCGAAGCTGTGGCACTAAGGACTTGAACTTTCCTAGTACTGATTGTCACAGCCTACGTCGTTTAGGCTCATTTGAGGATAATTACGAGCAAGAGTTTGTAAACAGCAAAGTTCTGCTTTGTTTTTACTCAATAAAGTCATCAAACAGATATTTATGTAATCAGTGTATTATTATGTCATATATCAGGTTATTTTAGCCTCGTTCACTTTCTGGCGTACATATTTCAGCACACCACTCTTGTCTCCTGAGAACAAAGCCCATGGAGTACTGATTTCCCAGGAACTAGTTGTGCTCATGCTAAAGTATGCAGGCTTGGCCTGATTATTTAAGAATGAGATGCGGTACATGGGCGGCGAAACAAAGGGAATTTTCCTAACACCTTTCACTTGGGACCAATTGATGGCTAAATCTCTATTGAAACCTCTTATACTAACCGAGTCATCTGAAAAATTGACCAAGGAGGCTTTGTGAAAAATGTTGAATCCTATTGCTAGAATGCAAACACAAGAAAGCCAGAACATCAGATGTTCTGTAAAATTCCCTTCGCCTAAATCGACTGTAGCTGAAGTAGATTCAGGCCAAAAATATGCCTGAACAAACATAAAAGGCATGAAACATAGAAAAAAGCCAAATAGTTGAATTAATCTATACCCAAATAAGCTACTTTTCATCTCTATTTCCAATAATCATTAGCAAAAATCCCTGACATAGACAAACCAGTTTGATAATCCATATCGATCAGCAATATAGAGTATTTAACATTTAAATTTTATGTGCGCAAGCAACTGCCTCACATAAAAATAGATCGTCAATTTATTCAGTAAAGCATCAATTAACTTAAGTCTAGCAACACCATCTCAGTTGAACGTCCAGTAACGTTGGAACGACCCTGTTATATAAAAAGTTTCTAACCGGAAACTAGTACTGATAACCTTTTGGTTACCCCTTCACTTTTACACTTCTCCTAACAACGACAATAATCATATTAGACAAAGGAGAAGAGATGAACCTATTCACATCACTGCTTACCACTGTAGTCATCGCGGGTGCTGTTTGGGGTGCTGTACTGATGCAGCCCGTTATGGCCGAAGGCTCATCAGATCGTCAGGCATCAAAAAGCACTGAGAAAGCGCCTATTACACTTACGGTTACGCAAAAGACTCAAGATAAAGGCAAGACGTATATTCGCAGCGTCGTAAGCCAATCCATCTCACTGGACAAAGTAGCAACCCTTTGGGTCGAGTTTGAAGATAAGCTTACTCAACAAACAAACCTGCCGACTACGCTTCATCAGCTTGTGGTGGTCTATCAGGATATCGATAGAGACTTCAGCCACGCAACGGTCACCATCGGCTTCCCTGTCGAGGCGAGCGCGAGGATAGAGGGCGACATTGAACTTACCTCCGACGCACATGAGCAGCAGTTATTGAGCCGTCGCAACAACAGCGAGGCTGAAATGGTCAGTGCATGGGAAGAGATTAACTTTTACAAGCCTGTAAATATGGTCATTGAAACGTATTATCTCGATGCACTCGGGCGAGAAGAGTCTAATCAGTTGGTTGTTCAATATAAATAGTGATGATATGGAGTTAAATTATGGATTTTATGTCTCAAACGCTATCTGAGATGTCCGTCATCTTCACTGAAGCTTGGGTGGACGAGTACTTTGTTCTGATTGCAGCCACTGTATTTTTTATTGAGCTAATCCGCTACGCATTTAATAACAAGCTGAGCTGGAACCTTGTTGGTGACAGCGTGACAAACGTAGTCACACTCTTTTTTTACCTGATTACGCTGTTCTTCATCGGACTAATGTATGTTGGGGGATTTAGCTATGCCTACGAGCATTTTAGCCTAACCCAACTACCGATAACGGGCTGGACAATTCTCGGCTGTTTGATCTTAGCGGACCTCGCTTACTATTGGGAACACCGATTTCTGCATAGTAACGGCTTGGCATGGGGAACCCACTCTGTGCACCACAGCTCGCCTTACTTTAATATTTCGGTCGCTTATCGCTTTGGCCCGCTTGATTGGTTTTTCCCGTTCTTTTTCCATTTACCTTTGATCCTGATGGGCTTTAATCCATTTGTGGTGTTGATGTGTGAAACACTGGTTCAGCTCTACCAAACGCTGCTGCACACCGAGATGGTAAAAAGGTTCCCAAGACCAATTGAAGCAGTGTTTAATACCCCGTCACATCACAGAGTGCACCACGCCACTAATAAGCAATATTTGGATAAGAACTACGCAGGCATCCTAATCATCTGGGATAGAATGTTCGGTACCTTCGCGCGTGAAGACGAAAAGGTAAAATATGGTGTTTTCCCACGGATTAATACAGTCAACCCATTTAAAGTGTATTTCGATGGCTACGTAAAATTAGGCCAACATATCTGGAACGCACCAAACTGGAGTTATCGCCTGCAACTGCTGATTAAGCCTCCTATTTGGGCATGGCAACAAAAGCGAAAAGGAACAAACACGCAATGACCGTTAGCGTCCTACTAATTGAAGACGATAAAGATCTCGCTGAGGCCATCAGCGACTATATGGAGCTGGATGGCTTTGAGTTTGACTTTGCTTACAATGGCCTCTCGGGCCGTGATCTGGCGTTGAAACATCCTTACGACATCATCTTAACCGACCTCAATATGCCGAAGATGGATGGGATTGATGTATGCCAGTCCATTCGGGACAAAGGGGTCACTACACCAATTCTCATGCTCACCGCAAGGGATACTTTAAGTGACAAACTCACTGGATTCGCCGCAGGCTCTGACGATTATTTGGTCAAACCGTTTGCAATGGATGAGCTTAGAGTTCGCTTGTTAGCCTTGGTACGGCGTTCAAAAGGTATCGTAACGCGTTTGAGCATTGGCGACCTCACGGTTGATTTGGACAAGCACCAAGCTACTCGGGCTGGACATCCCCTTAAAATACCGCCGGTTTGTTGGAAGATGCTGGTATGCCTGATGCAAAACAGTCCGAATGTCGTGAGCAAAACCAAGCTAGAAGATGAGGTTTGGGGCGACGCGTTACCCAGCACCGATAGCTTAAAAGTCCAACTGTTTAAGTTGCGCAAAGTGGTCGACGCGCCGTTTGAGCATAAACTTATTCACACCGTGCATGGTGTCGGTATTGTAATTAGGGAAGAGCAATAAATGAAGCAGGTGAGTATTAAGCGAGATATCTATATTTACTTATTCGGCTTGCTACTTGGCCTTACCGCTATCTATGCCTTAATGATCAACCAAAGCTATGAACTTGGGCTTAATGAGTCAGCCAAATACAGCTTTTTGTATGAGATAGCGCTGGCCGAGCAGCATTACATCGCGACTGGAGAGATTCAACCGTCCCATAGTATGTCTTTTGAGGTCTTCGACGACTTAAACAGTGTTCCGCAGGCTTTCCAGAATCAGTTTGATTGGAGCAGCTTTGAGCCAGGCGTGATATACGACAAGTACGTTGCTGCTAAAGATGGAGGATTCGGTAAATACTATTACGCCGCTTCTCAGTATGTAGCAAGTAAGCAAGGATACCTTTATATGGTATCGCAGTACGACGAGGCACTATATTACGATCTCTATGAACAGAGCCCGCCAGAGTCAGTCAGCCAAGTCGGCTCAGCGTTTTTGGTGATTGGGCTATTGCTTTTACTTATCTTTGCGCTAATTCGGTTGCTGATTTACCGCCTGACCCACCCTATTCTCCAGCTTTCAAAATGGTCAGAAACACTAGACCTCAATCAAGTGCATGAGTTAAAACACTTTCGCCACACAGAGGTACAGCAACTTGCTGACCAACTGGTGGACAGTGTTCAATCACAACAACAATCGATTGAACGAGAGGAGTTTTTCCTGCGTGCTACAAGCCATGAATTAAGGACCCCTATCTCGATTATTTCTGCCAGTAGCGAGATGCTGACGAGACTCGCGGGTGCCATTCCTGATAGGGGCCAACGGGCAGTGAAAAGGATCAGCCGCTCGGTGGTGACGATGCAAAATTTGGTCACATCGTTACTTTGGATGAGTCGAAATCAACAACTAAATCTTGAGTTGGGCGAAATTGTACTTACGGAGGTGGTTGAACATGCAATCGATCAGCATCGCTACCTGTCTGATGAAAAAGACCTAAATGTAAAGCTAATCGCAGAACCAGTAGGCCTTTCACAGCCAATGCCTGTAATGCTAGTTGAAATTATCGTGACCAACTTGATCCGTAATACGTTTCAACATGCCTCTAAAGGGGATGTTGAAATACGTGTCTCTTCGCGTAGGATCAGTATATGCAATGCACTATCCGAATCACGTCCAGAGGACCTAGAGCATGATTCTGTACAACAAGACAACTCCGAGGTTTCGTTTGGCATTGGGCTCATGCTTATAGAGCGCCTGTGCCAACATCAGAACTGGAAATTTACCCATCAATCTACGCAGAATCAGTATATTGCTAGCGTAGATTTCTCACCAGCTCACCCGGAGGCGTCCTCACCATCGGGAGTAACCAAAAATTAACCATTACCCATTTACAATGACTAAAGGCTTACAAAGAGGAGTTATTTCATGGGGACTTGGATTCTAGAAACCTTACTTTGGTGTGTTGTCACCGTTGCTGTTTGCATTGCAATCTGGGGATTTTCGCTCGCCAATACTCTTATCGCACTGGGCGCTTCTGTCGCTATTTCTCTGCTGCTTGGAAACAGTTGGAGAAGTTGACGCCATAAGTAAGCGCATTGTTTATATCAGGTGGAAAGCGTTGCACTTAATCAAAATCGCTTGGTAATTAGCATACGACAGATTCGCTTGGTCATCACAAAAAGCGTCACGGTGCCAACCAGCAAAGTTTTGGACAATTCCGTGTTATATGCATTGCTAAATTAGCATTTAGCGGATTACTTGAAGTATGGCAGAGCTTCTAGTGTAGTGGCCAGATTCACTTAGCCACTACACTGGGACACTTATTTTATTTCGCTAGCTTGAATACTAATAATGCGGGTCTTCTGCTATGAAGTTTAAGCTGTGGTTGCTGTTGGATGAGCTCATTTGAAGGCTGAGGTTCAGCGAGACCTTGCAATCTAAAGCCTGCGTTTAGCAGAGCGCCTATGTAGCTCTCAGTGGTACGGTGATACTTGATGACACCATCGACAAACCAGTTTTGCCTTCTTTCACTCTCATCAAAATATCGGTCTACAGGCCAATGAGAGCCCTCCTTACTTTCATAGAGCCCCTGAAGCAATGACGTACATATTGGATGTTCAACTGAAAACACAAATGTTCCATCAGGCTTGAGGCAGTTATAAACCTTTCTGAAGATAGCTGAGATGTCCTCTACATAGTGCAAACACAAAGAAGCGATGACTAAGTCAAATTGTTCTCGTGGGTAAGAATAATCCTCGATAGAACAGTTTTCAAAGTCAATATTCCCTGTTTTTAACTTTAGAGCTTCAGCGAACATTTTTTGCGAAATATCGATGCCCAAGTAGCGACCAGCACCGAGGTTTATCGCATGTTTTGAAAAGTCACCGAATCCACAACCAATATCGAGTACACATTTATTTTCTAAGTCCGGCAAGAAAGCATGTACTGCTGGCTCCTCTAAATAACGGTTGTATCCAGATTCACTCTGCCTCAGAGATTGGTAACCACTAAAGAAGGTTTTATCATCATATATATTCTGTTTCATCCGCCCTACTTTTACTTAAAATAAGTATTTTTCATGAGAGTACTTGTAAATGAGATTACCAGTCAAATAATCAATCAGGTTCAAATGGCCTTAGTCATGAATGTATACGCCCTTCTAGGATATGTATAAGCCCTGTGGTGTATCAACGATCTATACTGTTCTCGTCAAACAAATTGTGCTGAGAGGAGTGGATTATGATCACTAAGTATTTAGCTGACATGATGACGAAGCCGGGCCAATCTCCAGTTTTTGAATCACCTAGTAAGACCCCACTTTCATAGACACTATGCTGATTGTCAAACCACCTCACTGTGATTTGTGAGGTTGAGCGTTACTGGCAAGGAAAGGGGCAAAGGTGATTTAGGCAACCGAGAAGGATCTCTTCCTAGTTGCCAGCACCGAAAGGGGCAGTTCTGCTTTTTATGATTTTCCCAGTAGACATGTAACCTGGCAGAATACCTACTAGCAATCCGGCTCTAACAGCATTGGAATATCAATCATTCCTCGTCGGTTTCTAATGCCCTCAATACGTTTAAAACCAAGCCGCAAGTATACGTTTTCAGCATTTACCGCTGAATTAACCGTGAAGACACCGTCATTGCCGTTTTCTATTGCTATTTCTTGGACTACTTCCCATAACTTACGGGAAAGTCCTTGCCCCTGATAGTTTTCATCTACAAAGAGATGATATAGATGCGAGTTGTCTCGAACTCCAGCAACGCCAACCACCTCGTCATTCGCAGTCACTGCTACTACATAGTTGTAATTTGTAGATAAGTACTGGCCTACATTTTCCTCTGACATTGAATCGAGCAAAATACCGTTTACCGACGCCTCGCAAGTTGGGCAGACATATTTTTTTGTTAAAGGTAAGATCAACTCACTGACTGCCTTCGCATCACTGATTTCTGCTCTTCTGATACTGATGCTCATAGCTTCTCCGATTTCTAACGCTTTTTTGGACAAAAACGAGTCAGTGATTTTAATAAATTAGCTTCAAGCGGATAACAAGAGGTAATGCAAATCCTCTTATTGATTGACTCACACTCATTCATTCGCAATAGAGTGTGAGTCAATCTTTTACTGAGTTAAGGGTTTGGAAATTTTCTCTCCGCGTAAGAGATATAGCTAGACGCTTTGCCAGAATCGACAAGCTCTTGAGCAAGTGACTTTATATCAGCTTGAAACCTGTCAGCCGTCATTACATTACCTTTGTGATCGGTAAACTTCATATCATCAAATAGCTCCTTATGAGCATCACTAGAATGGCGTCTAACGTTTTTAATATACTCAATGAACTTCTCGTGACGCTCTTTTGATTCATCGAGCGTAAAGCCTGACATCATGTATCTAGGGAACAAGGCTGATAGAGGATAATCTTCTGTGCGGTATTCGAAGGCTCCATCAATGGTCTCTTGACTTGCGCTGGCTAGAAAACCCCAATCTTCTTTAAAGCGCCAAGCCAAAGCTTCTGCGATGCCCTCATTCATCCAACCAAAGTAGTACATAGCCTTATTTTCATTCATGGGAGCGAAGGTCAGCAAGTGGACGAGTTCGTGAGCCATGGTCGCTCGTGGGTATATCTCAGCATTATAGATACCTGATGGGAACTGCAAGCCCACATCCTCGTTAGAATACTGTCCGCACCATGGGCACAGCCAAGGGCTAAAAGTGGCTCGTAAAAAATGCTTAGAACCTTCACCACGCAAACTGGTCAGGTAGCTGTCAAAAAGCTGGGCATCTTTGCTACAATACTCATAATCGCTGGTAGAATCGCAATACCATGCTTCAAAATCATTCCCAGCCTCACTGAAGTAGGCTCCGTATTCCAACTCGATATCTCTGCGTCTCAGGTAACCGAGAGCCTCAAAACCATAGCGATTCTGATCCTCTAAACAAATTTGCGAATAATAATCACCACCCATAATAAAACAACTCAACAGAGCGGTTTTCCGAACCGATTCGATATATCTAGGGTCTTCGTGGAGGTAATCAAGCAACTCTGGAGAGACTATTAATGTTCCACCATCGAGGTGATTGTTGATGTCATGATTAAGAACATTAACAATTAAGTCATCATTGCGATTTCTCATATGACCAAACTTTCTGTCATAGTTCATGGAGTAGAGTATTTCATCTTTATCTTTGTACCCTAACAAGTAGGACAACCTATCTAGATGCTCATTAAGCCCATAAAGAGTGGTGGCTATATCATCTACGCTGACATAACTTGCATCACCTCCCTTTAGGGTATATCGAGCATCCTTATAGGTATACACTGTCTTATGCTCGAACTCTTCAGGAATTGGACTAATGTAACCTCGATACTGTAAGTCAAAGACGTCATCCATAGTGTGGATTTCGTCCACCTTCAATTCATCACCTAGCGACTCCGCTGTACGCATTGTGGTGTTCACTTCGGTATACCAATCGTTGTTATTTCCATCATCATTGCACCCTGCTACCGCTACGATGGCAATGGTTGTCATAACTGCTTTTACTGCTTTCACTACTTCCCCCCCCCCTCAACTAGGATAATTCAATTATTCATCTAACTAACTAATAAATAGACCAAATTATGATTTAAACACCAGGGCCCAAAAATAACTCATTAACTGCCCGTTACAAAGTTAGCTGGTTCGGTAACAATTTGAACAAATTTGAAGATGTGTTTGGTAAATAGCTCAGATTGCAATTTATATCGAAAAAGCGAAATATCTCCCACTTGCATTAGAAAAAATGAGTCAAGCTACCTCGCTGTAATTTGTGAAGTAGAGGATTGCTGGCAAGTTATGGGGCATTTCTGAGTTATGAAGTGCCCGCCGCGAAGGTTTTGGACAAAACTTAGCCAGCCTGTGTTGCAAAAATAGTCAAAACCAACTAGATTACGC
This sequence comes from Vibrio glycogenivorans, assembly GCF_051660965.1. NCBI lineage: Bacteria > Pseudomonadati > Pseudomonadota > Gammaproteobacteria > Vibrionales > Vibrionaceae > Vibrio > Vibrio glycogenivorans. The sequence goes on along the minus strand of NZ_JBPVIS010000006.1, from coordinate 134,109 downwards.
GCCTTTCATGTTTAACTGATAGGACAATCATTCGTATGGGCGTAATCATTTCTTCACTAATCTTAGCAACTGTGATGACACAAGTTCCAAACTTAATGGGAATGAGTAACGCGAGTGAGTTGACGTGGGGCTCAGTAGCGAAAATTGCCCTTCTTACCTTGCCCATCACTTTTACCGGAACCGTTGGCTTCACCATGTTTTACGGTAAAGGGAGTGAAGTCTTTTCCTATCCATCGCTGAACATCATTGCAAAAATTGCGGCTTTCGTGATTGCGATTTTCGTTCAGTGGGTGTTTTACAAAAAAGTAGTCAACGTCGTCGAAATTGTCGGAATCGTGGTATGTATGATCGGCACCACGCTGATCGTCTTCAATCAGGAAATCAATCAAGTGGTCCAGTCGGTGATGAGCTCTAACAGTTCTGCCTGACGCTTTCTGAAAGCTACCTTAAGATTTCCCCTGCGTAATAGCAACATAATTATCAAACACTAGGTACCGCAGATCTGCCGCTCAAGGATATTCCTTCAAACCTTTGTTACTATTTTAGTCGAGTCATTAATCTCACTCAGCGATAACGTGATCAGTGCCTACCAGCCTATGTCCAATGCTGTCCAGTAGCGTTAGTATCCGTTCCAATTTCTAATTGGTACACTGTGAAAGGCCTCCGATGACTACACCCACTCAGTTCGAACTCTACGATATTCTCAAAACCTATGAGGATAACTACCACAACGGTCCCTTCTTTGAGGGCAAAATGCCAGCTCGACCAGCTGTCACTCAAACTCATAAGGTGTTTAACTATGAAGTCAACTCTCGCCTGGGTGTACCTGCAGGACCACTGTTGAATAGCCACTGGTGTGACGTATATGCGCAACTTGGTTTCGATATTCCAGTATATAAGACAGTGAGAAGTCTTGAGCGCACCTGCCACCCCGCGCCAAACTGCATCTTTCTAGATACCGACAAGCAGTTCAACAATCATGATATTAATGCAGAGATTCCGCCAGGTTCACGCCCATCTTTGGATGAACGAATCACAATTACCAACTCTTTCGGTGTCCAGTCTCTCGCTCTATCGGTGTGGATGAAAGATATCGAGGAAGGCAACCTTAAGATGGGTAAGAACCAGCTTATGGTCGTCTCGGTTAACGGTACCTTTAGTGGCACAGTGAATTTAGCCACAGAGTTAGAGTTCTAGGCACGAGGGAAAGTAAGTCAAATTATGCCTTAGAGAACCGCATACCTGAATGCTCGTAACCCATTTCGGGGCAAATTCGTGTTATTAATGGCGTCAGTCGTGACCCTGCTCGTATGACCAAAAGTATGGAAAAACTCCATATCCATGGCCAGTTTTAGTGAGTCACTGCAATAGGGGCAGTGTGTGTCTTGATTCTAAAAGCCGACCAGATTTCAGCGTGATTTGATAGGTATCTACTGACGAAAGACAAAGAGTAGACGTGATTGTGAAGCTCTAATATCTGTCTTTAAAATGATAAAAGCGAGTAGCCAAATGAAATGGTTCCCGCTTTTTTTAATCAATTACCACTTTCGATTCGAGATGAAAATTACCCAGTAAACTCTTCAGAATCGGGACGATTGGTAAACTGCACACCATTTAAGAAGTCACACAGCAGTTGGTCTTCACACTGTTTGTAGTTTTTGTTGTTTGGCTTGCGGAAATATGCACCAATTTCGTATTTACTCAAACTAATACCAACTACTTCTAATACGTCCAACACATCTTCTGCTTTCATGTCTAACGCAATGCGCAGCTTCATGAGAATCATGTTGTTGGTCAACGTGACTTCTGGCTTGGGTTGCTCGCCGTCTTTTTTTCCTCGCTTGAGGTTAATAAAGCCATTTAAGAATCCCGCTAACTCTTGATCCTTCATCTTGACGCAAGATTTGTCGCTTTCATCTTTTAACCAGTTTGCCACTTTATCGTGAGCCACAGTAACTTCGGCCTGCCCGAAAGCTTTCATTATCTGTGCGTTTTTAAGGTTTAACGCGTGTTGGATACGACGTAAAATTTCGTTGTTAGTCACTAGGGATTCCTAAAATGAGTTCTAAGGGTGAATAAAAATCCATCAATCACATGCGATCTGTGGGTGTCTTTATTCAATAGCGTAGTGACGGTGACTCTAACAGAGAACACGTTTCTTCGGTAGGTTAAAAAATGGAATAAGACGGCCTATTCGAACTAGTTGGCTAAGTTGGTAAGATCCTAGCTTACAGACATTGCACAGATAGGAAAATGTAGGTCAAACCACCTCACAGTGATTTGTGAGGTTGAATGCTACTGGCAAAGAATGGGGCAGATTCGTGCCACGTACTCCAAAGAATGCAGTCCTTCATTACGCTACAGTAATTTGAAGAAGTAAACTGTGCCTTCGAGTTCACCAGTTGAGCTGCGTGCGAAATTAGGGATTTGACCCGCTTCGGTATAGCCTATTGAACGATATAATGAAGATGCGATATCACCTAAACGTGTGTCCAGTACCAATAGTGAAAGTTCAAGCTCACGGGCGGCACTTTCCATCAGTGCCATTAAGCTTTTACTAATACCTTTTCCTCTCGCACTGGTATGAACCATAAGTTTCTCAACTTCACCACGATGGGAGGCATTGGACTTCGAGCAGAGAGACAATTGAACAGCTCCTACGATATTTTCGTTGTCGTAAGCAATAAACAACTTCCTGTTGCCCGACTTAAGGTCTTCCTCTACAGATGACCAGTATAACTTTACTTCTAGTTCATCTACTGGTGTTAGGAAACCAACAGAGGCCCCACTCTCGATACAATCGCTCAGTAACTTATTTAGCTTTTCAACTAAACCCGAGGTTGTGCTTACTTTCTTTACTTTCACGCAAACTCCCTGTTATTCAATGATTATTACATCCCATAATTGACTGAGTATATTCACCGATTAGGTAAAGTAGGTCAACTCAAGGCAGTGGTTGAGGATTAAGGATGGCTTGCTGAAAAGCTTTGGGGCAAAGACGTGCTGGGAGTATTGCTCTAACAACCTTCTACCTAAATAGAAAAATAACCTTAGAATCTTGAGTGCTTGTTAGTTATACCGTCACGGTAAATCACGTAACTTTTTAGCTGGGTTCCCGGCGTAAAAAATACATATATCGACACTCATATTTAAGTAAAGAACATAGATACCCATATTTGATTAAAATGAGATTACCGACCTATTGAATCAACAACGGTACGGTATACAGAACAGAAAAGGTGTCAAATATCAGACAAAATCTATGAAAAGAACCATTTTTTTGGTTATTGGGCAGTAACGGACAAATAATTCCTCACCACTGCACTCATCAGCGGAAATTCGAGCTTGATAAATAGAAAGTTAAGCAGCTTTAAAGCAACGCCTGGCGGAAGTCACGCCTTTCATCCGCTGCAAGCCCTGATGTCGCTGATATTGACGCAGAGACTTTTCACCACCGATAGGTCCGGTGAACTCCTTTTCAAGCGATACTATCAGGGACTTCCACACCGCTTCATCGATTCCTAGTCTGGACAAAATTGGTGGATGGTACTCAGCTATGGCCCCACGCTTGTCTTCGCGTATGGCGCGACCACTGAAATCGACCAGTGACAGGTAATCTTCAAGCCGGAACGGCAGCCCCTCTGGCATCTCCTGCCTTGAGTCTCCAACAAAGGGAAATAAGGCTTCAGGTTGGCGTGAGCCACAGCTGTCAGAATCCTGAAGAGTATCCACCCTCACCTTGATGCTGGTATATTCAGACTCTTCAGGAGTTGGTGCTATCTGGGCGCGGACCGGGTTTAAGTCGACATAAACCATACAGGCAACTAAGGCAGCGTCGTCAAGTAGCGCTTGCGACTTAAAACGCCCTTCCCAAAATCGACCTGTGCACCCCTCTTCTCTGTTAGCTTGACGGGCTATGGCCTCATTGAGATTGCGCATAAACCAGCTGATATCATACAGACGCTGGCGATACACCTCAACAATATCCATAACCGCTTTCAATGACGCGTCATTGAGCTGCTCTCCACTAAGATAACGGTTAGTTAGTAATGTTCCTTTATGCAATTGATGCCAACGCTCCAACACCTCAATCTCACTCCAGCCCAGAGCAGTCTCCTGATTAACATGCAGCACCACGTGGGTATGATTGCTCATCACCGCATATGAACAAACATCAATGGCAAACACACGCGCCAACTTGAGCAGACGCTCTTCAACCCAACCCCGCCGATGTTCATAACTCTTACCAGTAATCTCATCAACGCCACACAAATAAGCTCTGCGCACACAGCGCGAAACACAGTGGTAGTAGGCCGTATCATCCAGACTAACTTGTTCAGAGCGAGCTTTGGGCATCGTGATTCTCTTGAGAGTTAAACACTACTTCAGTGTAGGAGAGGATCGATAACTCCACCAATGATATGGGTGTCTAGTTAATTTTGAGTTAATTTTCGTAAAAATGCCACGCGTTGTGAAACACTCTTAAACAGTTTGTATGTTCGAATTTATTCTCTGTAAGGCGTAAAGTTTATTCCATAGCCAAAAGGATTTTCTTTTGGCGGTTCTTCAGGCTCTGTATTATATATCTCGACTTTTCCTCTAACATGAAATCCCACTTGTTTACCAATAACGTTTAACATGTCACAAGCTTGGTCAGAATCTAGCGCCCAAACTTTAATTGCCATAACCGCGGGGCCAACAGGACAGTCAAAACCGTGTGAATTGTCGACAACTGTACCATCCCCTAACACAGTGAAATGAATGTAGGGAGTCTGATCCTTTCCATATCTAAGTCTCAGTCTCCAATCCGAATTATTTTCCATTCTTACTCCATAGAACATAACCCTTTGCTAAGCAGCCAAAAGAATAGTTGCACCTTCTGTATGCCATCTTAAACACATAAGCTACTGTAAACATGAACTGCACCGTGTTTTTGGTCTGCTTGAGCATTTTGTTATGGCTAAATCCCAATTAAACTGGGAAATTCAGGGTGATTAATGGCTGTTTTTATCAAATTTTGAACTGCCGGTGTAAGGGCATCAGCTGTAGCATTACAAGCTGTGTTAGCATCAAATCCACTTTTAAATGAATACTTATGCTCTGCTTTAATGGAATTACCATTTGAAGACTCTAATATTACACCAATATCCCAATACCCATTAGTTAACCCAGATGTTGAGGAAAATTCAATTTTACTAACTTCACCAGTAATTTCACTTCCATCAGATGAGTAAATGCTTGCCATTTTCAACTCATCGTTTATAGCCTTCGCAATAAACTCAGGGACTGATAAACCATCAGCAGGCTCAATAGCTCCCCTCAGACGACAATTTGCATCAAACGATGCTGCTAGTGATAAAGAACCTACCTTAACTTTGGCCCCATCAAACTCCTTGAGTTTAACCACATTATCTACTGAACTAGCATACCTAGGAGGTTGCATTGTAGAACACGCGGTTAAAGCAAGCCCACAAAAGGCAATAACAATACTTTTTTTCATTTTAATTCCTTTTACTTTTTATCCATCAACAATACTCTAATTACATCTGTTTAAATCATCTAATTTTCCATAACACCCTGTTCTAGCGAATCCCCTCATTCGAATTCGCGTACCTAGGCGAGCTAGTTCTTCTTGAAGTTCAGTGAATGCTATCCATGCGTCTGCTTTCATGTTTGCCAAATCTTCAACTTTCTCCCCTGTCGCCATGAAGTCTACAAGGGCTTTATAAGCTACATAATTTCTTCTATTTTGTAGTAACTTGAGGTCGTGAACTAATTATTTGCTATTGCTATATTTGGCAAAAGCTTTAATTAACGATCCAAGAGCATAACTTTCATGTTATTTTCCAGTAAAGTTAAAAGGTATGGTATCCGTCAGATACACCTTTATGAACTTGCAACTGTACTCAATATATAACTTTAGTGAGTGCTCTATCATCTGGTACACTAAAAGTACATCAGAGACATCCTTAGAATACAATTTATAGGCTATTTGATTATTCACCACTCCCCCTTAAAAACTAACACTAATAATAAGCGGCGAGCGGAGCGAGTCCGGCGACCATCGGAAGCGTACTTGATTGGTTTGTTAGCTAATTTTATCATTAATAACCATTGTACTTCCCAAGTAGTCACCTATCCGACGGCGCTTTTTGGAAAACAAAATAACAACATCTAATATACTCGTAGCAGGAATCAATATGTTTCTAAGAAAAGACTGCCAATATGAACAATAAGCTCCAGAGTTAACATTGACTACAGATATTCCTAATGCTCTTTTCCCAAGACTCTTTCCTTTGGGAAGACCATCAGAAAATAAAAAGTAACTCGCGGCCACGGCTACCACCAGATAATCAGCATATTGGTGATTTAATCCAAATATCTGCTTTAGGTACATACCTCCAACAAACAACCCATATGTGAGTAAGACATCTAGTAATAAAGCATTGTGTCGCCTCCCTAGTGATGCAAGAGGATAACTTAGTCTCAGTTCCTGCTCAGACAAGTTGGGACACAGACTTTCTATCTCAGCAGATTCATCCGTCAATACAGATCCGATAGTTGGTTCAATCTTCGTCATGAAAAGTTCCTTTTAATTTACTAATGCTTGTTATGCGGCAACATGCCACTTAATTCCCTACAGCACTGCCACCAAAAACAAACCTAGATCAACATAATCCATAAAGTTCATTAGATTATCAACCGATTAAGTCAAACGTATGTCGCTGTATGATGCATATTGCGGACCTAACGCCTCTCCAAGCCACAACAACCTCCTCTGATGAATGGAACACATAACTCCGCCATCTAGCGAATTGATAAGCCTAAAACTCTTCATAAATTACACCGATTATAAAAAGTAAGGTAAAGTACCTCGTTGTTGTTTGAGAGGTTGATCGTCGCTGGCACGAAATGGGGCAGTGTTGTGTTACACTCCCCATAAAGAATTAATAGTATAAACACCACTCTGTACCTAAATAGAAAGGCTATTGACAGATTGGTTCTATTAACTCAGGTTTATTGACGTTTCGCTCAATGTGTCCGCTTATTAAACCACCTTCGCTGTCAAACATCTCAACACCATACTCTATACGCCCATCGCTATCCACACTAGTGTGGCCTCTGTTCCATTTAGGAATATTCTCGTATGCGTAGCAACCTAGAGACTCTTCCCAGTAGTAGCCAGTAGTATACGGCAACATTAATACCCAATATTCGTGATGAGTAGGCATGATCGCTTTATAAACACCATTATCTCTATGATTTGAATCACATAAAGAACGACTATTTAAATCAAGCTCCGAGCGATAATACTCCCCTGTGAATGTATTACCTTCAGAATTCAGAAATTGAATAGTAACCAGATCATCCACCTCTGGGTCGCCTTGAAGTAACGTCCAATTTGGTGTTTCATGTCGTGTCCAACAAAGATATCCCGATGGTGCTAACACTAGCTCGATAAGATTGACATCCTCTTCTAATTCAGGCATGGATATAAAATAAGAGGAATAAGGCTGATTTAAACGCCACACCACTCTTGCTTCAGGCTCTTGGGTGTCACTATCACTATCACTATCATTGTCACTGCTACAAGCCACGATAAAAAACAAACACAAGAAACCTATGTATCTTTTCATTCTCTCTCCCTAAAACTTCAACCATCTTGATAAAAAACCTAATAAAATCATATAGAAATAAGGTATGTTATCGTCTGTGTTTATATGCCATCAAGAAAAGAGTGATCAATATATGGGCCTGATCTACTTATGCGTAAACAAATAGTGGCCAGCTCGCACTAAGTCACATGGTTTAGCATGTGACGCAGTCGCAGCTTATATGGCGTTAACCTTATCAGTGGCTGAAACTCCAGTAGTCACGCCTATTTTGGCTTCGACGCTCACAGTAAATGCCGTATGGTTTGCACTATCGGCTACGGCAACCACTGGTGGTAAGTTTAACTGATCAACTTGTTGCTCGGTCAAGCACAGACAGACTATACCACTGCACTCCCTAATCATGTCACTCCCTCTGATGTTGTAACGCCAAATAATTGAACCGATTAAGCCCCCTAAGCAATTGGCGTATCGGTGAGCTTGGATAGAAGAGAAGCGATTCGTTGCCTCATATCGTGCCTGTGCACGATCATATCTATAGCACCATGCTCTAAAAGGAACTCAGTTTGTTGGAAGCCCTCAGGTAATTCTTCGCGTACCGTTTGCTCGATGACGCGTCGGCCCGCGAATCCGACCCTTGCATTTGGCTCACCAATATTAATGTCACCAAGCATAGCCAAGCTTGCAGAGACCCCTCCATAAGTCTGGTCGGTCAATACTGAGATATAAGGCAACCCAGCCTTCGATAGCAGGTTCAAGGCTGCGCTAGTTTTGGCCATTTGCATTAAAGCTATTAATGACTCTTGCATCCTAGCTCCTCCACAGGCAGAAAAACAAACTAGACTGCAGTTGTTATCCCTTGCGGTATGAACGGCTTGAACAAATCGGGCTCCTACGACGGCCCCCATGGTCCCTGCCATAAATGAAAACTCAAACGCACAAGCTACGACAGGTATCCCCATTAATTCTCCTTTCATTACAATTAATGCATCTTTCTCCCCAGAGCTCCGCTGTGCTTTAGCAAGGCGGTCGGAGTAGTGCTGTTTGTCTCTAAAGCCTAATGTATCCGCTGGCTCAAAGTGGGTAGCAATTTCGACTTTTTCATGGGTATCTAGAAAGCTATCAAGTCGCCTACGAGCTTTCATTCGCATGTGATGATTACATTTGGGACATACATCCAAGTGAATTTCTAGGGTTTTGTAATAAAGGATATGACTGCATTGAGTGCACTTTATCCACAAGCCCTCAGGTATTTCAGCCCTTTTTTTACTGGTAATATTCTTATTGCGTATTAGTCTTTCGAGCCAACTCATGCCTACATCTTTTTAGTTTCCTACGGTAAGCTAAGTATTGTATAAGCCTATATTTGGTAATAAAGTGAGTTATTTTGGTTACATAATCCAATATTATGGGACAATAGAAATTGCTCAATAGAATTGATCAGCAATGGCTCAGAAGCTTCCATTGCGTGTACGAAAACCTGAGCATTAAGCGTGCATCTGATTTTTTAAGCTTACCGACATCAAACATCAGTCGCCACATTCGCTTGTTAGAGCAAGAGCTTGATACACGCCTTTTTGACAGGACGACGCGCAAAATCGCGCCAACGAGTGCTGGAGAGCAGTTATATATCCTCACGCAGCCGTTGTTGAGTAAGTTGGATAATGCGCTGGAGGAAGTCACTAACCAGTCCAGAGAGGCAAAGGGACAGCTTAGAATACTAATGCCAGATTCTCCGATACTGGCCAATGCGGTGGTGAGCTTTTGTCAACAACATCCATCTATTTCCATCAGCTGCGATACTAGCGTTAGCCCTAAAGAGGACTTGTTCGATGGTTTCGATGTTATTTTAAAGTTCCACCGGGGAAAGCTCGCAGACTCCAGCCTGGTTGCGAGAGAAATCCAGCGCTGGCCTAGTGCTGTAGTTGGCTCACCAAACCTCCTTAGCCGTTATCCAACGCCCTCTAAGATCACAGATTTACAGTACCTCCCGTGTATTAGTAGTCTAACCGCAGTGAACGGGACACCTTGGGTGTTCAAAAATAATGGTAATGAAGTCACGATTCAAAGAGTGAAGTCTTGCTTTAAAGTCAACAGCGGTCACCTGGCCAAAGCTGGGGCCGTTGCTGGTTTAGGGCTCGCCATATTACCCATTGAACATTGCCAAGATGAAATACGCTCAGGCGCTTTACAGGTAGTTGATATGGAGTACCAACCGGAGGACCTTGTACTGTGCGCGTTCTACGCGTCCCAAAAACATGTAGCCAACCGGATACCTATGTTTATTGAACACATAAGACGTCACGCCCACTTCGACAGCTGAATCACAGCAGCGATTGCGCTTGGATATAGTCGTGCCACTATACATAATTTTCCGAGAGCCCGAGCGACAACTTAATTGCTCAAGTATGCTGTGATCTTTTTGCTCTACGTTCCGGCTCAGCAGCAAGAGCATAGATACTTTCGGCGTCCACAGGCCTTAGAAATCATTTATGTTCTATTTTGTGGCCAATAGCGAGTTAGCTTTCACCACCTAATAGCCAGTTAACTCCATATAACCGTTGCCCTCATGACTTCCTTTAATATTGACCGGGCCTTCCCAGTAAGGCACGGTCAATGGCATTTTTGCCAATGGATTAAGCGCTGTGATGGTCAGCGAGATCGCTTGTGAGGGAATGGCCAGCCACCACTCTGTGGGGTATCCAGCTCCATCAATACGACTGGTTTTGCGCACCGAGAGTTCTATTTCGTTTTGAGGAATGTTCACCCCTTGCCCATCTCGATGCATCAGACGGGCATAGGCATACTCAGCTTGTTCACTGCCCAATTGGCGCAACTGAAATACCACCAGCGTGGTATCTGGGTCCAATCGCAATGCAAACCAGTCCCAGCCTTGCTGTGAATCGAGCAAAAACTGTGAGCTCCACTCTCGGTCTATCCAGCCTTGCCCTGTTACTGAAAGCGCTTGCCCATCGATCGTCACCGTCCCGTTAACCGAGACAAATGGCTGACTGTAGTAATAAGACGCCACCTCGCCATTAGTGCTCTTTTGACTAAAACCATCCAGGCCTTGTAACTGATATGGCGCATCACTGGTGAGGCTTAGAGCGTAACTAAACTGCTCTGAGTCTGCTTGCAAAGTGGCCGGGAACAGATCAGTGCTGCTTGAATGCCAACGCCAATCATCGATAAAGGCATCGAAAGGTGCGCCCGTCACTCCTGCTAACTGTGGGTGAGCGCGTGACCACTTTTCATCGGCATAGTGAACGTTGTTTGTAGTGACCGCGCTATGCGCCATATATAGCTGCCCGCTTGACCAAGGGCTGTTGCCCTCAACATCTGGCTCTGTTGCCAAGCGAAATAAGGTCCACTGAATACCAATCTGCTCTCCTCGCTCATCAATTAAATTCGCCGTCAGATACCACCATTCATGACGATAGTCGCCGTGAGATAGATGATCACGCGGGAACTGCAATGGGTGGCCTGGCGTAACTTGGGCGTAAACGTTCTCTTCTCCCCCCTCCCCCATCCAACTGCCCATTGATGGAGCCGGCGTGTTATCACCACCAGTTAAGCTCATGACAACTAGACTAATGACGGTCAAGGCAACAGCACTTAACACTATGATCCACACTCTAATCATCACAACACCTCACTCTGCAGAGCCGAGATAACTGGTCTATTGACCAGTCGCCAGAGGGGAAAAACCGTCGCGGATACCGCGACCACTAAGGTGATCATGCAGATGATCAGCGCACCGCTCCATTGCCAATCAAACACTAAGCTCCAACCAAATGCACGCAGAGTGACGATATCTGTTAAAACCATGCCCACTAAAGCTCCAAGTGGTAGCGCCAGGATCAGCGTGAATACCACCAGGACCGCAATTTGCCCAACTACTACTCCTATCAATTTGTAGCGACCGACCCCAAGCGCATACAAACGTGCGATCGCCGCCTTACGCGCATCAAGCAACATAAAACACGCACTAAACAGCCCCACGACTGCCACCAATAAGGTCACACTGTTGACCGCACTAGTGATAGCAAAGGTTCTGGAAAAGATCTCAAGGGCAAGGGATTTAATTTGCTGCTGATCATACAATTGACTCTGTTGTAGGTTAAATTGAGTTTTAAGCTGCTCGATTACCGCGAACGGGGCTTGATTAAAAGCTACCCCAACGCTTGATGGTGTGGCAGTGAATCCCAGTTGCTGCCACAGTTTAGGGGCAATCAGTACCTCACCATCAGGCGAGCCGTAATCGTGAAAGATGGCGCCGACATGAAGCGGCACACCCGCCAGACTCTCGCTCTCAAGTAGACTGCCCAGTTTGAGCTGCTGCTTTACTGCCGTAGGCTCACTGATGGCCACCAGCTCTCCAGCATAGAAACGCAACCAGAAGTCATCTAACTGCGAGTGAAACACCATGGTTTGCTCTAGGGTTTGGCGATCCTTGGTGCCAAGCTGTATCGGCAAGTTAGCAATCTTATCGTCGATATACGTTTGAGTATAAACGCTTTCGATGCCCTCCATATCCTCTAACGCTTCAATCAAGGGCAGCATTTGTCCCGCTGACGGCGTGATGTATAGGTCGGCGTGCAGACGCTGCTCTAGCCAGGCTTTGAGGGTCGATTCAAAGCTGCCTACTAGTGTATTCATGCCAATATTTGCGGTTACTGCCAAAAGTAGTGCCATCATTGCCAATGAGAGCGGCGCGACGAGCTCTCGAAGCTCGGCAAACAGATAGCATATCAAGCCTGGGGGGGAGCGCCTTACTGCCCACTCACTCAGCAAAGTGAGGGTTTGTGGTAACAGTAAAGGGATGGCGACAATCAGGACGCCAAGCCAGAGCATGGTAAAGCGAAAATGCTCCGCGCTGAGCAGCCCGATCATCGCGACCGTCATCAAACTCAGGCCGAGTTGCCACAAACGGCCAGAGGCCAACACCGCCGATTGGGCATAGAGCCCAGTATGTGAAGATAATGGCTGTCCAATATGACGGCGAAAATAGTGCCAACAGGCTATGAGCGCCACGACCCATGTCAGTAATAGCGATTGCAGCCACCACTGCCATTGCCAAATGCCTGGTAACAAGGTCGCGCCATAGAGCTGCTCTAGCGTCACCGCCACCATAGGGTGCAACCAATAGCTCAACTGGATACCAAGAATAAATCCAACACTGACGCCAATTAGCACTAACAGCGTTAACTCTATCACTAGGCCAGCTTGCAGTGTGCTTGGGGCTATCCCCGCTTGCTGCAGTTGCACCAAGAGCCGGCTGCGTTTGAGTAGACTGTATTGCACTCCGTTGTAAGCGATGAACAGTCCAACCAGAAACGCGAGCAAGCTCATTGCGGTCAGGTTTAGATGAAAGCTGTCGGTTAAGGCTCCCAGATCGTCACTTTGCTGATTAATCTCCCAACGCACTTGCTGCTCAGTCGCAGACAAGAAAGCAGGCTCAGGTGAGAGATTGGGATCAAACACAGCGATATAACTAAGCTGACCGTCTTTTTTCAATAGACGCTGTGCGAACCCAATATCGGCAAACAATTTACTGCCCAAACGCCAGCTATCGGGCACGACCACCAGCTCAGCCTCAACGCCCTCAAGTACGATAGTGTGCGCACCACCGGTTCGCTCATGCTGTGACTGACTGATAAGAACTAACGGCTCGCCAGCCAGAAGTTGATTGAGTGGTAGCTGCTCGCTTGAAAGCGAGGCGCCAGCGTCTTGATCTAAAAAGCGCGAGCCTGATGTGATGGCAGCAATCACATCGCTGCCTTGTAGAGACCACCTTTGTCCCTCTTGGTCGCTCACCCGACCTTCGATAATTGGCAGTGCCCCGCTGACGCTGGCCTGGCGTAGTGCAAAATAAATCTGCTCAGATAGATATCGCTGGCCCAAGGGGGGAAGGACAAAGGCATTGGCACGAGCGCTAAGTAGCTCAGTCGATTGGGCGTAACTGCGCTTGGCGTTGAGGTTGATAGCTTGAACGGCGACAAACAGTGTCACCGCTAGCAAGATCCCAAGCAAAATCGAACCGGCCTGGAGCGGTGCTTGACGATAGTGGGCAGCGAACACCTTTAAGCTAGTGCGTAAATGCTGCAACTCAATTCGCCTCATCAATTTGCCCACCACTTAATTGCAGCTGTGTTTGCATATATTGCGCACATTCACGACTGTGAGTGACCAGTACGATCGCCGTGTTACCTTGCGCGGAGAGTTCAATGAGTAGGCGCATCACCTCATTACTGGCGTGTTGATCTAGGTTGCCCGTCGGCTCGTCTGCCAACAATATCTTAGGGCGATGGGCCAAAGCGCGAGCGATAGCGACTCGCTGTTGCTGCCCCCCAGATAGACTGGCAACATGACGGTCGAGCAGTGTGTCTATCCCAAGTGACGCCACCAGGTGCTGACACCAATCATTCCAATGCTGGCCTTGTAGGGTCAGGGGAAACTCAATGTTTTGCCTGACGTTCAGCGGTGTAAGCAGGTTGAACTGCTGGAATATCACGCCAAGCGAGCGAGCGCGAAAGTCACTCCACTGTTGGTGTTGCCAATCATGTGTGTTGTCACCCAACAGGATAAGGTCGCCGCGACTTGGGGTTTCGAATCCGCCGATGATATTAAGTAAGGTACTTTTGCCACTGCCACTTGCCCCCGTCAGGGCGATGCTTTCACCGTGCGCGATCGACAGGTTGATGTGGCCAAGCACCTGATGCGTTTCCTTACCATCTTGAAAGCTCTTAGCCAAATTGACGAGTTGCACCAGCGGGTGTTCCATCTCCCCTCCTTGTTTGTCGCGCGGGACCTATTTGTCTTTACCTGACTTTATACTGAGTTGGACAGTACCCACGCAGAATATCAGGGTGACGCAGCCGCTCATGCTTGCTGCGCCGACCAGATACGCGCTTACGCCATAGTTTAAAGCTCGAGCGCTTCATATTCGCGCGCATCAAGGTGATCACTTGCGCTTCGCTGACACCAAATTGCCGCCAGATTGCCTCAAATGGCGTGCGATCCTCCCACGCCATCTCAATAATTCGCGAGCGCTGCTCTTCATCTAAACTCATTTCACTCTGTCCACTGTTATCTATATAGGTCATTTCATACGCCATTGAGGGAGTAAAAGACTGAAATGTGTTCTGAAATCAACAAAAAGCGTTAAGTTGCAACGAGATTAGACACGCTCACAGCGGCTCACTACAAGACGGGGTTGCCAACATTGAGTAGTCAACCGATGAGCCTCTTGCACGCTTCCAGCCAGCCAGGTATCGAGCTGGCCATCCTCCAGCAGCAGTGGCATTCGGTGATGATAGTCCGCGCACTGCGCATTGGCACTGGTGGTCAGGGTGACTAACTTACTATCATCGAACGCAATCCCGGCCATCCACACTGGTGAGCCATTGGGCTGTGCAAAAAGATAGCGCTTCTTGACACCAGCATGAGTCGCCCACTCATACCAACCCGAGCAGGGCACGATCACTCGCGCTTGTTGAAAGGCATTGCGAAACGTGACCTTGTTGGCCACCGATTCCGCTTGAGCATTGATAATAATTCGTTTTGACCAGCTGGGCTGAATGCCCCACGCGAGATTGATTTGCTTGAATCCGGCATGATGGTTTGGTGAGGAGAAAGGCTCGGATGAGGCGAGATGGCCATGCGACGGATGGTGAATAAGCGTTGCTACCTGCTCGGTTGGCCTCAGGTCTTGATTGGTTGGCGTGGAAAAGGTGACCCCGAGCAGCGTAGTGACGGCTGTGCACAAAGGGTCATCAATAATATTCAGTCTGCCACACATAAATCACCTCATCGCTACGCTCTAACAAGCACTATAGCAAAGGAGGTCACTATGACTGTGGGCTTGGTCGCACTAACTGATCGCACTAACTGATGGCAACGATCACCCGGCCATCTTCCAGATGCTCATCGCACTCTGCGCCATCTAACATCTGACCAAGCGGCGACTGCGGGGTGATCACCACCACCTTGCCGTTAGCAAGCTTGACTCCACCACACACGGGCAAAAACCAGCACGTCATGCCATCATTAAGGCACACCAATGCGCCAAGCTCTATCTCATCGTCAGCATCAAAGTCACGCAACACCATCGACTTGAGGCGCTCAATCATCGCGGTGCAGTCGGCGACACGTTGTGACTGTCCATGCGCCAGATAGGCCGCTTCAAGACCCACGGTATCGTACTGGGTTTCGGCCACACTCTGCTCGTGGGTTGCATCATCGTGCGCACTATCTGCCGCATTGAGGGCAGTTTGGCGTGAGATTTCAAGAGTTTCAATCAAGCTCTGGCGTAATAGATGTTTGTCATACATAGCGGTAGCGTACTAGTCGTGGAGATGAGTGTTCTGCGCGCTATGATAACCACTTGAGTGCCAAACTGAAACTGTCCTTGTTGCGAAATGCATTTATTGCACAGCTCGGTGATTGTAGTGCTTGTTTATCACGGTGTTGGGTCATCACCGATAATCAACAAGCTGGTTTGCTCGCGCTTGGGTAACTTACTCACCACCAGCCGATAAGAGCGGTCGATCAGGTCTTCGAGCATCGATTCAGACACCTCGCCATCAAGCGCAATCGTTACCCAATGACGCTTGTTCATATGGTAGCCACGTTTGATGCTCGCGTACTCATCGACCAAAAAATCCACCTCACTCGGCTGGCATTTTACGGTCAAATCGAGCGGCGTATTCTCGTGCGCCACCCAGGCAAACATCTTGCCTTTCACCTTATATACACGCACTTCGGGCCCAAATGGATAGCTGAGTTCGCTGCCTGCGCGGGATAAAAGATACTGCTCTAGCTTGTTTAGCTCCATTGTTCCACCCTTCTTATTTGCCATTGGTTTTGCTCAGCCAATGCGGTTAAATCGTCTAACTGCTGAGTCGTCTCTTGGCGCAGCCAGCTGGCTATCTCCTGAGTGATTTCGCTCGGCTGTGGTTGATGACAGTAATACTTCCACGGACTGGTGTAGATGATGGTCTGTTTGGGACTGGTCAAAAAGCCTTGCTGCAGTTCCGGTAGCACCAACAGCATATCAGTAACGGTCACCCCTTGTCCGGATAGGCAGGCACTCAGCGCCAGATCAAGGGTAAAAAGCGTCGAGTTCCTCACGGTCTCGCTCTCGCGATGCCCTATCTGCTCGAGCCAAGAGCGCCAATCTGTATGATCATCGGTTGGATGCAGGCGCGGCTGCGCGAGAACATCGTCAATAGTGACCGGCGCTTGGTCGGGGCGCGTGGCACACACCGGTGACATATACTCATCACGCAGAAATTCAATGTCATGGCGCGGCATGGGTTTGCGCGTGAAAAATATCGCCAGATCATAATCACCTGAGGTCAAGGTTAGCTCCTCCTCAAGCGTGGGCACAACAATGATCTCGTATTGAGGGTATCGCTCAACCAAATAGGGCAGCCGTGGCATCAGGACTCGCGTGGCGAAACTCATCGCCGATTTTATCACGATCCGACGCCCTTTTTGCGGCTTCCAGCTGGCAAATAACTGATCCAATTCACTATAACTGCGGGTCAGCAGCTTGGCCAACTGTTGGCCCTTATCACTGAGTTCAATATAACGCTGCTTGCGGATAATCAGTGTCTGCTGACAAAACTCCTCGAGTTGGCGGATTTGACGACTGACCGCGCCTTGGGTCACATGCAGTTCATCTGCCGCCCGAGTAAAACTCATATGACGCGCTACCGCTTCAAAAGTGGTTAAGCATTTGTGCGAATAAGGAGTATCTGGATAACTGGTCATTGTTTAACCCATGAGTTGAAGTAATGTCAGACTGGCATAAAAGTCGATTGAAAGCCAATCGATAGATCGCTATTTTACTCCTCCACAAAAGAGGATCTTATGCAAACAATACTCACACTGGCTCTGCCGCTGATTATCTCCCAACTTATTTCAATGGCACTGGTCCTCACGGATATCTGGATGATGTCCCAACTCTCTGTCGCTGCCATTGCTGCAGGTGGACTGGGGGCGACGGTTTACAACTTCGTCTTTATTCTCATCTCGAGTATTGTCGGCTGCGTCGCCAATCTGGTGGCGATTGCTTACGGCAAACAAGTCGCCCAGCGTGAAGCCGCACAAGCGCAAATCGACCAAGCGGTGAAAGGTGGAATTTTAGTCGCACTCTTGCTCTCTATCGGTAGTGTGGTGGTCTTTGCCGCCGCCCCACAGTTTTTGACGCTCGCGGGTCAGCCACAAGCGGTGATCGAGCAAGCGATGGTTTACCTCGACGCCGTCAAATTGGCAATGCTGCCCTCACTGATGCTGCTTGTGCTGCGTGGCTTAGCCAGTGCAACGGGTAACGTGCGTTCGGTGATGTTTATGTCGATTGCCACCGTGCTGATCAATATCCCCCTTTCCTATCTGCTCGCGTTCCCGCTCGGACTTGAACTTAGAGGTCTGGGACTTGGCACGGCACTGTCCGCGCTGTTGGTGATGCTCGGCTATGGTTGGTGGCTATTCAAGCACCCAAGCTATCAAGCTTATATGCCATGGCAGAGGCTTGAACACTATCGTCCTGGGGCTATGTTGCCGATTTTAGGTCTTGGTACACCGATTATGCTTGCCGCCCTGATGGAGAACGGCCTAATTTACGGTGGGACACTGTTGGCGGGAACCATCAGCGTGACCGCGCTCGCAGTTCACCAAATCCTTTTGCAGTGCCTGAGTTTCACCTGGAACATTAACTTCGGCCTCTCTCAAGCGGCGGCGATACTGGTTGGGCGAGAGTTTGGTGCAAGCAATTTCAATGCGATAAAAACCATCTCGTTAAAAAGCTTTGCCTTGATGACCTTACTCAGCCTAGTACTGTGCGCAGTATTTATCGCCTTTCCCGTTGTGATCATTACCTTGTTCAACCTTGATAGCGCAGAGCAAGCCGCAGCTGCGTTGTTCCGCTCGGTGCTTTGGGTGGTTGCCATCTCATTTGTTGTCGATGCTTGGCAGTTGTTAGCGATCAATTTGCTGCGCGGCATGACCATAGTCAAAGGCCCGACACTTATTACTGCGATTGGTTATTGGGGATTTGGCATTCCGAGTGCGTGGCTGCTCACTCGCGATTACGGTCTGACCGGTATCTGGGCAGGGATCGGTATTGGCCTAGCGGCAACGGGGATTTTTCTAGTGGTGATGCTGTATCAGCGCTTAGTCAAGGACTCTAGGCAGCACGCCTAGGCTAGGATGAGCTGCGGCCCCAAGCTTGGGGCCGTTCAAACGTAACAATTAGACTAACTCTCAATCATTGAGGCAGGGATAAAAATCTCTTTGCTGCGCGTTACCGAGGCGTATTCTGGAAAAACATTCGCCGCTGACAGGATTCGGCGCAACATATCCATTGCCAGTGTCGAAATGACCACCTTACTGTTTTCAGTGTTGTAGCGACGATTGAAGCTCAGCAACTGCCCCCACTCCCCTTGCTCGGTCGCGACGGCAATGGCAAAGGTCTGGTTATCTAACGCCCCAGTGACGACCGCGACATCACTTTTACAGCGGTCTTTGCTAGCCCCTGCAAGAGCTAAAGCTGCTGCCACCGGGTCTTGCTCATGACTAAAGTTAGGTTTATCACTACCGAGCACCCAGGCAGAGCCCATCTGGGCACTGGCCTTCTCATCTGAGTTCACCCAGTAACTAAGGTGACCAAAGGTCGATTCTTCTGCAATCGATAGATTGAATTTTTTGTCTGCGAGTAAATGACCAATATGCTCAATCATTGTTTCATCGATACTGACCACAAATTCCGCGATCAGCTTGTAGACCATCTGCATCAACTTTACCCGCACCTCGATATCATCGGCCGGACCAAGCAACTTGACCTCGATAAAAGGCATCGCGGAACGATAACCAAACTCGTAGCCCTGTGGAAGGTCAAACTTAGCCAGTCTATCTGACAGACCAGACTCAGTACTGCCAAAGGTGTACAAACGACTGCAACGCATCGGCGTGAGTGTGGGAACATCGGCTTTGATGCGTGGGCAAATCGCCTCTGTGATCATCTTTTTAAATTCACTCGGCACACCCGGAGTAAAGTACAAGTCACAATCGTTGAGTCGAACCTTAAACCCACACGCCGTACCGACCGGATTGTCGATCATCTCAGCACCCACAGGTAACATCGCTTGCTTGATATTGCTCTTGGGCATCTCTTTGCCTCGAGCGGCGAAAAATTGCTTGAGCCTGTCTAGCCACTCGGTATTGAGTTCCAAACCCACCTCGGCTGCCGCGGCCATGGCCTCGGCGCTCATATCATCGGTCGTCGGTCCCAGACCACCATTGACGATCACCACATCGTTGTTAAAACTCAGCGTAACCAACTCTTCGATCAACGTATCCATGTGATCGCCCACAGTCGAGCGACGGGCTAAGGGCAGCCCTTGTTGGTAAAAATACTCTGACAGCCAGGCAGCATTAGTGTCGACAATGTCGCCATGAAGCACTTCTTCACCCGTGCTTAGCATTACGATTTTGATCATTAAGACGGTCAATCCTTATTGTTTAATGTCTCCAATATCGGGACGATTACTTACTATTAAGTCGCTGTTAGGTATAGGGTTCCAAATGAAACGAACATTAAGCGAGCCATATAGCACATCAGTCCATTGTAACGAAATGGGACTGTAAACCCCTACCCTTTTAGCTTAGTCAGTAGTGCTTTATCTGCAATTGGTGACTTTGCTCCCTAAAATATCTCCAATTGATGAGCAAGCACCTAGCTATCAAGAAGACACAGAATTGGAACAAATATCACAGCAACTTGACGCTAATATGTTAAGACAACATGCAGAGTAAAAATATGTGATTGATGCTGAAAAAAATTTCCAATCTTGCGTGCTTTGAAGGATAATTCTTAGGTTTACAACTAACAATCAATCTATTGGAGTTTTCGTGTTAAGAAATCGTCTTAGTGCCTTGCTGGTCTCTGCATCCGTTTGTACGACTGCTGCGGCAAGCTCATTCAACGAGCATCAACATATTGAATTCTCCTATACCCCAGATTGCCAAGGATCTTGTTGGACACAGGCACAACCTTATCGCTATCAACCTAAGCTCGACCCATATTCAATGAGCTTGGCCGAGCCAGAACTCAATATCAATGAGCCCACTCTACCTAAGTACTTAACCGTACAGGATGAGAAGGATTGGGACTACCTAATGGGGCAAACCTACACCATATTAGGTCTGAGTGTGGTTACCGTCGGCTTTATGACGCTTCTTCCCGAGTCAATTACCAAGTGGGATGAAGATGACATCAAGCTGAGTGGCTTAGGTAGACAGTGGTGGGACAACGTCAAGGAAGGCCCGGTATGGGATCGTGACGAACACTTTTTAAACTACGTAATGCACCCCTACTTTGGCGGTGTGTACTACACGGCAGCGCGTCACTCTGGATTTAATGAATTTGAGTCGTTTATCTACTCTGCGACTATGTCGGCATTCTTTTGGGAATACGGTGTAGAGGCCTTTGCTGAAGTCCCGTCATGGCAGGATCTGTTTATCACACCTTTCTTTGGTGCCGTGGTGGGTGAAATGATGTTCGAGGCTGAGCAAGACATCGTTGCGAACGGCGGCGAAGTGTGGGGCTCACAGCGCATGGGTGATGTGACTCTGTTCTTCCTCAACCCAGTTGGACACATTCATGGTTGGGTATCCGATGCGTGGGGTGGCAGTGCTGAGTTCCAGTTTAACCACACCCCGTGGTTTGGTAACTCTCAAGCGGCGCAATTCGCGCTTGATTCTGGGGCCAAGTACGACTCGCAGTTTTACGCGGTCGAGTTTAAGGTTCACTTCTAAGCTGGTTCACTTCTAAGCTAAAGGTATTCAACTTAACGCACTAAAGCGACCCATGCGGTCGCTTTTTTTGTGGTCAATTATGTGCCCAAGCTACTGTTTTAGCGCATAGGTATTCGTCTAGCTTTAATTTTTTGAACTTACTCAAACAATTGTCTGGTCAGGTCTCTAAACTAAACCTTAACCAGTGCTGTGGCGTAACCATAAATACACCTTGATATAACAACCTGCGCCAAAAAGCACCGAAGTCTAGGAGGAGATTATGAACAGCATATTTATCGTAAACTTTGCCGGTAAAGCACAGCCTTCGACTATCAAGCAACTCGCGGCTGTCACCCATGAAAATGGCGGTAAGTGGCTCACCAGTAAAGTCAACTTTATTGATGAGCATGTGGCCGCAGTCATTAAGGTTGAGGTACCTAGAGCCAATGAATCAGTGGTCAAAGACGCATTTCAGGCGCACCCTGGATTGATGGTGCAGATCGAAGATAGCGTTGATCACTCCTCGAAAACCGATACGATTCATCAAGTGCGGCTTGATGCTAACGATCGCGCCGGGATCGTCAACGAGATCACTCACATTTTGGATGCCAAAGGAATTTCCATCCTTGATATGGACTGCAATCGCGTATTCGTTGCCAGTGGTGGTGGGATAAGCTCGAGCCTATTCAGTGCCAACATGGCGCTCAAGCTGGCGCCTGAGTTAAGTATTGAGGATGTCACCAAGGACCTTGAGATGCTTAGTGAAGACACACGTGTGATCCTTGAGTCCTAAGTCAAGTTCAATCAACAATTGAATGGTTGGCCTCGCTCTACTGGCTATTGGTTCACTTGTAATACCAGTCTAAGCAACTATAGGCCTTCTGCCCCATCCGAGCTAATTAACCTACGACGAAAAAACCAGCAAATCACGCACGTGGTCTGCTGGTTTTCCTTTTGCCTATTACCGCTGATTAACGCTGATTAACGCTGATTAACGCTGAGCAAGCTTGCGAATATCTGAACTAAATTCGAAAGTCTGTAGTGTTGCACTGGTCACAAAGCCACCTTTATCAGGGAAGGTAATTGCAACCTCATTGTTATCCTTGAGCAAGCTGTTTGGTACATCGATCTCAAGCATCGTAAAGAACTGCGGACGATTTCCCTGATCATCACCTGAATGTGTGGCTGGTAAGGTTAACTTAGTGCCATTAAACGTAACGACAGGCTGTTTAGAGTGCTGATGCTTACGACCAAAGCTCAAGCGCAGAACGCCCTCACCAAAATCACTCGTAGCGACATCATTGATATTAAATGTAATCGCACGATTTTTCTTGATCGGCTGGTGGTAGTTATCGGCATAGTACTTACGCTCAACTGAGGTCTCCTTAATCTCAATTGGGCGCTTAAACACATACTCTAAAACCACTGTCGCTTCAGGATCAATCGCAATCGAGGCAGGCATGTTATAACGAGATTTCTCGGTTAACTTGATATCACCGTCAACGAAATGCAGCTGTTTAATCTTAACGCGCTCAAAATCTGAGGGCTTGATATTGAGTAGTTCAACATTGATCTCGGCAGCTTGATTAAGCAGGTTGCTTGCGGCCACATAAACCTTGTTGCCATCCACATAGCTATCAACTAGCACGTCTTTATTTACCGAATTAGTATCGACACGGGTGCCTTTAACATCTGACCACAGCTCATAGAATTTGATGATGTCAGTAAAGATGTAGTGATTGCCCTCTTGACCCGGTTTTTCATCGTTGTGACGCATTAAACGCCATGGGTAATTGCGCCCTTCTTCGCCGTGCCATCTCGCCTTGGTCAAGCTAAACGGGATCGCTTTTAGGATTTGATCAGGCTTGGCCATAAGTTGAATCATCATTGGACTGAATGACTTCATCGTTTGCCAGTCATTACGCGTAGACCAAGTTTCTTGCTCGGTCTTGTGGTCGCGCCCGCCATATTCCGAAATCATAAACGGTTTAACTTCACCCAACTGAAGGTGTTGATACTGCTCCATCATATCCATAGTCGCCTCGATACGCCCACCGCGGAAGTTCACCTCACCGTTGTTGCGACTTAAGTAACCAAAGTCATAAAGGTGGATCGACATAAAGTCCATGTGCTCACCACTGGTGTCGATAAACAGCTTCATCCGCTCTTCCCAGCGATCAAAGTTTCTCTCATCAAACCATGGAAATGCAGTCGTGTAGCCACCGATCATTACCGATTCATCTTTAACATGTTTGCGAAACGACTCAGCGACTTCGTTGTGATAGATGAAGGTATCAATGGGGTCATGGCCGTGAACGGTCACCAGTTCATAGAGTGGCTCATTCAAGATCTCCACGTACTTAGGACGTTTTTGACCTTTTTCTGGCCCCTCGCCCTCTTCGCGGTAGTATTCATTGATAAAGCGGCCCATAAATTCACCGACTGCATCGGTGTTTTTAAATGACCAGCCACCCTTGCCTTTATGATTGCCAATCCAGAACTGATTGATTTGACCACCTACCATGACATCAAAGCGGTCATCATATTGGTGGTGCTTGGCTAACTGCTTACCATAAATGTTTAAGCGGCGATTCTCACCGAGCTTGGCAATGCTCTCAGGATCAGCGTAACCCGGACGATTCGGGTCTTGCTCAACTTGGCGTGCATTACCTGGCAGAACCCCATTATCACGCCCAAAATAGACATCGAGATCTTCAAGCAGGTACTGCAGTTTAGTCTCTTCTCCTCGCCAGTCCGGCTCGGTAATAGTGGAGTGCATGACGATGTATTTACTACGGTCAAATTCCGAAATACCACCGACCTCATGTTTCACATTGAGGTCGACATATACCGGCGAACTTGCAACAGCGTAGCCTGAGAGTAGCACGGTCGCTAAACCCAGCGATTTTGACGCGGCCTTCATAAGATTGATTCCCTATCTGTGTTTCACTTGATTAAAAATCTTGCTGATTTGGTTGAGTGAAAGCGCTGGGAAGACAATCTCGGTGCTGCCTATCCATTTCCCTACTCGGTCGAACTTACTCAATTATCGTTATCAGCAAATTAGCTCAACCAGTTTAGAGATAGATCTGACCAATGGTAAACCAGTTCTGCCATCATTTGTTAACCAGGTCGTTAAAACACTGGTAATAAATTTGTTGGACCAAAATATTTGATCCCGATACTGGTATTTACCCCTGGTTGATGATTAAGAGTACAAAAAATATTTACATTATCTTTTGACCCTTAATGAACAGTGTCAGCATGACTCAAGCCCAACTCAAAAGAAACAGATAACAAATTGCTTCAGTGATCTGCTGAACCGCACCCAAAGCATCGCCGGTATATCCGCCCACTTGACCAACCATCCAGCGTCCTAAAAACCAACGTGTAACCAAAAGTACGGAGATTAACCCCAGTAGGTAGCTAAAGGATGGCAATAATATCAAACAAGCTAACGCGACTAACAATAACGTAGCTAGGTCCCCCTTCGCATTTTGGCTCCGTGATACCTGTAATTTTGATACGTCAATCTGCTGGACATAGTTATGGGTATAAATAAAACTTACTGCAACGGTACGACTAATAACATGCGCCAGCACAATACTGACAATAACCTCAGACATACCAATCTCACCAAGGGCAGTCAGGCTGGAATATTTTAACAGCAGCATCATTGCCATTCCGAGTAACGCATAGGCGCCAACGCGCGAGTCTTTCATTATTTCCAGCTTGCGCTGTGGGGTAAATCCACCACCAAAGCCATCACAGGTGTCGGCGAATCCGTCTTCATGAAAGGCACCGGTTAGGTAAATCCCCGCCATCATGGAGAGCACAACCGCAATCTCAATTGGCCACACTTGAAAGGCAAGAAAATAAACGCCTGCGTTAAGTCCACCAATCAATAACCCGACTAAGCCGGCGTATTTATACGCCTCATTTTTTAGGGCTTCACTATAAGGGGTACTTTGTGGTACTGGGATACGGGTGAATATCATCAGCGCCAGACAATAGACTTGCCACTCGCGAATTAACCATTGCTTCATTGGGCTTGTACTCACTTATTAATCCTGCTCTGGCCATAATAACTGTGGCCACAGTTTATTGTGTTCATCTCGATAAACCGACATCGAGACCCGCGCACCATAGGGGATATTCATTCGCTGTAAATAATGGCCATCTCTTGGCATGTTCAGGTTTTGCCTAATGATCTGCTTAATTACGCCGCCATGAGTGACAAGCAGTACGCGCTTACCTTGATAACGCTCAACTATCGCTTGCCAAGCGGTTTCAATGCGCTGATCAAAATCGACTAAACGCTCTCCATTTGGCGGTGTGGTTGTCCAAGGGTCATCCCAAAAGGCCATCAGTTGGGCTTGGTTTTGCTCCCAGACCGCTTGTTTTTCTTTGCCGTCCCAATCACCAAAATTGAGCTCTTGAAAACCCGGTTCAACCTCTAAGGGAACCTTATGGTCACTCGCATATTGCTTGGCAAACACCTGGCAACGGATCCTTGGCGATGTGATCACCACATCGACTTGGGTAAGCCCAGCCACCGCTTTATGCATCTGCTGCCAACCAGACTCGGTCAGCGCAAATTCACTGTGACCACGAAAACACTGCTCCCCCTCAGGCCGACCGTGGCGCAAAAGCTCAATATGTGTCAGTGCATTGTCCATGATTAAGCCCCCGACTCCTTGTACTCTAAGTTGCTTGTTTCTAGTTTGACCTTTATCCTAGGTGGCATCATACACGCTAATGCGTACGCTGGCGTAACTTTCTGATTAGTCACGGATAGATCAAAATGAATCCAATCGTCATCACCGGAGGTCCCGGCGCTGGAAAAACTACCATTATTGAGGCATTGAGTGATCAGGGCTTTGTGACGTTTAAGGAGGGCTCAAGAAGTATCATTGAGCAGCAGTTGCAGCTTGAAGGTGGCGTATTACCTTGGACTGACTTGCCAGCTTTTGCTGATTTGTGTTTCGACTTAATGCTCAACCAAAAGCAATCGGCAGAAAACGCGGGTGCGAAAGCCACATTTTTAGACCGCGCAATCCCAGATATTATTGCCTATTTAAAAACAGGCGAGTGCGACGTTGACCCAAAATATATTGAGGCAGGGTCAGGCTACTACCATAAGATTTTTATGTGTAAACCCGAGGCAAGTATCTACAACCAAGACCAAGTCCGGCCACACAGTTTTGAGGAAGCACGACTCATCCACCAAAATTTGATTTCTGCCTACTCAGAATTAGGCTATGAACTAATAGATATCCCGTGGGGCACAGTTGAAGAAAGGGTAAATTTTATCAAAGCCCAGCTAACATTACGCTAAAGGGGCGCGAGTAACACAACACAAGTGCCCTACTACTCGCTCCCCGGAACGAAGTGAAACCCGCACCTCGCCCCCTGTAACTTGTTACGCAACCGACCACTGTGACAGCGAGCGTTTAAAGTCGTTATAGTCAAACTCGTTCAACTTCTGAATTTGACCATCTGAGCGCTCACAATAAACCGACGGCATACGCAAGCCATTAAACCAGTTTAGTTTCACCATGGTGTAACCAGCACTGTCTAGGATATGTAGGCGCTGGCCAACCTCTAGCGGCGCATCGAAGTTAGCAACACAGAACTGATCGCCAGCCAGACATGAACATGAACCAATCACGTATTCGTACTCACCCTGCTCGCTGGCTTCCAGTACTGATGCAGGCTCATCATAGATCAGTGTATCTAGGCGGTGCGCCTCGGTTGCTGAATCAACGATAGCGGTCTTCTTCACGTTCTCAACAATATCTACCACGGTCACTACGAGGTCAGTAGTTTTAGTGATAATCGCCTCACCAGGCTCCAGGTACAGTTGCACGCTGTGTTTATCGGCAAACGCTTTCAGCGCTGCGCCCAACTTATCAATTTCGTAGCCAGGCCAGGTGAAGAATACGCCGCCACCAAGGCTAACCCAATCCATCTGGTCAAGGTACTCACCAAACTGCTCAGAGATCGAATCAAGCAGTGCAGTAAAAGCATCAACGTCTTTGTTCTCACAGTTCATATGGAACATCACGCCATCAAGGCTTTCAAACACCTCAGGGTTGATGTGATCCGCTTGCACGCCAAGGCGCGAGTACTGACGTGCTGGGTTTGCCAAGTCTTGGCCTGCATAGCTTACACCTGGGTTAAGACGCAGGCCCAAAGACGCTTTGCCCTCAACGATATGACGGTAGGCTGCCAGTTGGCTTTGCGAGTTGAAGATCATCTTGTCACAAATGTCTGCCACTTCGCGTACGTCGTCTTCACTGTAGCCAACACTGTAAGCGTGGGTTTCGCCGCCGAAGGTCTCGTAACCGAGTTTGACCTCAAATGGGCCTGAGCTAGTCGAGCCATCTAGGTAAGGCTTGATGATGTCAAACACACCCCATGTCGAGAAACACTTCAGCGCCAAAACCAATTTCACGCCGGAGATCTCTTTGAGGTATTTCGCTTTTTCTAGGTTTTCAATCAACTTATCTTCGTTGATCATAAAGTAAGGGGTTTTTAGTTCGTGCTTTTGCATACAGACCATCACTCTAAATCGAACAAAGCCGACGCTTGCGCATCGGCTCTAAATATTAGGCCAAATGGTGAATTTGGCCTTAGCGCGCTTTTCATCTTTGCAAAGTGAAAAGCGCCAGCAAGCTAACTTATTTTAGCTTATGGATCTCAGGCTGACCCACTTCAAGCTCTTGAACGTGCCAGTCTAGGCCGATCTCAGGCATGGTTTCTAGGAACGGATCTGGGTCCAATTGCTCCATGTTGAACACGCCCTTGTCTGCCCACTTGCCACGGAAGAACTGCAATGCTGCAGTGATAGCCGGAACGCCCGTGGTGTAAGAGATCGCTTGGTGCTCTACGTCTTCGTAAGCCACTTCGTGGTCTGCGTTGTTGTAGATGAACACGCTGCGCTCCGCGCCGTCTTTTTTACCTTGAACCCAAGTACCGATACAGGTTTTGCCTGTGTAGCCTGGTGCTAGAGATGTTGGGTCTGGTAGCAGTGCTTTCAGTACGTGCAGAGGCTGTACCACAGTGCCGTCGTGTAGCGTTAGCGGATCTGGGCTCAATAGGCCAATGTCACGCATGCAGTTGAAGTAGTTTAGGTACTTATCACCAAAGCCCATCCAGAATTCGATACGCTTAGCTGGGATAAACTCCTGCATTGAACGTACTTCATCGTGCGCCATTGAGTAAACCTTGTGCTTACCCACTAGCGGGAAGTCAAACTCGAGCATACGCGAGTGACAAGGAACCTGTTTCCACTCTTGGTTTTCCCAGTAGAAAGAGTCGCCTTGGATCTCAAGCATGTTGGTTTCTGGGTCAAAGTTGGTTGCAAACTTCTTACCGTGGTCACCCGCATTCACATCCATGACATCGATGGTATCAATCTCATCGAATAAGTGCTTCACCGCGTAAGCGGCAAATACTGATACTACGCCTGGATCGAAGCCCGCGCCAAGAATACCTGTGATGCCCGCTTCAGCGAACTTCTCACGGTAGCCCCACTGCCAGTCGTACGCTTGTGGTACCTGCTGACCTTCAGAGCACAGGTCAACTGCCACTGACGTATCAAGGTATGAAACTTTTGCTTGGTAACACGCTTCCATGATGGTCATGTTTACCCACGGAGGACCGGCGTTAATCACAAGATCAGGCTGAACCTCTTTGATCAATGCAACCAATGCTTCTACGTCGTCCGCGTTCACCGCGCGCGCTTCCAGTTTCTTCGATGGGTCTTTCAGGTTGTTCTTTTTCTGAATCGACTCGATGATTTTTTCACACTTGCCCACGGTACGTGATGCGATCGTGATATCACCTAGTACATCGTTGTTCTGAGCGGCTTTGTGCGCCACTACCCAGCCAACACCGCCTGCACCAATCTGTAGAATTGCCATAGTTTCCGTTACCTTATTTTACTAACTCAACCGCTAGTTGGTTGATATCATTAAGTAGTTTTTCAAAATCCGTCATAGACAGGGTTGGGTTCAAAATGGTGAATTTCAGCGCCGATTGGCCCTCAATTACCGTTTCACCCAGCACTGCGACACCACGTACCAAGGCTTCGATACGCACTTGTTGGTTTAGTTTGTCCCAGCCTGTAGCTTCACCAAGTGTAGTACGGAATAACACGGTTGATAGCGATGGGCGAGCCAGCAGCTCAAAGCCAGCTTTTGCATCAACCATATCCGCAACTTGTTGAGTCTGCTCTAGAAGGTGATCGTACATCTCACCCAGCGCCTGCGGCCCTACGCTCTGCATGGTCATAAAGACTTTCAGTGCATCAAAACGCTTAGTGGTCGCAATCGACTTGTCCACTAGGTTTGGCAGCTCGTCATGCTCGCGGTTTAGGTAATCCGCATGATGCAGCAGGAACTTAAAGTTCGCTTTGTCATTCACCAGTAGCGCACCGCAGCTGATGGTTTGGAAGAACAGCTTGTGGAAGTCCACGCTCACTGACGCTGCACGCTCAATACCTGATAGGCGCCCTTTTGAGCCGCTCAGGATCAGTGCGCCACCGTAAGCGCCATCAACGTGCATCCACAGCTCGTGCTTGTCAGCAACGTCGGCAATCACCTCAAGGTTATCAATCGCGCCGTGATCAGTGGTGCCTGCAGTGCCAACAATCGCAAACGGGATCAAACCCTCTGCCTTGGCATCAGCGACAACTTGCTCAACCAGCTCAGCTTTCATAGTGCCGTCGAGATTAGCCGGCACGCTCAGTACCGCTTTCTCGCCTAGGCCCATCCAAGAAGCCGATTTCTGCACTGTGAAGTGGGCGTTGTCTGAGCAGACAATGCGCAGCTTGTCGGCATAATCCGGCAGACCTAGCTTCTGGATCGAGTGACCGCTTAGCTTGTCAGCAATCCAGTCGCGCGCCAGCAGCAGACCCATCTGGTTGCTCTGCGTGCCGCCGCTGGTCATGATGCCATCGGCCTTGGTGCCTAGCTCATACTTGTCACACAGCCAGTTAATCACTTTTTGCTCAACATAAGTCGCTGACGAGGCTTGATCCCACGAGTCCATTGACTGGTTAAGTGCACCAATCATCGCTTCAGCTGCCACAGATGGCATCAGAGGCGGAGTGTGCAGGTGAGCAATACAGTTCGGATGCTGAGTGAAGATCGCGTTCTTCGCTACCAAATCTGTCGTGCTGTCGATCACCTCTTTGAGGCTCTTATCTGACGCATCAAGATTAACCGCGTTGATTTGCGCTTCTAGCTGGGCTGGCTCCATACCTGAGTACGGCTGCTCGACTTGCTCGAAGATCTCTTTCATCACGCGCGTGGTGTGGTTCATCACATCAGCAAACTCGTTCGCGCCGGTCTCACCGGTGTGAATAAAGTGCTTTTTCCACTTGTGATTGTCTGTTGGCTCATCAACCATATCAGCGCCCGCTGCAAGCATGGCCGCCTCTAGGGTGCGCAGAGCAAAATCAATCTGCTCAAATGAGATGATCACAGGTGGTAGGAAGCGGATCACCGACCCATCACGGCCGCCCTTCTCTACCATCAAGCCGCGCTCTAGCGCTGCACGCTGGATTTTTAGAGTTAGCTCGCCATCAGAGGCTGGCTCACCAAATTTGTTACGCTCACCGCTTGGCTTTTTGATTTCAACGCCAAGCATTAGACCTTTACCACGCACTTCTGCAATGCAGTTAACGCGTTTCTGGATGTTCTCTAGGCCAAGGCGCAGGTATTGACCCGCGATATTGGCATGCTCAACCAGATTATCACGCTCAATGATCTCTAGCGCTTTAGCGCCCGAAACCATCGCGAGCTGGTTACCACGGAACGTGCCCGTATGCTCGCCTGGACGCCAAGTATCGACTTTCTTGTTGAAGACCAAGATCGACATTGGCAGGCCGCCACCAATCGCTTTTGACAAACACAGGATGTCGGGGCTGATACCCGCTTCTTCAAACGCGAAGCGGTAACCGGTTTTACCCACACCACACTGGATCTCATCCAGAATAAGTAGGATTTCGTGCTCATCACAAATGCGGCGCAGTTCACGTAGCCACTGTGCAGGGGCAGGGATCACACCGCCCTCACCTTGTACTGGTTCAACGATGATCGCAGCAGGCTTCATGATGCCCGCTTCATCGTCGTTTAGGAGACGTTCAATGTAGCGGATGTTGGCTTTCGCGCCCTCTTCGCCGCCAAGACCAAATGGGCAGCGTAGGCTGTATGGGAACGGCATAAAGTGCACATCTGACATTAGGCCAGTGCGACGCTCTTTGGTGCCCAGGTTACCCATCATACCCATGGTGCCGTTGGTCATGCCGTGGTAAGCACCACGGAACGCAAACATGGTGTTGCGACCGGTGGTCTGCTTAGCCAGTTTAATCGCCGCTTCAACCGCATCCGCGCCAGAAGGGCCACAGAACTGGATCGCTGAGTCTTTGGCAAAATCTTCTGGCAAGAAGGCTTTTACCTGACGAATAAAGTTAGCTTTCGCTTCAGTGGTGATGTCCAGCGTCTGATAAGGCAGACCTGAATCAAGCTGCTCTTTGAGTGCTTGGTTGATTTCTGGGTGGTTATAACCCAATACGAGCGTGCCAGCGCCCGCTAAACAGTCAAGAAAGACCTGACCACGCGTATCTTCAACCAACGCTCCGTACGCTTTTTTAATGGCGATTGGTAGTCGACGAGGATACGAACGAACCTCTGACTCATGCTCTTGCTGCTCAAGCAGCGCTGAGTCTAGGGTTAAATCATAAGTGCCTTCTAATACAGGCACTTGAGAAGAAAAATTGCTTGCGATACTGGTATCGACTTCAAAGGCGGTGCTCATTATATATACCTTGAATCCGAGAAAATCCAACACGAGCCGATCCTATTCCATAGACGGCAAATATAGACGACGCCCTTGCTAACAAATTAGCAAAGCGCATCAAACCACAAAGGTGGCGACGTTATTATTTAGAAGCTCAAGGTTCCGTAATACTGCTGGTGTGCAGTACTGGACATTGATATGGAATGGAGCTGATTAATATGTCTATCATTAGTGAGTTCAATGTTGGGTTTCCCAATAACATGTTGCACTCTAGCAACACTAGTATCCCGTCTATCGGTAAAGGTCTTACCGATACCTACCCTACGCAGCGTCACAATCAGCTTGAATGGTCACTGCGCGTATCCCCCAGAGACTGAGCTTGTACTCATCTATCCGAGATTGCGCGCGAAAATATCATAAAAATGAGAGAGTTTGCAACTAAAAATGCATTACAAAACGCGACAATAGTTCAGTTTTCGCGCACATGAGACAAGAAAAAAGCAGGTATCAAACCTGCTTTTTAAACTTAGTACCAGCGATGCTCACTGAACACTATTTTTCTTCAGTGCAGTTTTTGCTCGATAGATGGTGAGTATCAAGGTCATACTGCTCTTTAATCGCATCTTTGACTGTGCCATCCCACACCTCTACACCAACAAAATAGCTGGTGCGCGCCAAAACATGGGCAGCGATCGGCGCGGTAAGCATGATAAACAGCACCACTACCCCGGCTCGAACCACGATTGCGCTGTTATCCCAAAATACGATGGCAAACGCTATCGCCAGAAGACCCGCCCCAAGCGCCCCCGCCTTGGTGGTCGCATGCATACGCGTCAACAAGTCCGGCATTCGATTCAGGCCAATACTCGCTAGCAACATCAAGAAAGAGCCCAACAGGACAAAAAACGCCACTATGGTATCAATCATCATCACGAATACCTCGCTTTTCCAAGAATCGAGAGAAGCCTACCGCAGCAAGGAATGACGTTAGAGCCAATACGATCGCCACATCGATAAACTTAGGCTCGCCATGAGCAATGCCATACAGCACAACTAGCCCCACGGTAAGCGATGCCATCAACTCCAGTGCCACTACTCGGTCTGGCAGTGACGGTCCTTTTAGCAAGCGTACTGAAGCAATCAGTAGCGCCAGGGTCAACATGGCAAAGCCAATATCGTAAACCGTTTCAATCATACTATTACTCCAAAATTTCCATCACCATCACCTCAAGACGTCTCAGCTCAGCGATATGCTGCTGCTCTTCCTCGAAGTACATCAGATGGACAAATAGAACCTTCTTATCGGTGGAGACATCCAGCGCAAGTGAGCCTGGCGTTACGGTGATCAAGTTTGACAACAGGGTGATGCCTGCATCACTTTTGATTTCGAGTGGAAACGCAATCACCGCCGGTTTCATCATATGAGTCGGCGTCACGATATCGTAAGCCACACGCGCGTTAGACTTGATCAAATCCCAAATAAAGAACAACACAAAGCGTACCATCTTAGGTAACTTGCCAAAGTAGGCCTCAAACGATTGACTGTCACGCAACACATAGGCCAACACCAAGTAGCTGAGGATCATCCCTGCCACCAAATTCGAGATGGTGTAAGAGCCCGATAACACTACCCAAGCCAAAGCCAGGGCCATATTCCAACCAAATGCTTTCATTTTATTGGCCTCCTAACACAGCTTGAATGTACTGCTGAGGATCAAGCAGTTGCTCCGCGGTCATACTGGCTAAGTTGATAAACCATTCAGCGTTGATACCGATAGTCACCGTGATCGTGGCCATCAAGATGATGGGCAGATACAGGCAAAAGCGTTCTGAATCTGACAAGGACGGCAGTGTCTCGGCGTCTTCTGGCAACTTTTTCCAGAACGCTTCCGCCCAGATCTTGACCATCGAGTACATGGTCAACAAACCAACCGCTAGCGAGGCAATCACCCCTATCCACTCTTTGGCTTCGATACCGGCCTTGATCACGACAAACTTAGCGAAGAATCCAGACAGCGGCGGGATACCCGCGAGTGACATTGCCGGTACGGCAAACAGAATGGCCAGAAATGGCGCTGATTTGTACAAGCCACCGAGCTTATCGAGTCCATAGCTGCCATGCAGGCGATGCATCACACCCCCAATTAAGAACAGATTGGTCTTAACCACGATATGGTGGAACAGGTAGAACACCCCGCCCATGATGGCCAGAGGCGTGAAGATTGCCAAACCCAGGATCATATAACCAATCTGACTGACGATATGGAACGAGAGAATGCGGCGCACCTCAAATTGGGCAGCGGCACCAAGCACCCCTGTCACCATGGTGAAGATGCCCATCCACATCAGCAAGGTGCTGTGGGTAAAGGCAATATCGCCAACAAAGATCACGCTAAACACGCGATAGAGGGCGTAGACCCCCACTTTGGTTAGCAGGCCAGCAAACACCGCTGAGATCGCAACAGGCGGCGTGTGGTATGAGGCTGGTAACCAGAAGAACAATGGGAATGCCGCCGCCTTGATACCAAACGCGACGAGGAACAACAGCGAGATAACCGTGACCACCTCAGGGTTGTCCGAAGTCGCCAGCTTTTGGCCAAGATCAGCCATATTGAGTGTGCCCGCGTAAGCATACACCAGACCTACTGCGCTCAAAAACAGAGCTGATGACAGCAGGTTAAGAGTCACGTATTTGAGTGCCCCTTCCATCTGGCTGCGCTCGCCACCTAAGATCAGCAGGCCAAAGGACGCCACGAGCATGATCTCAAACCATACGTAGAGGTTAAAGATATCACCCGTTAGGAAAGAGCCAATTACGCCAGCTAGCATCAGGTGCAGCAGCGGGTAAAAGCCAAATTTCTCATGCTCTTTGGTCATGGTGGCCAAGGCGTAGATAGAGATACAAAACGCTACTACAGCGGAGACCGTCACCATGATCACCGCGAGCAAGTCAGCAACCAATGAGATACCATACGGCGCTTCCCAATCACCCAGTGTCACCACTTGAATGCCGTCTTGGTAGACGCTAGTGAATAGAGTAAGTGCAGCAACGAGCAAAGCAAAGTTTGCGAAGACGCTGATCCAACGCTGCAAGGTTTGATGCTTCCACAGCGTCATCGACAGCGCTGCAGCAAGCATCGGGATCAGAACAGGCATTAATAACATCATAATTGAGAATCTGTACTCTTCATTTCGTTCATGTCATCTGCGCCAATCACAGCGTAGGCACGCTTAATCAACACCACAGCAAATGCAAGGACACCAAAACTGATCACAATCGCGGTCAGGATAAGTGCTTGCGGCAGAGGATCCGCAATCGGCCCTATCGGCGCATACAGCCCCTCTTCGATTAGAGGTGGTGCCCCTTTAACCAATCCACCGCCCGTAAAGATAAGCAAGTTGGTAGCGTTAGATAGAATGATCAAACCAATCACGAGTTTAACGATGCTACGACGTAACATCATGTACAAGGCAGCCGCATATAAGGCGCCGATTACAAAAGCAAATAACGTAGTCATCTATTCCTCCAACTGCGCCAAGGCAAACAGCAAGGTCGTGACCATGCCGATAACCACCAAGTAGACACCAATATCAAAGATAAGTGGCGTGCTCAGTTTGAGCTCACCCAAACCTGGCACATGGACATACCACCACACCGCGCTGAGAAAGGTGCTGCCTGATTTAATCACGCCGACAAAGCCGCTTAAAGTGGCGATAAGCAAACCGCCGCCGGTCAAATAGCCGCTATCGATACCAATCAAGCGACGGGTCTTGTTGGCATCAAAAGCAAACAGGTGCAGCGCAAAGCCTGCCGAGGCAACGAGCCCGGCGATAAACCCACCGCCCGGCTCATCGTGACCACGCAGCAGCAGAAACACCGAGAACAGCAGTAGCATTGGTAATAGAAAGCGCGCGATAACCTGAAGAATTAACGAGGTTCCATTATTCATCATTAACCCCTTTTGGTTCGTAGCATCGCGGTCACACCCAGCGCTGCCAAAGACAAGACAAAGATTTCACCGAGCGTATCGAGCGCACGATAGTCAACCAAAATCACGTTGACGATATTGCGCCCCTTCGCGATAGGATAACTATTGGCAATTAGGTATTCGCTGATCCCGCCTGGCATAGAGAAATGCACCACCGTCATGAGTAGCGTTGCCATCATGGCGCCAAATAAAATCGCAACGGTACAATCGCGCCAACGAGTATCTGAGCTCGAGAGGGTCTGGAATTTTGGTAGCTTAAACAGCACTAGCACCAACATGATCACCGTCAGCGTCTCAATCAGCACCTGAGTAATCGCTAGATCCGGTGCGCTAAAGAAGACATAGATGAGAGCCATAGCAAAGCCCAACGCACCGATAGCCGCCACTGCGCTGAGACGGGCTGAGGACACACACGCATAGGTGATCACAGCAACAATCAAGATAGCAATGCCGAAGCCCTTGATCGTGACATCCGAGAAGTCAAGCTGCCAGTGGATACCAACCTTAGTGAATAAGGTGTAGCCAACGAGGGCGATAGTGGTCATAAAGATGGTTAGGATGTAATTCGACATATAACCATTTTGCAGCTTGGCCGTGCTCCACTTGGCGAACGCCAGCAGGTTATCCATAAACACGTAGTAGCCACGCTCTGGACCATAGTTAAGCATTGGCTTAAATCGTTGCATCGAACTGCCTAACTTATCCCAGCGTTTAAACAAAAGGTAGCCCAATACCAATGCCGTCAAACTCATGATCAATGGCAGGTTAATCCCGTGCCATAGTGCCAAGTCGATATCACCGACATTGCCGCCACTGATCGCTGTCGCCGCTGACGTGGCAAGTGGTGAAGCAAGACTCGGCATCAAGCCAAAGATTAAGCCGATCACTGACAACACCGTAAAGCCCAATCTTAACCCCATTGGCGCTTCATGTGGTTGCTTAGGCGTCGGTTTTAGTGGGCCAAAGAATGGTTTTAGCACCACCAAACCAGCACAAGTGACAATAAACAGCGAGGTCAGCACCGCCATAAATGCCAAAGCGACACCCCAAGGGCTAGACAATACCCCGGCAAGCATCAGCTCTTTGCCGATAAAACCAAACAGCGGAGGTACGCCAGCGAGCGCAAGCGCTGCAAGTGACATAAAGGCTGCGGTATAAGGCATCGCTTTGCGCAATCCACCAAGCTCTCGCACATCCTTGGTTCCTGTTTCATGGTCAATCGTGCCTGCCGCCATAAACAGCGCACCTTTATATAGCGCATGGCCAAGCAAGAACACGACTGAGGCCACGATCGCGGCTTGGGTACCGATACCAATCAGCATGGTCAAGGTACCCAGCGCCATCACAGTCGAGTAAGCAAGAATACGTTTGAGGTCGGTACTGGTTACCGCCAGGGTGGCACCAAGCAGCATAGTCACCGCACCAAAACCCGTTAACATCCATGTCCAAAGATCGTAGCCAGCCATCGTTGGCTGTAGGCGGGCCATTAGATAGACCCCCGCTTTAACCATGGTTGCCGAGTGCAGGTAAGAGCTGACCGGAGTCGGCGCCGCCATCGCATTGGGCAGCCAGAAGTGAAACGGGAATTGCGCTGATTTGGTAAACGTACCACCCAGCACACAGAACATCATCACACCAAAGAGCGCGTGGTTTTGTAAGCTTGATCCTTGGCTAAGGATTTCGTTTAACTCGTAGGTGCCTGCGACAAGACCAAGCAAAATAATGCCCGCCAGTAGCGCAAGGCCACCCCCTACCGTGACAAACAGGCCTTGCAGAGCACTTTTACGCGATGATTCTTTCTCGTGATAGTAACCAATCAACATATACGAGGTAATGCTGGTCAGCTCCCAGAAGACAAACATGGCGATCAGGTTGTTAGACAACACGACACCCAGCATCGCGCCCATAAACGCCATCAGGTAAGTTAAAAGTTTGCGCTGATCGGGTTTATGGGCCAGATAGCTACCGGCATAGATAATGACAAAAAAGCCGATGCCCGAGATGAGCAGTGCGAACATCAAGCTTAAGCCATCTAACAAGAAGTTGAGGCTGATCCCCAGAGAAGGCACCCAGTCATAGCTGATGATCTTGGGCCCTTGTTGTGTTATTTCGGAAAGAAAACTCGCGAAATAGATAAAAAGTGCTGCGGGCAATATGGCCAGCAGTCGACTGGTCCGCTCCCCAAACTGCCTAAACAGCCAAGGAACAAACGCCGCCAGAATAAACCCTGACAGAACGGCGATAAGCATTAATGAAAGCCTCCCTTCCCTATGCTGATGCTAAGGAACTTTATCCTAATCAAACCAAGCAAACCATTTTGCCTTGCATTTGATTAACTATTTTAACGTTGCTTAATACAACTTTGTGGTTTTTATCGATTCAATTTTTTTTGAATTGACTAAAGTCAAAGTTTATTTAATAAGATGACATACTTATATTCGCTTGTTATGAGTTTCTATTTCGGTTTTTCCGATTTAAAAGCCCACTTAATGCGTAAAATTCATACTGCCTGTCTTGATGTTACCTTTTTCTGTCAACCAGTACCCGTCATTCATCGCATTGTAAAAAAAAGTCATAGCGATAAACCGCTATGACTTTTTATGTTGGTCTAGGTCATATTTTATTATTTTTTTACTGCTCTGATACGCGCTTATCCTGCACGACTGCACGCGTTCGTGGCCGTAATGACCACCACAAGATCGTAAAGCCAGCGATCGCCGACAAGCTTGAGCCCATTAACACTCCAAGTCGAGCATAGTTTTCGTACACTGCGGTATCACCGGTAAACGCCAGAGAAGTAATAAAGATCGACATGGTAAAACCGATACCACACAACACTGACACCGCGACCACCTGACCAAAATTGGTGCCCCGCGGCAGTTTCGCCAGTTTAAGTTTTATCGCCAGCCAGCAGAAGGCAGTAATACCGATGGGTTTGCCGACCATTAGCCCCATTGCAATCCCCACGGGCACCATTGAAGTTAAACCCGCAATTGAGACCTCTTTAAGGGTGATCCCCGCATTAGTAAAGGCAAACACTGGCAGGATTATAAACACTACGTAGGGACTTAAGGCGTCTTCTATGACCTCAAGCGGCGCTCGTCCCTTTTTATCGACCTCAAGTGGGATGGCAAAACCAAGCAACACCCCGGCGATGGTCGCGTGAATACCGGATGCCAACACAGCCGCCCACAAGATAAGACCAACAAATAGATAGGCCGGAATGGAGTAAACTTTTTTTACATTCATCACGAACAGGACAACCGTCGCGGCAACACTGGCCAACAAGGCCAAAGTCGATAAGTCGCTGGTATAAAAAAGCGCAATGATAACAATTGCGCCCAAGTCGTCGATGATGGCGAGCGCCAACAGAAAGACTTTGAGGCTGGTTGGCACGCGATCGCCAAGTAACGCCATTACACCCAAGGCAAAGGCGATGTCGGTTGCGGCGGGGATCGCCCAGCCAGATAATGCCTCAGGGTTTTGCCAATTAAGCATCACATAGATAAGAGCGGGAACGATCATACCACCTAGCGCAGCGATGGCTGGAAACAGGGCGGTTTGTTTTGTTTTTAGTGCCCCGTGTAGTAATTCCCTTTTTACCTCAAGCCCGATGAGTAAGAAGAAGATAGCCATCAAGCCATCGTTAATCCAGTGGCTGACTGACATCCCAAGAACATAGGTGTGCAAGAAGGCGTGGTAGACACCACTGAGTGGACTGTTTGCCAAAATCATCGCGCAGAGTGTTGCGAACAGCAACAATATCCCTCCGGATGCCTCGGACTTAACAATAGTACGTAAGACCTTAATCATATCGACTGCTTTCCTTGTAATATTGACCTTTCCCTGTTTACGAGAAAGAAACGCGAACTACCCCAAAAATGGTGCAAAAAACACCAACTGCAAGTTTAGCTCGCATTACATGCGCTGTAGTCGACCTGTTACACAAATCTTAATAAAACGTACTTTGTATCTCAAATTTTGAACGAAATGTTAAATTGCATCCCTGAGAGATTCCATCGGTGTCTGCCTGAGTAGCCGCACGACAGGAATAATTCCTGCAATAACAAGCGCTACGAACGCTAGTACAATCGTGTGCATGTAGATGATCGGCTCGAAGTGGAGCTGCAAAGTCCAACCAAATGACTGGCGAATAATGATATCAACCACCAATTGTGCCAAGGTCAGCCCGAGTGGCACGGCAATAATGACCGACAGAAATGCAAATACCAACAGTTGAAGGCCACCGATGATCACCAACTCACGGCCGGAAATACCAAAACAACGCAATAAAGAGAACTGTTTTTGTCGTGACGATTCACCCGCCAGTGTGGCAAAGAAAATACCCACGACGGCAATAATCAGAGTGATATTGCCTAAGGTGCCGGCAATCGCAAAGGTGCGATCAAAAGCATTCATGGCCTGCTGATGGATGGTCTTGTTGTTGATAACGCGCTCAGCCCCAAGGTCAAACTTGGCCAGCAAGCGCTGGGTCAGCTCAGTCTTTGATGCGCCAGGTGCTAGGTTGACACCCAGAGTAATATTACCCTGCCCCTCATAGCCTGCTAGCCAGTTTCGGTGGGACATCACGACTTGGTTAAACGGATT
Organism: Vibrio glycogenivorans; assembly: GCF_051660965.1. NCBI lineage: Bacteria > Pseudomonadati > Pseudomonadota > Gammaproteobacteria > Vibrionales > Vibrionaceae > Vibrio > Vibrio glycogenivorans. The sequence continues at coordinate 93,290 of NZ_JBPVIS010000006.1, read as the reverse complement.
GCCATAATCGTAATACACGCCGGTGACGAGCCAAGCTGTACCGTAATCCGCACCTAGGTTGACATAATCACCCGGCCTGATGCCCAACTTCAGCGACATCGATTCACTGACCATGACGCTGCGCGCATGATGCAGGTTTTGCCAATATTGCGGCACGCCTAATTTCACCGTTAGGGCGTCGTGTTCACCTTTACTGGTACCGGTACTGACTACCTGAATCTGACCAAGATCGGTGGCAACATCACGCTCCCAACGCCACCAGACATCCTCTACCTCAGGCTGAACGCGCAGCCAGCGGCTCAAGGTCGGGGCGGTTTTCGCATACGGATGAACATAAACATCAGACGCTAGTTTTTGCGTTAGCCACACCTCTGTGGTTTGACGGAAGCTGCCAACCAGAGTCTCTACGCCAATGTTGGCGGCCATAGAGAGCATAAATGCCATGGTAGCGATGCCTCGATAGCCCATACTGGCGGCTGCATCGGCGAAGAACCAACGCACCTTGACCCACTTCAAGCTAAACGAAAAGCTTTGAAATAGGTGCCAAAACAAAAATGGGGTAAACAGCGCGACACTGAGTAGCATCAAGGTGATCACGGCGAAACCCGACTCATAACTCGGTGGTGCCAAAAGCAATACAATCGCAGCGGAGGTCAATACGACCGACATGGCAGCCTGCAAAGCAAATTCGCGACCGGCAAAACGAACAATAGATAACTTCGCCGTCAGGCGAATGGGTTGTGAGCGCAATAGACGGATCAATGGCCACGCACAGGCGAGAATCGCTCCCATGCACGTCATTCCCCAACTGTAAAGGCCCGCATCCCAGGTCCAACGAACGTCAAGGGTCATGCTCTTACCGAACACATAACCAAGGCCCGTCGAAACAGATGGCATAAGCTGGTTAGCGAGTACTAAACCAAGAATATTGCCCGCAAGCCAACAGAACGTCACCAATACCACTAGCTCTATCGCCATCGCTTTGGCCAGTTGCAGGCTAGAAACACCCAACTGGCGCATCGCACCAACGAGAGTCTGACGCTGGATCATCGACAGTGAGATCGCTTGATAAAATATAAACAGACCCACCAGGAATGCCAGCATACCCAAGGCTTTAAGGTTGACGTGGAAGGCCTGAGTGATGGCTTCAAGTTCCGCGCGCGAGTTGCGGGTTAGCATCACCCCTTCTGGTAGACGCGCCTTGAGCACGGCAATCTTATCCACCGACATCTCACCACAACCAATCATGGTCAGCTCAGTATCGCGCTGAAACTGACGCAGTGTTTCGATATCGGCGACGATCTGCGAGCTGCTGAGGATGTTGTCTTGGTCAACCAAGATTGGACCAATCAGGCGACCATCGTCGAGCGGTACCATGTTACCCGCCATCCACTGCTTGCCTTTGAGCAATTCAGCGCTAACAAGGATAGGAAATGGGCGCGCTGCCATCGGCAGATGTTCAGCGCCTTTGATATGCAATTTTTGGTCAAAATGCGCCATAAAGCCAGGGTCAACGCCAACAATGGTCAGATCGTTGCCGGAGCGGGTACGCAAACTTACCACATCAAACGGAGCGCAGTGTTCAAAGGCTTCATCACGCAAATCAGAATAGAGCGAACGTGGTAATACACCACTGGGATCGCTGGTACGGATAAGATAAGGAATTGGACTAGAAAACAGCTGGTCAGAGTTTTCATAGCTCTGCTTAACGTGGTTATTGATCGTCGTAACACCGACCAACAATGACACCCCAAGGGTTAACCCGAGGGCAACCAGAATGACTTGAATAGGGTGGCGATGATAGTGGCCAAGTAGCGCCTTAACTACGGGCCATGACATGCAGCTGCCCTCCTTGCAGGCGTACACGTCCTTCCATATGATTGGCAACCTTCTCACTGTGCGTGACCAGCAGTAAGGTACAATTGAGATCGCGAGTCAGACGGGTTAGTAGACGCATCACCGCCTCGGCATTACGTTCATCGAGACTACCGGTCGGCTCATCCGCTAGTAGCAGATTAGGCTCAAGATACAAAGCGCGCGCAATCGCCGCACGCTGCTGCTGACCACCCGAAATCTCTTCTGGATAGCGACCAAGAAGAGGCATTAAATCGAGTACGGATAGGATTTGGCGCCAAAGACCTGGGTCTTCAGGCAATCCTTTTAGTTGACGACAAAAGCGAATGTTATCGGCAACATTAAGTGTCGGTAATAGGTTAAATTGTTGGAATATTAGACCAATGTTATTACGACGGTAAGCGGTACGCTGGTGCTCTTTCGCATCGTGCATGGCGAAGCTTGGAAAGGTGATTTCGCCTGCATCAACAGTATCCAGACCCGCAATCAGGTTAAGCAATGTACTCTTACCAGAGCCACTCTCCCCCATCAATGCCATCTGCTCACCTTGCGCTAGCGTTAATTCCGCTCCTTGCAATACAGGATAGAACTCCCCTCCATCAACATATCCCTTGTTTAAATTGGTCAGCTGTAACATTTAACCGCTCATTGTTTGACGTTTTTCTACGGAGTGAGAATCTACACTAAAAACCCTCAAACAGAAAGCATTTTGGTGACGAGATCACAATTTGCTCAAGATTATCCAATAATTTGGTCGATTGATAGAAAAAACTTAACAATCAGATGCCTAGCGGCTGTTTTAGTTGAGATAAAGTCTCATTATCAATGCCATTTTAGAGCAAATGATTAACCCACTTTTTACCACGAACTCGCCAGATACAGCCGCCCCATTTAATTACCTCTTCAACCAGAAACAGTGTGTAAACCCACACTGGCGACCACCCTAACCAAATCGCACCCAGCGTAGCGACTGGGATGCCAATCCCCCACTGCGCGGTAAGATCTTGATAGAGGCAGTATTTTACGTCCCCACCGGCGCGTAATACCCCCATAATTGCCATCATCGGGAGTGAGCGCAGCACCAAACCAACACACATAACGAGGAAAAACTGCTCTGCCAGTTGCTTAGTCGAGCCTGTCAGCGCAGAGAACGCCCCCAGAATGATATCACTGGCCAAATACACGCACAGCGCTACCACTATCGATACCACAACATTGACAACGATAATGCCCCATGCCAAAAAATACACGCTCTTGTAGCGTTTCGCGCCAAGCTCATTACCAATCAACACCGAGCCAGCCATCGAGAGCCCTATGGCTAACGCCAGTGCCATCGATTCAATTGGCACCATCACCGCGAGGGCGGCCAATCCCTCAAGTCCCGTTTGCCCCATGATCGCTTGATAGGCATACAGCCCTGCAGACCAAGCAAAATAGTTCAGCGTGGTCGGTAAAGAGAGCGAAAAAAATTGTTGGATTTGCTCTCGGTTAACAACACGCAACAGATCCTGAATCGAGAAGGCCAATAAATGGCGTTTGAGATACAGATAGCTATAAAGACACACTACCTCAATGGCACTGCTGATGGTGGTTGCTAACGCTGCACCGACAATACCCAAACGAGGAAATCCATAATGACCAAATATCAGTAGCCAGTTCAACATTATGTTTACCACGATACCGATACAACTAAAAAAAGCACTTACTCCGGGCTGATGAACCGAGCGTAAACCGACGGCCATGCTGGCAACGCAGGCAACGCCAAGCATCGAGAATGCGGCAACTTGAAGATATTCTGAGCCCAGCGCGACCACTTCGGCTGAATCGGTCGCAAACGCGATGATCTGACTGGGGAAATAGATAAATATCCCCACGGTTCCTACTGCACAGAGCGTGGCAATTAACCAAGTCAATGCAGTGCTGCGCCGAACCCCAGATTCGTCCCCTGCTCCCCAATGTTGAGCCGTGAGCATGGCCCCTGCCGTGGTGATCCCGACCAGCATAATGGTGGCCACAAAGGCTGCTCGCGCCGCGATCCCCATCGCGGCAACCTCATTCTCCCCAAGCTGACCAAGCATCACCACATCCACCAAGCTACGGCTGGAGAACATCATATTTTGCAGAGTGATTGGCAAGGCAATCAATACCAGTTTGGTCACAAAGGCTCTATCCATTGAGCGCCTAACTGTGGTCATAGTGGATGCAATTGTGGACACAGGACTCTCCTTAACTAATCTAAGCTTGCTCGCAGCATCTTAAGGGGGTTGGGTTATACTACTGTTTTAACACGTGTATTCGTAGATAACATCTACAACGTTAATAATTCATACAGGTCGAAGGAGTGACCCCCAATGGCAAGTCGTAAACCTCGTATCCTGGTGTTAGGTGCCTCTGGCTACATCGGCTCGCAACTACTGCCTCTGCTTGCCGAGCAAGGCTATCACGTCACAGGCGCAGCGCGTCAACTCGATTACCTTAAAGCCCGTGTGATCCCTCGCACCAATATTGAGTTGATTTACCTTGACCTTGCAGATGCCAAGGCGACCGAGCGTGAGGTGATAAAGCATGATCAGGTGCTGTTTTTAGTCCACGGGATGGCGCATGGGCACGATTTTTTAGAGTACGAGATCTCCCTCGCGATGAATGTGAGGAACGCCCTGAACCAAAGTCAGGTACAGCAAGTTATCTATCTTAGTGCACTTCAACCGCAAACGGCGGACTCCACGCACCTCAGAGCCCGAAGAGAGACAGGAGATATCTTACGTCAGTCTAAGGTCCCTATTGTTGAGCTGCGCGCCGGTGTCATCATAGGTCCTGGCTCGGCAGCTTACGAAATCATGCGTGACTTTGTCCTTAACTTGCCGATATTAATCACACCCCGCTCGGTCGACTCTCAAGCCAACCCTATCGCCCTGGTTAACTTAAATTTTTATATTACTTCTCTCTTGAAATCCACGAGCGAGAAAAGCGTCACTTATGAGGTCGGCGGCCCTAATACACTCAGCTATCGACAGCAGTTCATGACGATCTGTCAAGCACACAACCGTCCATTTCGCATCGCAACCACGTCACTACTGACACCTGGAATGGCGGCTCATTGGTTAAGCTTAGTGACCTCTGTCCCCGCCAGTATCGGCCGTGCACTGCTCGCAGGGCTTGAGCATGATTTTGTCGCTGATAGCCGCGCAATAGAGCGGCAATTTCCCCAACCATTGATTCCGTTCGACCAGGCTGTGGCTCAATCCATTGCCCAGGATGGTGATTTCGTCCGTTCTAACGTTTGGGGCTTTGACCCAGCAGCATTAAAGCGCTGGCAACCGGGTTACGGCTACTACCCTAAGCAGGCTGGCGCAAGTATTGAAACTACCGCCAGTCTTTCCTCACTGTGGAGCATCGCCTCACAGCTCGGCAGCCCGCAACAAGGTTACTTTTTCGCCAACTCACTGTGGCGGCTGCGTGAATGGTTGGATGTTCTGTTTGGCGCAGGCAGACCCATACGCCGTCAACCGCAAGGTGCTGAACTACAAGTGGGGGATTTTATCGACTCTTGGAAGGTCATTCGCTGTGAAGCGCCAAGTTTTCTCTCTTTGCTGTTCGGCATGAAGGGGCCCGGCCTTGGCCGATTAGAGGTACAGATTGAGGAGTTAGGTGATAAGCGACGTTTGTCGGTGACAGCATGGTGGCACCCGAAAGGGTTTCGAGGGCTATTGTATTGGTTTGCGATGATGCCAGCGCATCTGTTTATCTTTCGCGGTATGGTGAGAGCCATTGCTAAAAAGGCAATGGCCCTCAATCAAGATTAGTTTTCGCTGCACATCTGGGCGAAAACTGGCCCACTGCGTTAAAACTAATCTAAGTTAGAGTTAATCTAAGTTAAAGCTAAGCGGGATCTCTGCAAGCCGATCGCCCTGGTTATTTGGGAAGATCAGATACTCACCGTGGTACTTAACGTTCGATTTGTAGTCCGTCACTTTGTGCACCATAAATCCTGCCTGGCTGGCTTTTTCCACAAACTCGGCGTGGTGACCACGAACAAACCAGCTCATGGGCTTGGTCATGAGCTCACCATCAAAGCTGCTGTCACACTGGTTGGCACACAGTGCTAATGAGTTCTGCCCGTCGGTGAAGATCTGTACCTTGCCAGCATCTACTAGCGGCTCTGCCGTTGAGACTTCCCAACCCGCCTGCTCCATCGTATCGAGAAATGCCTCAACCATGGAGTCAGTAAGGGGTTCACCCTCGGCATTGTCGGCGAAAAACACCTTGTAGTAAGCAGAGATGCGCTTAAAAATCTGCTCAAGACCAGCATTGTTGCCTTTTGAGCGCCCCGCTTTCTGCCAGCGGATCAAGTCCTGGCTGACAACACGGCCAAAGCGTTGCTGTTTAAGAGCGGTGGATATCCAGCGAACCAAGAATAGGTTGTTTGCAACTGGAGCGTTTACGGCTTTACCGATTTTATGCAGGTCGGCTAGCTCGCCCAGTGCACTGTCAACGACAGCTTGAATATCTTGAGAATAAAGAGACATAGATTAAGCCTTTCTTGCTAGAGTCACATAAAAAGTCGCAGATAATACCGCACATACCGTCATCATCAACAGCATTGGCCATGAATCGCCGCTTGGCAAACTTGCGACAATCGCCCCAATGATCGAGCCAAGACCGAAGCGCAGCGTGCCCGCAAGCGATGCCGCCGTACCCGCCATATTGGGATAACTGCTTAAAAGCAATCCCATGGTGTTACTACCAATGGTTGAGAGTGTGCCAATAAACAGCACCACAAACGGCACAATTCCCCAAAGACCGGCGTCAAGCAACCAGGCTGCAAACAAACCCAGCCCCGCAAGCAATTGAATCGTCAAAGCAAAGCGCAGCATGTTGTGCGAGCCCACACGCTTAACAAAGCGGCCATTAAGTGTGGTCATAATGATCATCGCGACGATATTGAGACCAAACAGATAGCCAAAGTGCTGCGGTGCGACGCCATAGATATCGATATAGACAAACGAGCCTGCGGTAAGGAAGGCGAACATGCCTGAGAACGAAAATGCGCCACAAAACATCAACCCAAGCGCCACAGGGTTGATCATCAGTTTGGCGTAATTGCGTAAAGTCGCAGCAAAACGGAGCGGCGCTCGATTTTCATCGGCTAATGTCTCAGGGATACGCCACAGAACCATAGCAATCACCAAAACCGAAAAGGCGGACAACACCCAAAAGATGCCACGCCAGCCAACCCACACCGCGATATAGCCACCGATCATTGGCGCAATTAGCGGTGCAATCGTGATCACTAGGGTGACAAACGACATGGCGCGAGCGAAGTCTTCACGCTCAAACATATCGCGCACCACGGCTTGGATAATCACAGCCGCCGCCGCGCCTGCAAACCCTTGAGCGGCGCGCACATTGGTCAACGCACCAATGTCCGACACCATGGCACTGACAATAGCTGCGATCATAAAGAACACGATGCCGGTCAACAGTATCGGGCGGCGACCAAAACTATCCGACAGCGGGCCATGGATAAGCTGACCAATTGCAAAGCCTGCGGTATACATGGTCAGCGTGATCTGTACTTCACCAGGAGTTACACCCAGGTCGCGGGCGATATCCGGCATAGCAGGCAGATACATATCAATGGCGAGCGGAGTCAGTGCCCCTACGGCACCCAGCACGACGAACAGCATCAAGCTCAGTGATGCCCTCGCCTGTTGGTTAGGGTTTGTCATTAGAAGTTATTTTTCCCAGATAGAATCGATTTCTTGTTGAGTCAGGAAGCGGTAATCTCCCGGCTCGAGCGTCTCGTCTAGTACGATTTGACCAATTTGCTCACGATGCAGGTGTTCCACCTTATTACCCAGCGCAGCAAACATGCGTTTCACTTGGTGGTACTTGCCCTCAGAGATAGTCAGTAGCAGCTCATTCTCCGCAAAGTTAACCACTTCCATCTTGGCAGGCATGGTAGGCTCTTTTTCGTTGCGTAGCTCAACACCCGCCGCAAGCTTATCGGCGTAGTCATCGCCAATCGCATCGGCAAGCCAAACGCGATACACCTTCTCACACTTATGTTTCGGTGAGGTAATGCGATGTGACCATTTACCATCATCAGTGATCAGCACCAGGCCAGTGGTGTCCACATCAAGGCGACCGGCGAAGTGCAAATTCTCCATCTTTGGCTCATCGAGCAGAACAAATGCAGTATGGTTAAAGCCGTCTTCGTGCGAGCAGACAAAGCCATCTGGCTTATACAGCATAATATAGCGCGGACCAGGTTTCGCAATCACTCGCTCTTGCCAAGCCACCTCAGCCTCTTCCCCGACCTTAAATGCCCCACTTTTTTGCATCTCACCATCAACCGTAACCTCACCACTTTTGATGATTTTGGTTGCTTCTTTACGTGTCGCACCTAGGGCATCACAGAGAAATTTGTCCAAACGCATTGTGACCTCGTTTATTATTTGTAACTGGCGCAGTATACAGAAAAAAATCCTCCTTTGGTCGGATTTTTCAGGGGCGAGGAGCGGGGTTCGAGGACACTTCGTTTCGAGGAACAAAATACGGACAAACTCCTCGCACCTCGTAGCGCAGCATCCCCGCACCTCGCCCCTAGTAGAAGCTCGACTCTGTAATAGGTATACTATTCGATTCGCTCCCAACACCATTCGAAAAAGCATGTACACTCTCCGCCCCTACCAAGCTGATTCCGTAAAGGCTGTTATTCATTATTTTCGTCAGCATCAGACGCCAGCGGTGATCGTGTTGCCCACTGGGGCGGGTAAGAGCTTGGTGATTGCCGAGTTGGCTCGTCTGGCTAAGGGCAAAGTGTTGGTCCTGGCGCATGTGAAGGAGCTGGTTGAGCAAAACCATGCGAAATATGAAGGCTATGGCTTAACCGGTGCGATTTATTCGGCTGGGCTTGGGCGTAAAGAGACCGATGAGCAAGTTGTGTTTGCTTCGGTGCAGTCAGTGGTACGTAACCTCGATGACTTTACCCAGCCTTTTTCGCTGTTGATTATCGATGAGTGTCACCGTGTACCCGATAATAAAGATAGCGGCTACCAGAAGGTGATTAGCCACCTTAAGACGCTGAATCCGAATATAAAGGTATTGGGGCTTACCGCTACGCCTTATCGCCTTGGTATGGGCTGGATTTACCAGTATCACACGCGAGGCTTAGTGCGCAGTGAAGAGCCACGTTTTTTCCGCGATTGCATTTTTGAGCTGCCAATCCGCTATCTGCTTGATGAGGGATTTCTTACCCCTGCGCAGATGATCGACGCGCCGGTGCTCAGCTATGATTTCTCGCAGCTTAAGCCTGCGACCACTGGACGCTATAAAGAGTCAGAGCTAGACCTCGTGATTGAGCGCTCGAAACGCGCCACGCCACAGATTGTGCAACAGGTGATCGAACAGGCAAAATCTCGCCTTGGAGTCATGATCTTTGCCGCGACGGTACGCCATGCGCAAGAAATTCACTCTCTACTTCCCGAGCACCAAGCAGCCATAGTGATCGGTGACACGCCGACACCCGAACGCGATGAGATCATTCAACGCTTCAAACGGCGCGAGATAAAGTATCTGGTCAATGTGTCGGTGTTGACCACCGGTTTTGACGCGCCTCACGTCGATCTAATTGCTATTCTTCGCCCAACCGAGTCGGTCAGTCTCTATCAGCAGATTGTTGGGCGTGGCCTGCGACTGTCTGAAGGCAAAAGCGAGTGTCTGGTGCTCGATTACGCCGGTAATAGCTACGATCTCTATCAGCCAGAAGTCGGCGACCCTAAGCCTGAATCCGACAGCGAGATCATTACCATCCCTTGTCCCGCCTGCGGGTTTAACAATAACTTCTGGGGTAAGCTCGATAGTAACGGCTTTCTGCTTGAGCATTTTGGTCGACGCTGTCAGGGCTATTTCACTGATGAAGACACCGGTGAGCGTGAGCACTGCGGCTATCGTTTTCGCGCCAAATACTGTGGCGAGTGTGGCGCAGACAACGATATCGCTGCGCGCATCTGTCACGAGTGTGACGCGACACTGGTTGATCCGGATAAAAAGCTTAAAGAAGCGCTCGACCTGAAAGACGCTCTGGTGTTCGAATGCTTGCACATGTCATTGAGCGTGCACAAAGACCAAGCAGGTAAATCGAGCCTTAAGGTGACCTATCAGGGCGAGAACCAGGCACAAGTGCACGAGTTTTGGTCGCTTAACACCCAAAAACAAAAGCAGACCTTTGCCAAACAATTTGTCCGGCCGCATCTGGCTGATAAACACAACCCTTATAATGCCCTGACTGCTAAGCAGGCCTCGGATAATCAACATCGTTTTCGCCCACCACAGTTTGTTATCGCGCGAAAATCGGGGCGTTTTTGGTCACTTAGAGACAAAGTGTTTGCGGATGAGCTAAATTAGCGAATTTATTGCTAATTTACTATTGCCGGACTCTAACAACAATGCTAGTATCCGCGCTCGCTTTCACAGTAATCCGTTACTGAGTTAGCTATACTACATCGACAAGGTCGCATTGTTGATGTGTCAATTTAATTTACTAATTTGAGAGTAAATACTATGAAATTCGAAGCAGTAGTACGTACTGAACTAGGTAAAGGTGCGAGCCGCCGCCTACGTCACGCTGGCCAATTCCCAGCAATCGTTTACGGTGGTGAAGCAGCACCTGTTTCTATCGCTCTAAGCCACGACGACGTGATCAACCAAATGGACAAGCCTGAATTCTACGAAGCAATCACTCTAGTGATCGGCGGCGAAGAAGTTAAGGTTAAGCCACAAGACGTTCAACGTCACGCGTTCAAGCCAAAAGTTGAGCACATGGACTTCATCCGTATCTAATTCCCTACCAAGGAATTAATCGGATTAAATCCAGCCTTTTGCATATAAAGATTATCGGCCTTACCATCCGAGACATCTAAAAAATTCGAAAACCCAGAGACTTACCACCTCTGGGTTTTCACCGTTTTGGCCCCTGCAAAACCTCTTCTTCTTCCCCAAGTCACAGTTTCATCATTCACACAGCGACTCTCCCTCAGAGCATGAGATCAATCACAACTATAATCAAGTGATTAGTGCAGACTAAATTTTAACCATGGTATTGACCTGAGGTGCTATGCCCGACCCCCTGACCGTGACATCGATATGGACTATGCAAGATGGCTCTCGTCATCGGCGCTTTTCAGGTGAGAGTAAAAAAATGTCTTGGAAGACGACTTAGCGGCGCATGATGCCGCCTATCCGATCCCGACCCCTACTCTCACTCTGCAAGGAGGCCGCTATGACGACCAATCTGATCAGAAATATTGCTATTGTGGGCCAATCAGGCACAGGTAAAACCACGCTGGTGGAAAAGTTACTTCACGCCAGCGGCGCAACTCATCATCTAGGCAGCGTCGATAACGGTGACACTGTCACAGATTTCGACTCCCAATCGATCCATTACCACCACAGTATCGAGGCCACACCGGTTACCCTTAAGTGGCACGAACACCGCCTTAATTTGATTGATACCCCGGGACAAAACGAGCTGATAGGCCGTTCAATCAGTGTTTTTCCAGCGGTCGAAACCATCGCACTGGTCGTTGACACTCAAACCCCAATCACCCAATTGTCACAACAACTGGTCGAAATAGCCCGAGCCCGGCATAAGTGCCAAATGGTAATCGTTAATAAGATTGACCTCTCACCTAAGCGGTGTAGCCAAGTCCTGGATGAGCTTAACCTATTGTTTGAAGGTCGTTGCCTGCCTATCAACCTCCCCAACAACAATGGCACCAAGGTCGTGGACTGTTATCAAGAGGCGGCTGACTCTGAAGAAACACTGATTAGCTCTGTCGCCGATGCACATGACCAACTGCTTGACCAAGTGGTGGAAGAAGATGATGAATTAATGGAGGCGTACCTCGAGGGCGACACTGAGATCACGAGTGCGCAATTACACGATACCTTTGAAATTGCCATGTGTAACGATCACTTAGTCCCGGTATGTTTTGTCTCTTGTGAAAATAACGCCGGTCTTGAGCTTCTGCTTGATGTGTTCGCTAAGCTTATGCCCACCCCAGCAGAAGGTAACCCACCTCTGCTCGAAAAACAGGGCAAAGCGGTTTCGATTCACCCTGATGAGCTGGGCCACAGCGTTGCCCACGTGTTTAAGGTCAGTAACGATCCTTATCTAGGTAAGCTTGCCTATTTAAGAGTCTTTCAAGGCGATCTCCACCTTGGTAGCCAGCTGTTTATTGGCGAAACGAATAAAGCGTTCAAAGTCACACACCTGTATCAATTACAGGGCAATACTCGCACCGAGATCAGCAAGGCACTGCCTGGTGATTACTGCGTGATTGCCAAAGTGGATGGGCTGGATTTTGATACCATAGTGCACGACTCGCACGACGAGGACGAACTCTCCCTTCATCCCCTATCCATGCCGACCCCGATGTACAGCCTACGGATTCAACCGGAAAAACGCGGCGATGAACAGAAGCTATCGGATACGCTGCACAAGATCGTCAGTGAAGATCCGTCGCTCAAGATTGAGCAGCGAACTCGCAGTAATGAGACCATTTTGTGTGGACTGGGTGAGTTCCACCTGCAGATTGCGCTTGAGAAAATGCGCCAAGTCTACAATCTCAATATCACCACCTCTGACCCGAGTATCGAGTACTTTGAGACCATAACTCAAGCAGCAGAAGGCCATTACCGGCACAAAAAGCAGAGTGGTGGCGCGGGCCAGTTTGGCGAAGTGCAGCTTAAGATCCGCCCTCTCGAGCGCGGTGCTGGCGTCAAATTTATCAATAAGGTCGTTGGTGGGGCCATTCCGACCGCTTTGATCCCAGCCGTTGAAAAAGGCATTTACCAAGCGGTGAGTGAAGGCGCAATCTCAGGTAATCCAATTCAAGATATCGAGGTCACCGTCTACGATGGCAAATTCCACTCGGTGGACTCTAAGGAGATTGCCTTTGTGATTGCAGGCAAAAAAGCCCTACTCGACGCCATTAGCAAGGCTAATCCGATCGTGCTCGAGCCGATTGTCCAGATCCAGGTCAATATCCCAACCGAATGTGTTGGCGATATTTCTGGCGATCTGTCCAGCCGCCGCGGCTTGATCGAGGGAACACAAACCTCAAATATGGGCTATTCATTCCTTTCAGCAAAAGCCCCTATGGTCGAGCTGCAAGACTATGCGACTCGACTGCGCTCGATGACCAGTGGCCAAGGCACCTTTAGCTTTAGTCATAGCCACTACGAGCCAGCACCAAGTACATTGCAAAAACAGGTCTGCACTCAAACCGTGTGATCTCTCACGGACCCTTCCCTCACATTGGTGGGGGGAGGTTTTTCGCCTCTTAACAGATCAAGTATCACTCAAACAGATAGTGTAAAGCGGCTAGCCATTCTGTCTATTTTGACGCCCACGCAGGTTAGCATATTGCTACTCTCCTCCCACAATGAAGACAAACTTAGGCATAGCAGGTCACTCCACGCTAAGGTAGAGGTGTGAAAGTCAATTGGTGCTATTTACACAATAGTGCGTCGCTTGATGTGGATGGCAATGAATGAGTTGGAGTGTCGCTCTGGACTAGAACAGTAGGAAGTAGCTGTAGATTACTGAAACTGAAGAAGTTGGAATGGTGTACTGGGAGAGGAATGCCTTATCAGCTAAGGCGATCCCCCAAAGTATCAATCACTAGACGATAGCAAAAGTCGCGACAATTGCTGCTAGTGCAAATAGACATGTGCGGCTGATTACTCCTAGGTTTGAATGTACGATCATTTCTTGGTGTTGCATAGGCGTCTCCTCTCTATGAATCTCTAATAATTGTCTTTGTTACGCTTCAATTACAATATGATGAATTTTCACTTTAAGTGCAATACATATAAAGATTAAATTATTATTACAGGGGCGAAATCACAGTAATTCTTGTGACATATCTCACAAATGCACCTCGCACTGTTCAAATTTCATTCAAAACAAGCCAATCTACCTCACTGTCAGTGACAGGGTAGCGACAAAAAAGGTGAGCATTTCGCTCACCTTTTGCTCAGATTAGTGGTCAAACCTCAAACTAAGCTATTATTGTAGCCACTGCCTGCGTCTGAACACAGCTAGCATAGACATTAGTGTCAGCATAAATAGAGATGTTGAACCACCGCTAGATGAGTCGCTGTCATCGTCGCCATCGTCGCCATCGCCACCATCGCCACCGTCGCCACCATCGCCACCGTCGCCACCGTCGCCACCGTCGCCACCGTCGCCACCGTCGCCACCGTCGCCACCGTCGCCACCGTCGCCACCGTCGCCACCGTCGCCACCATTATTGTCATCATCCTCAAACTGAATGACAACGACTGCAGGGTCGTGATCAGAAGAACGGTATGGATCAGCAAATTTCATAAAGTCGCCAGTGTAACGACTGTCGTACTCAAATAGCGTTGACTCTACGGCATTGATTGGCCAAACCTTGGCATCGATAACAAACTCTTGTAGCTCGGCATCCACCAGCACGTAGTCGAGAGTACCTACCTCATCGTTATAAGAGTAGCTGTAAGTATGCGGCATCAGCTCTTCAACAATGTCCACATAACCGTATGATTGCTCTATCAATGCGCCGTTTTCACCATGAAGCGGCGTGCCTGTGTTTTCATCACCGCCTAGGTAGGTATTGCGAGCCGCACGGATTTGATAATTATCAGTGGCTTTATCACGGTTGGTCAGCACCATCATTGGGTCTTCCATACCGTAACTGTTGAGATCACCCATCAAGATTTTGTAGCCGTCGACTTTAGCCAGCTCTTCAGCAAGATGGTAGGCTGCGGAGACACGGAAATGCTCACAGCTTCCTTGCAGGTTAGGATCCTGACCATCTTGCTCGTGATCGTCTTCCCAACAGGTTGAGCCTTTTGACTTAAAGTGATTGGTTGAAATCACCAATGGCTGGTCTGATTTAGGATGCGCAAATGAAGCAGTAAACGCATCACGCTGATACGCGCGCTTGTAGCTTCCGTCTTCCAGTTCAACGTGCTGTTGAGGCATGTCGATGACAAAGACGTCGAGCAGTTCAACTTTACTTGGGCGATAGATGATCTTATTAGTGATCGCATCGGTACCAATCCAACCGGTATTGTAAGCGTCCACTGGCACTGCCATCGCATACTGCTTATCCTCCGGCATCTCAGCATTTATCGCACTCAACAACACCTCAATCGCGGAATTAGTGTCAAAACCGTTATTCTCAATCTCAATCAAACCAAAGATATCTGCATCAATCGCTTTCATCGAAGCGACGATTTTTTGCAGTTGCATCTCATAGTCTTCTAGGCTTTCTGCACCGCGATTCTGGTCCAGCGGGTTGCCAGTACCATTGCCGAAGTAAGAAGTGAAGAAATTCTCAACGTTAAAGCTTGATACGACCAAATCACCCTCAAGCATGTCCGTTGTTGTCGGACGCTCGTTGTTTTCAAACGTCGCCGCCGTAGCTTCATTCATCACGTACAAACGATATTCACTGAACGAATAACCCAGTACGCCCTCGAAACCAACGTCATTGAGCGTTGCACCAATTCGGATATAGTCATCTGTGGTGCCTGTCCCGTTATCTTGGCCAAAATCTGGGTACCAAGGCACAACACCATTTGGCGCCTTAGTGAAAGACTCTACCCACAAACGGCGATCTTGATTACTTTCACTCTGGGCTTTCGCTTCAGCGCTTTCTGGTGCATTAAACTGATTCGGGTGATAGTTCACACCACCATGGCTTAGAACCATATTGTTACGATATGGGGAGTAATCAAAACTGAAGGTACGCGCAACGTGCATATCCGTTTGGTTGTTAACTCGTACCAACATGCCCTCGTAACGCTCAAGAGTCATCTCGAATGATTCGTCGCTATCCATGGCAACGATGGTCGTCGGCTCAATCGAAACACCCTCTCGACCGGTCTTTTCGATGTGCAGCGCAGGAATACGGGTCCAATAGTAGTGCTCTTCAACATGGCCAATTACAGTCACTTCATCACCAGCACTGAGGCCGGATGGACTTCCTGTAACGAAGATACCATCAGAAGTTGCTGGATTAGCGTCTCCATGTTCATCTTGGATAAAGAAGCCAACGGGTAGATCGCTACCTAGGGAAGCAGTTTGAATAGCAGTAACGATACCCGTTACTTCAAACACTTCATCGGACTTGAACTTGTACTCTGGTGGATTAGTATATGGAGAGTAAGGCCCATCGCCTTGCAGCTGCATAATAGTGGCAGGGATGCCCTCTGGTGGCTCTGGAGTCGTCCCTTCTGGGTCGATGTTGCCCAAATCTGAGTAATAGCCAGAATCTTCACGCGGGATGGTAAGCCACTGCTCTTCATCCCATGTATCTGTAGGGCTGTAGACCAAGCGGCGCTTAGTGACATTTTGGGCGAAATAGGCGCAATTGCTACTACCCTGGCCCAACTGGTCCCAACCAAACATATCAACAACTTGACCATTTTTTACCAGTCGAATCGCGTCATTGCCATTAAAATTAGTTAGGTTTGTGTTAAACGCATCATCGAGCAAATCTTTAAATGCTTGATCATTCGTGCTTTGATTATGACCAATAACAAAAGTTGTCATCGGCTCTAAGGTCACATGCCCCAAGTCATAATCATGCGTCCAGTCTGACGAACAGTTTGTATTCACTTGAAGACTATAGTCTGACAGGGTGACTTGACTATCACCCACATTAGCGACCTCGATCGCCTTATGATGACCAAAGCCTTCTACGACTTCTGAAATAATAATATCTGCATTTGCTTTTCCCACTATCAGCAATGGCAATAGGAGTGCAAGTGTTGTTTTTTTCATTTTAATATCCATATTGATAAACGCACTTAATAAAAAGCCATTAAGCAATAGCATTAAACCCTATCTCTTCCATCTTTACTATCTAGATGCTTAACCAAACTGAAACCTAACTTACATGTAATCCATTGCATGGACTAGACCAGGTAACCAGCAATAAAGAAATTAACATAATTGTGTTTAATTTCAATAATTTAAATTCAAGCTCAGTATGCCATTCTGCTAAAAAAGTCACCTAAATTTAATAATTGCCACTAATATAATCATGACTACAAACAAACTCTCATTAGGGTGCCTTTAAATTAGATCATTAATTAAATTAACGTTATATTAGTCATGCAGGCAACAAGCTTTGGGTTACTACTGTCTGTTGTTGTGCCTCCATAATATATTTTTCATCACGGAAATAATCGACTATTGCCCATGTGTCGGTATTAGATATCATTGCTCTATCACTATACAAAAGTGGTCACTGAAGCTAACATGCTACCCTTACAAAAGGCACCACACCGTTCAGCAAAAAGGACAGTTCATGGAAATTGAACTACTCGAAATCCAGAGTTTCTTATCTAGCCACCACCCATTCGATGAACTTCCAGAAGAGGTTATGCAGCACATTACGCAAAATGTGGAGATCTCGTATTTTCGTGCTGACTCACCAATCATTCATTTGGGTGACCCGATTCATGACCTGTACGTGGTACGAAGCGGCGTGGTAGAGGTTTACCGACGTAAAGGGGAACTTTACAACCGTCTTGATGAAGGCGATATGTTTGGGCAGATGGGACTGCTAACCAACAACAAAGTGCGCTTTCCTGCCAAGGCAATCGAAGACACGCTGGTTTACTGTATTCCTCAAGAAATCTTCCAGCAGTTGTATGACGAGTTCGACACCTTTGCCGACTTTGTCGAGATAGACGACAAGGTTCGTCTGCGTAATGCCGTATCAACCTCTAATGAGCAAAATGACCTCTCGACAGTAAAAGTGCGTTCTTTGCTCAGCGGCGATGTACACACCATCAACAGGGATGAGACGATTCAAGCCGCCGCTATCATAATGGCTGAGCAATCAGTTTCATCTCTTTTGGTAATGAACCCAGAAGTACTTGATGACGACGAAGATGACCAGCAAGCAATGATCGGCATCGTCACTGACCGTGACCTTTGTACTCGCGTGCTCGCCACCGGACTTAACCCACAAGACAAGCTTGAGAAAGTCATGACCACTGAGGTGATCTCTCTCGACCACAACGCCTATGTCTATGAAGCTATGCTAACCATGCTGCGCTATAACGTCCACCATTTGCCTGTGATGAAAAATCGCGAACCGATTGGGGTAATTGAGACCACCGATATCGTTCACTATGAATCCCAAAACTCGCTGCTGCTGGTGAGCAGTATTTTCCAACAGCAAACCATAGACGACCTGGTCGCCATCTCAGAGCAAGTCAAAGACAGTTTTGTTCGCTTGGTCAATGAGGACGCCAACTCTCACATGGTCGGCAGTGCGATGTCCGTGATTGGCCGCTCATTTAAGCAGCGTATCATCGAACTGGCAGAAGAAGAATTTGGTGAGCCCCCTGTTCCCTACTGCTTTTTAGCGCTCGGTTCGATGGGGCGTGATGAGCAGTTGATCGTCACTGACCAAGATAATGCCATCATCCTCGATGACAGTTACGATGCCGAACTGCACGGCGCCTATTTTGCCAAATTTGCCAATTATGTATGCGAGGCATTGGACAAGTGTGGCTATAGCTATTGCACTGGCGAAATCATGGCAAGTAACCCGATGTGGCGCATGACCCGCAAAGAGTGGGAAGCCTGTTTTGCCGACTGGATTGATGACCCCAACCCTAAAGCCCTACTTAACGCATCGATTTTCTTTGATCTCGACGGAGTCTATGGACGACTCAAGTGGGCGGAGCAGCTGAACGGCTTTATCCTGCGTCGTGCACGCAAAAATAACCGCTTTTTGGCCTGCCTTGCGCGCAATGCCCTCAATCGAACGCCGCCTTTGGGCTTTTTCCAGAGTTTTGTGATGGAGAAAGATGGCCAGCATCGTAACTCGATCAACCTTAAGCGCCGTGGTACTGCACCATTAGCGGATCTAATCCGTGTTCATGCACTCGCTGTTGGCTCGCGAGCAAAGAATTCCTTTGAGCGATTAGATGACATTATTGATGCCAATATCCTGCCAAAAGGCCGCGCTAAAGACTTGCGTGATGCAATGGAGTTCATCTGTATGGTGCGTATCCGCCACCAAGCGCTCGATGTCGAGGGAGGGATCGAGCCTGACAATAATATTGAGCCCGATAATCTGTCTGACTTCGAGAGACGCAACCTTAAGGATGCCTTCCAGATCCTAAGCGCCGCGCAGAATTTTCTCAAATTCCGCTACCAAGCCAGCAATCACTTTAGATGAGACGCCACCGATGATATCAAGATTAATCGAAGCTCCGGCGATTGACTGGAAAGGCAAGTTTGCTCAGCGCGCGAAACGCTGCCAGCATATGGGACTGCAATCATTTTACCGCTCTCCACTGCCAGCCGATGACACTCCGATGTGCGAGGTGAAGTTTCTTGCGATGGACTTTGAAACTACCGGGCTCGATTGTAAAAATGACAGCATTATCTCGATTGGCGTCGTCCCCTTTGATCTCAATCGAATTTACCTGCGTCAAGCACAAGAGTGGAAAGTTCGTCCACAACAAAAGCTAAGTGAAGACTCTGTTGTCATCCATGGTATTACCCACTCTGATCTCATTGACGCCCCCGATTTTGAGGATGTAATTGATGATGTTCTTTCGACCATGCAGGGCTTTGTCCCCGTAGTGCATTATCACCGCATTGAACGCGACTTTCTCGACCATGAGTTTCGCCGCCGCTATAACGAGGGCGTTGAGTTCCCGCTAATCGATACGATGGCGATTGAATCTTCGATACAACAGCGCAAGAACGGCAGCCTTTTCAAGCGCCTATTAGGTAAACACCCTGAGTCAGTACGTTTAGCCAAATCACGTGAGCGCTACGGCTTGCCGCAATACTCCCCCCATCATGCCTTAACCGATGCAATTGCCACGGCTGAGCTGTTACAGGCGCAAATCCATCACAATCAGTGGCATCAGGACCGTCTTAAAGACTTTTGGATCTAAAAATCGAGACTCTTGGCTGTAGTTTATTTGAGTTCTAGCTAATCAATACTATATCTACTGTATGGGTTAGTTATTGTAAGTACTCAAATTTTCATTGCCGCGGGAGTCTTTATGAAAGGGATCATATTCACCGAATTTTTGGAGCTGGTCGAGCGCGAATTCGGTTTAGAGGTGGTTGACCAAATCCTCGACCTCTCCGAGGATGAGGGCATCTACACCGCAGTTGGCAGCTATGACCATCGACTGCTGGTTAAGTTGATTGTCAATTTGAGTAAAACCACCGAAATCCCCGCAGAGAAGTTGCAGGAAGTGTTTGGTGAGACGGTGTTTATCAACTTGCTTGCCACTTTGCCCGATAAAGCCGCTTTGCAAGACTGCAGCCACTGCTTCGAATTTGTCCGGCATGTGGAAGAGTACATTCACGTAGAGGTGAAAAAGCTCTACCCGGATGCGCAGCCACCCACCTTCGAGTTCATTTCTGAAAGTGAAACTGAATTGGTGTTCGATTACAAGAGTGCACGCTGTATGGCGCATGTTTGTCTTGGACTGCTCAAAGGGTGTGCCAATCACTTTGAACAGCAAATCGATGTTGCGATGCGGTCACAGAATGAACAAGGTAGTGATGTTCGCTTTACGGTCACAACGGCTTAGCTCTAGCTGAACGCGCGGCATTACAGAAGTTGAAGGTGTCCCATTGAGCTCTGACAACAAGCCACCTATTTCAACCAGAGCGCTCGAGCGAAAGCTTGCGCGGGAGAATGCTGCGCGCAAGCAAGCTGAGCAATTACTGGAGGAAAAAAGCCTCGATCTCTACTATGCCAATCAAAAACTGGAGGTTGCCCTCACCCAACTAGAGAAAGCCTCGGCCGAGAATATCGTCAAACTCGAATTTCAGCAGCAGATTGACTCGCTGCTGATCTACTTTGGTCAAGCGTTCTTAAATCATCACCTTGATGATGTCCTGATCTCTAACCTCGTCGCGCGCATCATCGAAATGCCCGCCGTCGCCAACGTATACATCGGCCTCAACGATCACCTCTTACCTAGTCTACAAAAGCCCTTTTATGGTCAACAGGACCTGGCGAAGGACTTTAACAAAACACACTGGCAAGACGACCGTTTCTTTATGCTGCTTAAAGCTCAGCGCAAGATCATTGGTCGATTGGTGATTAAGCTCGATGAGACCGAGCTCGAATCAGACTTTGTCCAGCGCTCATTTCAACTGATTGGCGATCTGCTCAGTGGCGCGGTCAATCGTCAGTTAATTATCGTGACCAATATTGAATCACGCAAAAAAGCTGAACAATCTGAGCAAGCAACGCGCGATTTCGTCGCCATGATCAACCATGAACTGCGCACGCCACTCAATGGGCTGCTCGGTAGCTCTGAGCTACTTCAGCAAACCACGCTTGATGAGCAGCAACTTGAGCTCGTCAACAACTTAGCCCAGTCAGGTGAATTCTTACGCGTAATCATCAATGATCTGCTTGATTTCAGCAAAATCAATGCAGGCATGTTTGAGCTGATCCCCAGCGAGTTCGAGTTTGAAACCTTGTTCAAGACACTCAACAGTATTTTCGAGCCTAAAGCGCAAGAGAAATCCCTGACCTTTAGCATTAGCCAAAACACCAAATTACCAAAGGTGGTGCTGGGGGATTTGGAGAGGATCACGCAAATCTTCGTTAACCTCATCGGCAACGCAATCAAATTTACCGATTCGGGCGCAGTCAGCGTGCGTTTTTCCTGGTCAGCGGAGGTATTGAGCTTTGAGGTCGAGGACACAGGTATTGGGATAGATGAGCAAGCAAGGGCCAAGCTCTTTCAACCCTTTACCCAGGCTGATCGCTCAAGTAAGCGCAACTTTGAGGGCACAGGTTTAGGGCTTGCTATTTGCCATCAGTTAATCGAGATGATGGGCGGCGATGTCGACCTCACCAGTGAGGTTGGAGTGGGTACATGTTTTTTTGGCACTATTCCGCTCAAACTGATCAGTCAAACCAAGTCCTCTGCGCCTAAAGCCCCTGAAGAAGCGGCCGCAGTGATCCCTGAAAACCTGTCGCTGCTGGTGGTTGAAGATATAAAAATGAATCAGCTGATCATTAATAAAATGCTCGAGAAAATTGGCGTCTGCGCGGATATCAAAGACAACGGTGTCGAGGCGGTAGAAGCAGTAAAAAACAAAGACTACGACCTGATCTTTATGGATTGTCGCATGCCAATCATGGATGGCTTCGAGGCCACCAGCAAGATTCGCGAGCTTGGTTTTCAGCGTCCGATTGTTGCCCTCACTGCCAGCACTACCGCCGCTGAGCGCGAGCTGTGTATCGAATCGGGTATGAACGATATTTTGACTAAGCCTTATCGAGCTGACGAGATAACAGGCGCTCTCGCAAAATGGTTGAGTTAATTTCTCAAAATGAGAAACACACCATGATTGAGCTAGATTAAATTTCTCAATTTGAGAAAAACACGACTAGACTTATTTAAGTTCATGTATTTGAAGAGAAATAGAAGTTGGCACACTAGATGCTTTGTAGAGACCATCGGACACGTTATTAGGAGATAACACCATGGAACTACATACAACCGCTCTAAACGACAACGTACTTTCTCTAGCGATTTTGGGTGACTTTGACGCTTCTGGGAGCAAACAAGCCCAAGTCTGCATCGACAAGCTGTTACAAGATGACGCACACCGAGAGATAGAGATCGACTTGCAACACGTCAATTTTCTCGATTCATCGGGCATTGGCGCCATTGTTTACTTCTACAAGCGTTTGGTTGAAGCCGAGCGCGAGATGAGAATTGAGAATGTCCATGGTCAGCCGCTTAAAATGATGGAGCTGCTGCGCATTGGTCAGGCGATTCCTCTCAATAAAAAAGTAGCCCAGAATTCATCGGTACAAGGAGAATTGTCTGTTGCACATTAAAAACCAGACTCCTTGGCCCAGACAAAATAACCATGAAAGAATGTCGTCGCAAGGAGCATTACGTCATGAAGTTAGTCAACATCAGTACTATGGTGGTAGCAGCCGCGTCACTTATCCTAGTGGCAGGTTGCACCAGCTACCCTGAAGAAGGCAATGGCGGTTTGGGTGAATATACCGCTGTGTCGGATTTTTCTCCTGTACTTCCCGACGAACCACTAGGCCCAGAGCATGGCCTACGCTTTGACTTTCACCTAACTAAGCTGCAACTCGACGCCTTAATCCAGCAAGGCGCGGAGTGGTGCTTTCCCGCCAGTGTCGTGCAGGCCAAGACCAAAGAAAATCGCATCGCCCGAGAGCTCGAAGGACAGCTGCTCATCGATGCCGCCAACGACATCATTATTCAGCGCAAAAACTTATCTCTACTAGAACGTCGGCTTGACTACGTGACCGATCACGCCGAGTGTGTCCCCCCTGAGCAAAACATTGCGTTTCAAAGCGAAGTCGCGGTGATTAACCAGCTGGTTGCACTACTGAATATCGACAATCAATTCGCGGTAGACTCAATTGAAATCAATCCCAAATACATGGGCAACTTGGCTGAGTCAGCCAATATTCTCAAGCAGTATCAATACTTAAACTTAACCGTCACCGGTCATGCCGATGCAACCGGATCGGCTGAATATAATGACAAGTTGGCTATGGGACGCGCCCAGCAAGTGGGCCGCTACTTAACCATATTTGGTTTGTCACCCAATCGAATTCAAACCGTCTCTGTGGGTGAAACCCTACCCCTGTTTGAGGGCGATACACCCGGAGTGCGCCTGACCAACCGCCGAGTCAGTGTTGATGTTATCTCAACTCGCTCGCAGGGGGGTGGCTATGAGAAGCGCTAGGCTGTGGTTACTGCTTGCCTGCTTGCTGACCTCCTTGCTTAGCCCGCTCTCAGGATTGGCAAGCCCGGTGCAAATCGGCGATCTTATCCAGATAAATCTACCCGGCGAGTCAACCCTCAACCAAGGCTTTCAGGTCGATAAAACCGGGCGAATCAGCCTACCAGAGGTGGGATTAACCTATGTTGCAGGCTATGACGATCAGCAACTTGAGCGAGTGATTACTGACGCCTTGAGTGGCGCTTTTCGTGACTTATCCAACCTGCGCGTATTTGTCTCCGAGCGACAAATTCTTATCTCAGTGCAAGGCTATGTGCGCTCGCCTGGAGAATATACCTTGGCAGAAAGCTCAACCGTGCAGATGGTGCTCTATGCGGCGGGAGGCCTGCGTCCCGGGGCGCAACTGGATAAACTGCAGCTCAAACGTGGAGCTGAAACCACCGAGTTCAACTACAAGCTATTTTTAGATACCGGAGATAGTGACGCTCTGCCTACCCTGCGCTCGCTCGACGCGATTTTTGTTCCCGCTTCACCTTTGGTCGG
Source organism: Vibrio glycogenivorans (assembly GCF_051660965.1). NCBI lineage: Bacteria > Pseudomonadati > Pseudomonadota > Gammaproteobacteria > Vibrionales > Vibrionaceae > Vibrio > Vibrio glycogenivorans. The sequence continues at coordinate 69,082 of NZ_JBPVIS010000006.1, read as the reverse complement.
CAATATCGAGCAAGAGTTTGACGCCGCCAAGCTCGCGAATGCAGGGGACAGTGCCGATGCCCGTATGGCAATCAAGGTTTTCGGTGAAGTCAACGCACCCGGCTCGTTTAGCTATAAGCCCGACACCGATTTGGTTGACATCCTGATGCGTTCTGGCGGCGTAACCCGCTATGCCAGCGTTGAGCAAATCCGCGTGATCTCGGATAACACACCAACGCTTTTTAACCTCAAGCAATACCTTGATAGCGGCGATTCTTCACTACTGCCGACTATCGCGCCGGGGGCGACGGTATTCGTACCCAAAACCGAGGAAGAGATCAAAGCGGGCGCTAATACCGTCTACGTCATGGGCGAAGTCGCTGCTCCAGGTGCCTTTGAAGGCAACAAAGGCGCAACCTTTATGGATATCCTTGCCAATGCGGGCGGTCCTACTCGCTTTGCCGAGTCACGCCAGATTCGAGTGCTCAAATCTAGTGGCGAGGTCATTCGCTTTGATTTGACAGCGTATACTGAGGGGTTAAATGGCCTGAAACCACCGAGTATTCAACCTGGTGATGCCATCTTTGTCCCGGAAAAGACTGACATGAACGAGAAGTCCTGGCTTAAGATCTCGCCTGATCGCGCCGTGAATGTGATCGGTGAGGTGGTGAGACCTGGTAGAATCGAGTGGTCAAGCGAAATGGATCTTATGGACCTGCTCGCGCATGTTGGCGGCCCGACTCTGCGTGCTGATACCACACGTCTTGAGATTGCCACCGGTAAGGGCCCGGTTGTGGTGTTTGATCTCGACGCCTACATCAAAAATGGTGCGCGTCGCAGTGAACTCCCCGAGGTCATTGCTGGCACAATCGTCCGCGTTCACGACTTACCCCAAGATCCCTCTGATAATAAATCGCAGTGGGTTCGACAAAGCTCAGATGCCTCAATCTACGTGTTTGGCCAAGTCAATGCCCCCGGGCGCTATCGCTTCACGCGTGAGATGCACCTACTCGACATCTTAGCTGCCGCCGATGGACCCACTAAGGATGCTGATATTCACAATATCCGCGTCACCCATAGAGATGCTCCCTACAGCCGAGTCAGTAAGCTGAATCTCTCGCTCTACTTTGAGACCGGCGATGAGTCCATCTTGCCGCAGGTGGTACCAGGCGATACGATTTTTATTCCAGAAAAAGACCGAAATTGGCTAGACAACTCCAAAGAATCCACGGTGCGCGTGCTTGGTGCAGTGCATAACCCCGGTCGCTATGTGTTCAACGATAACATGACCATTCTTGACCTGATTGCGGAAGCCGGTGGGCCATCGGAGTATGCCTATCTTGAAAAAATCAGCGTGGTGAATCTGTCGTGCTGCCATAACCAAGCGCGTACGTTTGATCTTATCGAGTTCAGTAAAACGGCTGATTTTCGCAGTCTGCCCGTCATTAGAGCCGGTGACACTGTATTTATTCCCAACCGCAGTGACAGCTTTGTCGAGAAGGCGCGTAACGCCCTTGATGACGTACTGCGCCTTGCCACAGTGATTGTGCTGGTAGGAGCGTTGTAATGAGTATTACCAGTATTCATGCAGAGCTAGAACAGGTGTTTATCAAGCTTGAGCTTGCCGGCGCGCGCTCGGTGTGTGTCTCTGCAGTAAAAAGCGGCGCTGGTGCCACCAGCCTCGCCTCTGCACTGGTCGAACGCTATCTGTTTGCCGGTTACAAAACGCTGCTAGTGGATTTTAATCTGTTTAATCCATCATTTAGCCCACTGCCCCTGCCAAGTCAAGGCCCCCTGTCGAGCCAAGGCAATGAACAACCGCTTATCGTACGCGATGAAACCCAGCAAGTGTTTTGCGGTATAGCCAGCCCCAAAGAGCGCTCCATGCAAATGCTTTATCGCGACCCAAACAGCCTCAAACAGCGCGTTGCTCATTGGTCACAAGAGTATGACCGAATTGTGTTTGATACCTGTGCATTAAGCGATACCAGTCAGTTTTCGATCCCCACCGCCTCCATTGCCCATGTAACGGATGCCACCCTATTAGTGGTCTCTGGTGGGGAGACGACAGAAGAGGAACTCAAGGCTGCCATTGAACAACTGCAGACCACCGATGCCAACATTGTCGGTATCATTCTTAACCAACATAATCAATCACAATTGGCTGATGAGCTTGTACGTGTCGCCGACAAGGGTCGGCTATTGACGCCTTCACTCAAACAGCGAATCAAAAATTGGCTGCGTCGCACGTCTTTGTTCCGACAGGCGGTCTAAGCTGATGATGATTATTATAAAAAATGACAAAGGATTTTAGATTATGGCTTATACATCTATGCCCATTTTGGACCAGCAAGCGATAGAGCAAATGATCAGTGACACCGGCCCTGAGGTAGTGCCGCTAATTATCGATAGCTACTTGCAAGAATCGGAGCAACGTTTGGCCAACATTGATAAAGCCGTGGAGCAATCCGACTGCAAGATGCTCGAGTTTGAGGCGCACACTCTTGGCAGCACGTCACTGGCACTCGGCGTTCAAGCGCTTGGGTTATTAGCACGCGAGATAGAGCAGCGGTGTCTAGAAGGCGACCATGCCAAAGCGTTTGCCCTGCATGCTGAAGTCAACCAGGTCGCTCTGCAATCGCGAAGTGCGTTAGAGACGCTCAAGCAAACACTATAGCGAGCTCTACATTAGATGTCATTTGGCTTTATCTACAAGGACGTGTTATGAGACCCAAAGTATTATTAGTTGAAGACTCCACCTCGCTGGCCATATTGTACAAACAGTATGTTAAAGATGAGCCCTACGACCTTTTCCATGTCGAGACGGGACGCGAAGCAAAGAATTTTATTGAAAACCAAAAGCCACAATTGGTGATCCTTGACCTCAAACTTCCTGACACGTCTGGTGAGGAGATCCTTGACTGGATTGTCGAGAATGAATTCCCAGTGAGCGTGATTATTGCTACGGCGCATGGCTCGGTCGATATCGCAGTCAACCTAATCCAAAAAGGCGCAGAAGACTTCCTTGAGAAGCCAATCCAGGCAGATAGGCTCAAAACCTCGGTGCAGCTTCATCTCAAGCGTAAAAAGCTCGAAACCTTAGTCACTAAACTCGAGACTGAGTTTGATCGCACTAACTTTCATGGGTTTATTGGTTCAAGTCTAGAGATGCAGGCTGTCTACAAGACCATCGAGTCTGCTGCCCCAACCTCTGCTAGCGTATTCGTTCATGGTGAGAGTGGCACGGGTAAGGAAGTCACCGCTGAAGCTATCCATCGTGAAAGTACTCGTGCTAACAAGCCCTTTGTCGCCATAAACTGTGGTGCTATTCCCAAAGACCTGATGGAAAGTGAGATTTTTGGTCACGTCAAAGGTGCATTCACCGGTGCCACTAGCGATCGTAAAGGCGCAGCGATGCAAGCCAATGGCGGGACCTTGTTCCTCGATGAGTTGTGCGAGATGGAACTGGAGATGCAGAAGAAATTGCTGCGCTTCTTGCAAACGGGCACCTTCACCCCTCTTGGTGGCACCCGTGAAGTCAAAGTCGATTGTCGGATCATCTGTGCTACCAACCGTGATCCCCTGAAAGAAGTGGCCGAGGGGCGCTTTCGCGAAGACTTGTACTATCGCGTTCACGTGATTCCGATTGAGCTACCGCCCCTTCGTGAGCGAGGAGGTGACATTGTCACACTGGCGACGCATTTTGTTAAGCTCTATGCCAAACAAGATGGCAAGAAATTCAAAGATCTCTCTAAGGAGGTGAAAAAACACCTGCTCAACTATCCATGGCCCGGTAACGTGCGCCAACTACAGAATATTATGCGCAATATCGTCGTGCTCAATGATGGCGATTACGTTGAAATGACCCACCTGCCACCACCACTTAATATGCCCACTGATGCCAAGCCAAAACCTGTCACTCAGCCAGTTAGGGTACCCGAGGTAGTGGAGACTGCCGAAGTCGATAACAGCGTCAGTGAATCAACTCCAGAGCCTGTGGCGCAGGCTAGTGTGCAGCCTTCTACGCCACAGCCAATCAAACCGATGTGGCAGGTCGAGCGCGAGACAATCCAAAATGCCATCGAGTTTTGTGATGGTAACGTGCTGAATGCCGCCGTGTTGCTCGACCTGAGCCCTTCGACAGTCTATCGCAAGAAACAGCAGTGGGAAGCGGAAGAGGGTTAACCCCTCAAGGAGGCGATCATGCGCGGTAAATCGGACGGCTTAACCCCAGCGAAACACGAGATCTGGTTGTTACTCGATAGCCTAAGTTTTGGCGGGATAGAAACTCATGTAGTTGAACTTGCGCGTGGATTAGCCACACACGGGGTGAAAGTCCGAGTTGTGCTGCTAAGCCAATTCAACCAACCCTCCGCCATCATCGAGCGATTGAATGCGGCTGGGCTTGCCTATTCATTCTTATGTGAATTGGCCAACGCGCCGAATACGCAAAGCTTTGTTAAGTTGGTGAGTCAGCTTCACCTCGCCATCACAAGGTTCTCGCCCGGTGTGTTGCATTCTCACGGCTATAAAGCAAGCCTGGTGAGCAAGCTTGCACGCGGTAGAACTCGGCAACTCTCCACCTTTCATGCGGGAGAAACGCCCAAGGGTCGCGTGCGACTCTATGATTCATTGGATAGGTACACGGCTTTTCTCTCATCTCGCGTGATTTCGGTCAGTCAGGGTGTTGCGGATAAACTTCCTAGCCCGAGTGTGGTCCTCAACAATTTCATTACCACCGAGACGATCCCAGCGTCAAGCGGGAAACAAATTGCGTTTGTCGGTCGACTCAGCCATGAAAAAGGGCCCGATATCTTGCTGCAAATCGCCAAGCAGACGCCTGACTTGTCGTTCGAGATTTATGGTGATGGCCCGATGCGTGAACAACTCGAACAGCACGCGTCACCCAATTGCCACTTTCATGGTTTTCAAGCAGATATGTCCGCGGTGTGGAAGCAGGTAGGCTTACTGCTGATCACTTCTCGTTTTGAAGGGTTGCCGATGACGGCTATCGAGGCAATGGCGCGAGGCATTCCAGTGATCAGTACACAGGTAGGAGCCATTGATCGCCTGATTGAGCATGAGCAAAATGGCTGGATTGTCCAAGATAGTGAGCAATTCCCCACCCTTATCGCAAACTGGCTCGCAACCTCCCCTGCTCGCCAGCAATCATTGAAGGACAAAGCACGCGAGACAGTTAAGGCGCAGTTTTCTGCCCAAGCGGTGATCCCGCAAGTCATGGCCCTTTATTCGCTTGATGCGTCCAGTCAACCGATCCATCGTTAGGAAGCACTTGGCCCCTGCATTTTGCTGCTATCGGTTATGGGATTCAGGTTGGCAACACGCTGGATGTATCGAGCAGTTTGCTTCTCAAAATGAGAAAACTGACGCGAAAACCAACTGGTCTCAACTTATCCACTTGCCTTGACTCGGATTACTTGGGTGCTAGTGCTGATATGCAATGGATTATTGATTAAATATCTGGCATTTAGCTTGCAGAACTAGGAGGGGAGATTTTGCATACAGGGGCGCGCAATGAAAACACTTTATAAATCAGCACTCCTCAAGGGTAAAACTTGGAATTGCCTTGGAACGAGACAACAACACGATTGGGATTAGCATGAAAAACAGGGTCAATATATTGATTGTTCATTACGGAGATGACTGGATTCGTGGCAGCGAAGTCATGCTGATTGAGTTGCTAAATGGCCTAGATGCGCGCTACGTGCCATTTTTGTGGACAAATAACCCATCTCTCGCCCAGCAGGTCGCAAGCAAAGGCATCCATATTGAGTGCACTCCCTTTCCAACCCTATGCTCTCTCTACCCCACAAAACGCAAACTAGACCTTCGCGCTGCTCACAAACTGTACCAGCGAGGACGAGCGCTTATCTCAGAACATAACATTGATTTAATTCATGTTTCTAGCGGGGCCCCCTGCCTATGGATGACGTTAGCCGCCCACCAGAGCCAAACGCCAATCCTTGCCCATTTGCACTGCCCTTACCCCTTACATGATCGGTTGACACTGGGACTGCACGCGGTGCCCACGACGCTTTGCGTCAGTCAGGCCGCTGCCAAACCCTTGCTTGATGAAGGCTACAGTCCGCAGCGAATGCGTATTATCCACAATGGTGTCACCGACCCCGACTTGCTGGGCATTTCCAGCATGGATATTCGCGTCCACTTAGGCTTAGAGCCCGAGGCAAAGGTACTGCTTAGTGTAGGCTCACTCATTGCTCGCAAAGGATTCGATAGATTAATAACGGCAATCAGCACCCTGAATCAACAGGGACACTCACATCACCTGGTTATCATCGGTGAGGGCCCTGAAAGGAATAATCTTCTTGCATTTGCGCGCGCTGCAAACGTTGAGCACCTGGTGCATTTGGTCGGCGAGCAAAATGATGTTCCACGTTGGCTGCACTCGGGGGTCGATATCTTTATCAGTGGTGCTCGCTGTGAAGCCTTTGGCTTGGTGCTTGTGGAGGCCGCGCTAGCGAAATTGCCGATCATCGCTCCATCGACTGGCGGGATAGTCGAGGTTATCGAGCATCAGCAAACTGGACTTCTCTATCCAAACGATCAGCAAGCGGTTGAGAAAATCTGTCAACACGTGAGCTGCTTATCGAACAACCCTGTATACGCTCTGCGTTTGGCGATCCGTGCACGAAAACATGCCAAACAGCATTTCTCTATCGAAAAGAACATTGCGCAAATTGAGCATGTCTATCAACAGTTACTGGACGCTCCACTGGAACGCCGCCCATTACTATCGCTCGCCTTTCTATGGTTGAAACCATTAAAAACCGTGGTGCAAAAACACTGGTTACCGCGCTTTTTTATCCAAGGATCTCGATATGAAAAATGCTAAGACACGCCACGTGATCGTATTTGATCCAATCCCATTCCACGGAGGCTCCAAAGTGGCGACTCGGCACGCGATGGAGCAAACGCGACCCGATATCCATTATCATGTGCTGTCAGCCAGTGCTGAAAGCTGGCGTGTGAGCCAAGCTAAAAATATTTTTATTCAGCAACTTATTATCCCGGCCAGGCTGGCAAACCAAACACAAGGCAAAGGCTATTGGTTAAAGCAGATGTACTTACTGCTTTGGCTGATGGCTTATACGCTCTGCGTGGCGTTGTGCAATATCAGTAAGCCCGATAAGCTGCTTTTGGCATCGGGCCCTGGCGTCGACTTTGCCGGTTATGTGTTTGCGCACCTGACCGGACTGAGCGCTGTGCAGTTAGTTCATGGTTCGGTTGGTGCCAGTCGGGTCTCACGCTGGTGCGTTGCTCAAGGTCATAAGACCTTCTATCTCGACTCTGCCCAACAGAGCCTGCAAGCCCTTTTTGACCATCAAACCTTACCGGAGCACTTCGAGCCCTTTGTCAATGGACTACCCGGGTATCTGTGGCCACAGCAGGTCAAGCCCAGTGCCTTTGACTCTCCCCACCTATTCTGGGCGGCATCACTGCTAAAGTGGAAAGGGCTAGACCTTTTGATTGATACCCTCAAATCCAATCAACTTAACCAACAGCTGAGCAGCACTATCTGCTATATCCGTCCACAAAAAACCACGGCAGAGATCACCAAAGCGCCTGTGAGCCTGCCAAACTGTCATTGGCATGAATCGCCCAACAACCTTGATGATTTGCGCGCGCTAGCCAATATCTACGTCTCTACCAGCCAGCAAGAGCCCTTCGGCCTGTCTACCCTCGAGGCGATGGCCGCTGGCTTGATTGTTGTGATCCCTGCCGACGGCGCCTACTGGGATCGTCACCTGCAGCATGAGCACTCTTGCTTAAAATACCAAACTGGAGATGTCAACGATCTCAACCGAACACTGACTCATATCTGCGACAACCTTAAACACTACAAAAATATTGGCATTAATGGTCAGAAAATTGCAGAGGAGTATCGTGCAGAGGTGACCTATCGCGCTATTGCCTGCGCCTTAGAGCAACCTCCAAACTCGATACCGACCAAAGCAACCGGAGAATTATCATGATCAGCAGCGCCAGTGTGGTAAGTAAATGCAGAGCCCTACTCAGCTCTCAAGCGGGAGATATGCTCAGCTATGCAATTGCCCTGTTTTTTATGAAGGGGTTATCGCTGTTAATGCTGCCGATCATCACCCGCTACCTATCACCTGAGCAGCTAGGTCAGCTGGAAATATTAGCCGTAACCGGGGCGCTGTTAGGTATCTTGTTCTCACTAGCTTTGCATGAGGCCCTGTATCGATTCGCTGGTGAGGCGAAGGGCAAACAGCAAAGACAGATCGCCAACTATCTGTTTACACTTACCTTAGTTCTTTCTTTTTCGGCAACCTTGGTCATGGTTACCGCTATCTGGCAGTTCAGCTGGCCCAGTGAGTGGCAAATAGACAAGCGCCCATTTTTGATTTTATTCGGCTCACTGGGGATCGAGGGGGCACTGGCAATGGCGCTGGCTTGGCTGCGAATGCAAAATCGTGCCAAAACCTTCAGTATGATTTGCATCGTGACAAGCACATTGCAAGTCATAATGGTGATCACTTCACTTGAATTCGGTTTCGATATCGAGGGTGTTCTGCTATCTAGCTTCGTTGCTCACATACTTCAGCTCATATGGGTTGTGCAAACCAGTCGCTTGCGCCTGCGCGTACCAAACAGGGAGTTTATCCGTCAGTCGATTCGTTATTCTTCGCCCATTATGCTTTCTGGTTTGTGTGCATTTGGTCTCAACGGTGCAGAGCGTTGGTTTATCCTTGAGGGAGACTCTTTTGCCGTACTCGGTCAATACGCGATTGCCGCCAAGTTTGCCTTGGCGATGTGCATCCTAGTCCAACCCTTTGGGATGTGGTGGCTGCCCAAACGCTTTGCCATGCTGGAACAATCAACTCAGCGCACAGCAGCCATCACTGAACGGGGAATCGCCTACATCTGCTTTCTCGCCATCTCCGTGGTGGTCTTTGGTCGCTGGACGCTCGATTTGATCCTGACTCAAAGCTATTCACAAGCCGCGGAGCTACTCACTGGCGCTATCTTCATGGTGTTAGGCAAGGAGCTGTGTGAATTGGTCAATCTAGGGCTGCTCAAGCACAAGCGCTCTTCAACCCTGTTTTACATTAACCTTACGACCTGTACCTTGGCATTGGGGTGCGTTTCCTTGACTTATCAATATGGCGTATGGGCGGTCATGGTCATTATCGGCATAGCGCAAACCCTGCGCGCGGCAACCCTATATATCGCCAGCCAACGTAGCTATCGCTTACCATACAACACTGGCAAAATCTGTCTTATGGTAACGCTCACCCTATGCGGATTGATCTCGCTACATCAGACAAACTTGCTGCAGTTTCATTTGCTTATCTGGCTTGTCTACAGCGTCGTGTTGGCCTCAATCACTATGCCAGACTTATTCAAACGAATGCCAGACTTGTTCAAACAATTGACGAGTGCCCCTGGTAACTGGTTAGTGAGTAAGCGCCTCAGTCGCGAGCAAAAAGAGGTTATCGATAGCGGAAAGCCGCTATGAAACACTCGCTGCTCACACCTGCCCCAATACTAACCGGTTTATTTGCCGTGTTGATTGCGGCATTGTGGGTACTTATTCCCCACCCGGCTTTAGTGGTCGTGCTTTGTGCGCTACCACTGGCGATTTTGGTGGTGATACGCCAGCTGTTTTGGTTTGTGATCCTGTTTGTGGTGTTCTCGTTTTTCCGTATTCATGAGGTCATCCCACAACTTATGCCGCTCAAACTGCCGCTATTGCTCTCACTGGGGGCACTAGCCTCTCTGTGCTGGCATGTGTTTATAAGTAGAACACTGGACCTGTATTGGCACCCTTCGATGAAATGGCTGGTGCTCTTCTGGGCACTGGTCACCATTGGGCTGTTATTCGCCTCTAACCGGGGGATTGCAATCAGTTCTTACAAATCGGTGTACTGGAAGATCATCATCATGACTCTGGCCATCATCTGGATTGTTAATAATAAGCAGCAGTTGACCCAAACTTGCTGGTTGATTGTTTGGTCGGGTCTGCTGGTGGCCAGTGTCGCACTCTATAATGCTCAAGCCGGGATTGGTCTAGTGGAAGGCTCACGCGTCACGATAGGACGCGCAATTGGCTCCATGCTTGGCGACCCCAATGATCTCGCCCTAGTATTGCTGTTCCCCCTGGCCTTTTCAGTCAGTTTTTTGTTTAACCCTCAACTTGGCTGGCTGCCACGCACCTTTGGGTTTATTGTTGCCGCCGCGCTGTCACTGTCCATCATCGAAACTCAAAGCCGTGGGGGACTGCTCGGCATGCTCACCGTGTATGGCATCTTTATGCAGCAGGCGATTAAATCTAAGCTCCTGCTCATCTCTATCGGCATCTGTGGCATGGCCTTTCTCTATGCGGTCGCGGGAATTTCAGATCGCGCCTCAGGCGGCGCCGCAGAAGAAGGTATCGATGCTTCAGCCATGGGCCGTTTGTATGCTTGGGAGGCGGCTGCGCGTATGTCTGTGGTCAACCCACTTACCGGAGTGGGTTTGAATAACTTTTATTCAAACTATTACTACTACAGCTCTCATTGGGATGGATTACCTCACGCGGTTCACAGTACTTGGTTTGGCGTGCTGGGTGAAACTGGCATGCTTGGACTGGCTGTCTTTATTGCGATGATTGTCTCGCTCGCTCGCACCGCAAAGCGCTCTTTGGATATCCTCAATGCCAGCCAATCTCCACCTCCCTACTTGGTTTCGGCATCCAAAGCTGTGTTGGCGGGTCTGATGGGCACCGTGGTCTCGGGGACTTTCCTCACTCAAGGCTTTGTCTGGCCAATTTATATCCTAGCTGCATTGATCATTTGCATCTCGACGATTGTTCAAAACGATTCTCAAATTGAGAAGGATAATCCTCGTCATATTAACTAGCTGTTTTTATTGGCTTAATTTTTTGGCACGTTATATGAAACACTCTTGATAACTCAGCGCAATTGGCTTCTCAATCTGACACAAGCTAATTAGCAAATTTCGATTACAAGAGGACGTCACCATGATGAATGCCCCGACCATGCAACTCAAACGTTGGCTAAAAAACAGCGACAGCCCTGTGGCCAAACGACTATTTGTTGTCGCCAAGCGCATCCGCGTGTGTGATTTACGCTACCCACGCCTAGTCAACAAACTGCTCTATACCAGCTACACACTTAGCCGTGATACATGGAGTAACCTCACTCGCATCTTAGTGCAAACACCAGCCTTTCGCGGTCGCTGTAACGCCTGTGGTGATCGCCTCTATCTTTACGCAGGCCTGCCGTTTATCTCCGGACCATTAAACATCGACGTAGGCAATGACTGCCGTATCTCGGGGCAAACCACATTTTCGGCCAGCAGCCACACCCCAAATCCGCGCCTAAGTATTGGCCACAATGTGGGAATTGGCTGGCAAACCACCATCGCCGTGGGAACTGAGGTCATCATTGAAGACAATGTCCGCATTGCGGGCAAAGCCAATCTATTCGGTTATTCCGGTCATCCACTCGATGCGCAGCGACGCGCTGCCGGAGCTCCCGATGATTTAGAACAAGTGGGTAGGATTATACTTAAGAAAGACTGTTGGCTGGCAACCAACGTGATCGTTAAAGCCGGGGTTACTATTGGTGAGGGTGCCATCATTGCGGCGGGTAGTGTGGTAACCGAAGATATTCCTGATTATGTTATCGCCGCTGGCGTGCCCGCTAAAGTGATCAAGACCCTAGACAAGGCAGCGCCTGAGCAAACATTGGAGGTGGACCATGCGTGATCTTATCGTTTTCGGTGAGGACTTTGCCGGTCTTCCATCCAGCACTCAACATTTGATTTCTAATCTTAATCCTGAGCGTAAGATACTGTGGGTGAACTCAATTGGGCTGAGAAAGCCGCGCATGACCACCAATGACGCAAAGCGGGTGGTACAGAAACTTGCAGGACGTGGCAAGCGAGATTTCCACGGCCAGGAGCAAGCGAAAACACCGAGTAATATTCATGTCGTTAATTTGCGCACTATCCCAGCACCAAGCCGTCCCTGGGAGCGCTCAGTAGCGAAAAATATGATGGTGGCGCAGCTTAAGCCTCTAATGGCAAAACATGGGTTTAAAGACCCAATCCTATGGTCATCCCTGCCCACTGCCGCCGATCTGGCCGGCGAGTTAGGTGAACGAGCAGTGGTGTATTATTGCGGTGACGACTTTGAGGCCTTGGCCGGTGTTGATCATACGACCATTGCGGAGCACGAACAAACCATGGTGACTAAGGCCGATATCGTCTTGGCTGCCAGTCAAAATATTGCCAACAAATTCCCCCATCACAAGACCCATGTCTTGCGCCACGGTGTCGATTATCAGCGCTTCGCTACGCCTGTACCACGCGCCGATGATTTGCCACAAGGCAAGCCGATAGCCGGTTTTTACGGCAGCCTATCGGAGTGGCTCGACTACGATATGATCAACGCGGCAGCTAGGGCGCTGCCTGACTGGAATTTTGTATTCATTGGTAAAAATGAGCTTAAGCAGCCAAAGCTTGAAAATTTGCCCAATATCCATCTACTCGGCGCAAAACCACACGCAGAATTACCACGGTACAGTCAACATTGGGAGGTGAGCCTGCTGCCGTTCAAAAATAATAAGCAAATCCAAGCTTGCAGTCCGCTAAAATTGCTAGAGTATATTGCAACGGGTAAGCCAGTGATACACACCCCTTTTCCAGCGGCGAGGCCCTATCAAGGCCAACTGAATCAGGTCACTAGCACACAAGAGTTGATTAATGCGCTACAACAACATTCGGAACTGGTAGCAACTCGTCCCGAATCTATCCAGCAGGAAAGCTGGGCATCACGAGCGATGTTCGTTGATTGGTTACTGGAGTTATTATGAGCGATTTAAAAGTAAGACTGACCTGTATCATCCTCGCAGCATGGCGTCGCCGTTGGGTCATATTGATCCCAATGTTAGTCTTACCGTTCGCAGCCGTTGGCGTGTCAAAACTGGCGGCGACACAGTATGTCTCTCACACCAGTATGCTGATCCAAGAAACCGCCAAGATGAATCCATTTTTGGAGGACATCGCCGTTGAGACCATGCTCAATGATCGACTCAATGCGGTGAAGACCCTGCTCAAAAGTCGTCACGTACTGACACTAGTGGCCACTGAGCGCAACCTGATCAATGCGCAAACCAGTGACGCAGAGAAAGACTACATTATTGGCAAAATTGCAGCCAACCTAACGGTGTCGCAAATGGGCAAGGACCTACTCAAGATCCAATACACCGCCTCAACGCCAGACGGGATGAAAGAGATGCTCGAGTCGGTCAGTGACCATTTTATCGAGCAGATCCTGGCGCCAGAGCGTTCCTCCATTCGTGACTCTAGCTCGTTTCTCGCCCAGCATATGGACAAGCGCTTTGCTGAGCTGCAAGCCGCTGAGCAGCGTCTGGCTGATTACACCAACCAAAACAATGCACTAACCCCAGAGCTTCAGTCACAAAGCTTTGCTCGTCTCGCCTCGTTGCAGCAGAGCCTAGCCGAAAAAGAAGCCGAGCTTTATGGCGTCGAAAGCAGCCTTGGTTCACTCGACCAGCAACTCTCACAGACCAACCCCGTGGTTGGTCGAATCGAAGAGCAGATCATTGAAACGCGCAGTGAGCTCACCCTGCTCCAAGCCAAATACACCGACAGCCACAGCTCCGTGCAGGCCAAGCTGCGCCAACTCGCTCGTTTAGAGCAGGAGCGCGAAGCGCTACTCACATCACAGCAACCAAACCTCAATACTGATCAGCTATGGGATATGGCGAGCAGTCAAAAATTTCAAACCAATAGTACTATGCAGCCCTTGTTAATGAGTCAACTGCAAAGCCTACAACAGGTTCGAGGGCGCTACGAGGCACTTAAGGAAGAGACGGCACGGATGCGCGACATGATCAATGAGCTTGAGCAGCAAACTCTTAGCTATGGCGACAACGTAAAGCAGTTCTACCGCCTACAACGTGATGTTGAGCTCAAGCGTGATCTGTATGAAGAGTTGCTACAACGGTATGAAATGGCAGAGCTTACCGGCTCGCTGGGTGAGTTTGAGCAAGACAAACGAGTCAAGATCATTGACTTACCCTACACACCAAGTCGCCCGTCTAACCTTCCGACTATTGTTTTTGTCATCGCTGGTATTTTTGGTGGACTTGCGCTCGGCATCGGCATCGCAGTTATCTTTGAGCTGTTTGATTCGACGATTCGTAATCCAGCAGACATTCGTAAACACACCAGTATCCCTGTGATCGCGACCTTACCCAACTTTAATCAGCCATAGAGTCAGATTCATTCTCAATATGAGAAATCATTAGCCTAAGATTAATTTCTTATACTAAACAAACACTTATAAATTGGCACGTCCCCTGCATTGTAAGAGTAACTCTCTAAATCAAATGCTCTGCAAGGGATCAGCCATGAAGACTTCTAACAATAAAATTATCATTCACGTTGTACAGCATCTTGCCCCTGGCGGTCTTGAAAGCCTAGTGCTGGATTTTATGACCTTTGCTCAACCGGGCACCGAGGTTTATGTGGTCAGTATCGAAGGCACCAAACATCAGGCAATCGCTAATTGGCCAAAGCTTGCTGCGCATAAAGACAACTTGGTTTTTCTCAACAAAGCCCCTGGGTTTCAAGGCCATGTCTACCACGATCTATTGAGATTGTTTCGCGCGATGAAGGTAGATGTGGTACACACTCACCACATTGGTCCTCTACTGTACGGCGGAACCGCGGCTAAGCATGCTAAGGTGCCAGTTCGTTTGCACACTGAGCATGATGTGTGGCACCTGAGTAAGCGCAAGAGCCAACTGATGCAGTCCATGCTGCTTAAACATGTTCAACCACAGCTTGTCGCGGATGCATTCCGTGTCGGTGAGCAGCTCGATAAACTATTCCAGTACCCAAAACTCAGCTGTATCCCCAATGGCATTGATGTCACTCGCTTTAAACCAGGGCCTAAAGTATCTGCCCGCTTGGATTTTGCGATTGATGCCCATGATATCGTCATCGGCAGCGCCGGGCGACTAGAGTCCGTTAAGGGCCACGACCTACTGATCAAAGCGATGCGTTATGTACCTAGTCATATCAAACTTGTGATTGCTGGTGATGGTAGTCAGCGAGAGGAGCTTGCCAAGCTGATCACTAAACTCCACCTTGAAGATCGCGTCCGCCTGCTGGGTCGAATAGACAACATGGCGCGCTTTTATCAAGCATTAGATGTGTTCTGCCTTCCTTCCCGCCATGAGGGTTACCCTCTTACGGCACTGGAAGCGCAAGCTTGCGGAATCCACACGGTTGTAACGGATGTCGGCTCATCAGGTGAGACTTTGTGCCCTTACACCGGGGCTCTGGTTAAGCCCAATCGTATTATGGCTCTTGCACAGGGCCTTGAGCAAAAAGCCGTTGGCTTAACTCTGCAGTCACCACGTGACCATGTAATTGCCAACAACGATATTCGCCACATGGTGGCCCAATATGATGTTCTAACTCGTGAAGGAGAAGTCGCATGAGTACATGGCAATGGATATGCTTTGCAACCTTTTGTATTAGCTTTTTGCTTATCGCCTACCACCATGTGGGCTACCCCCTGCTCCTACAACTCTACAGCAAATACCGCGCAAGACAGATTAAGAAGGGCAATGAGCGTCGCTTTAGTTTTAGCCATAATGATCACTTCAGACCCTCTATTACCGTGATTGTACCTGCTTACAACGAAGAACAATGGATAGCTCAGAAAATTCGTAATCTTGCCATGCTGGATTACCCACGAGACAAGCTAAGAGTTGAGATCTACTGTGACGGGTGTACGGATAATACCGTGGCAATCGCCCAAGAGACCATTCAAGAGGCGACCTGTGCAGATACCTTGTTTGTTATCCACGATTGTCAGCAAAACCGCGGTAAAGTTGCAGTGCTAAACGCCGCCATGAAAGAGGTAAAAACCGATCTCACCACGTTCAGTGATGTGTCTGCAATTACCTCTATCGATGCCCTGTTGATTGCTGAGCGTCATTTTGAGAACCCAGAGGTGGGCGTGGTGAACGGCCAGTACATTCTCTACCAATCTGGCTCAGTCGGTGAAGAAAAATACTGGCAGTATCAATGTGACATGAAATTTGCGGAAGCCAAGATGGCGACGGCCATAGGTGCACACGGCGCTTTCTACATTTTCCGCACTGAGCTATTCACCCCACTGGGCTCGAGCATCATCAACGATGATTTCATTATCCCGATGGAGATTGTCAGCCAGGGATTTCAATCTGTGTATGACAACAACGTGATTGCCACCGAAATGGAGCCAACCAACCTAGACGATGATTTTGCCCGTAGACTACGCATCTCAGCGGGTAACATGCAGCAGATAATGGTGCTGGCAAAACTCCTTCACCCACGCTTCAAGCGCACCGCATTTGCTTTCTTTTCTGGCAAGGGTTTGCGCCTGATGACCCCATATTTGATGCTGACGGCACTGGTCAGCAGCGCTTTATTAAGTTCGATGCCGATTTTTTGGCTTCTTACTTGCATACAACTATTTATCTACTTGGTCGGCATTGCTAGCGCGCTGGTACCTGCGATCAACAAGATTAAAATCTGTCAGCTGATCCACTATGTATTGATGGGTCATACCGCAAACCTGATAGGTGGTCTTCGCTACCTGTTTGCTAAACGCCAAGCTTAATAACCCAATTTAACGCTCAACAAGGATTTGATTATGTACACTCTAGCCAACACTAGCCCAGCAGTCAGCCTAAGCAAACGCGCCTTTGACCTTAGCATCTCATTAGTCTGCCTGGCAATTTTCCTACCGCTATTTCCACTGATTGCCTTGGCGATTGTGACCACTTCCAAAGGTTCGGTGTTCTACACTCAAACTCGCGTGGGTAAATCGACACCTGATCATATGGTGTTGTTTAGCATTATCAAATTTCGCACCATGTACCAAGACGCGGAAGCGCGCTCAGGTGCTGCATGGGCTACCGAAAACGATCCGCGTATTACGCCTGTAGGACGCTTCCTACGCAAAACGCGCCTTGACGAACTACCACAACTGTTTAACGTGATCCGCGGTGATATGTCACTGATTGGCCCTCGCCCAGAGCGCCCGGCCTTCTACACTATCTTGGAAAAAGAGATCCCTTTCTTTGCCGACCGTACCTACGGCGTTTTACCTGGCATCACGGGTCTCGCCCAGGTAAACCAAGGTTATGACACCTGTATTGAAGATGTCCGCTCTAAAGTCGGTTACGACCACAGTTATGCATTATCACACAGCAGCCTATCGAACTGGCTAAAAACTGACTTATCTATCATGTTCCGCACGGTGGCCGTTATGGTTGACGGGCGTGGCCAATAAATCAAAGACAACGTCAATAACTCCGATATTTCCATTTTGCCCAAGCTTGCTTGGGCTTTTTTCTTTTTCCGCCCCCTTTAGGGAGAGGCGAGAGGCGGGATCGCTGCGCTGCGAGAGGCGAGGAAAAGACAGGTTCGGGGTTCGGGTTACACTTCGTTCCGAGGAGCGAGTAAAAGCCAGGTTTGGGGGGCGAGTGTTGTGGGACTTGTTGTTAATGCTGCGAACAACTTCTGGGTTTGTCTGAGTTCTCGTTTTCTTTTTTTTGGTTTGTTGTTTGGGGGGATTCTCAATCTGACAGAAATTTGGGGGTTAGCGTTTGTTTCTATTAGTCAGATTGAGAATCAAATTTGAAATGCAATTGGTTTTATACGTAAAGCCAATAAAAACAAACACTTAAAAGTTGGCACGGCAATCGCATTACCTAGGTATGTCAACAATTAAATCTAATTACCAAAAGGAAGCGGTTATGAGCCACTCAACACTATTTAACCTTAGTAAAGCGTCATCATTCATCGGGCTAGCACTTATGGCTCAAACCTATACGGTTCAAGCAGCGCCTTTTGATAGCTGTCCGAGCAAAGCCTACCTGTTTCAGTCTAAGCCAGTTCAGGTTTATGGCGTTAACTTGGTTACCGGTCAGTCTTCTTTGCTTCAAGGTGACACTGGGACAGATGCTAATATCAATGGCGTTGGCTTCGATTTCGATAGCCGCTATATCTATGGCTACGACACCACCAACAAGAAAATCGTTCGCTTAGGAAAAGACTTCCAAGTTGAAGACATCAACACATCTGGTCTGCCAACCGACCACACCTTCTATGTCGGTGATGTATTTAACAAAACTTACTACCTGTATCGCAAAAACAAAGGGCTGTTTAAGATTGACTTAACGCCACTCGATAGCGACCCACAGGCGGTCCTAGAAGTAGTAAAAATCTCATCGCAAGCCTCTGTTCAACTGACTGACTTTGCCTTCCACCCAGGTAACGACAACCTTTACGGTGTGGACAACAAAACCGGCATGCTTTACCAGTTCGACCCTGACAATGGCGACACTACCCTAATCGGTGATACCGGCGTGACCGGCACCTTTGGCGCAGGCTACTTTGACGTGAACGGCAACCTATACCTTTCTCGCAACAACGATGGCTTTATCTTCCGCATTAACCTAGGCAGCCAAGACGATATCGACAATGGTAATGTTACTGCGGTTAAGTTTGCTGAGGGACCTGCTTCAGGTCAAAACGACGGCGCGCGCTGTGCCAATGCGCCATTGATTGATGAAGACTCCACCATCGATTTTGGTGATGCGCCAGACAGCTATCTAACCACGCTGAACAACAATGGTCCACGTCACCAGATTGATGGCACCTATCTTGGCACACAAGCCCCTGATGGTGAGCAAGATGGCCTGATTGCGCCGCTCAGTGATGACACTGTTGGCATTGATGACGAGGATGGTATTAACTTTGTCACCGCTGTCGAGCCAGGCCTAGATTCGATTATCCGCGTGAATGCCTCGAGCTCAGGCTACCTCACTGCCTGGTTTGACTGGAATCAAGATGGCGACTTTGACGATGAAGGCGAGCACGTGATTCAAGATCAATTCATTGACGCAGGTGAACAGTCAATTGTGTTTAACGTCGATTACAACGCTGAGCCGGGTATGACTTGGAGCCGCTTCCGCTTTAGTCAACAAGAGGGTCTAGACTACTTCGGCGGCGCCACCTCAGGTGAAGTCGAAGACCACCCAGTCACCGTCACAGCAGAAGGCATTACTGTGCGCCACTTCCCGAATGAGAACGGCTACGCCACCCTCGCCTATGAAGATAACTGGCCTTACACCGCTGACTACGATATGAACGATGTCGTGATGCACTACCGCATTACTGAAATCCTGCGTGATGGCAATGTGGAGCGTGCGTATATCAAAGGACGCCTTGGCGCAACCGGTGCAGACTACAAAAACGGCTTTGCGGTGAGATTACAGGGAATTCAGCGCGACGAAATCGACCAAGACAAGACTCGTCAGTTCCACAATGACGTGCAGCTTGATGACAGTGGCCTTGAGCTCGACAGCAACGAGGCTATCTTTATCGTTTCACCTAATCTAACCGCGCTGAAAACCGGTAACTGTGCTTATCACCGTACCCAACTAGATTGTAAAGAAGACGAGCTGTTTATGTTTGAGTTGCATGTATCCATCGACCAAGGCACTGACACTTCTAACATGCTAGGGATGCCATACGACCCATTCATCTTTGCAACCCCGGGTTACTACCACGGTGAAGGGCTACCATTGCACCCAGGTCGTCAGTGGGAAGTGCACCTACCCGATTACGCGCCAACGGAAAAGTTCAACCAAGACGCTCTATGGAACCTAGGTGTGGATGCGAGCTCACCGGATGAAGGTACTTACTTTAAGACCGCTGAAAACCTACCATGGGCACTGCTTATCACTGAAGAGTGGCACTGGCCAACCGAGCGTACCGACCTGGTTCAAGCCTACCCACAGTTTGCGGAGTTCGCTGAGAGCGCTGGGGAGCAAGCAACAAACTGGCACGAACTTAGCAACGCTGTTGATGGCAACATCTACCAATAACCCTGTGCCTAACAGCAACGCACACGATGAATAACGAATTAAGAAAGGACAAGACCATGCGTAATTATCATAACCTTACCCTAGCGTTTCTAACCAGTTTGGCACTTATCGGCTGTGGCGGCGGAGGTGGCGGTGGCGGCGGCAGCTCTGCCCCAGCCCAGCAACCGGCTGAAGAAGAAGTCACAGAGACTGAAGTTGTCGAAGCAACACCAAGCCAACCAGAGACCGAGCGCACCATGCAAGATCTCAGCGTACCGCACGGCTTTGACTACGACCCAATTGAAAACATCACGGTCAGTATCGACGTGAGCAGCTTCTCAACTGAGCGTGCCTATATCTCCATCTACAGCCAGTATGAAGCGACCGAAAATGGAGACTTTGCGCCGAGCAACAACCACAAAGTCGCGGCACAAGCGCTCAGCGCAGGTCAGGGAGAGATTGAGATCACCTACGCCAGCGGTACCCAGAGCCTACTCGCTGAAGTGTGGTTCTATGATGGCAGCGACCCGATTCAGCAAGAGTTTACTCCGGCCAACCCAAACGTCGTTTACTAGCGACCTCTCACATCGCGACGCAAATTGAGAGCCGTCGCTTTGTTTGACATTGATACCAACTAAAAAGGGATCGCATTGCGATCCCTTTTTCTCACGATTTAAAGTCTGTCAGTTAAAACTTGGTCGAGTATCTTTGCTGAAATAATCATCTCGCAACATTTCAGACCATGTCATACCAATGACTGGATAGAACGCCTGATTGAAGACGTACTCTCTAAGATTAGATTGTCCCACCTCAATATGCTGTTCAGACACGATGTCATAGAGTTTGGTCACCACACTGTACTCTTCATCAAAGTCGTAATCGACGGTTCGCTCGCAATAACGACGGCCGAACTCGATACTGAGATGACCAAAATCGTCATAAGAGTGGGTGCCTAACTGCAAACCATAGTTGTCAAAGTACGCTTGAGGCTGACCAAGCTGACCTGGCCAGAACCCAAGCTCAGGATCGCCATTTTCGTAGACATGGATATAGCGCTTGATACAGGTGTCGACGGCCTTTTTCATCTCTTTTTGGAATTGAAACAAGTCCTCCATTTGCGCCCCTTGAGTCATTAAAAAGCCAGCTATCGTATTTTCGAACGGATACTGTTCTCTTGAGAGCGCTTGCTTTGTCTGCTTCGATTCAAGCAACGCAATGACATCTTCAGGCGCACTGCCAGCTTTTAGTAAAGGACCGAACTTTGAGTCATCAGCATGGTGCCCACCAAGAAATAGCGTAGTCTGAGCCTCTTCAAACCAAGTTGAGTCACCTACAACCGCCTTGAGTTTTGTATAGTGTTGCTGCCTTTCTGCTGGCTCAATTTGGCGATTATTCTCGCCACTACCACTCTCACCTCCCATACTGCTAAACGAAACTGAAAGCAGAGAGATAAACACGGCAGTAAATTCCTTTCGTCCTAGACCCATCTCATTACCTAATCACTTTTTCATCAATTTGGATAGTAATATGCCATGTATTGATTATAAAGGTGCTCACTATGCACAAGATGTAACTGAATGTTAAATCTAACCAATATCGCCAGTTGTAAGTGGGCAAGCAGCAACTATGATCAGACATAGATAGCAAAGACATATTTGGATTATTTATATGAATATAAATCAAGTTGTATTAGTTGATGAGCAAGACAACATACTTGGTGAAATGGATAAACTAGAGGCACACCAAAAGGGCGTGCTGCATCGAGCCTTTTCAATCTTTGTCTTTGATAATGAAGGTCGGATGCTTGTGCATCAACGCGCTTTAAGCAAATACCACTCTGCCGGTCTGTGGACTAATGCATGTTGTAGCCACCCTTGCAAAGGAGAGACTTACTTAGCAGGGGCACACCGCCGTATTCAACAAGAGATGGGGTTCGATTTGACGCTCTACCCGGTCAAAAGCATCATCTACAAATCTAAGCTAGCTGATGGGTTATGGGAGCATGAGTTAGATCAGTTGTTCGTTGGCCGATATAACGGCCCTATGCAACCTAACCCCGACGAAGTCTCAGCTCACACCTATATCAGCTTAGAGACCCTCCAAGCCCAAATGATCGCCGAGCCAGACACATTTACTGAATGGTTTAAGGTATTTATGCAACCCGATCATTTACGCGATATCCTTACCACACTCAAAAACGAAGTGCCCAGCGACTAGTCCATTAGTGCGATGACAATGATCAAGCATCTAGCGGTGTTTCTCCACCTATTGCGTGAGATGAAACCTGACCATCAAGACTGCCTTGGCTACGTCGAGCATAGCGTCTAACCAGGTAAAAGCTGACGCCAACGGTCATCAACTCAGCAAATACGAACGCCCCCCATACCGCGTTCGCTCCAAAGGCAGCAGGTATCAGCACTAACCCCAATAAAACGAACACCAAACCACGCAACAGTGACAACACGGAGGACTGCTTTGGTTTAGCTAATGATTGAAAGTAGGTTGAAACAATAATATTCACGGCCATAATCGGTGCACAATAAAAGTACCAACGCACCGCCTCACTGGACAACGTCGCAAGAGCCTGATCATCGACAATAAACCAAGCAACAATCTCATCGGCAAAAATCATCGCGATCGTCGCCATAGTAATCCCCGTCATGGCGGCAAACTTTAAGCCAAGATAAAAACTCTGTTTGACCTTGAGATGCTCTCCTGCACCAAAGTTATAACTGATCAGTGGCTGGATCGCTTGAGAGATCCCTAGCAAGATAAACAGGGCAAATACGCCAAGATTGAGGCTCAAGCTATAGGCAATTAGGAAATCCTCGCCATAATAGTTAAGCAATACCACGTTGAACACGACGATAGTGACCGTTAATGCCAGCTCGATAAACAAACTTGGCGTGCCTATTTGGCATACTCTGATTATCGTATCGCGACTAGGTGGAACAAGGCGTAACACTAATCGCGGCTGACTTGTGCGAGTAAAGAAATGCGTTAACAGAATGGCAATCATCACACACTGTGACAAGCCTGTCGCCAGTGCTGCGCCACCAACGCCCATATCAAGCCACCAGATAAACAGTGCATCGAAAACGATATTTACCAATGCGCCACTGATCATCGCTATCATGGCCAGCTTGGGGTTATTATCGTTGCGGATAAAACTCGATAGCACCCAATTCATGCCATAAGCGGTGAGAAATGGCAGCAAGAACACCATATACTCTCGACTGAGGTCGAAGATTGCGCCCTCTGCCCCCATCAGTTCCAATACTGGGTTCAGTGTCCACCAGCAAAGTATTGATAAGAGAATAAACACGCCAAGAGCAAACAACACGGTCTGTGAGAATATGGCTTGTCCCTTAGCTCGATTGCGCTGACCAAGTTCAATCGACATCCAGGTCGCGCCACCAATACCAAGCATCATCGCCACTGCAGTAAAGACTGAGAAATACGGAATCACCAAAGAGACTGCACCTAATGCATCTGAGCCAACTAGGCGACCAATAAATAGCGTGTCAATAAAGATAAAGGCACACTTGATAAGCATTCCAACAACGGCAGGAATAAGGTAGCGATAGAAGGACCGAGTGATTGAGGTAGGGGCAATTTGGCTCATGATCGTAGACTGCAATACGTGGGGCGCCAGATTATGACTAAACCCCAGTATCTTGTCGAGTGATCACTCAATAAATGAAATGATGGCAGCTAAGCAGACTAATCTGTTAAACGTCGCGTACTACAATATACGTGTTTCCAAGGTGGCACTACCTGAAGAATCGGTTGTAGACAAACAGCAAAACAAACGCGCCTATTGTCGCCGTGATGATGCTACCGATATTGACACCTGTCGCGCCTCCCAATCCCAAGAACCCACCAAGGAAACCACCAACAAACGCACCAGCGATCCCGAGTAGCATAGTGGCAATCCAACCCCCACCCTCTTTACCCGGCATCAACCACTTTGCCAAAGCGCCAGCAATCAAACCTAAGATAATCCAAGAAAAAATACCCATGGGAGACTCCTTATTATTCGAACTCCATAAGCATAGACGATAAAACCAGGTTCGCGGTTCGCGGAATATTGTCTGCGGGCGCAACGAGCCTGTAGACAGAATATCTTACTTTAAGGGATCGTCATCAGGTAGGACACTGTGTATCCACAGTGCGAGGCGCTTTTTGATGTGGGCGCCGTCGAGCTTATCTTTTGGCAGAGGCGTGATTTGATTGACCTCGACTAAAAATAGATAAACGGCTTTAATCTTGGTTGGGGCGGGCGTGGTTGGTAGCTCAAAGCCTTGCATTTTGGCCATTTTAAGCCCAACCTCCAATGCCTTTTTTAATAGCTTATCTTCGTTATACAACTTGGCCGTCTTGGACATACATTCACCATCTTGTCAGTCTGAGAGTGAGGCTCCACTACCCTCACTTCTATAGCCACTGTAACGAGTTAGCCAAATCGAGGTCAATAACGCGGATAAGGAAGTGAGACCCAGATTTGACCCGCGATAGAGGCATGATTTTACGCCAACACCTTATTGGCTTTGTCAAACGCATCCGTGATCGCCCTGTCCAGCACGTTTTTCTTGATTGGCTTATAGATCACATCACTCGCGCCATTAGCAAAAAAGCCCGCTCTCGCCTCTGATCCAGTGTCAGCGGTACAAGCAATTACAATCGAAGGGATCTGCTTGTCCTGTACAATAACTTTGGTTGCATCTAACCCCGTCAAATTAGGCATATGATTGTCCATCAAGATCAATTGATAAAAGTTGTCCTGCGCCATCTCAACCGCCTTTTGGCCATCTGCTGCAACATCAATCGATTCATAGCCCAGTGACTTCAGCAGTTTGGTCAATACAATTACATTAACCTTATTGTCTTCCGCTATCAGTACTTTCAGCTCCCCATCACTGCTTGCTTTTGCCCGCTCCACGACCTCATAACGCTCGTGCATCGCTATTCTACTCAACTCGCCATCGTGATACGTTGACACGCGACCATTCGAAGCGCTCAATAAAGTGGTGATCAACTCATAGCCTGCAGACAATCCCGCCTCAAGGCTTTTGTTGCTCTGGTCTGGATAGCTGCTTAGCTGATCAATAAACTGACTAGTCGTGCCATCGTCTTTCACGGCAAGCTCAAAGCACATTGCAACGTCGTCGTCATTAAAATGCGCCCGCACACTCAGTGATAGCTCTCTGGCATGGCTTTTCGACACGGCGAGAAGGGTCAAGAACATCAAACACGTTTCCGTCACACGCTGATCACTGCGCACCTTCAAACCTTCAACCGCGTCATCGATATCAGTGCTAAAGGGCAAGTTATACGCCTCTACCAACAGCTTTAACTTACTGCCAAGCGTATCCATGAACTCTTGAGGTGCATTTGTCTGACACTCGAAGGTCAGATTATCCCCATCAACTTCGGCTAACGTTGACAAATTATCCGTGATCAAACTTAAACAGCGGGTAAGGCATTGGATCTGCATGCTGGTGGCTTTGATTTCATCGACATCCTCTGCAGAGTACATATTGTCACCCAGCACAGATAAGTGATTGACCGGCTTCACCACTTCATGGTGTAACAAAGAAAAAAGTCGGCTTCTTTGTTCGCTGCCCGCGACAGCTATCGTCCTCTCTTGCTCTAACTTAAGCTCTAACTCTTTACGCTCAGTGATGTCGCGTTCAACGGCAATAAATCGCGTCAACTCTCCATTCTCATGCACAGGCGAGATAGAGATATCAATCCAGTAAGGAGTCCCCTCTTTGGTGTAATTAATTATCTCGCTGGAAATAAACTTGCCCTGCTTTATCGCCTGAGACAGACGCTTAATTTCGACAATTGAGGTGTCTTTTCCTTGCAGCATATCACCGGGCTTCTTGCCGGTAACCTCTGCCAGTGTATAGCCTGATAATTCAGTGAATGCGTGATTTACCCAAGTTATTCCACCCTGGCTATCCGTTATGATCACCGCATCGCGCGTATGCTCTGCCACCAGCCCTAAAGTCGAGCGAAAATCCGCCAGCATGAGGTCTGCCTCCAACTTAACCACTTCTGTTGCACGCTTCTTTAGCACTAGAGATACAATGGCGACCGCCCATATCGCATAAATGGCAAGTACCCGATTGAATACCACTTTCCACACTTCGCCGCCAACCGGCGATGCGTAATAGCCAACGAGCGTAAGCACAGTACAAATTGTTGCCCAAATAATCGTGGTGTTTTGCTCCTTTGACATCAGCGAAAGTAAAACCACAGTGACATACGGCACGCCAGCCGCTACACCCAACGGAATGCTTAGATCAACCGCCAGCACGCCTAGTGATAACGCAGATAGCCAAACTACAAGCGGAACAACGTTAAACCAAGTTATGACCTTCATTATGACCGCTCTCCATTGCCTGATTGTCGCGCGCCAGCATACTCAGCATTGAGCCGATGGGCTTGATGAACATTAATGAGCAGCAAATTGACCAAAACTTGCAACTCCTCTAGAGCGGGAATTGTGCCGCCACGCGCCTCTATCTCGCACTTTTCTGCCAGCTGAGACACTTCCGGCATCCCGAACTCCGCCGTAATTCCTTTCGTTGAATGCAGGGTATGGAAAATCTTGTCTGCTGAAGACTCCGAGTAGCCGCTGATCAGCTTCTCGATGTTCTGCTCAACCTCTTGGATAAAAGTTTCCAACAGGTCGAGCTTTTCTTCACGCTCAAGCGCACCATCACTGAGTATGGCAGAGCTTGATATCTCCTCTTCCGTCATTGGCAAGGTATCCACAGGGGAACGTATCAAGTGCACTACGTTGCTATGACTGCTTACCGCTTGTCCGCCTCTTATCACGGCGTAGTGACGACTGATGGCCCGTTTGAGACTGGATACTTGCAGTGGTTTGGTCAGGACAAAGTTCGCCCCGCTATCAATAAAACGATCGTGAGCTTCTTTAAACACGTCTGCAGTACAAGCGAAAATACAGGTATCGAGTTTTAGCTGATGACGAATATGGCTTATCACCTCAATGCCATTGAGTTTGGGCATATGATTATCCATCAAAATTAGATCAAAGCCCTCTTTGCTCAGCACCTCTATCGCCTCTGAACCATCTCGAGCAAGGGTCACAGAATACCCTTCATTGTGACAAAACTCTTTTAGAACTAGGGCATTCAATCGATTGTCTTCGGCGATTAATACCCGCAAGGTATCGGTGCTTGAAGGGGACGGAGAGGAGGTTGAAGGCATGTCGGGCTCAGCCGACGTCGATATCGCCGGTTCTGTCACTTGGACTTGTTTTATCACCTGAATGGGTAGCGTGAGCGTAATCGTCACTTCAGTCCCAACGTTGGGTTGACTGAAGACCTCAATCTCACCATCCATGAGATTAACCAACTCCTTAACAATCGATAAGCCTAATCCGGTACCACCAAACTTTCTGGTCGTGGATAGCTCTGCTTGTTCGAATGCATTGAAGATGCTGTTCAGTCGCTCTCGGTCGATGCCGACCCCGGTGTCAGTGACTTTAATCTCGATGTTTTTTCGACTGCCCTGATGGTGAATAATGCTTAAGCTCACCTCCCCACTCTCAGTAAATTTAATCCCATTACCCACGACATTAAACAGAATTTGACGCAAGCGTGCAGGATCGCCTACCAACTCGATATTGCTCGGGATCAGGTTGTGAATTTTTAAAGCTATCGACTTGTTGCTCGCCACTGGGCGCAGCGACTTTTCGATACTGTCGGCCACGCTCGCCATGCTAAATTCACACGATTCAAGCGTCATCTTACCCTGCTCGATTTTTGAGAAATCCAGAATGTCATTAAGTAAGGTCACTAGATGCTCACCCGACTCCACAATCGTCTGAGCGTGCTTTTTGATCTCAATCTCATTAGATTGTTCACGAATCAATTCCGCCAATCCCATCACGCCATTCATCGGAGTACGCAGCTCATGGCTCATGGTTGCCAAAAACAAAGACTTGGCTTGACTCGCATGTTCGGATTTTTCAACCGATTCTTGGTAAGCCGAGTTGTTGCGTCGCAACTCTCGACTACGCTGCACCCCAACCAACAGCAGAATAACGAACACATTGACCGTCGAGGCAAACAATAACAAGGCAACCCTATCTCGTACTTCAGCCGAGATATCGCTTAATTGGTGTTCGGCGTGCTCAACAAATTCGGCATTTTTGCCTGAGAGAACAATCGAAAACAGCTGGCGTTGCTGCATACTTAAATCGTTGAAGATATGGCTGATTCTATTGATGTTTGGGTCTTCAAACCCCGCCTGACCCTCTCGGGTCAAAAAGGCCTCTAACAAAACACTCTCATTGAGGGTGTTTTCATTCTGACTAACTTGGGGGCGATCCAACGAAGAGAGGACCGAGTGTCGCGCAACAATCACTCCCACCAAATGATCAAGTGCATCCGCAACCTCAAGGCCAGAGTCATGAAAAGAACTTAGTACTTCGTAAACCTTCATGCGATTGAAATAAAGCTGCTCACTGATATCCTGGCTCATGCTCGACTCGAGTACGTTAAGTTTTTTTTCCATCGCGACGATTGAGCGGTTGAGCTCATAAGGTGAGCTGATCCCTTCCATCGATTGCAAGGTAATTTCATCTCGGGTCGCAACCAGCTCATGCCCAAGGGTTGTCACCATTAATTGATATTCAGATATTGTCTTAAATTCTAGGTAATTGAGTATGGTCAAACCGACTAACGTGCAGAGTGAAGTTACCAGCGCAATATAAAGCCCTCTAATCATTTTCATGTTCAAACTCCTCGAGAATCGCTGGGCGCTGGCCTGAGAGTGTCAGCAAAAACTGATAAATATCCTCGATGGTGCTCTCATCCAACTCTTTCCCCAACTGGCTCTGACCCATGATTTTGATTGCATCAGTCAGCTGCTGAGTTTTTCCATCATGAAAATAGGGGGCAGTATCACCGACATTACGCAAACTAGGAACACGAAATAGGTGTCGGTCCTCAGGTTTCGAGGTGGTGGCAAACCGGCCTAAATCGCTACTGCGCTCACTGCCCGTTTTGTCCTGACCAAAATAGCCAAAGCGCATCACCAGGCCGCCACCGACGTTAGTCCCTTGATGACACGCAATGCAACCCTCAGACTGAAATGCCTGCCAGCCTCGTTGAGCTGATGGATTGATCGCCTCTGCATCACCCGCTAAATAGCGGTCAAAAGGCGCGCCAAGTGTGGTTAAAGCCCGTTCAAACTCGACAATTGCCCCTTTAATAGTATCGATATTGATCTCAAGGCCTGCATCAGAAAATAACGATTGGTATTTCTCAGATTGTGACACATACCCAAAGATGTTTTCCCAGGTGCTGTCCATCTCAACAGGGTTGTGTACTGGGCCATCAAGCTGCTCCTCTAGAGAGTTAACCCGGCCATCCCAGAAGAATCGGTAGTTGTACACGACATTAAATACCGTCAAGGAGTTGCGCTGCCCAGCCCCATGCACACCGAGGGAAACGGGTATTAGCTCGGCACCGTTGGTTTGAAGATTATGGCAACTCTCACAGCTCACTTGGTTGTTTGACGAAAGTCCCGGATCCCGAAATAAAAACCAGCCTACTCTCGCTTTTTCAATATCAATGTCTTCAACAGGTAAGATAGGTTGGATTGGGAGGCTGGGGTCGACGTAACCAAGATTAGTCGAGCCTGTGCTTGTCGAGTCGGCGTTCACCGAGTGGGTATTAGTGTTGTTATTATGCTCCTCAGAGCTGAACTCTTTGTGACTCAGTTCTGGATTATCTTTGGCGATAACCAAAGCATCAATATCATCCTGATAGAAAGGGCCAGACGATGATTTGTACACTTCAAATATCAACAACCCTACACAGAAGAGTAATATCGTGCCACATCCGAGTATTAGCTTTTTACTTCCCATAATCGCGTCCTAATATCACCACTTCTAGTAATCTAGAACATATTAATCTATAAACAATTCTTAAGCTTCGACGCACTACAACGGCAATGAAGACCTCTTCACATCAGTTATTTGGTTTATATCCGTAAATTAATAAACCAGATCCCTAGTGAAAACACCGCGCATGACTTCGTTTTTAACAGCCAACCTGCCGCACGAACTTACTGTTTATACAATGTCCCTCCTATCATCCCACCACCACAAATCATCTCTCTTTGATCTCATTATTCATATTTCCACCATCCAATCTTTTAGTTTGCCTAATTCGTTTTTTGGCAGCTTAGACCCAAATACGAAGCTCTTGGGTCGCTGAACTGGTGCGAGAGTTTGGCACCAAGTTTCTAACTCTTGACTGAGTACCTCATGACGATATTTCGACTTCAGCACGATAAATGCCTTTAATCGATTTCCTTCTTCCTTAGTCATTAAGCGCACTGAACTCGTCTCAACTTTGGGGTGCCGGTCTAAATGCTCAGCCACCTCACTCAAGCAGACATTGATACCTGCTACTTGAACTTGTTGGTCAGCTCGACCGTTAAGGCTCAGCTGACGACAGTCATCTATCGTCAAGAGATCTGGCAGCGCGAACTCCTGGCCCTGTAATTGGGTATGAATAAGGCAATGCTTATCAAAATTAACCTGCCAATAGGGCAATAATTGGTAGCCTGTATTCGGATACTTGGATACGGCTATCGCCCCTGCTTCTGCACAGCCATAAAAGTCGAAAATCGCGCTGCACTGCCAACGAGTAAGGGACTGTTTAATCTGATAAGCCAGTGGCGCAGTTGAGCTGACAATAGTGATAGGCTCAAGTGGGCAATCTAGATGCGGCAGCCAGGCCTCGAGTTTGTCAGGAAAACTGATTAACCCATCCCCGGCTTGAAGGCAGCGAGTAAGGTAGTTGACTGGCAAATGTTGTGCTTCAACTAGGCTAGCCCCAACTCTTTCCGGGAGTAACAGCGAGAACATAAAGCCATACAAATGGCAGTTGGGCACGAGGGACACAATTCGTTGCAGCCCTTGTACCTGCCTTACTATCTCCTCGAGCTCGAGAATCAATTTACTCGCTTGGTGGACGATAAGTTTTTTACGCCCTGTTGTCCCTGATGAATAGAAACCAAACTGAGTAAAATCACCGTTAGTCACCTCCACAATAGCTTGTGCCCATTGATTGAGGCTCATCCGGCCGCTGAGGTTGGGAATTCGAGTAAATTGAGTCAGCTGTAGTGCCGTTGTGATGCGAACCACAATAGCTGTTAACTCAAGGGAATCAATACCAAGCTGGTTGAGGGGCTTATCATCAGGCCATGAAAGGTTGTCGTGCCAATCGAGGGGCTGGTGACGCAACTCGGCAAGCTCGATCAGGGCGGTGTGCTTAATAAAACGTAAAACTTGCGCTGTCGTTAAACGTATCGTGTCGTTGCATTGACTCAAACGTGCATTGGGCAAATTTATGTCCCCATACTTTATAGGTATTTTACTTGGAAAGAGTAGAACATTACCTAGACTAGCAGTGACGTTCCTCTCACAAAGTGGTGAATAATATGGACTTTAAACAACAAAATTTATTTGAGGCCCTCAATACCTCGAGCCAAGAAGCCATCAATCAAGCTGTATTTGGCGCTATTAAGCTCACCGATTCGGGTAATGTCGAGTTCTATAATCATTATCAATCCTCACTCTCGGGGCTCTCGCCTGAAGAGACGCTTGGCAAGAATTTCTTTGTTCAGGTCGCCCCATGCACCAATAACTTTATGGTTGCAGAGCGCTTTCATGACGCTGTTGCTAATAATACAGCGCTCGATGAAACCCTCGATTACGTTTTTACCTATAAACTCAAGCCAACTAAGGTCACCCTGCGACTTCTTCGTCAGCAACAGCAGTCATGGATATGCGTCGATGCCTAGCCTCGATGTCAGCCCGATGACTGAAATGAAAGAAGCTGAGTTACTTAGCTTCATCTACCAGTTGCCAATGGGGATAATTCTTGCGCAATCCGATGGTACCATTGAGCTGATGAGTGCCAAAGCAAGCCAACTTCTTTTGCAAATCAACCCCACTGCAGACTTCCTAAACCTGGTTGGACTAGCAAGTGATCTCTCACCGTTTCTTGCAGATAGACTTGATGACTTTGTCACCAATACCGATTCGGTGTGTGCTTCGAGCAATCACTCTCCTTTTCGTGTCGAGCTTCATGCGCTTAATGGCACCACGCTGTGGCTGGATGTGGAGTTGGTAAGGGTTTCAGACACGCACATGATGATGTCTTTTTCTGACAGCACCATTTTAGTCGAACAAGATAACGCGCGTCATCAGCAAGAGATACAACGAGCAGAAGCCCTAACTAAGCTCGAAATGGCGACCAATATCATTCACGATATTGGCAATGCGGTTACGGGTATTGCCATCAGCACTGAAAAGCTCAACGCCGACAAAAACTGGCCTGAGCTTGACAGCTTGGCCAAACTGCATCAATTAATTGATGCCAAATGTGCTGAGCTGGATCAAGCACTAGGCATAGGTAAAGGTAACGCGCTGAGTACCTTCGTTGGTTCACTGCACTCTTCTTTGTCTAACCGTCAGAAAAGCTTTGATACTCTGCATCACGGGATCAGTGTTAATGTCAAACATGTGCAAGACATCGTTCAGATCCAGAAAAGCCAGGTCGGTGATGGAGAAGGTATATCTACTAACCCCATAGCGGTTGCTGAGTCGGTTGATCACGCGCTGAAAGTCTGTGCGGAGCTCATAGCACAGCATAAATGCCAGGTTTCAATCGACGATAAATCCAATCAAGCAACGGTCATGGCTGATAAAACACGTCTGACACAAGTGATCGTTAATCTGATTAAAAACAGTTGTGAAGCCATGTGTGATCTGGAAGGCAAGCATCAGCGATCTCAGGCCAACATAAACCTGGTTATAGAATCAGACCCTCAATACGTTCACTTGCGCGTGGAGGATAATGGAACTGGCTTTAGTCCCGACATTGCTGCCAAGATCGGCACCGGTCACTTTACAACTAAACCTCAGGGCTCGGGGACAGGTACTTTAGGCGCAACGCAGTTTGCTGACAGTCACGGTGGAACATTTAGCTTGGGCAGCGAAGGCGCCGGCCTCGGCTGCTGTGCAATCTTGAGCTTACCTATATCTCCAAAAGGAGAACATCATGAGTAACTTTAATTCCAGAGTATTGATCATCGATGATGAGAGTTCAGTGCGTGATGCATTTAAAATCGCGCTAGGTCAAGATGAGCATCAAGACCACTCGCTCGATGCGCTTATGCAAGCAGAAAGCGCCCTGTTTGATGATTTACCCTCCTCCACACCAGTTAGAAACGCAAATATTTTCGATTGCCACCTAGATTTCTCCAGCAATGGCGCCAACGCAGTCGAGAAGGTAAAGCAGGCTGTCGAATCCAATCAACCCTATGCCCTCATTTTCTGTGATATGCGTATGCCTGGTATGGACGGTTTAGAAACCATTAAACACATTCGGGAATATGATGACAAAGCCCATGTGGTATTTGTCACCGCGTATAGCGATTACAAGCTTGAGCAATTAAACGCTGACTTGGGCAACAACATCGGCTATCACTGCAAACCTTTCGAGCAGGTTGAAGTGCGTCAAATTGCCACTAAGGCCTGCTGCGATTGGAATAAAGCCAAGCAACTTGAGAGCTTGCTCGAGATTGTCAACGAGATCCCAGCGCGATGCGACACCGGACTTAACCTAGTTGACTACATCGCACCGCAACTCACCAATATTTTCCATGGCCACAACTCACAGGTCTTTGTCTGGGAAATAGACTCAAAGCAAATGGTCTACTGCTCAGATGAAGATATTGAGCCCGCTGACGCATTTTTCAACGCCCTCACTGAGCAACAAATGTACAGTGAAAAGCAGTGCAGTAGCGCCTTCTATTTCGCTTGTGGTGAGTATGGATTTTACATCAACATCGACCCTAACAATCCCATCAGTGATGATCTCAAACACGTTGCCTATTTGATGCTTAAACATGCCAGCCAAGCCTTAAACTCTATCAAATTGCAGGCTGGACTGGCCAAACAAAGAGAACTTTCTGCCGTTGGTCGAGCATCAAGCATCATCGTTCATGACTTACGCCAACCGCTGAATGTGTTTGAAGGAGTACTCGACTACATCAAGCCAACATTTCAGTCCTCGGTAGAAGATAGGGAAGCAGAGATGCTCGAGTGGATGACGTCTGCCTGTGTCGACATGCGTGCCCTTATCGACGATATTCTTGACCTCTCTAAAGACAAGCAGTCGCAAACAGAGGTTGTTGAACTCAACACTTACCTTCAAACGCTCTGCCAACAACAGTCGATTACGTTTCCAGAGGATATTGAGCTTGAGGTCAACTTTACTTCGCCCCTTTTGGTTGAGATAGATCCACAGCAAATTCGGCGAGCCTTGATCAACATCATCACTAATGCCAAAGAAGAGCTTATTACTCACCCAAGAGAGAAAGCGCTGGTCGAGGTGTCACTCAGCACAAAAGACAACACCGCTATTATCGCGGTTAAGGATAATGGGTTAGGTATTCCCAACCATTTGCTCGAGTCCATTTTTGAGCCATTCGTGACTAAAGGTAAGTCAAATGGCACCGGCATAGGGCTTGCCATCAGCCGCCAATTTGTAGAGAAAAACCACGGACAACTCGAGGTAATAAGTTCAGCACAAGGCAGCGAATTTCTACTTTCATTTCCTCTAATGAGGTAGTTATTAAGCGGCATATCGGTATGTTTTACGGAGTTAAAATTGATATTAATCAGAGCTTGATTACACAACCAAAGCGAATAAGTGTCAGTTCTCTCTAAGCCACTCAAATATTGATCTTGATCATTAGCAACTTTAATCAGCCAAAACTAGGTTTAAACCAGTAGGCAAGGAATCAATGAGGAGAGAATGATGGAATTAAAACAAGACATCCGCTGTTACACAGATATTTGCGTCAATGGGCTTTGGTATCACTATGATCATTGTACGACTCACGCTTATTTGCTCAAAGGAGGTGCTGGCCCATCTTACGAGTTAAGCACTGAGCCCAAAACCGAAGAGGAGCTAATAACGCTGTTAAAACAAATTAATTAGCCGCTTTGGTTAGCCACTTAGATTAGAAATACTCAATAATTACATGTTATTACCAAAATAGAGATCACATAATGTGATCTCTATCATCTTTACTGTTCCATCCCCTAGCTAATCATAATAAAATCAGCGGTTAACGATTATTCATGAGAATCTTAGTCGATGGAACCGAACGTCTCAAAATTTGCAGATCAGACAAAGCACCAAATCTTGGTGGTCTCTTGTCTATGCTTTGGGCTGGTGTTCCCATTCTTCGCACTGATGAACCTCACCCTAGCCACCAACAGCTTTTTGGGCTTCACCCAGCTTGGATTCGTCGGTTACTGTTTTTATATTTTTAATCATCGCAAGCAGCATGACTTGCACCGCCAACATGCGACTTTTTTCTCTTACTGCACCATCGCCGTAGCCTGTATGACATCGAGAATGCTGCCTTTCTCTGTCGGCAGTGTGGTATGGGTACTGGTTGCGCCCGTCCTGTTGTATGCCCTTTTGGGTGTCAAGCATGGATTTTTTGCTACACTCGTGACCCTGATACTCAATTGTGCACTCAGTTATACCCCGTTTATTGCCATTGAGGGGATTGGCTATCAAACAGCAGGCAATATGATCCTCGGCTATGCGGCGATTTGGGCGCTTCTACACAGTCACGAGCTCAATCGTAATAAGACAGCGATATCCCTGCACAACCTCGCCGTTAAAGATGCTTTAACTGGTTGCTACAACCGCTTGGCCTTGAGCCACGATTATGAGCATCTAGCAAGCAGCACTGATCCAGTATCGATCCTAATCCTTGATATCGACCACTTTAAACGGGTTAATGACGAGTATGGCCACGTGTGTGGTGATAAGGTCCTTCAGGAAATTGGTGGGTTACTCACCCGCTACGCTGACAACGATGTCTATCGTATCGGCGGCGAGGAATTTTGCATTCCTTTGCCTAACACCAGCATGACAGAAGCGGCAGAAACCGCAGAGACAATCCGTCACTACATCGACAAGCACGTATTCAATGTTGACGGTAACAAATTGCACGTCACCATGAGTATCGGGGTGTGTCTAAGTAATCAACAGCCTCTCGATGAAGTCTTGGCCATTGCTGATGCGGAGCTTTACCGAGCGAAACAAAATGGCCGTAATCAGGTTAAAGTCTGTCATTGCAGCCAATCAAAACACGACTTCAAGCGGATGGTGATCTAGTCATCAAACACCACATTGTAATTCTCGGTGTAGCTGCACTGTGGCGCGCGACTACAGGTAAAGAAGCGTCGCCCCTTAAACTCACCTGTGGTTGCAACGCGGATCACCATTGGACTGCGGCACTGCTTGCAAAAGCGAACTTCTCTCTCCGGCTCAATCAAATCGATGTGGGCAGCCAGCAAACGGCGCAAGCGGCCAATTTGATAGCTGTGTTTAACCGATGCGCCGATTAAGGGAATGCCTGCCGATTTGCACACATGCAGCAGTAACTTCTCACGCTGCGCTTTGCCTTTGTCTAAGCTGCGACCATCATCGAGTTCGATGATTACCCTCGGCTCTAAGGTTGTCGGATCACAAATCACAAAATCAAAACAGCTTTTCGCGATACGATTATTGGCGATAAACCACTGTTTTTTATTGGTTGCAATCGGCGCAACTACCTGACTGATAGCAACCTTGGCCATGATCACACCGTGTGTGCCAACGGCCTCTTGCAGAGTATGGAGAAAGGTGGACTCTTGATTGGTGAGTAGCGTGGGCCGTCGTTTATAGCGGCTGTCTTTGAGTTGCTCTGAGCGATTGAAGCGCTTTTGTATCAGGAAAAAAAACACAACCAGCACCAATAAAACCACGAAAATGTTGCTAGGGGACATACTCGACACACTCACCACAATAACTTCATCCGATTGTAACCAATCTCACCCTTTTTGCCTCTATCTTTTTTGTATCAACACCATGAAAAATCAGTTTATTCATCTATTTATAGGGTAAATACTCAATGTGACTGAATAAATAATATGAACAAAAAGTGACAGGCCGAGTTTGAAATTTTGATCTAAGTCAATTCTTGCGCAATATAAACTGATTAAGATTTAGTCAGGAATAAGCTAGGTTATTCCTACCCCCACATGCTGTTTACGGAGGAACTATGAACAAAGACTGTTTGGGAATTTGTCTCTCTCACCGGGTTCTGCAAAAACACTTACAAACGACCTTTACCCACGTGCGAGCATACTCCCCCAATCGCGACATTGAGACCTCTGATGTTGTGTTGGCTTATCCCCAGTTGTCTGGTCAGCAAGTACTTGACTCGATGCAGGGGTCTTCACGCTTAATCTGGCGAGCCGAATACTATTGTGAGGCCTAGTCGCAAAGCGAAGAGAAACAAGTAAAGCAGCCTTAACCTTTTCACTCAGGAAATACCGAACGATTGTCTATACTCAAACTACAACAATCAGTTCGGTATTTTTTTATGCAGCCAATCATCAAGCTCTGCCTCACCTTCATTCTGACGACCTACCTCACTCCGGCTCAAGCCACCATGACCTACGCACTAAATTGCAATCTTACCGAGACCAATGACAACTTTATCTACTTTCCTGAACAACTTATTTACTACAGCGACCAGTTTGCGGTTTTTCATAATTTCAAGGGACGCGTCGTGACCCAGGTCGATCTCAAAACCGACCAAATGGTGCGCACCACCTATATTGGCGAGCCATTTGACCCTCAATACCAGATCTTGTTTGGTGAGTGCCGAAATGCACTCAGTATGATTGAACTATGGGAAAACGAGCGCCTTAGCACAAACCCGACGCTATGAGTCGCAAAATCATCATAAATAACTGTTAGAGCGGCACTCGTTGGGGTAAAACAACTTTCTTTATCCGTCGTTTAAGTCCATGAGCAGCCCATACCCTAAAAAAATTGCCAGCATCGAGCTTGGTCGTGTGATCGCCATTGTGGCCGTGATCCTCATTCACAGTCAGCTAATGACCAGCTACCCGCTAATCAAAGACCAAGCTTGGCTTGGGGATATCATCAACCAACTGGCGCGTTTTGCTGTGCCGTTCTTTTTTATTGCTTCAGGCTACTTTCTGCAACCTAAGCTAGAAAACAATCCGCTGGCCGTTGCGCGACAATATAGTACCCCTTTGATGACCATTTGGCTGACCTGGAGCCTAGTCTACCTACTGATGCCGTTTAACCTTGCCACCTTAGTAGAACAAGGTTGGTTGGCCGAGCGCCACCTATACTGGCAATACTTAATGCAAACTCCGCTTAACTCACTACTCGAAGGTGGAATGGTGCATCTGTGGTTTATTCCAGCGCTAGTGATTGGTGTCGGGATCCTGGCTTTGTTGGTGAAGTTCAATGCGGTTAAATGGGCGATCCCCATTGCCCTTGCTCTGTATGTCTATGGTGTGCTTGCCGGTAGCTATCAAACCCTTACTGCTATCCCAGCGCCGTTTTTTACGCGCAATGGCCCCTTCTTTGCCACCTTATTGATCACGGTAGGCTTCCTGATCCGCGCCAATAGAATAGGCGTCAGTTCGCCAATTGCACTGAGCGTGATGCTGATTGGTATGCTTGGTCATTTTGTCGAGGCGTGGCTGCTGGGCACCCAAGGTGTGGATTTTCGCCTACATGACTTTTTATTCAGTACCCCTGTTTGGTCGGTGGGATTGTTTATGCTGCTGCTCGCCAATCCTAACTGGGGTGATCACCGCGTTATTCACTGGCTGAGCCAACGCACGCTTGGGATTTACGTCAGTCATTTGCTAATGATTATTTATATGAGCAACCTCTCGGGCTTACTGACACTGAGTGCGCCAGCTCGCGATCTATTGGTTTTGTTTGGCTCAATCGTTCTGTCGGTCGTAATTACTTGTATGATAGAGAGAAGTCCAACACGTAAACTACTGTTAGTGCGTTAACGATCAAAACAAGGAGAGCGGTTATGCAATGGATGCGACATATTCCCCTAATCACCCTGGTGATTGCCCTCATCGGATGCACGGGTAAACCGGATGGTATTGAGCCAGTCAAACCGTTTACGTTGGAGCGCTACTTGGGCACTTGGTATGAGATAGCAAGGCTTGATCATAGCTTTGAGCGTGGGCTGAATCAAATCACAGCCAACTACTCTCTCAATCCAGATGGCACCGTTAAGGTGATCAATCGAGGCTGGAATGAAGCAGAGCAGTCATGGCAGGAAGCGGTTGGCAAAGCCAAGTTCGTCGAAGACTCCGACCAAGCTCATCTCAAGGTGTCTTTTTTTGGCCCATTTTATGGCAGTTATATCGTGTTTTACCTCGAACCTGATTACTCCGTCGCTTTAGTCAGCGGGCCGGACCTCGACTACTTTTGGATATTAGCTCGCTCATCGTCACTTGATCGTGAGCAGTTGCAACGTTATGAGCAAATTGCGCAACGAGCGGGGTTTGACACCTCCGCCCTGATTTATCCCACTCATTAACATCGCCCCTCTACCGATACTCAAGGTGCAGCTATTCATTTAGTTGCACCAAATTTCACCTTTTTTCTCCTATAAAATGCTAAATATTAATCACAAGCACGTCATTTAGACCTTTTTTTTGATTCAACACAGGCTTTTTGACAAGTTTTGGGGTAGATTGTCGCTACCGTTCGTTCGAATATGAGAAGAATCATGACTCAAATTAACCAACAACGCCTTGTTGACCACTTTATCGAGCTAGTAAAAATCGACAGTGAATCAGGCAACGAAAAACAGATTGCAGAAACACTGGCTGATCAACTGGGTAACCTTGGCTTCACTGTACACAAGCTTGAAATGCCAGAAGGCTACACCAATGGCTTCAACCTGTACGCTCGCCTAGAGGGTAAACTTGACGATAGCATTCTTCTAAGCTGCCACATGGACACTGTTGCGCCAGGCAACGGTATTGAGCCAGTAATCGAAGATGGCATCATCCGCTCGGCGGGTGACACTATCCTGGGTGGCGACGACAAATCAGGTATCGCGGCGATCATGGAAGCCGTGCGCGTGATCAAAGAGCAAAATGCTGAGCATAAGACAATTGAACTGGCGTTCACTGTCTATGAAGAAGGCGGCCTGTTTGGCTCTAAGTTCTACGACATGACTCACGTGAGCTCAAACAAAGCCATCGTGCTTGATTCAGGCGGCCCTATCGGCACCATCATCAACGTAGCTCCTGGTCAACAAAGCCTGAAGATCACCATCAAAGGTCGCCCTGCACACGCAGGTCTAGCGCCAGAAACCGGCATCAGTGCTATCGGTGTGGCTGCAGACGCGATTGCTAACATGAAGCTACTGCGCATTGATGAAGAGACAACCGCAAACATCGGCACTGTAGCTGGTGGTCAAGCCACCAACATCGTGATGCCTGAGCTTAAGATCGCGGCAGAAGCACGCTCTTTGTGTGATGAAAAGCTAGCGGCACAAGTACAACACATGGTTGATACCTTCCAAGCTGCCGCTGACAAACACGGCGCTGAGCTAGAGATCGAATCAAAGCGTGCCTACAACGCGTTCAAGATTGAAGAGACCGATCAGCACATCATCGACGTAAAAGGTGCATTTGAAGCGATTGGCATCGAGCCACAATGTCAGCCAACCGGCGGCGGTAGTGATGCAAACAACTTCTTCGCTAAGGGCGTCAACACCCTAAACCTATCTACCGGCATGGCAAAAGTACACACCACTGAAGAGTACATCGCCATCGACGACATGGTAAAAATCGCAGACTTCATGCGCCAATACCTAACAAACTAAACACAGATTAAAGGGGCGAGGAGCGGGTTACACTTCGTTCCGAGGAGCGAGGAACTAACGGAGTGTTATATGCTCCTCGCTACTCGTAGGGCAAAGCCCGTCCCCGCTCCTCGCCCCTATGTTTATGCCCCTGTGTTTATTTTGGGGTGCGAGGAGCGAGTATCATTTCATTCCGAGTCGCGAGTATTCTATCGCGCGTGCTAAACACCTCGCCTCTCGAAGGGCAACGCCCGATCTCGCCTCTCGAATCTGTTTTTTCAGTAAATCCGCCGCTTGAGCCCCGTTTGAACCAATATCCGAGTCGTGATCTCTTCAACTGAGAGAGACGAGGTATTGATATAAGGAATTGCCTCGCGACGAAACAATCCCTCCACCACATCAAGTTCGCTCTGGCACTGGTCGCGACTGGCATAATCACTGTCTGCTAAGCGATTTTGCCGAATCTCCGTCAACCGCTCCGGGTCAATCGTCAAGCCAAACAGCTTATAACGATAGATTTCGAACTCAGGCAGCAATCGCATTCGCTGCATATCTTCTGCAATAAACGGATAGTTCACCACGCGCAAACCAAACTGCATCGACATGTACAAGCTGGTTGGTGTCTTGCCACTACGAGAAACCCCGAGCAGGATGATATCGGCCTGTTCAAGATCACGCAGCGACACCCCGTCATCGTGTGCAAGGGTATACTCGATTGCCGCAATCCGGTCAAAGTACTTGTCTTTATCTTTGCCTACGCTGTGAGAGCGTTGCAACTTCGGTTGAGCCTTGAGATTGAGATCGCGTTCAACCTTACCAACAAAGCCCCCCAACACATCATAAAACTCCGCCGGAGCCTGGCATAGCGCATCGCGAATTTCTGGCAAAACTATTGAGAAAAACACCAAGGGTTTCTGTTTGTGTTGTTGCTGAGAGAGCTCTATCTCTTTAAGTAGCTCCTGCAGTTTGTTGGTGCTCTCGATAAACGGAAAGGTTTTCTCGTTCGGCACAAACGGAAACTGCCCTAGCACGGCATGACCCACCGTCTCACACGTGATGGCCGTGCCATCAGAAACGTAGAATACGTCACGTCTTTGAACTTCTTTTTGCATATTTATTTTATATCTTCAAATATTTTTGATTACGATACGTACATACAACTAAATATAACCAAGCTTTTAACAACATTCTCAGGTCTGTCGGCAAAGCGTGATCTACGATAAGGACATGGGAATTGGCTTACCTCCCCCCATACGCTGCAAGATTTCGGAGATGAACATGCACACATACACCCTATGGTTCGACGGCCTGTCAATGGACGACGTAGACAAAGTCGGCGGCAAAAACGCTTCACTCGGTGAGATGGTTTCTAACCTCGCCAATGCCGGAGTCTCGGTACCCAATGGTTTCGCGACCACATCGTACGCGTTTAATCAGTTTCTCGATTACCAAGGCTTAGACCAGCGTATCCACCAGCTGTTGGATACCCTTGATGTCGAAGATGTTGAGAAACTGCGTCAGACCGGGGCACAAATCCGCCAGTGGGTGCTCGAGGCCCCTTTCCCTACTGAGCTTGAGCAACAGATCCGCACCAACTACGCTCAACTGACCGAGGGGCAAGAGGATATCTCTGTTGCCGTGCGCTCGTCAGCCACTGCAGAAGATCTCCCCGATGCGTCTTTTGCCGGGCAGCAAGAAACTTTTCTTAACGTCAAGGGTATCGATGCCGTGCTCGAGGCAACCAAGCATGTTTACGCTTCACTGTTTAATGACAGGGCCATTTCCTACCGGGTCCACCAAGGTTTTAACCATCGTGGTATTGCCTTGTCGGCAGGGATACAACGCATGGTACGCTCGGACAAAGCCGCATCCGGCGTTATGTTTACGCTCGACACTGAGTCTGGTTTTGATCAGGTGGTGTTTATTACCTCCTCTTGGGGTCTGGGGGAGATGGTGGTGCAAGGCGCGGTTAACCCCGATGAATTTTATGTGCATAAGCCGCTGCTTGAGGCAGGAAAAACACCGATTGTGCGCAAAACCTTTGGCTCTAAGCTGATCAAGATGATCTATTCCGATAACCCTGCCGTTGGCAAGCAGGTGCAAACCCTTGATACCTCTGAGGCAGAGCGTCAGCAGTTCTCGCTCGATGATGATGAAATCGCTGAGCTAGCTAAGCAAGCTCTTATTATTGAGCGCCACTACCAACGCCCGATGGACATTGAATGGGCCAAAGATGGAATTGATGGCAAGCTGTATATCGTTCAAGCCCGTCCAGAGACAGTTTGTTCACAAACAGAAAAGAGTGTCATTGAACGCTTTCAACTCAATAGCCAAGCTCAAGTCCTGGCTGAGGGCAGAGCGATTGGTCAACGTATTGGGGTTGGGCCTGTTCGCATCGTTGATTCACTCGCTCAAATGTCGCTGGTTGAACAAGGAGACGTCTTAGTCACGGATATGACGGACCCTGATTGGGAGCCGGTGATGAAAAAAGCGGCCGCGATCGTCACTAATCGAGGCGGGCGTACCTGCCATGCCGCGATCATTGCCCGCGAGTTGGGTATTCCTGCGATTGTTGGCTGTGGCAACGCCACTTCTCAGTTGGATAGTGATCAGCCTGTCACCGTCTCCTGTGCCGAGGGAGAAACCGGGTACGTTTATCAGGGCGAACTCGAGTTTGAGGTGCGTCGCTCATCGGTTGACGAGTTACCACCACTTGAGACCAAGGTGATGATGAATGTGGGTAACCCCGATCGCGCCTTCGATTTTGCTCAAATACCCAATGAGGGGGTTGGACTGGCGCGACTTGAGTTTATCATCAACAAAATGATTGGCGTGCACCCAAAAGCGCTGCTCAACTTTGACCAACAATCCGCTGAAGTCCAGCAGAAAATTCGCGATAAAATGCGGGGATACACGGATCCGGTTGAGTTTTATATCAGCAAGCTCACCGAAGGTATCGCGACCATTGCCGCCGCTTTTTGGCCTAAGCGCGTCATCGTGCGTATGTCAGATTTCAAATCTAATGAATACAGTAACTTGATTGGTGGCAGCAGCTATGAGCCCCATGAGGAAAACCCAATGCTTGGTTTTCGTGGGGCTTCAAGGTACATCTCACCGAGCTTCGAGGATTGTTTTGAGCTAGAAACTCGCGCCATCACCCGCGTACGCGATGACCTCGGTCTAAAAAACGTTGAGATTATGATCCCGTTTGTGCGCACGCCTAGTGAAGCCGCCTCGGTTATCGACCTGTTGGCGAAATTTGGGCTTCGTCGAGGTGAGCAGGGTCTGCGGGTGATCATGATGTGTGAACTCCCCTCAAATGCCGTACTAGCTGAAGAGTTTCTGCGTTACTTCGATGGTTTCTCAATTGGCTCCAACGATATGACTCAGTTGACATTGGGCCTTGATCGCGACTCAGGTGATATTGCCCACCTGTTTGACGAGCGTGACCCGGCAGTCAAAGCCATGTTGACCATGGCCATCCAAGCGGCAAAATCAGCGGGTAAGTACGTGGGCATCTGCGGCCAAGGCCCTTCCGATCATGACGATCTTGCTCAGTGGTTGATGGCCCAAGGAATAAGCTCAGTCTCTCTGAATCCAGACACCGTGATCGATACGTGGCTGAAACTCGGCGAAAACGAGTAACGATAAACAAGTAACGAGGGGCGGGGACGGGCAAAGCCCTGCGAGGTTTGAGGAGTTAGGCACTCACCCGCGCTGTTGAGCTAGACTAAACCCATCCCCCCTACACTGACCTTTGCCAGCGCTTACCGCTGGTAAATATCATTTGAGAAATAAGTCTTAGCTGCTAAATTGAGGATACCCAGCGATAACTTGTGACCAAACGTGACCAAACAAACATCAAATCAGCCACTGCTTTTTGGCAATCTCGCCGTCGAACACCAGACAGTTACCCATA
This sequence comes from Vibrio glycogenivorans, assembly GCF_051660965.1. Taxonomy (NCBI): domain Bacteria; kingdom Pseudomonadati; phylum Pseudomonadota; class Gammaproteobacteria; order Vibrionales; family Vibrionaceae; genus Vibrio; species Vibrio glycogenivorans. The sequence goes on along the minus strand of NZ_JBPVIS010000006.1, from coordinate 24,412 downwards.
TGGTGATGCTGTATTGTCAGCACCACCACCAAAGCAGTCCACCGTGCGAGCAGTGTCAAGCCCTGCTTGATTATGCCGAGCAAAAGCTCGATCGCTGCCCTTATGGGCAAGATAAACCTGCGTGTAACCAGTGCCCAATCCACTGCTATAAACCGACGCAAAAAGCACAAATGAAAGCGGTGATGCGCTATTCTGGTCCGCGGATGCTCCTGCGCCACCCTCTCCTCGCTATTCGACATCTGATCAAAGAACGCAAAGCCTTTCCAGCCAAACCACCAGAGGGGCAATCCAATCGAGCTAAGCGCAAGGCTAATCCGTGATCACTAACCATTGCTGAGACAACCAATAAAATGGTGATCCGTTGCGATGCGGAGCGGTACAATTGACTCGATGTCGCCCTTCCGCCAACGCCTCAGGTGGAACGACTGAAAAACGATGACTAGTGTGCCATTCAACCTCAATCGACTTGCCATTAAAAAAGCACTGCAGATGAGGATAATGCGCGCCATGATTATCCCCGAGTAACTCGACATCAAGAGCCGGTTTATCCTCTAAAGTGAGTGGGTCTGGCAGTTGGGAAAACTTGGTTGGCAATGCCCTAGCATTAAGTTTAAAGCGCAACGAGCTGACACTGGCGTAATGCCCAGCCGCATTAAAGCGAGGCAGTGCCTGCCAATCACTGTGCGCCTCAATCGAGCCCGACTGTTGACCAAAGGCGATATACCCTTGCTCACTCACCCAATCTCGCAGTTGGTAATTATACTCGCCATAAGGATAGGCAAATAGCTTAGGCGCATAGCCAATCTGCTCTTCTATGCGGCGCTGAGCGGCCAAAATATTTTTGGTGGCTTTATCAAACCATTGTGGGTCCGTCTCCACATCGCGCACTAGGAAGGCATGATCTAAGGTGTGGTTGGCGATCGTCACGCCACTCTCAGCCATTTCTTTCAACTGCTCCCAAGAGCAGTAGCCTGTGTAATTGGCATCGACCGGATCGGTGGTGACGAACACCGTAAACGGCAAGTTACGCTGCTTTAGGATCGGATAAGCGGTATCACATACCGACGCAAACCCGTCATCAAATGTCAGGGCAACGGCCTGTTTGTCACTACCTTGACCCGTTTTAATCTGATGAATAGCTTGCTCAAGGTCAACCACCTCTAACCCTAGCCGCTCAAACTCATCCAGCTGAGCGACAAAGTCCGCTACCTTAGTGCTGGTCGAGTGCGGAGTATCATCAGCGATGTGATGATAAAGCATGATATTTAAAGAGTGAGCTGCGACGGTGCTCGAAGCCAAAGAGAGGGTGATAAAAGCGAGTTGGCGTTTCATTAACTTATTGTCAGGTTTTAATCAGAGCGCAGCATGATATCAGACAGTTATACCCATATTAGGTCAGGTGTTTGCAAATTCGATCCTCAGCCCAAAACCAATAAGTGGTGTTAGTCACAGCTCCCCTTCTCTGTGTGGACATTCGTTGACCAAAGCGGCTAATGATCAAACAACATTTGGTAGAACACCTCTCGTGCCTCGGGATTAGCATCTCTATGGGTACGGTATTCAACATGGCTTTGCATAGAGGCCGCCGGTGACAATTCGATACTCCAAAGCGCCTTTAGCTGGTTGGGCACAATCGAGTAACGCACATCTATGATCCGCAGCTCATTCGATGGATCCTGAGCAACAAATCCATTGGAAAACCAGCGAAATCGCTCAATATCTCTCGCTTGTTGAGAGGCAGGGTTAAGCCAAGGGAAGTCCCTATCGATATCCAGTTTCTCGATCGACTCACCAGGATAAGTCTTGACCGATATGCCAGCTCTTACCGCATCAACATGGTATTGCCCTTCGGTTTCGTAAACCACTTTCCACAGCAGAATGTTAGCAAAACTGGGCTTGGCTTCTAACTGGATTGGCTGATGCTGACGCTGTTGCGCCAATTGCCAACCCGCCGCCTCTGCTCGCTCTTTTTGGACCCACCCCATCGTCGGGTACAGGAGTGCCCAGAAAAATGCGCTGCGCGCATACCAAGGGTTTCGCCTCCATATCGCGCCAATTAGTAGCAGTATTATGGGCAAGGTGAACATAGGATCGATCACCGAAACTAGATTCCAAGCGTAGCGCTGATTAGTTAATGGCCAGAGCAGTTGAGTACCATAGGTGGTGCACGCATCAAGCAACGCGTGAGTGGAATAGCCTAGCGCACAGAAAAGCCAACTTTGCTTAAACGACAGCCCATACCTCTTACCGATGAGCGCGTGCAACACCAAGGCACAAATCAGGCTGCCGATAGGGATAAACAGCAACGAATGAGTGAACTGACGGTGGTACTCCAAATACAGTAATGGGTCAGTTGACGAGCGGATAAACACATCCAGATCCGGCGCCATACCCGACAAAAGCCCAAACACACCGGCTATCACCAAGTGCCTTTTATTACTAACCGACTGGGGCAAAGCCGCACCAAGCACGCCCTGTGTCACTGGGTCCATACAATTAACTCATTGATATAGTGAACGATACTAATAAGATAGACGACACTGCACCAATTCCAATCCGTTAACTATATTTTGCGATACCCCTTTGGGTATGACAGCAATGAGACTGGGTAAACAAAGTCGCTGTGATGTCATAAGAATTTACACAAACCTGCGTTTTAGCGCTTTACTTACAGTACGATGTGATGAACACTCCCATTCGCAGTATAATCGGTCATATGAAGCAATCAGTAGGCGCTTATGAGTAACACTACCGACAAAAAGTCGAATCCTCTCTTTGAAATCGTTTTTAATGTCTTGATCCCGTCTTTCATCCTGATGAAGTTTAGTGGTGAAGAGCATCTTGGCCCAGTGATGGCTTTGGTGGTCGCGCTCGCTTGCCCAGTAGCGTATGGTGGCATGGATTTGATCCGCAACAACCGCTTTAACTTTATCGCCGCGCTCGGTTTTGTCAGCGTTCTGCTTACCGGTGGTATCGGCCTTCTCGAGCTAGATACTCGCTGGCTCGCGCTCAAGGAAGCTTTGATTCCTGGTCTTATCGGTCTCGCTGTGCTTGGCTCAACGTTTACTCGCTACCCATTTATGCAGAAAATGATTCTCAACGACTCGGTATTTAATCTGCCGCTGATCACCGAGCGCCTGCATGAAAAGGGCAATGCGGATGCGTTTGACAAGTGTCTACGTTTCTCAAACTACCTATTTGCGAGTACCTTTGCCTTTTCGTCAGCGATGAACTATTTCCTTGCTACTTGGATAGTGACCAGCCCTGCTGGCACCGCGCAGTTTAATGAGGAGCTAGGTAAACTAACCCTCTACAGCTACCCTGCGATCGCGATTCCAAGCATGTTGATGATGATGGGGATCTTCTTCTACGTTTGGCGCCAAATTGGTGCAATGACGTCCCTAGAAAGTGAGCAGATACTCAAAGCCAACTAACTCGACTCTTTTTATTTGATCACCCCCCGCCGAGGTACTCTTAGACTGGAGTACCTCGCACACCTCCCCTGCTAATTGTTCAATCAGTATTCACGCTTCTCAAAGAAACGACTCTCGTCAAAGTAAGCCCTCGGTTCAAAGTAATCCCATGGCTCATCAGTCTAGTTTGCTAATACACCCGCTCATTGGTTTGGCTAGATCTGTCACTAATTACCTCAGCTGATCATCACTGGTACTTAAGCCGTAACCAGTTTGGAAGGGCTTTTATTCTCTTGCGCTTGCAGACAGCCTGTTAAACGCCACAGTGCTATCTGCGGTCCGAGTTTTCGAGTTCCCAAGTTGATTATCCGACTCGTGGTCAAGGTGCTACGTTGACACAAGATGGAAGTGACACATGAAGAGTTCGCGCCCTAATAGTTTAACCGGTATCAAACACCTATGTTTTTTTCTGATCGCATTCGCGGTGATATCCCTGTTAAACACAACGACGGTACAAAGCATGACGATAGACCTAACACAGCCAGATGAATACCTTCACTGGCAAGCGGTAAACGACAATGTTATGGGAGGAATCTCAGTGGGTAGTCTCCGCTACCAATCCTCAGAGAGTGTGTTTGATGGTGAACTATCTCTTGCAAACAATGGCGGATTTAGCTCAGTCAGCCGCCCTTTATCACCGCTGCCCACGGAAACAGACCAAGTGGAGGTTAGCGTCATTGGTGACGGGCGAACTTACCAAATGAGGTTAACTACACTCGAAGGTGGGGTGGTTACCCGATATAAGCATGAGTTTGCGACTATCAAGGGACAACAACAAGTTCATAAACTGCATTTTGACCAGTTCCAAGCAGTGTTCAGAGGGCGGCTACTGCCTGACGCGCCGCCTCTTAAGGCCTCGCAACTCAATCAAGTAGGGGTGCTTATTGCTGATAAATTCCCTGGCGCATTTAAACTCAGAATCATTCAGATCCAATTTAACTCATCTCGAGATAAACAATGAATCGCGTCAATCCAAAAGCCTTGCTCAATAGCAAGTGGACCAAAATTAACCCGACTAACAAAGAACTGCACTTTATCGTAACCTCAGTCGATTTTGACGAGCATCAAAGAGTCACGGAATGCAAAATCGAGGCCGTGATAAATAACAACGAGTACCAAGTCGATTGGCGGGAGCTCAAAAATGACAACCTCTGGCGTCAAGGCTGGAAATAAGCAACAGATAGAGACAATATTAGCTCGTAAATAATTGAAGCATCGTGAGCTTTTACCGTGACGCACACCAGTGGTGTCTGATAGACTCGCCTTCTCCCTTAATTCAATACCCCCGATACTCAACATGGCCCTAAAACCAACTATCTATAAGTTTCGCATTTCTCTCAGTGACATGAATCGCGATCTTTACACCTCCTCTAACCTTACTGTTGCCCAACACCCATCAGAGACTGAGCGCCGTATGGTGGCTCGCCTTATCGCCTATTGCCATGGCTACAGCGAAGACTTGGAGTTTACCAAGGGCTTGAGCACAACCGATGAGCCAGATCTGTGGGAAAAAGAGCTTCACGGTGATATCCGTCGTTGGGTAGAACTTGGTGAGCCGGATGCTGATCGCGTGAAAAAGGCCTCACGAGTGGCCGAGCGAGTATCAATCTACGGATACAACACCTCAGCAGGCCAATGGTGGCAGCAAAACCAAAATAAGATCCGCAGCTTCTGTGAGGGCATCTACCAAATCGATACTGAAGCACTCGACCAGTTCGCCGCGGCACTGACCCGCACCATGGATCTGTCGGTCATGATCTCAGGTACCGACATCTATGTTGATACTGGCTCAGACTCAATTGCTGTGTCACTTAAGACTTTGCACAGCCAGGACTGAACTGTGTCGCTAGAAAACAGCCTTGCGCAGCAAATAGAGAAATTGGGCTTCAACACCGAATCTCTGGCCTCGTTTTCTGTCAGTGATGATAGTAGACAGGCGCTCAGCCAACTTCTCACACAAATGCAGCCACTGTATGCAAAAGTGAGGGCGCAGAAGCCCGAAATGACCGAGCTTGATGCGCTGCTTGGGCTGTTTTCTTATCAGCATCAATCCCTGATCACAGAGTTTGACCAACAAGTCGATGCCTTGGTCGCGATGAAGAGCGTACTTGCTGACAACCTATCTCAATCAGATCAAGATAAGTTCTCCGCGCCAATCATAGCCCAACTGTGGCTAACAACTCAGCTATGGCTGTTTATTCAAGGCTGTCAGAACCTTGACTACAGCCTCGCCAACGACCACGCACTGGCCACCGCCCGGCGCTTGGCTGAGCCGACTGACTCTGACATTAATGCCCTTCGCAGTGAGTTAACGCGTTATTATTATCAAGGCATCAAACACTACCAGAACACCAATCCAAGTACGGCTTGGTGGAAACGCTGGTTTGAGAAATGGCTGAACTGAGCCTAAGTATAACCATCGTCGCTATGACCTTTTGGAATTAGGCACTTTTCTCTAGCGCTCTACAGTATAGCTCGAGCGCTCCAGCAATCATCCCTGTGTGCAGCGCCTCCCTATCACGATTGCAGTTCATCGCTAAGGCGAACCCGTGCAAGTAATCAATCAGCAATGCAATGGCATTGTTTTTCTCCTCAGCTGTTAAATTTAAGCCAGCAACAACCCGCTCAAAGCGCTCAATAAATACCACTGATGGGTTGTCGCTCTCCATGCTGAGCAGTATCTCTAATAGCCCTGGGTACTGGCTGAGCAGGTGTAAATAGCTCTCCGATAATCGACACAGCTCTGCTCGCCACTCCGCCCCTTCGCTTGGCTGGTAAACATCCTCAATCAAAGATGTTGTCATGGCTTCAAGCAGCGCATTTTTGTTCTGGTAGTAGTAATAAATCGCCATTGGATCAACGCCTAAACTGCCCGCCAGTTTACGGATACTTGGTACCTTTCCTTCACTTTTCATCAGCGCTTTTGCTGCAAGCATAATGCTATCAGCGCTCAGCTCACTATCCTGCCCTGCAGGGCGACCGCGTCGTTTACCCTTGACAGTCATCATTTCCTCTGGCTAAACTAAACATTAATTCTACAGTGTAGAATATTTTAGTATAGAAGACTCCATAAGCCAAGGCGTCATAAATTAAGGGCTCAGAAGCCAAGAACCAAGGAGTGGTGCAACAGTCCAGAAATAACCCAATAGGAGAAGCCAAATGAAGTGCTCAGTTTTTATCGCCACCAGTGTCGATGGTTTTATTGCCCGTAAAGATGGCAGTGTTGATTGGCTGCACAGTGCAGGAAACCCAAATGCCGAAAATGATGGGCTCGCTGAGCAGACCTTTGGTGATTACATAGCCAGCATCGATTGTATGATCATGGGGCGCAACTGTATGCAAGTCATCTCCGATATGGACCTCACGCCCGTACAGTGGCCATACGGTGAGACACGGATTATTGTCTTGAGCACCACGTTGAGCCAGCCTCCTGAGAATATGCAAGATAAGGTCGAACTCTACTCAGGTGAACTCAATGCTCTGCTAACGCTACTTGAGTCTGAGGGTTATCAGCACGCCTATGTCGATGGGGGAGCCACTATTCAGTCTTTTCTTAACCTCAAACGCATTGATGAGATGACCATCACCTATGCGCCAATCATACTTGGTGAAGGTATCCGTTTGTTTGGCCCTACTAACCACGACATCAAACTGACCGAGGCCAAGAGCACCACCTTTGCCAATGATTTTATTCAGGTAAACTATAAAGTCAGTTACCCGGAATAAATGCCAGCAGGGACGATTTACAGTGAACCTTTGGTCATAAACGGACTCGAATACTCGCTACAGACTACCGCTTGAGCATAGATTGCTTGGCAAGAAAAAGTAGTCCAACCCCGCGATAGTGTTATAACATAACACTATCGCCTGCTTTTGTTAGTTACCCAAGGTTTACGATGCACCTCATCAACAGAACATCCACTCGATTGCGCTCAACCTTGTTGCGCGGCTTTATCGGTTGTGTTGCCCTCTCTGCTTGCTCTTTTACTCAGGCTCACCCTCATTCTTGGATTGAGATGAGGACCCAGGTTCTTGGTCAAGATGGCTTGATCACTGGCTTGAACATGCAGTGGTCGTTCGACCCTATGACCTCCATGTACATGCTGGATGGCGAGGACACCTCACCAGATAATGAGCAGGCGACGTTTGCCAACCTCACCACTGCGATGCTGGAAAACATGATCGAGGACGACTTCTTCAGTTTTTTGTACCACGACGGTAAACAGATTAAGTACTCTCCTGCCATCAATGGGGATTTGGTGCGCGATCGCGCAAGGCTAGTGATGAGCTTCGATCTGCCTCTAGCACAACCACTTGCCATCGGTGACGGGCCATTGGAGCTGATGATCTTTGAGCCCAGCTACTATGTGGATATGTCATGGCGCTCGCCACAAGACGTCACACTGTCACGCGAACTCAAATCGCTGTGCAGCCTTGAGCTAGTCGAGCCCAACCCGACACCAGAGCAAATGAGTTACGCTTACTCACTGCCCGCCGACGCCGAGCCCGATAACACACTGGGACAACTGTTCACACAATCTGTCCATATTCGTTGCAACATCTAACTTATGATCTCGAGCCTATACCATGAAACATAATCACACCTGCTCTCACCACCAAGCGAGTAAAAGTTGCTCTTCTACAAAGCAGTCACAACAGCCATGGCTGATGGCTATTGTCTTTGTTATTGGACTACTGATTGCTGGCTATCAACTTTGGTTAGCTTGGCCAACAATGGTTCTCAAAAGCATCGAGTGGCAACGCTCAGTGAATACCCAGCTCGCCGACCTTCTTTATGACGCCCAAGACAACCCACTGATTGCTGGTAGCTACTTGATGGGTTTCAGCTTTCTCTATGGGGTGCTTCATGCCCTAGGGCCCGGTCATGGAAAAGTAATTGTCACAACGTATTTAGCAACGCAGCCAACCAAGGTCAAGACAAGCTTATTCCTTACTCTCACCTCGGCACTGTGCCAAGCGTTCATCGCCATCGCCCTAGTCAGTGTATTGGTATGGGGCCTGACCAGCTCGATGCGAGAAGTGAACTCACAGGCAGTAAAATTCATGATGCTCAGCAGCATGATGGTTAGCCTGTTGGGCTTAATGATCGGCTGGCGCGCCATCAGAAAACTTCTATCACAACTAAAACCACAACCTCACGATCATGACCACCAGCATAGTCATGGCTGTGGTTGCGGGCATAGCCACATCGCCTCTCCCCAAGAAGTCGATAACGCAAAAACGCTGCGCGAGTACATCGGCGTGATTATGAGTATTGGCCTTCGCCCTTGTACCGGGGCAATTATGGTGCTGTTGTTTGCCAATATGGTTGGTCTTTATTGGATGGGAATTGCTAGCGCAATCGCAATGTCACTCGGCACAGCATTAACCACCTCAGTCCTTGCCCTATTAACCCTGTCTGGTAAGAAGTTTGTTCACCACTATCTACACACTAAACAACACCGCGATCATTCTCGCTGGCAGGCGGCTGGTTACAGTGTTCAACTTCTCGGTGGGATTGTCTTAGTCTTGCTCGGTGCACTACTCATTGTCGGCCAAGATGTCGGCCTATCACCGATGTTTAGCCTTTAGGTAGCCACACTCGATAAGATACGACCATAAAGTGGGATTTGAAAACTGCTCAAATCCCCTCCTAGTGATCAGTGTGCTGATCTGAGCAGTTTTGATGGCCAATTATCTATCGCACGACTATCTATTGCACGACCTTCTTCTAAGTACTAAACGTATGTGTTCAGTCGATGAGAAAAGCCACTCTACCCTTAGGCTGATAAGTTATCGGGGATCTGAGTTTGTCTCAGCTCCCCTTTTCTTTGATTGTAACTCAGTAACTTACAAATCCAATCAGGTACTATCTACCGTAGGATGATGTGAATTTAATAATTAAAACAAAAATTTAGTTATTGAACTTAAAGATAATTCTTTAAAGAGTAGTAACACTGGCGTGAACTCTTACATCCGCAGGCTAGTTACGACTAGATCGTGAAATTTGGCGTGCTAACAACCATCAAGGTGCCAACCAGCAAAGTTCTGGACAAAAACGTTTTATAGCATTTACTAAATTAGAAGATTACGGATTACTTTTAGTATCGAAGATGTACGCATCGTTCGCCAGAATCTTTCATGCCTTATTATATGATTGCGTCAACAATCAGGTCACCGTAGCCCCAAGCTCAGGTAAACCAGACATGGTGCATGTTTGCGCATGCTTGATACGGCCATCGCTCTTATTCTCACCTAAGTATGTCTTGGTCACTTTCATCAAGCGGTCAACTCTGCCTTCTTTCATTTCGACATACAGAGCGTGCTCGGCGGTGTACCAAAGCATCACGGTTGCTACGTGAGCCTCGCCGCCTTCCTTCATGGTAACGACAATCTCGCTATCATCAATGGTCACTGTGAACTCGTCACAGTCCGCCGTGACGTTTAGCTCGTATGGCGTGGGCTCCAGCACTGCCTTCGTGCCGGTAGCTTCTACATAGCCCCACGCCGCAGCTGCGCCAACGAGTAGTCATGCAATTACTATTGATGCGTTAGAGAGTGTTGTTTGTTTAGTCATGATGTTGTTTCCTCTAACTGATACTTGATTCCAAAAAAAGATCATTAATTAAATCTCGATCGGATAATGTTTAGCAATTTTCTAGCTCACCTGCTTAAAGCTCTTATGCACGTTTGATAGCAGTAGCGGTGACAGTTACCATCAGCATTGACTTACCACCGCCGCTGTTCGCTTCTTGCTTGAGGTAGTCTAGCTTGTTCATGTAGGTATGGTTTTTCCCGCCGAAAATGTCGCGGAGACTAGCGAATATATCGCGGAAAAGGTTAGTACCGCTATCTAGAGTTGTCGTGACCACTTCACCTTCACCCTCGATAGCCGTTGTTGATGTTGGCATAGTGCGGATCAGGTTCTCGCGCTCAATCTGCGCCGCGCTTCTCTGTGGTTTGAATATGACCGTAGGCGCTGTTTGCCGCTTGAGTTGCGGCTGACGTGCATCATTCTTGTTTTGTGCTTCCTGCTGCACTCTGGCATGCTCAGCTTGGCGCTGCTCTCGTGCCTCTCGCTCTTCTACCAATGACGGGTCATTGGCTTCATTATGCTGTTGGATAGCGTGAGATCCATTGCTCGCCTGATAAGTAACTATAACTTGATAGCCCTGCTTGGCGAACATATCAAGGCGTTGCTGGTTGTCTGCTGCGCTTGCTGCTATTTTACCGTCGGCGTTTGATAGTACGTTGAATGATTTCATGATTCGCTCCTCTTAGTTATATTCAGGTTCGTCGCCTAGAATCACTAGCATGCGGTCAGATGCTTTCTCAGCGATATCTAGCAAAGTCTCAGCCGTGCCTAGTAAGTCCTCGTGATGGTGCGTCATAACTTCCTGAAGATCTCGAATTGATTTGAAGCGTTCAACTTCTCCGTTCTCGGCCATGCGTTGAATAACTGGCAATGCATCTTGTAACGCTACTGAAATCTCGCTACCGAATTTAGTGATGTTCTCCGCCGAAATGGTGGCGCACTGCTGCACGTCATTTAGTCTTGATAGGTCGTCACCCGCTTCAGCCATCGCAGCTTCGAATGTTGCTAAAGTGCCTCTTGTGTCGTTTGTGTACTCAGAACAAGCTGCTGTCTTGTAAGCGAAACTCTGAAACATCTCATCAAATTGAGCTTGGGTTAATACGGTCTTTGGTGCCTTTGGTGCCTTTGGTGTTTTGCTGAATAGTCCAAACATTTGTTTCTCTCTTGTTTGTTTAGGGTGTTGTCTTTCTATATGACCACGTTGAGGGTGTCGGTCTAATAGATTGGTTATTTATAAGTGCACGGTCGCAATAGTCCCAAAAAATACCTCTTCCGAGGTATCACGCCGCTGAGTCAATCGGGCTTTCCTCAATGATTGCTCGGTAGATTGTGAGACCGATACAGCGCTGTAGAGCGTCTTTTGCTTCAACGTTACCCAAACTACCTGCTAGCATTCTCTCAAGTCTTATAAACCCACCACGTGCCATAGCGCCGCTATTGAATGCATTACTCAGTAGCAAGGTAATGATATTTCTAAACAGCGGTGAGCTATCCCAAGCATTCAACCAACTATCGATAAACTCGTCTTTGGTCCCAAGCATCTCAAGCGACTTGATCACTCGTGGAAATATCTGACCCGCCAGTGGTGCAAATAATGCAGCCTTATCAGGATAGTAGTTGGTAAAGGTACTCTTACTCACGCCCGCCACCTTGCTAAGCTTCCCGTGAGTTATCACCTCATCGATTCGCTCGGTAGGGTCCATGATCATGAATTGCTCTACGATTAGAGCGTCGAATAACTCTTTGTTTGTCGCTCGTTCAGCTGCCGATATTTTAGCCATAGCATTGATTACCCTCTAACTTTCAGGCTCTAGGTTGCATTATAGTCGCAGTTAATCTCACGTGTCTACATACATAACGGTTGTGTCGTAATTGTACTCACCGATCTGGTCTTCACTGACTCCAAGCGCGTGCGACATACTCGTAATCGAAGCGACCAAACCTATGCCCCGCCTCGCGGATGTCCCCCAGAACCATGCCGCCTAGGTCCAATTTGAGTGATACCTTGCGATAACGCTCGGTGCGACCCGAAGCGTGAACAATTCACAGTCACTGGTGAAAGTTTTCATCATCTCTACGGTGAAGTTGCGCGTAATGTTGGCAACATCTTCCAAATCCTTAGCCGCGTCAGGTTGTAATGCTCTCTGAAAGATATGGTCACCACTAACTACTAGCGGCAGGATGCAGTAGTGAATGTCTGAACTATTCGAATGTAACGCGATATTCACCAGCCTGAACTCATATTGCCCATTCGCATCGGTGACAATGAACACGGTCACCATCACACTGTCCTGATTGACACAACTCCCACAAAACCACGCGATACGGCTGAAGAGCTTGATCAGATGCGTTATTGCAGCAGACCGGCGCTTGACTGGTACTTTGAATCCACGTCTCAGCATGTCTGCACATTGCTCATATTCGTGCATAAACTCGCGGCTCTGCATTCAGGTACGGTACTTGTCCATAACACGTTTAACGCCACTATTGAGTGCCTTGTGCATCGCAGGTACTGGATTGCTTTTCTCGATCCATTGGCCATATGTCATATCGATCACCACTTCTCTACACGGGACACTGCAGAGCCATTACCACGAGGTTGGCTTAGCATCTGGCTGACGATAGCAAAGCTCAAACGATCAATGCCCTTGTGCCCATACTCGTTAGTGTGGATCACGTTTGCTCGCATCTCTTTGAACTTGTCCCAACCGACTTGCTGCTCCGCTTGACTGATTAACTCACAAGTCTGATGGATGTGGCGGTGATTGTTCTTCCTGAAGATAAGGCAGAAGCGGATCATCTCATACGCGTGGGCGTATGATGTGTTGTAGTAGCTTGCTACCTCTTTGACTTCATCGTTACTGATGCCACGGGTTGTAATTGCGATTAGTGCAGCTACCGATTGCTCGAGTTTAAACATGTTGAATTCTTCTTTTGTTTAAGTTGTGAATATCACAAGATCGAAATCCAATTATACGGATAATAATAAAACCTCGATTGCATAAAGTACGCTAAAGTAGTATCAGCGGGTTAGTATTGCCGCTATGATGCAGGGTAACCACGCTAAGAATTTTACCAGATGTAGGCGCTTGGCCTGAAGGTAGCACCAACGATACATTACAGACACGTGGTGAACCCGCCAATAGTATTGCACGTCGTCATTTTGCCGTTGATACTATACGTGTGCATGCCGCCGCCCATACCAAACCCACCGCCGTTGTTATTTGTAACGCGTGTTGCCCCAGCCTTCGCCTTGTTGATCTCGTGTTGGCGCTGAGCATTTGCTTGCACTTGGTTGTAGTGGTTTTGAGCTTGACTGAGGTTATTGACTAACCAAGGTTTCCACTGCTTCTGGCAGTAATTTTCTACATCAACCCACTCATCAGTTTTCATGTTGGTTTTACCCATGGAAAGCTGTTGCTCAAACTCTGCTTTGTTGTAGGTCCACGTGTTCAGGTTGTAGACAATCGATTGAGTGAATTGGGTATGCTCCTCAAGTGTGTATTGGTCAAGCTCAAAGCATCCCTGTGATGCCAATAGGCCATTACCAAAAGTATTTCCAAGCTCAGCTGAAATGACAGGCGGTGGTGTTGGTGCCGATGCGCATCCAGTTAGTGCTGCAGTGACTAGAACTGCAATAGATAGTACTTTCATTGTTTGGCTCTCTCTAAGTGGTTTATTGGTAATTAGCTGCACGCACGTATTCCATGCCATGCTTTGCGATCTCTTCGTCGCCCATGACCACGGCAACATCATCATTAAGCCACTGGTATAGGTTGCCCTGAGTGGTGCCATCCTCGTGGGTTGTCACGGATTGTGTGGCGCATCCAGTTGCTACAGTGATTGTGAATAGTGCGATTACTAGCGCTTTCATGATTGGTCTCTCCAGTCGATTACTTTGTTTCACGGTCAGCTAGGCATTGAAGCTTTTCAGCTGTTAGGTCTTTACCACAATCAACGATTGGCTCGTGGTTAATGATGTAGTCCGCGTGGTCGGCAATGCCTAGGATGCTGTACACAGTTAGCACGATAGGTGCTGCTACTGGGTTAGTTGTAGCTACTGAGTTAGTTGCTACGATTGCGCCTGCCTCTGCAGCTACAACAGCTTTGGCTGCTGTGTGCTCATCGGCAGCAGTAGCAGTGAATGAAGTAGCGATAAGTAGTGCAGTAGTGGTTAGTGTTTTCATAATTGGTCTCTCTTACAAAATGATGATGTTTGCGCGTTTCCAAGTCGCTTTGGCGGACTTGGTAAACATTTCCGGATAAGCAACCTTTGCGCTTTCAAAGTCACTGAAGTGCTCGCGCTCTACTTCCTCGCCGTGGACGTCCATCGCTTTACCCTCACTGTGTGTACTTTGGTAAGAGATGCCTTGGAAGATGAAGCTAACAGCAATCACTGAGCCATCGTCTTGAGCACGAAGAGTCGTACACTTCTGACCTTTGGCGATCGCGTGGAATGTACCGTTTCCTTGCTTACCCTCGGTAAAGTCATACTGAGTGTTATCAGCTTTGTATCGACCAGTGGCTGCGCCATTGTGACGGTCATTCAGAAGGAAAGCAGGAGCTTGGTTAGCTTGTGCGTTGCGAATCTTGTCTAGCAAAGTCATTTATAAGCCCTAGGTTCGTTTAATGCGATGCATATTATGACCGCATTGGTAATTGATCAACTCTTTTTGAGTGTTCGGACCTAATAGATCATCAAAATACTCCTTTTGGGTAGTGTTCTGGCTTGAAATGTGGAAGGCTACGACTCTGCGTATGGTTGAGATTTCATGTACGGCGCGGGGCCTGCTGATTGGTTCTTGATTTAAGTGGGGCTTTCGGTGTTTAGCACGCACTATTACTCCAGTGTTCGACCTTCATTTTCACACTATGGTTGTTTGTCTTTTCTTTCGCTGAAAAGCTAATCACTAGACATTGAACCGATAAGGAAAAGTAGGTCAAATCGCCTCGTTATGGTTTGTTAGGGCGAGCGTCGCTGGCGCGAAATGGGGCAAAAGTGTTCCAGAACCCCAGTCAGCAAGGCTCTGGACATTTCTGAGTCAGGGAGTTTGCTAATTTAGCAATACATAAATTAGCTTAGATAAGTCAAATACTCTAAGCTAATGCCAGCTTCCCAAACTAGTGTTCAGTTTACTTCCCAGACTTAAGCACCAATAAGGCGGGTCTTCTACTATGTAGAGCTAATTGTGGATACTGCTTTATATGTTTTTCCGATGGTTGAGGCTCAGCCAAGCCTTGCAAAGTAAATCCAGCGCCTAGCAAAGCACCGACGTATGACTCCACACTTCGGTGGTACTTGAGTACACCTTCAACAAACCAATTTTGATTCCTTTCTGATTCATCAAAATAGTTGTCTACTGGCCAATGTGATTCTTCATCATTTTCATATAACCCATTAAGTAATGATGTGCATATCGGGTGTTCAACTGAAAATACAAAGATGCCATTGGGTTTGAGGCTTCTAAATACATTTTGGAAAACTGGTTGGATGTCTTTTACGTAATGTAGGCACAAAGAGGCAATGATTAAATCAAATTCTTCTTGTGGGTATGTGTAGTCTTCAATCGAACAATCTTCGAAGTCAACCTTTTCAGTTTTTAACTTTAACGCTTCAGAAATCATTCTTTTTGAGATATCGATGCCTTTGTAGCACTTCGCGCCATGGCTTATCGCATATTGTGAGAAGTTACCAAAGCCACAGCCAATATCTAGCACGCTTTTCCCATCAAGATCAGGCAAAAAAGCTTGAATCGCAGGCTCTTCTAAGTGTTGATTATAACCAGACTCATTCTTTCTTAGAGTTTGATAGCCTTGGAAGAAAGTACTGTCATCATAAATATTCTGTTTCATTGTTCACCAATCTATTTCTCTACAAGTGATTATGTAGGGAAGATTACCTACATAGAAAGGTCATTAAAACAATTAAATCAGTGAGATATTCGTAACTAGTGATATGTATACATCCTTCTGGGATATGTATACGCCCCTACCGCCATCGCCCCTTTATACTTTCCATGTCCTACAGCATTGCGTTAAAGGAGTGGGTTATGATCACCAAATACCTAGCAGATATGATGACTAAAAGCGGTCAGTCACCTGTATTCGAAACGCCAGAGCAATATGGCTTGAAGTACCAAGACGTCACACTTACTACTCGGGACGGGGTGGAGCTCTCCGGCTGGTTAATTGAAGGGGGCTCAGATAAAGTCATTATCCAATCACACTTTGGCGTACAGTGCAGCCGAGCGGGTTTTACTCCCGACGGTAAAGGAATGATCAAGCTCTACAAAAAGAATATCGCTTTTTTAAGGCAAGCCAAACATCTTGTTGAACAAGGCTACAGTGTATTGATGTATGACTTGAGAAACCATGGCAACAGCGGCAAAGGCGTGAGTGAATACATCGCCTGGGGCTGCGAAGAGTCACACGATGTAGTAGCAGCCGTTGACTATATATCTACTCATCCTACCTATAAAAACAGCGATATTGGCTTACTTAGTATCTGTATGGGTACCAGCTCCACCGCATTTGCTTACGGCCTTGAGCACGGTTTACAAAACTACCCAAACATCAAGGCCCTGATCTCGGTTCAACCACTGCGTTACCTAGATTATATGAGTGCAATGGGCATACCTGATTTTCTTACCAAACGCGTCAACCAGTACAACATCAAGCGAGGAGGTGCAGATCTATCAGGATCCTTCTTCGAATTTGTCCCAAACATCAAGGTGCCAACGCTCGTTATCCAAAACAAAAATGATCCCTGGACCAAGCTTGCAGCTGTTAACGAGTATTACCAGCTTCTTGGTGGTGACAAATAAATGATGATGCTGGATTTAGACAAAAACCGTGCAGCCGCTTACGACTGGATGGGTGAATCTCCACAGCACCTCAGTGCCTATTTTAACAAGCATATGCCTTCTGTCCGCTAATCAAAAAAGCGTTATATTTTAAAAAGAAACGGAAAAACAAACATGGTTAAAGTAACCTCACCAAAAGTCATTTTGATCACTGGTGCATCATCAGGAATGGGTAAAGATACCGCCCTAGATCTAATCAACCAAGGGCACATTGTCTATTGCGCGGCACGCCGTGTTGAAGAAATGGAAGACCTCAAACTCTTGGGTGGCAAAGTCATAAAACTCGATATAGCAAATGATGATGACATTGTCCGCTGTGTCGACCAAATCATCGCAGAGCGTGGCCGTATCGATGTGCTATGGAACAATGCCGGTTATGGCCTTTATGGCTCAGTGGAGGAAACTAGCCTAGAAGATGCCAAATACCAGTTTGATGTCAATGTATTTGGCCTTGCCCGCTTAACTCAGTTGGTCACGCCGTATATGCGGGATGCCAAGTCAGGCACCATCATTAATACCTCTTCCATTGGTGGAAAAATCTATGCGCCAATGGGAGCTTGGTACCATGCCAGTAAGCATGCCATTGAAGGCTTTACCGACTGTTTAAGGCTTGAGCTTGAGCCAAAGGGCATTAATGTCGTGGTATTGGAACCGGGAGCCATCAAGACTGAGTTTCCTGAAGTGATGTCCAAGCAGGTTCTTGGTAACTCGGGGCAAGGGCCTTATCAAGATCTCGCAAAACGCGTTGCCAATTTAAGCCTGAAAGAATCAGGAAAAGACGGTGCCGGCTCACCAACCTCGGTGATTTCTAAAGTAGTACAAGAGATCATTGCCAGCCCCAAACCAAAAACCCGTTATGCAGCTGGTAAGTTTTCTACCACAACACTATTGATGCGCCGTTTCTTGAGCGATAGAGCGTTCGACAAAATTATTGATTTTATGGTGCGATAAATTCCCCCCTGACTCTGG
This sequence comes from Vibrio glycogenivorans, assembly GCF_051660965.1. Classification (NCBI taxonomy): domain Bacteria; kingdom Pseudomonadati; phylum Pseudomonadota; class Gammaproteobacteria; order Vibrionales; family Vibrionaceae; genus Vibrio; species Vibrio glycogenivorans. Next base: position 6,512 of record NZ_JBPVIS010000006.1, on the reverse strand, counting down.
AGGTCGTCATGCCATTATTAAGCTCTCAAGCCTTGTTAGCAGCCAGCATGTCATTCAGTGCCATGCTTGGCTCAAAATCAGTACATACAGAAATTATCATTCCAAGCGCACCTGAAAATGTGTGGCAAGTCTTGGTCGATATTGAGCGCTACCAAGAGTGGAACCCTGCAATCACTCTTGTGGAAGGATCCCTAGCGATCGGTAATTCGGTAACATACCGTTTTCAGGAAACCGACGAAAAGGCAGCGAATATTACCTCCAGAGTCCAAGCTATCGAACCGATGACATATCTGAACCATAAAGGTGGTTATTGGGGGATCATTACGTTTGATCAACACTATCGCTTGCTACCCCATGGGGCCGGTACAAAGTTCACAGTAGATGAACACTATACTGGGCTCTGGGTCAATTTCTGGGGTCATACCCATACCCAAAAGCAATATGAAAAAATGGCAAGAGCGCTTAAGCTGCGCGTGCTAGCTTTACACTAAGCGCATGAATATCAGAGTACTAGGCAAGCTATGTCAGACATAATCCATATCAAATCCATCGCTCAAATTCATCAGGCGCTTGGATTACCATCACCCATGCATCCTTTGGTGTCACTCATCAAGATTAACGACAGAGTCACAGGGTACGATTATGGCGATTTTACCTATGTATATGACTTCTACCAGATAGCGTTAAAATCGGGCATTAAGGGCGATATCACCTATGGCCGAAATCACTATGACTATGGCCAAGGCAGTATGGTTTTCACCAAACCGGGCCAGGCACAACAGTACGCCAACACCGAAAGTGTCGAAAATGAAACAGGATGGGCTCTACTCTTCCACCCTGATTTGATCCGTCGTTCAGGGCTTGCCAGTCAAATGGAAAGCTATTCCTTTTTTTCTTATGACCTCCACGAAGCCCTTCATGTCTCAGAACGAGAAAAGCGGATATTGGGTGAGCTGGTCAGCCAGATAGAAGAAGAATACAGCCAGAATATAGATAAGCACACGCAAAAACTCATCGTCTCAAATATAGAGCTGATGCTAAATTACTGCACTCGGTTTTATGAGCGCCAATTTATCATCCGCCAAAATCACAACCTTGATTTGATGGAGAGGGTCGATGTTATCTTGCGCGACTATTTTGAATCAGATAAAACGGCAGAAAGCGGGTTACCGACAGTAAAATACGTAAGCCAAGCTATGTGCATGTCGAGTAACTATCTGAGTGATATGGTAAAAAATGCTACCGGACGTAATGCTCAGCAGTACATCCAGGATCATGTGATTGAGCGAATTAAAAACGCCCTGCTAAGTACCAATATGCAAGTTAGCCAAATCGCTTATGGACTTGGCTTTGAATATCCGCAGCACCTGTCAAAGTTGTTTAAAGCTAAAACAGGCATGACCCCGATCCAATACCGTAACTCAACACACTAACATCGAGTAAGCTCAAAATCGTAAGCTAAGTAAAAAGACGTTTAGCTAAATATTCACATTAGAAAATCTCAATCTAAAACATGCTATCGTCTTACCTTGGTACGCAGGCCATAACAAACAATGGGGTAAAACTGTGCCAGAACCTCATGTGATTACCAAGGAAGCGTGGCGGGATAAATACCAACCGATTCTGTCATGCTCTTTTATTTTAGCTTACTCGCGTCACACATCGATATTCACCGATTGAGACCGTTCTATTCTCAGCTCACGAGTATTGAGTGCTTCTCTCTTCCAGATTTTTTGGATAGTCGTGATGCTCACGGTGATATCCTCTTGTTTGAGTAATTTCATCAGCTGTATGGACGTATGATGTGGATTCAATAAGGTCAGCTCGATGATCCTATTTTCACTCGCTTCTGGAATACGGTTTTTACTGCGATTGAGCGGTTTATTAACCCGCTTGAGACCCAATGGACCTTCCTCTTCCATAATTTGCTGATAGGTATACAACGTTTGACGTGAGCACCCTAAGATACGAGCAGCTTTGCTGACACTACCGACCTCGGCAACCAGCTCAAGCGCCTCGATTTTGCGCTGGACCTCTTTGCCATACTCTTGACACTTACGCGGCTCAACCAGTTCGGTGATATCGAGGCGACGATGCCCGAAGTACGCTGAGAACGAGCCGTCGAACTGGCAGCGGATTTCGACCTTTTGGTTCTCGATGGAGTAACGTACTGGAGAGTCGATGACGTACATTTTGCTGTCGAAGCTGAAGGTGTGGTCACGGCGTATCGTGCGATACTCTTTCTGCACACAGATACTATTGAGGTCCAAGTCAGGCGGCACGGGTTTAAACGCGGTGCTTGAGCTGGCGGCCATCACCATGACATTCTTAGTCCAGTAATTGGGAATAAACTCCTCGTGTAAATAGCGATTAGCGCCGTCCATATCGGTGATGTTGTTCAGCCGCAGCTCCGGCACAAGACGGTCCTGGAAGGTGTCGAAGGCGCGTTCTATCCGCCCTTTACCTTGGGGTGAGTTGGCGAAGATAATCTCGATACCGAGCTCCTCACATGCACGCTGCATTTGCGAGAAGTTACTGCGCTTTGGACCACCAAAGATACCGGCTCTATCCACATACAGGGTCTTAAACACCCCACGCTTCTCAATATAGGCCCGCATCACTTTCATGCAGCCTTCGGTGGTTTCAGAGCGGAAGAACTGCGCATGGATATCACTGGTCGCATCATCAACGATAGCAATTAAACACGACCGTTCATTACCGAACCAGCGATGCGGACTACCATCCATTTGCAGCATCAGCCCAGGTGAAGGCATCCGCTGACGATACTTTCTAACCCGGCTACGACGGCGCTTAGCGCGTTTAACATGATGAATATCGTGTGCCCAAGAGCGCAAGGTCTCACGCTTAATCGACAGCCCTTCATTCTTCTCCAGAAGCTCTGAGAGGTGTTGAAGATTGAAGTCGTAGTACTTGATTTGAATGAGGCGCTGGACCTCCTTCTTGAGTGAGTCAGGGATTTTATTGATGGGAGCACGACCCGTATTGCCATGAATCACGAATCGAATACCTTCTTTGCGATACCGGCTCAAGTAACGCTCAACGGTCCTTCGTGATTTCTGCAGCAATTGAGTTGCGCTATTGATAGTGATTTTGCCATCAATAACTTTGCTAATGATATCGATAGTAAACTGAGACTTTGAATCCATGTAGAACATCCTTAGCACCCTTTAAAGCTGGTTTTGATTACTTTAAAAGGTACGCTAATCCGTTCCGTCACTTTCCCTTGGTAATTAGCTTAACGACAAAATCGCTTGGTAATAAGCATACGACAGATTCGCTTGGTGATCACAACTGTGCCAGAACCTCAGTCAGCAAGGTTCTGGACAAAACCTTGTTAGGGCAAATACTTAATTCGTTAGTTGACGAATAATCTTTTGTATGGCGAAAATGTTTGTAGTGAGCTACTCAACAGAACTCTGCTTAACAATGTTCTCAGGGAAAGAAATTGTGAAGGAAGGGAGCAAAAATGTACTCCCCAACAAATTATTTATTGAATGTAAATCGGCGTAGACCAACGAATGCTAGTGCCATCATAAACCCGAATGAAATGGAACCACCCGACTTAGAACCACTAGAGTCTTGGCTATCATTGCCACCTTCACCAGGCGTACCTGGTTTCAGTTCTTCTTCTGGCTCTTCTTCCTCTTTATCAGTGCCGTTATTGGAACCATCGTCACCACCTTCAGGTGGAAGGATTGGTGTACCTGGTTTACCTTGAACACTACCAGTAAGACTAAGTTGAACGAAGTAAGAATCTGTCAATTGAATAGCGTATGTTTGAACTGAATTATCAAGCTCGAAATCACTTGAAACCTCAATTGTTACATGACAGCCATCTTTTGAAACTAGAAGGCCACAATCTTCAACTACCGTGAAAACACCATCAATACTTTCGCTATTTAGGTAAGTATCAATTGTCTCTTTAGAAAAGTTTTGCACGACAAATGTCGCTGAGTCAGCTTCATCGATATCAATGCTCACTTCTGATGGGAACAAAAGACCATCAATGGCACGAACAAACCAATCGGTGTACGCATCAAAACTGATCACTTCACTACGAAGTTTTGAACCGTCTTGCGCGCCCATAGTGTTAGAGCTAATCACACCAATAATCGCACCATTGTGAACAAGTGGCGTACCAGAATCGCCAGGCTTAACAGAAACCTTAGCGTTGTAGTAAAGGTTTTTGTGTCCCGGGTTGTAGTAACACTTTTCTGACTCAAGAGTACATGGCTCAGGCACTTTCAATGGGTCACCCATAATATCCAAGTATCCCGTATCAACCCACTCGTAGACGATATGGGGTTTCATCATCAGAATTGAAGTGAATTCCATCAATTCATCAGAAGTAGTCCCGGTTGAATCAAGTGTACCCCACCCACGAAAGGTGAATTCATCACCCAACTGCAGGTGGTCGTCAACACCGTTAAAGGTTTGGAATATCAGGGCAGAGTCCTTATGTGGAATAGGCTCGTCCAACTTAAGTAAGCTCAGATCTTTATGGACGTTATTGCCCAAAAATGCATCACCATAGCTACGATAATCATCAATCACTCCGTCTCTGTATAGATGCACGTTATGCACATGAAGTTCACCCTCAAATCCATTACTGTTCCAAATGGGCGCAACCACAGAGTCATGGAATGACCATTCTAGCAGCAAGGCATCAGCCTCTGAGTTCCCACTAAAGGATGGAATATGCTCCACATTACGGTAATGCTTAGCGGCGGGGTTACTTCGGCTAAGGCCTTGAGTAATCTCAATTGGGTTTTCATCCCAGCCAACCATGCAGTGCGTTGCAGTAAGAATATAATTCTCACCCAATAGCGCACCACCACATGTTACTGTTCCGAATCCATTCACCAAGTTAATCTTCAGAGCCACCATAAAATCTTGGTAGTCCTCTTGAGCAACTGGAGTACGAACTTCCTCAGCAACCGCCGCGCCTGTGAAGAGTGCCGCTGCAAATAACGCTAATGTTGATTTTGTTCTCATTTTCATAGTCTTCACCTTATTATCCTTAAATTTATTTAATCTCCGGCTGGAGCCTCGAACTCGCACCAGAGATGCTTGTTCTCAGAATTCCCCAATGGGGTTTGTCTGATTTAAGGCGGCAAGGTGACTTAGCAGAGCGAGATGCGCTCCATTTTTGCTGTTGCCGGCAGAATGGAGTGAGAGGTCGGTGATATCCCTTCAATACCATCAGCGCCTTCCTTGTCGCCTAGAGGCATAAACATGAATACTGCCGGTGGGATTAAAACCACCGTTCCATGGCCTTCCTTGGTTACTACATCGAATAGTGTCTCACGACATTATCTATCCACAACTAAACCCAACAGAAGGTCAGGTTAAGGAGTTATCGGTAATGATAACTTACAAAATTGTACATTTGGTTGCAGATAATGCTATTGCGTATGAGTGGTGTGATTTAGATCAACCCTTAAAGGTTAAAGTTATTAAATATCAATAAGTAACACATAATAGCCCCTTAGCTATAGTGTTATGAGATATCTCAAATAATATCGATTGGTGGGCTGTTTTTTGTGTGTTTTATCCATAAAAAAATCTTGGGCAAAACACGACAGGCACGTGCTAGTGATTTAAAGTCGATAAACCATAATGGGGCAAAACTGTGTTTCATGCCGCACATTGTACATGTATACCTACGTCATGTAGATGAGGGTTTCCGCATCGATGAGCAGGCCTAGGCCAACTAAACAACATGTACATATCATAGAAATTGAGCCGACAGAGAATTGCAACCACAAACACCGAAATAATGCGCGTATCGCTCGCCAAAGCACTATGAGCGAGCAAGCAACGGTGAGAAGCATGGTAGCAAATTCAAATTTGATTAGCGTGGATGCACGATACACTTCTAGATCGCTCATTTGAAGTGAATGAAAATACGCTAATACAACAAAAATTAGTGCAAACACAACTGTCAGTAAATGCCAAAAGTAATCTTTGAACAATTTGATACCTCCTCTAAAACTGAATTGCTGACCATTACATTAAACTCAAGCACGCCACCGTAATCACAAATGTAAAAACAAAGCCAAAATTCAGAGGCCTTCCTTGGTTCTCACACATGAACTATTTCAGCACTTCATTCGCTTAGTACATCAAATTCATCGTCATTAGGCACGAGTAGCTTGCTTCTAATCAAACCAACTATCATTACACACATCTTTTGGAAGGTAAGTCATACAAATCAACAACATAAATAAGAGACAACCAACTGTGACGAATGGCACATAATTATGGGGCTTCGGTTGATAAATAAACAGCTAAAGAAGCACGTCGAATAAGTATAAGTAAGGCAAACCAACTTGCTGTGATTTGTGAGATTGAATGGCACTGACACAAAAAGGGGCATTTTTGTGTTTCCCCTTTGGCTAATGAGCTTTTTGGTTAGCCTCCGGTATTCCTCATCAAAAAGAAGGTGAAATTGGCAGTTGACCCGTCTATAGGTATAGGGTTGAAGATAC